>JBIITJ010000039.1:0-22809 GCA_044340535.1 Rhodoglobus sp.
GCAGTGCCGGCCAGATCACCATCAGCCTCGGCGTCCCCGCCTGGACGACCGCCGATGGCACGACTTTCACCTGGACGTCGATCATGCGTGCGACGGGGTCTGGCGACGCAACGTCGAACAGCGTCACCGTCATCGGGCGCGCGGAGAGCGTCACCCGCGCCGAGGTCGTGCTGAGCACCGGAGGCACCCTCGACGAGCCGGTCGGCTACACCGCCCGGGTGTGCGTCGAGCCGGCCCTGAACGCCTCGGCCGTGGCCGTGGCTGCCGGCTCGGTGGCCGTCGTCACCCTGCCAGCCGGTGCTCTGTTCTCCTCTGCCCAGAGCGGTAGCGTGCACTCCGCCGGGACGATCACCTGGACGCTCGGGCAGCTCACTGGCTGCGCCGATCTTCGCTATGTCGTCTACTACGAGTCGACGTCGGGCAATGCGGCGGGCGACACGAAGACCACGTCGGTCGCCTGGAGCGGCAACTTCCTGGGCGAATCCGGCACGATCGCCCTCGGCTCCGGCGTGCACAGCTACGACATCGTTGCACCGACAGTCAACATCGGCTTCAACAAATGGTCGTTCTCCGGCACTGCGGCGACGACGACCGCGATCACCTGGTTCCTCGCTTCGAGCAACACTGGCAACACGACAGCTGACGAGATGACGATTCTCGACACGATCCCCGAGCCGATGCGCGTCGACAGCGTCACCGCCTCGATGCCGACGATCGGCAGCGTGCCGGGCGAGTTGTGGATCTCGTCGCACTACGGGCCGGACGGCGTGCCGGGTGGCGGGGACGACGACACCCTCGTGAAGGCCGCTGACATCCCCGTGAATGGCTCGGCGGGCGTGGCGATCTACGGAGCGGCCTGGCCGAGCGGGGCCGCTGCGCTCGGCACCGGCGACCGGGTCGCCCGCATCCTCGTGAAGTACTTCGACGTTGGCCCTGGGCAGGGTGGCGACACGGTGAACATCTCGGCGACCGTCATGGAGGAGTCGCTCGACGGGACCGTGACCGAGGTCGGCGATACCATCGTCAACACCGCGGACTACAGCTACCACGTGGTCTCCGGAAGCGTCGACCAGGCCGACGACGTCACCAAGACCCACACCCTCACCGTGGTTCCGCAGGTCACCACGATCACCACGAGCCTCGGCGGCGGCGGCACCCTCGCCCCGGGTGTCAGCGATGTGCCGGCGAGCGTCGGCATCAACGCCGGCCCGTTCCCGCTGCGCAACCCCGTGGTTGTGCTGCTGCTGGCTGACACTCTCAGCCTCGACTCCTGGACGCCGTCATCGACAACCGTGTTGCCCGAGCCGACCCTGACAACCGTGCCGAACTGGAACGGCACAACCTCGACGCTCCATCGCTGGACATACCCCGCCGGCACCGTGCTGGCTCCGGGGACCGGGTACAGCATCGCCTACGACCTTGAGCTCGATGACGAGGCATGGGGAGCCTCGTGGGTGCGCGCCTACGGCTCGTCGGCGAGCGATCCCTACGGCTGCACGTGGAACTTCTTTGTCTCGGACCCCGACACGGGCGACATGGATGGCGACGGCAACACGACGGAGGTGCTGTGCAACTGGAGCTTCCAGGTGAGCCCCGCCCCGAGCACCTCTGCAGATCTCACCGTGCAGGTGGACAGCGCGTACAGCACCGGTTTCGAGACCGGCACCGTGTACACCGCCCCCGGCAGCGCCGACACGTACCGCTTGTCGATGCGCAACACCGGCACGCTGCCACTGACCAACGTCGTCGTCGTCGCGACCCTCCCCCGGGCCGGTGACACCGCTATCCTCACCACGACATCACGAAACGCGGCAACAAACACCTTCCCGGTGCAACTCACGGGGGCCGCAACGCCCCCGACGCTCGGCACCGCGCCGATCGTCTCCTACACGACCGAGGCGCTGCCCTGCCTGCCCGAACTCGCCGTCTCGGCGTCCGGGTGCGCGGCGGCCAACTGGAGCACAACGCTCCCCAGCGACCCGTCGACCGTCACCGCGGTGAAAGTCGACTACAGCGGCAACACCCTCAACCCGTACGTGACGTGGGCGGTCGACCTGCCCGTCACGACGCCGACGACGGGTGCGGCCGAGCCGGACTACGCCGAGATCAACCCGAATGCCTCGGTGCCGGCAAACGACGAGAAGGCGGCAGGATCCGCCGCCTTCTCGGCGCTCACCCAGTCATCGACGACACTGACCGCCGAGTCGGTGCCCGTCACCTTGCGGATGCCGAGCATTGACGGCGCGGTGGGAGTCCCGCCCGTCGTCAGCGACCAGGTGAGCACCGGCGTCGGCACGGCGACACAGGCCGCGACGATTCCGGTGCCGATCAGCGGTGAGGTCTTCCTGCTCGACGGCTCAACCGAGGTGACATCCCTTACCGTTCCCGGTGAGGGCCGTTATGAGATCGACCCGACGACCGGCGTCGTGACTTTTGAACCCGAACTCGGGTTCCAGGGAACCGCCTCGGGAGTCGACTTCATCGTGCGCAACTCGTTCAGCGAGTCCGCGAACGGTCGGTACACACCGACGGTGACGCCACCCCTGCCGCCCGTCGCGCCGGACCTCACGTCGACGGCGAGCGCCGGAGTACGGACCCAGTCGACGACACTGCCCGTCCCCACCTCGGGTTCGGCTCGACTTCTCGACGGTGGAGGGCTTCCCGTGCTCAGGCTCACCGTCGCCGGGGAGGGTGACTACGAACTCGACCCCGCGACCGGCGTCGTGACCTTCACTCCCGAGCGATCCTTCAGCGGCGTGCCCACCCCAATCTCCTACCGACTCACGGATGCGTACGGGCAGATCGACGATGCGACGTACAGCGCAGGCTCCGTCCCCCCGCCGCTCGTCATCGGCGGCCTGGCCATCACGGGTGCCGACATGCGCACCGGGGCGGCGCTCGCACTCCTCGCCGTGATGGTCGGGTTCGCGATGATGTTGCTCCGCACTGATCGTGTCGCACGAGGCAAGTGGCGCACGCCAGCACCCGGTCGCGTACGGTGAACTCGTGACGAGCGCCCCGATGTCGGATGTGGTGAGGGTCGCGATCGTCGATGACCACCCGCTCTACCGTGAGATGCTCGGCGCGGTGCAGGCCCCCTCCCCCGACGTCGTCGTCACCATCGAGGCCGCAAGTGTCACCGAGGCGCTTCGACTGATCCGGCCTGGCGAGGTCGATGTCGCCATCCTCGACGTCGACCTGCCAGACGGCAACGGGGTCGGGTTGGGTGTGCAGCTGCGTCGCCTGAGTCCAAGAATGGGCATCCTGTTGGTCTCGAGCCAGGACGTCATGGAGTATCTGGTCGACTTACCCCTCGATGTGCGCCAGGGATGGAGCTACCTGTCGAAGAACTCGCCGCTGTCGAGCACCCGCACCGTCGTGGAGGCGATCCGCGCGACCGCCGCCGGTGTGACGGTGCTGGACCCGGCGCTGGTGGCACGGGCGCGCCCTCGCACCGGCTCGGCGCTTGCCGGGCTCAGCGCGCGGCAATACGAGGTGCTCACCCTCGTGGCCCTTGGCCTGTCGAACGCCGGGGTCGCCGAGCGCCTCTCCATCTCGGCACGTTCTGTCGAGAACCATCTCAACCTCATCTACGCCGCGTTGCGGCTGCCCGAGAACAGCAACTCACGCGTCAGCGCAGTGCTGCGCTTTATCGAGGAATCGAGCCGTGACTGACCCGTCACGGCTCACGAGCCCGCAGCCTTCGGATCGTCGCCGCTATCGCCTGATCCAGGGATTCGCTACGGCGGTGCCACTCATGGTCTTCGCCATCGGGTCGGCCGCCCAGGCCAACCTGCTGCAGTTGAGTGGCGAGCCCGTGCCTGCGGATGCCGTGATCGGGGTCGTGGAACGCCTGGTGTCGAATCTCACGGCATGCGCGGTGGTGATCGCTGGGATCCTGCTGTTTCCCGGGATCGGACGATCGTGGCCCGTGAAGGTCGCCCTGCTGGCGGGGATCGGACTCGGCGGGGCCCTCACCCGCACGGCGCTTCAGCTCGCCCTCGGCGTGCATGAGCTCTCGGCCCCCGGGCCGATTCTGCTGGATTTGCCCGGGGCGGGGGTAACCACGGCAATCTCGCTCGGGATCGGGCTCGCGGCTGCCGAGCTGGATGTGCGACTGCTGCTGCAGGAACGACACGGTGCGCTGCAGGCAATCCGCGCGGCGACGGCGTTGCAGCAGTTGCAGGCCGAAGAATTGCGGGTGCGCCGCGTCGTCGCCGAAGGCCTGCACGGAACAGTGCAGCAGCGCCTCGTGATCATCGCCGCGCATGCGCGCGCCCTGCAGAACACCCTCGCTACTGGCGCACCGGTGACCGCCGAGGACCTCGCCCGGCTCGAGGCGCTGCACGCGGACGTGGAGTCGCTGCGCGAGCAGGATGTCCGCGGCTACAGCCAACTGCTCTACCCGAGCGGCGTCGACATGGGGCTCGCGCAGGCCGTCCGCATCCTGCTCCGCCGACTGGCGTCGACGATTGCCGTCACCGTGCGGATCGACGATTCGGTCGTGCGAGCCGACGACCCCGGCACCGCCCCGCTGCCAACAGAACTGCGAATCCTCGCGATCCGGGTGCTTGAGGAGGGCGTGTCGAACGCCCTCCGCCACGGCCACGCGGGCACCCTCAACGTCTCGGTCTCGGTTGACGCCGACGGGGTGCTCGATATCGTGCTCGACGACGACGGGTCCGGCGCTGGCGACACCGATCCCGCGCGGGGCAGTGGGCTCGCTACGCTCAGCGCCCGCCTCGCCGACGCGGGAGGCTCGCTTGCGCTGGCGGCGGGCCCCCTCGGCGGAGCTCGACTCACCGCGCGACTGCCGCTAGGGAGTACCTTCCCCGCCCCAGCGTCATCCCTCGACTGACGCGGTCACGACGCTCGCCGCGGAAGGTGCAGGCTCAGAAGGTTCCCACTGTTGAGGACACGACGGTGACCAGCAGCGGCAGCACGCCGAGCACCATGAAGGCGGGGAGGATACACAGGCCGAGGGGCAGCATGAGTCGCACCGACAGGGTGCTGGCGCGCTCCTGTGCGGCGGCGCGGGCATCCCGTCGGTGCTCGTCGGCTTCGGCGCGCAGCAGTTCGCCGGCGGGGACACCGGCCGAGCGGGAAAGCTCAAGCACGTCGCGCAGCCGCTCGTCGTCGAGCGTCACCTCGAACCGGTTCACCGCGTGGTCGACGAGGGCGCGAGCCCGATCGAGCGCCGCCCCACCGCTCATCGCGATGGCCATGAGGTCGCAGGCCAGCCCCGGGGTGGCTTCCGTGGGGCTCGCGGCACGGACCAACCGACGGTTCCAACGCAGTGCGAGCAGGATCAGACCCACGCCGACCACGAGGCAACCCCAGCCCGCCGGTGTCAGGAACAGGGTCTGCAGGGTGTTGAACCCGAGCGCCATGCCGAACAGCACGCCGACAACGGGCAGGGCGACCACCATGCGCGCGGTCGCGATGGGGGCGGCGAGCGCAACGCGGGCATCGCGCTGGGCCTGAGCGAGCTGTCGCAGCGACTCGGCATAGTTGCGCAGCGACGGCGCCAGGGGTGCGCCCGCCTCGGTTGCCACGAGCCACGCTGCCGCGAGCCCACGCCAGGCGCTGCGCTCCAGGGGCGCGATCTGCTGCGCGATCGCCGCGAGGGTGGCCGCCTTATCAGCGGCAGAGGCGACGGCCGCCGGGACCGGGGAGGGTGAGGATGCCGCAACATGCCGCCACGCGGAAGCCGGCTCCACCCCGGCCGCAAGTAGCACGGCGAGGCGCTGTGTCACGGTGGCGACCTCGGCCAGGCCTGACCCGCGCGGGGTCATCCCGCAATCACCAGCCGGTCGCGATCATCGAGCGCAAAGGTGCCCACCTGCGCGAGCCTGCGCACCTCGCCCCGGCGTTCCACGTGCAGCACCGCGCCGATCGCGCTCACCGCCTGCCGCCCGATCGCGGAGGGCCCCAGCCCCGCGAGGGCTCCGAGTGCTTCGAGCCGGGCCGGCACATCGGCGAGCGAGTTGGCATGAAGCGTGCCTCCCCCGCCGTCGTGCCCGGTGTTGAGCGCGCCCAGTAATTCCCGGATCTCCTCACCCCGGCACTCCCCCAGCACGAGGCGGTCGGGTCGCATCCGCAGCGCTTCGCGCAGCAACCGTGCCAGCCCGAGGCCGCCGGCGCCTTCGAGGTTGGCCTGGCGGGCCTCAAGGGTGACGACGTGCGGATGGGTGACCCGCAGCTCGCTGACGTCTTCGATGGCCACGATCCGTTCGGTGGCTGCCGCTTCGCCGAGCAGAGCCGACAGCAGTGTGGTTTTGCCACTGCCCCCCGCGCCGGTGATGAGCAGGTTGGTGCGCCGGGCCACCAGGTCGGCAACGAGTTGGCGTGGCACGACGTCGAAGAAGCCGGCGGCCTCCAGGTCGGCCAGTGACAGCGGGCGCAGGTGTGGCACGCGGATGGACAGCAGCGTGCCGCTGGGCGAGACGGGTGGCAGCACGGCGTGCACGCGGATGCCGTCGTGCAGCCGGGTGTCGACGCAGGGGCTGGCCTCGTCGATGTGCCGGCCGCCGAGGGCGACCAGCCGCACGGCGAGCGCGCGCACCGCCGCCTCGTCGAGTTCGGGGTGCCCTCGCCGCTGCAGCCCACCACCGCGGTCCACCCACACGCCGCCCGCCCCGTTGACGAAGATGTCGGTGATGGCCGGGTCGGCGAGGTACTCGGTGAGGGGCCCGAATTCCGGTGACGCGGTGCGCTGCGGCGAAGCCGGGGCATCCCCTGGTCGACGGGCGACGAACGGCTGCATGCCGACCACGCTAGGCGGGACGCGCCTCCCGCAGGCCCGACACCGGCGAAGGCGGGAACCACAGGTGGGAGCTCCGGCTGTGGAGGGCCCGTTAACTAACGCAGAGGGGCGGCGCCTATTGGGGGGAACAGGCGCCGCCACAGCAGTACCGGATTGGGGGGAATCGCTGGCACCGCTAGTTGAATCTGCATCCAACGGCACTCAGTGTAGCGCACCGTGCGGTGGACGCAATGGACGACCTACGATGGGGAAGTAACCCTGTTCATACAGTTCGCGGATCCTGGCAGCCCGCGTGATCGACGAGGATCTTTATGACCATCAATTCGATTGACAGCCTGCTTCACGAGACCCGACGTTTCCCGCCGAGCGACTCGTTCGCCGCCGCGGCGATCGCCGATGAAAACCTTTACGAGGATGCCCGCGCAGACCGCCTGGGCTTCTGGGCCGACCAGGCCAGGCAACTGCACTGGCACACGCCGTTCACCGAAACGCTGGACTGGTCGAACCCGCCGTTCGCGAAGTGGTTCGCCGACGGCACCCTCAATGTGGCTTACAACTGCCTCGACCGCCACGTGCTCGCGGGCAACGGCGACCGGGTGGCCATCCACTGGGAGGGTGAGCCCGGCGACAGCCGCAGCATCACCTACGCCGAGCTGACCGCGGAGGTCAAGCGTGCGGCGAACGTGCTCACCAAGCTCGGCATTGGGCAGGGTGACCGCGTCGCGGTATACCTGCCCGTCGTGCCCGAGGCCGTCGTCGCGATGCTCGCGATCGCCCGCGTGGGTGCCGTGCACTCGGTCGTGTTCGGCGGTTTCAGCTCGGAGAGCCTGCGCAGCCGCATCGATGACGCGAGCGCGAAACTCGTCATCACCGCCGACGGCGGTTGGCGCAAAGGCAAGGTCTTCCCCCTCAAGGCCGCCGTCGATGGCGCGCTCGCGGGTGACACCTCGACCGTCGAGCATGTGCTTGTGCTCAAGCGTGGCGAGAACACCGTGGAGTGGACCGAGGGGCGCGACCTGTGGTGGCACGAGGAGCTGGCATCCGTCGACGCCGAGCACGAAGCCCAGGGTTTCGAAGCCGAGAACCCGCTGTTCATCCTCTACACCTCCGGCACCACCGGTAAGCCCAAGGGCATCCTGCACACCTCGGGCGGGTACCTGACCCAGGTGGCGTTCACGCACAGGAACGTCTTCGACCTGCATCCAGAGACGGATGTCTACTGGTGCACCGCCGACGTCGGCTGGATCACGGGCCACAGCTACGTGGTCTACGGTCCGCTTGCCAACGGGGCGACCCAGGTCATGTACGAGGGCACGCCTGACACGCCGCATCCGGGTCGCTGGTGGGAGATCATCCAGAAATACAAGGTGTCGATCTTCTACACCGCGCCGACGGCGATCCGCTCGTTCATGAAGATCGGGCGGCAGGTTCCGAAGGAGTTCGACCTGTCGTCGCTGCGCGTGCTCGGCTCGGTCGGTGAACCGATCAACCCCGAAGCGTGGATCTGGTACCGCGACATCATCGGCCACGGTGAGACGCCCATCGTCGACACCTGGTGGCAGACCGAGACCGGCGCGATCATGATCTCGGCGCTGCCCGGGCTCACGACCCTGAAGCCCGGCTCGGCTCAGGTGCCGATCCCGGGGGTCAAGATCGACATCCTCGGCGAAGACGGAACCCGGGTCGACCCACCCCAGGGCGGCCTGCTCGTGGTGTCTGAGCCCTGGCCCGCTATGCTGCGCGGCATCTGGGGCGACCCCGACCGCTTCATCGAGACCTACTGGTCGCGCTTCAGCAAGGATGGCGAGTGGAAGTACTTCGCGGGCGACGGCGCCCACGTCGACTCCGACGGCGACATCGTGCTGCTCGGCCGAGTGGATGACGTGATGAACGTCTCCGGCCACCGGCTGTCGACCCAGGAGATCGAGTCGGCGCTCGTATCCCACCACATCGTCGCCGAGGCGGCAGTCGTGGGTGCGGCAGATGAAGCAACCGGCCAGGCCGTGGTCGCGTTCGTGATCATCAAGTCCAACCAGGCGGCGGCCCAAACCGCCGAGGAGGCCGCCACCCTGCTGCGCGCGCACGTCGCCGAGCAGATCGGCGCGATCGCCCGGCCCCGCCAGGTCTTCATCGTCGCCGAGCTGCCGAAGACCCGCTCCGGCAAGATCATGCGCCGCCTGCTGCAGGATGTCGCGGAGGGCCGTGAAATCGGAGACACCACCACCCTCGCCGACACCTCAGTCATGCAGATCATCACCGACAAGCTCAACTGAGCGATCTCGGCTTCGCTCGATCACCGGTGGTCGAGCGAAGCCGAGACCCGGCTAGCTGCGCTCGGCGAGCAACCGGTGCGCGGTGTCGATGTCGCTGAAGGGCACGTGCTCGTGGCCGATGATCTGGTACGGCTCGTGGCCTTTGCCCTGCAGCAGCACGACATCGTCGGGGCCGGCGGCGTCGATGGCGTAGGCGATCGCGGTGGCGCGGTCGCGGATCTCGACGACGCGGGAGGGGTCCCGGAAGCCAGCCCGGATGTCGTCGAGGATGCGGTCACCGTCTTCGGTGTGCACGTCGTCGTCGGTGACGACCACGAGGTCGGAACCGTCTTCAACGATCTGCGCCATCACGGGCCGCTTGCCCGGGTCGCGGTCGCCCGTCGCGCCGAACACGGTGACGATGCGCTGGTGGCCCGACTCGCGCAGGGCGGTGACCGCCTGCTGCACGGCATCGGGGGTGTGCCCGGCGTCAACGACGACGAGCGGCAGCGCGGGGTTCGGGTGGATGCGCGTCATCCGCCCCAGCACCGGCTGCAGCGGCCCGAGCACGCCGGCAATCACCGACGGCTCGTAGCCCTGGGCCAGCAGCACGCCGGCGCAGGCGAGAAGGTTGTCGACGTTGAAGCGCCCGATCAGCGAGCTGGCTACGGGATGCCTCGACTCCCCGATTACGAGGTCGAACCGCAGCCCCTCGGTAGTGAGCTCCACGGCATCGGCGGACACCGTCGCGGCGGGGTTGCCGTGCGAGCTCACGCCGATGCCGCGGTACGGCAGGGTCGCGAAGTGTTCGGCCCCGAACGGGTCATCGAGGTTGACGACGGCAGCGGTGACGCCGGGCAGCGTGAAGATCTTGGCCTTCTGGGCCGCGTACTCCTCCATGGTGCCGTGGTAGTCGAGGTGGTCGCGGGTGAGGTTCGTGAAAGCGACGATGTCGAACTCGACGGCCGCGACCCGGTTCTGCTCGAGCGCGTGCGAGCTGACCTCCATCGCTACCGCAGAAACCCCGCGCGCCCGGAAGTCGGCCAGGTACTGGTGCAGCGTGGTGACCTGCGGCGTGGTCATGCCCATGTTGATGCGCGGGTCACCGGTGACGCCCGCCCCGAGCGTGCCGATCGTGGCTGACGGCACGCCGAGGAGTGACCAGGCCTGGGTGAGCAGGAACGAGGTCGAGGTCTTGCCGTTGGTACCCGTGACACCCACCATGGTGAGGGCGCGGGACGGGTTTCCGGTGAAGTCGGCGGCCATGCGACCCACGACGTCGGCGAGGGAGGCAAGGCGGTACACGTCAACGGGCATCCGTTGGCCTTCGACCGCAGCGGCATCCACCAGCACCGCGGCCGCACCGCGCGCGAAGGCGTCTTCGATGAAGGGCAAGGCGGGGGCTCCGGGGCGGCCGAGGGCGACGAAGATGTCACCCTGCTGCAGGTCGCGGGTGTCTTGCACGAGGCGGCGGCCACGGATGCTGATCCCCGTCAACGCGGGATCGTAAGCCCCGAGATCGAGGTCGTGGGGCACCGCACTCGCGCCGGAGGTGCCCTCGAACCAGACGTCACTCACGCGAAAGACCAGACGTCGCTCACGCGAACTCGAACAGGAACTCGACCTCGACGGGCGAGTCGAGCGGCAACACGGCAACCCCGACGGCGCTGCGGGCGTGCGCCCCGGCGTCGCCGAAGATCTCTCCCAGCAGTTCGGATGCCCCGTTGATCACGCCGGGCTGCCCGGTGAACGAAGGGTCGGATGCCACGAAGCCGACCACCTTCACGACCCGCGTGATGCGGTCGAGCGAGCCGATGACGCTGTGGGCCGCGGCGAGGCCGTTGAGCACACAGGTGCGGGCGAGCTGCTTCGCCGCCTCGGCGTCGACGGATGCACCGACCTTGCCGGTCGCCGGCAGCGCGCCGTCCACGAACGGAAGCTGGCCGGAGGTGTAGACGTGGTTACCCGAGATCACGGCGGGCACGTAGGCGGCGACGGGGGCCGCGACACCGGGAAGTGAGAGGCCGAGCTCAGCCAGCCGCTCATCGATTTTCGACATTACTGTTCCTTTTTCTCGCGCTTGAAGTATGCGACGAGTCCGCCTTCGGGGCCGGTAACGACCTGCACGAGTTCCCAGCCTTCCGAGCCCCAGTTGTTGAGGATCGCGGCGGTGTTGTGGATCATGAGCGGGGTGGTGAGGTACTCCCACTGTTGCATTTGTCGGCGTCCGTTCAGCTTGTGTCACGGGTTCATCCCGTACCCTGATTCTATGTCTGCCCAAAAAACCCCGCGTCGAGGCTTTGTCTCCGCGATCGCCGGCCTGATCGGGTTCAGCGCCCTCTCGGGCCTCCTGGTCACTGTGATGGTTGCGCCCGCCGTTGCGGTTACCGGCATCACGGCATCCAGCACCATCGGCATCTTCGAGAGCCTCCCCGAGTACATGGAAATCTCGGAGCAGCGCGAGCGCAACGAGATCTTCTCCAACGACGCCAGCGGCAACCAGCTGATCGCGACGATCTTCTCCCAGAACCGTGAGACGGTCGGCTACGACGAGATCTCGCCCTACGCCCTGCAGGCCGCGGTGGACGGTGAAGACCGCCGCTTCTTCGAGCACGGCGGCGTTGACGTCGCCTCGGTCATCCGCGCTGCCCTCGGCAACGCGGGCGCGGGCGACGTGGAGAGTGGCGCGTCGACCCTCACGATGCAGTTGGTGAAGAACATCAACATGCAGGCTGCACTCGAAAAGCCGACCCTCGAAGAACGCCAGGCGGCCTACGCCGAAGCCACGGCGACCACCTTCGACCGCAAGCTCTCCGAGATGAAGTACGCGATCGGTGTCGAGAAGAAGTACACGAAGAAGGAAATCCTCACCGCGTACCTCAACATCGCGTTCTTCGGCAGCAACACCTACGGCATCCAGGCCGCCGCCCAGCGCTACTACAGCGTTGACGCGAAGGACCTCACCCTGACGCAGGCCACGAGCCTCATCGCGATCGTGCAGTACCCGGGTTTGCGTTCGCTCGATGACCCCGAGCACTACAAGGAGAACCAGGATCGACGCGACGTCATCCTGTATGCAATGTACGACCTCGGCAGCATCACCGAGCAGGAGTACAAGGACGCCGTCGCCACGCCTGTCGACGACACCACGCTGCTGCCCTCGGCACCGACGAGCGGCTGCATCGCGGCGCACCCCAACGCGAAATGGTTCTGCGACTTTGTCGTCAAGAGCGTCAAGGACTTCGAGTTCCTCGGCAAGGACGAGGCCGAGCGGGAGGCGAACTGGGAGCGCGGCGGTTACAAGCTGTACACGACCCTCGACCTAGAGCTGAACACGGTCACGCAGAACTCGACCTACGTGTACGCGCCAAACAACGAGGAGCGCTTCCAGCTCGGTAGCGCCACCTCTGCCGTGGAGCCCGGCACGGGCCGCGTACTGGCGATGACCCAGAACAAAGACTTCAACGACACCCTCGAGGGTGGCGGCCCCACTACGACGGCCGTCAACTTCAACACCAGCTTCGAGTACGGCGGATCGAGCGGCTTCCAGTCCGGCTCGACCTACAAGCTCTTCACCCTGCTGGAGTGGCTCAACCAGGGCAAGGGTGTCAACGAGCGGGTCGAGGGTGCCGGTCGCACTCTCAAGCTCAGCACCTTCCACGACAGCTGCCAGCCTGAAGTGACCTCGGGCCCCGACTACACCTTCCGCAATAACTCGGGCAGCACGGGCATCTGGACGGTCCGGGCAGGAACGGTCTCCTCGATCAACGGCGTGTTCTTCTCGATGGCCCAGCAGCTCGACCTCTGCGCTATCCACACCCTCGCCGCAGACATGGGGGTGGAGCGCGCCGACGGCAAGCCCCTCTCGCACCTGTTGTCGACGATCATCGGCACCAACGAGATCACCCCGCTGAGCCTCGCCACGGCGTATGCCACGGTCGCTGCCCAGGGCCTGAGCTGCAAGCCGATCATCATCGATCGCGCCACCGGGCCGGGCGGGGCTGACCTGGGGGGCCAGGCGAAGGACTGCCGCCAGGTGCTCACCCCTGACGTGGCCAACACCGCTGTCGACGTGCTGAAGGGCGTCATGAAGGGCAGCGCGAGCGTCGGCGACGGCATCCCGATCTTCGGCAAGACGGGTACCACCAACGAGGCGAACCAGACCTGGATCGCCGGCTCGAGCTCGAAGGTCACCGTGGTGACCTGGGTGGGCAACATCAAGTACGACTACAACATCCTGCGCACCAGCTACGGCGGCGTGCGCGGTGAGATCCTCCGCAACATGATCATGCGTGACGCCCTCAAGAACTATGGCGCGCGCTTCGGTGGCGACGATTGGCCGGGCCCCGCACAGGCGCTGCTCAACGGTGCGAGCGCACCGACGGTGCCCGATGTGCGCGGCCAGAGCCCCGAGGCAGCCAAGGCGCTGCTCGAGGGTCTCGGCTTCACGTTCGCCGACGGCGGCCAGGTCGACTCAGAGCTTGAGGCAGGCCGGGTTACCAACACCGAGCCCGCGGCGGGCAGCCCCTCGGCGAAGGGTTCAACGATCACCGTGTTCACCAGCCGCGGCAACAAGGTCGCGATGCCGGATGTGGTGGCCGACGGCCAGTCCTACACGTTCAACCAGGCCAGGAGTGCGCTGCAAAGCGCGGGCTTCACCAACGTGACTGAGTCGTGTGTGGTCGTGGCGTCGACCGGACCGAACCCATCCCCTGGCCCCGGCACCCCACTCGACCCGCGCATCGACAAGGTGCAGTCATCGAACCCGGGGGCGGGCAACTACATGCTGCCGACCGACCCGATCACGCTCGCCGTCGGCAAAGCAAGCTGCTCTTGAGCGCACCCCGCACGGCTGCCACCGCCTTAGGCGCGGTGGCAGCCGTCGGCGCGGCCACGTTCGCGTGGGGCGCACTCGTCGAGCGCAACCGCTACACCATCCGGCACGAAACCGCCCCGGTGCTCGACCCTGCGGCCCGGCCCATCACGGTGCTGCATCTCTCCGACCTGCACATGGCCCCGTGGCAGGAGCGCAAGCAGCAGTGGGTGCGCGAGCTTGCGATGCTCGAGCCCGACCTGATCGTCAACACCGGGGATAACCTGGGCCACCTCGACGGCATCGAGGGGCTCGAGCGTGCGTTGGAGCCGTTTGCGGGCATCCCGGGTGTTTTCGTGCACGGCTCCAACGACTACTTCGGGCCGCAGGCGAAGAACCCGTTGAGCTATTTCGCCGGCCCCTCCAGCAAACCGAAGCGTGCGGCCACCCTCGACATCGACCGGCTCGAGTCGTTCTTCGAAGATCGACTGGGATGGATGTCGCTGAACAACCGCTCCCGGGCGATCGAGCTCAAGGGTTCCCGCCTCGAGTTCTTCGGCACGGCCGACGCGCACCGCGGCTGGGACCGGCTCGACGCCCTGCCCGGCGTGATCGAGGAGATGCGCGAGAACGTCGGCTGGCAGGATGACCCGAGCGGCCCGCAGGCCGTCGCGATCGGGGTCACCCACGCGCCTTACCGCCGGGTGCTTGACGCCTTCGTGACCCACGGGGCACAGATGATTTTCGCCGGCCACACCCACGGCGGCCAGGTGCGCGTACCCGGGCTGCCCGCGCTCGTGACCAACTGCGACATCCCGCGCGAGCAGGCCCAGGGCCTGAGCGTGTGGCACCACGCGCGCCGCGCGGCGTTCCTGAACGTGAGCGCGGGCCTCGGGACATCCATCTACGCCCCCGTGCGCTTCGCCTGCCCGCCCGAGGCCGTGCTCGTGACGCTGACCGCCGGAGATTTCGGCTATTCTTGATGAGGTCCACACCGCAGGGTGTGGATGATCGGGGTGTGGCGCAGCTTGGTAGCGCGCTTCGTTCGGGACGAAGAGGTCGTGGGTTCGAATCCCGCTACCCCGACAGAGTGACAGAAGGCCGCCAGTGATGGCGGTCTTCTTGGTTAAGTCGCCGCCGTTGGCCTCGCGATTGGTTGGCGCGGGCATCCCGTCCGGCCCCTCCAGATTTGAAGGACAGTCCTTCAAATCGTGAGCGCGCGCAACACCTGACCCCGGCGCGCTTCAGTTCTCCGGAGTTCCACCGTCCTAGCCACACCCGTTACCGGAAAATCCCCGATCTGCCCGAAACCTCCGGAGAAGTGGACAGGGCGGACGGGCGGCAGGGTACGGGGTGGGCGGGAGGGGGGCGGATGCCCGGCTCAGGTGAAGTCGGGGTCGGGGCCCGTGCCGTAGCTGAACTCGCCGCGGGGGCGTCGGCCGTTGTTCAGGACACCGTCGCTCTCCTGCAGGTAGCAGGAACCGCAGAGCGACTCGTAGGTGACGTCGACCCCGTCGATGGCGACCTGGTCACCGTCGAAGACGTAGTCGTCGCCGATCTTGCGGGCGTTGAACATCGCTTTGCGGCCGCAACGGCAGATGGTCTTCAGCTCTTCGAGTGAGTGGGCAATCTCGAGCAAGCGACGGCTGCCGGGGAAGGCGACCGTCTGGAAGTCGGTGCGGATGCCGTACGCGAGCACCGGAACGCCCTCGAAGATGGCGATGCGCAGCAGGTCGTCGGCCTGGGTTTCGCTGAGGAACTGGGCCTCGTCGATCAGGAGGCAACTCACCGGGAGGCCCGTTGCCGCCTGCACGCGAGCGCTGTGCGCGAGGAACGTGGAGTAGACATCCTCATCCGCATCGATCGTGAAATCGACCGGGCGGGTCACGCCGAGCCGCGAGACGATGGACGCGTCACCCTTGGTGTCGATGTTGGGCTTGGCGAGCAGGACGTTCTGGCCGCGCTCCTCATAGTTGTACGCCGCCTGGAGGAGGGCCGTGCTTTTGCCACTGTTCATGGCGCCGTAGCGGAAGTACAGCTTGCTCACCCGAACAGCCTAACGAAGGTACCCGTCTTCGGCCGCGCGCCTGATCAGCTCAGACTTTTTGCTCGCCGGCCGGTTGGCCTTGGCGTACTTCTCGCGCACCCGGCGCAGGTAGGTTTTGGCCGTCTCGTACTGCACGTTCATGCGCTCGGCCACCTCGGGGGTGCTGAGGCCCGAGACGTAGAGCAGGAGGGCCTGCGACTCCCCCGCGCTGAGCTTCGGGCGCGACTGCGCGGTGGCCCCAACGGGTGGCGGGCGCCAGTCGTGCTCGTGCTCGGTGGCGGGCTTCATTCCCATGACTTTGCGCGTGGCATCCATCACCTCGCGCATCGGCATCGCCTTGCAGAGGAATGCGGCAGCCCCGGCGGCGAGGGCGCGGTCGCGGTGCTCGTCGGAGTCGAGGCTCGAGAGCACGATCACTTTGGCGCCGGCCGCACGACAGGTGCGCACGCGGGCCTCGATGGAGACCGGTTCGCGCAGCTGGAAGTCGATGAACACGACGTCGGTCGGGAACTGGTCGCTGTGCACCAGCTGCAGCCAGGTGGATGCGCTGAGCACGAGGTCGAAGTCGGGAGCGTTGGCGCCGATCCAGCTGGCGAGGCTGTCGAGCAGCACCTCGTGGTCGTCGAGGATCGCCAGCCGAATGCGCGTGGGAGTGGATGTCTCCGGCGCGGGGGCAACCGCCTGCAAAGTCATACTGCTCACTATGGCAGCGGGCCGCGCCGCGCTGTACCCCACAACCGGGGTACACGACCCGCCCACCAGCGATGGGAATGATGTATTCTTACATCATGCTTCGTACGCAGATTTCACTGACCGCTGAGGAGCGGCAGCTGCTCGATATGGAGGCCGCGCGGACTGGTCGCTCGATCTCCGCGCTTATCCGGGATGCCGTTTCGTTGGCATACAAGCCCGGCAGGGATGCCGACGCCGATGTCCGAGCCATCGATGCCGCGCTCGGTGCCTGGGGTCACCGTGACATCGACGGCAAAGAATATGTCGAGCACTTACGCTCCGGCAGTCGGTTGGATCAAGCAGTCGCACGATGACGGTCGTCGTTGACACCTCCGTGTTGATCGATGTGCTCCGAGGACAGTCGGTCGCCGCCGCCGCGCTCCGAGGCGCGCGTGCGTCCGGCCTCCTGCATGCGAGCGAGGTAACCAGGCTGGAGGTGCTGGCCGGAATGCGTGCTCACGAGGAGGATGCCACCCGGGCGCTGTTCCGTGCCTTCGTATGGCATCCGGTGGACGAGAGGATGGCCGAGATCGCCGGCGAGCTCGGCCGACAGTGGCTGCCCGGCAATCGTGGTATCGACTCGGCAGACCTCGCCATCGCCGCCACCACAATCGCCCTCGATGCCCGGGTGCTCACTCGCAACATCAAGCACTTCCCGATGTTCGACGGGCTGACCGCACCCTACTGAGTCGACCAGGTGCCGGGACGCGCTACGGGTTGATCTTGAGCGTCGCCGCCGTGCGCGCTATGGTGGCCGCCGCGAGTTCGGGGTCGGCGGAGAGCTGCTGGCCGTAACTGGGGATCATCTGCTGCAGCGACGGCTTCCAGGCATCCAGCTTGTCGGGGAAGCATTTTTCGATGAGCGACAGCATGATCGGAACGGCGGTGGATGCCCCGGGCGAAGCCCCGAGCAACCCGGCGATGCTGCCGTCGGCCGCCGACACCACCTCGGTGCCGAACTGCAGCACCCCGAGCTTCTTCGGGTCTTTCTTGATCACCTGCACGCGCTGGCCTGCGGTGATGCGGTACCAGTCTTTGGGGTCGGCATTCGGGTAGAAGGCCTTCAGTTCCGCGAACTTGGTGGTGGGGCGGGCGGCGAGCTGCCCGAACAGGTAGCCGACGAGCCCCAGGTTGCCAAAGCCAGCGGCGAGCATCGGGATGACATTGTGCCAACGGATGCTCGCAAACAGGTCCAACACAGAACCGGTCTTCAAGAACTTCGGGGAGAAGCCCGCGTACGGGCCGAACATGAGGCTGCCGGTGCCGTCGACCACGCGCAGGTCGAGGTGGGGCACCGACATGGGCGGTGACCCGACGGCGGCTTTGCCGTAGACCTTCGCCTTGTGCCGGGCGACCAGGTCGGGGTTGTCGGTGCGCAGGAACTCGCCGCTGACGGGGAAACCGCCGAAGCCGCGGATCTCTTTGATGCCCGACTTCTGCAGCAGGTTGAGGGCGTAACCGCCGGCGCCCACGAACACGAAGCGCGCCTGCACGGGGGCGATGGGGGTGCCGCCGATGTCGTGCTTCATGCGCAACTGCCATAGGCCGGACTTGCGCTGGCGCTTGAGGCCCGTGACAAGCACGTCGGTGTTGAGGCTCGCGCCCCCGTCGACGAGGTTGTGGGTGAGCAGGCGTGACAGGGCTCCGAAGTCGACGTCGGTGCCGGCAGCGATGCGCGTTGCGGCGATGGCCTGGGACTTCAGGCGCCCGGGGATCATGAGCGGCGCCCAGGAGCGGATGGTGCGGGCATCCTCGCTGTATTCCATGCCGCGGAACAGCGGGTGGTCTTTGAGAGCCTCGTAGCGCTTGCGCAGGTACTCGACGTTCGACTCCCCCCACACGAAGCTCATGTGCGGGGTGGCGTTGATGAACGCGGTGGGCTCGGGCAGCGCGCCGCTGTCGACGAGGAACGACCAGAACTGGCGCGACACCTGGAACTGCTCGTTGACCTTCACGGCGCTCGCGATGTCGATGCTGCCGTCGGGTCGCTCGGGCGTGTAGTTGAGCTCGCACAGCGCGGAGTGGCCGGTGCCGGCGTTGTTCCACGGGTTGGAGCTTTCGAGGGCGGGTTCGCCGAGGCGCTCATACACCCGGATGTCCCAGTCAGGCTGCAACTGCTTGAGGAGGGTGCCGAGCGTGGCGCTCATGATCCCGCCGCCAATCAGCGCAACATCGACGGGTTTATTCACCCGTCGAGTTTACCCGGACTGACCCCGAAGGGCCGACGAGCTGGGGCCCCTTGACTACGAAACTTCCGCCGATCCTTCGATCTTGCCTACGGGCCAGCTCACCCCGATATTCTGGTGCCACACGGTGCCGTGCCCCTGTCCCCCCAATCCCGAGGCGGTTGCTGTGATGTCTCTATCCCACCTGCGCGCGGCGCTCCTGGGAGCGCTGTGTGCGACCGCGCTTTTTATCGTGGCGGGCTTACCCCTCTACGTCTTCCCCCAGGTCGACGAGCCGCAAAAAACCGACGTCATCTACGTCATCGGCCCGCCGACCGAAACCCGCATGGCGGTCGCCAACAGGATGCTCGAAGCAGGGTTGAGCGACACCCTCATGATCTCGACCCCAAGCCCGGAGGACTACAAGCTCTGCGACCCACGTCCGGACATTACGGTGATTTGCGTGAAGCCCGACCCTTCAACCACGCAGGGCGAATCGCAAGACCTCGGCGAAATGGCCGCCAAGCACGGTTGGAAGAGCGCCACGGTCATCACCTTCACTCCTCACATCACCCGCACTCGAGTACTGATGGAGCGTTGCTATAGCGGTGATCTCAGAATGGTCGCAGATGAGACACCGCTGTGGGTCTCCACCTGGGTCTATCACTACCTCTACCAGACGGGCGCGTTCATCAAGGTCGCGCTAACCCCGGCCTGCTGAGTGCCTACTCCAGGTAGTCGGCGACCAACCAGTCAGCCATGGCCGACAGCGTCTCGCCCACGCTCTTGTGCTTGTCGCTTTGACGATACAGCTCGAACGCCTCTTCGTTCTCGAACAACACGTTCTGGGCGATGACGGGACCCTTGCGGCCATCGATGGACGCTTCCAGCGTCCACTCGAGAATTCCCGGTTGGTCGCGCAGCGCAGAGATTTGGTCGACCGCGTACATCCTGGAGTCTTCATCGATCGCGTCGTAAAAGCGGAACAACACGATGTGTCGCAGTCGGGCCATGTCATCCCCTGATTTCTGAGCTGTGCGAACGGAACCACTCCACCGTCGAGGCTACCCCGTCGGCGAGACCGATCTTCGAACGCCAGCCCGCGTCAGCAAGTTTGCTGACGTCGAGCAGTTTCTGGTGCATGCCGTCGGGCTTGGTGGTGTCCCATCGCGTCTCACCCTCGAAGCCCACGACGGAGGCGACAGTCTCGGCGATCTCCTTGATCGTGACGTCAGTACCGGTGCCGACGTTGACTTGTGCGGGTCCGTCGTAATGCTCGAGCAAGTGCAGGCAGGCTGCCGCCATGTCGTCGACGTGCATGAACTCGCGGCGCGGCGAACCGGTGCCCCAGTTGGTGACCGACTCCGCGCCTGACTCGACGGCCTCTTCGTAGCGGCGAATCAGCGCTGGCATCACGTGCGATCCCTGCGGCGAGAAGTTATCGCCGGGGCCGTAGAGGTTAGTTGGCATCGCCGAGATCCAGGGCAGGCCGTACTGCTTGCGCACCGACTGGACACCCAGGATGCCCGCAATCTTGGCGATCGCGTACGCGTCGTTGGTGGGCTCGAGGTAACCGGTGAGCAGGTATTCCTCTTTAATGGGTTGCTCGGCGTGCGCCGGATAGATGCAGGAGGAGCCGAGGAACAGTAGGCGCTCGACGCCAACCTCGAGGGCCGCATCCATCACGTTGACCTGAACCTGCAGGTTTTCGGAGAGGAAGTCGACGGGGTATGTGCTGTTGGCCATGATCCCGCCCACTTTGGCGGCCGCAAGCACTACATACTTCGGCTTGGCTTCGCGCATGAAATCGAAAACAGCCCCCCGGTCTGTCAGGTCGACCTCGGACCGCGTTTTGCCGACAAGGCCAGTGAAGCCCTGGTTCTCGAGGTTGCGCCAGATGGCCGAGCCGACGAGGCCACGGTGGCCAGCGATATACAGCGGGGCATCCCGATCCAGCGGCCCGGGCTCAAATCCGGTGTTGTCAGTCATGTCGTATCCCCGTTCCCCCGACGACGGGGCGCGATTGTTTGAACAGCTTGTGCAGATTCCTGCCAATTATGGCGATGTCGTGTGAACCCTGCGTTACGAGGGATTATTTCGTGCCCCACGACTCGAGCTGGACAGTGTCGATCCAGTGGGCACCTTCGTGGGCAAGCGCCTGGATGTCGGCGTCGACCATGATCTTCGCGAGTGCGGCCCCGTCAATCGTCGGCTTCCAGCCGAGGGTCGTGTTCGCCTTGGTCGGGTCGCCGATGAGGGCGTCGACCTCGGTGGGGCGCAGGTAGCGCTCATCGAACTTCACGAACTCTTGCCAGTCGAGACCAACGTGCCCGAACGATGCGTCGAGGAACTCGCGGATCGTATAACCCACGCCGGTGGCGAGCACGAAGTCGTCGGGCTCGTCGGCCTGCAGCATGCGCCACATGCCCTCGACGTACTCGGCCGCATAGCCCCAGTCGCGCACGGAGTCGAGGTTGCCGAGGTAGAGGTCTTTCTGCGTCCCGGCCTTGATGCGCGCAACGGCGCGGGTGATCTTGCGCGTGACGAAGGTCTCGCCGCGGCGCGGGGATTCGTGGTTGAACAGGATGCCATTGGTGGCAAAGATGCCGTAGGCCTCGCGGTAGTTCTTGGTGATCCAGAAGCTGTAGAGCTTGGCGGCCGCGTACGGCGAGCGCGGGTAGAACGGGGTGGTCTCGCTCTGCGGCGGCGGGGTCGCGCCATACAGCTCGGAGGAGGAGGCCTGGTAGAACTTGGTCTGGATGCCCGCCTGCCGGATTGCCTCAAGGAGGCGCACGGTACCGGTGCCCGTCGTGTCTGCGGTGTGCTCGGGCTCATCGAACGAGACGCGCACGTGCGACTGGGCGCCGAGGTTGTAAACCTCGTCGGGCTGGATCTCATCGATCAGGGTCACGAGGCGCGCACCGTCGCTCAGGTCACCGTAGTGCAGGAACATCTTCGCTGCAGGATCGTGCGCGTCAATGTACAGATGATCGAGACGGTGAGTGTTGAAACTCGACGATCGACGGATTAGCCCGTGCACCTCATAGCCCTTGGAGAGCAACAGCTCTGCAAGGTAGGAGCCGTCTTGGCCGGTGATCCCTGTAATGAAGGCGCGTCTAGTCAACGTGGAGCTCCCGTATTGATCAGTGCCGCACCCGGATGATGCAGCCACGGTGCGATACGAGCACGAGCATATCTGGATGCCAAGGCTCACGACACGACCGGAGTGGCCACCGTTCACAGATCGGAAACCTTCGTGCACCAGAATGATGCTCATGGTCCCCGATAGCTCTAGTTCTCTCAGCGGTCTGGGCATCTGCCTCGTGGGGATCAACTACGCGCCCGACTCGACCGGTATCGCACCGTACAACACAGCCATGGCCGCCGCATTCAGGGAGGCCGGGGCGGACGTGCACGTGATAACCGGGATTCCTCATTACCCTGAGTGGCGAGTGAAGGATCCGGCCTACTCCCGAGGTTCTCGATGGGCCGAGACTCTCGATGGCGTAGAAGTCACCAGAGTCAAGCATCACGTTCCCGCCCAAAGCACGCTTGCTGGCCGCGCCCGAATGGAGGCGAGCTTTCTGGCAGGCGCGACTCCGATAGTCCGAAAGGACAAGTCTGACATCGTGATCGCCGTGACTCCGTCGCTCGCGGGGCTTGCGGCCGGGGCGTATGGCAGGCGCGGTCGACCACTCGGTGTGCTTGTACAGGACCTGACCGGGAACGCAGCGGGCGAGTCAGGCACGACGGGGGGTCGCGCATCCCAAGCCATCGCAGCCTACGAGTACTCGCTGGTTCGCCGCGCTGATCAAGTGGGAATCATCACCCCGCAGTTCGGGAAAGTGCTCGAGGAGCACGGGATCGTCGCAGACCGCTTGGTCGAGATTCCCAACTTCACTCACATCACTCCATCGACGGCGACAAGGGATGAAGCAAGGGTCGCACTCGGCTGGCCCATCGATGAGTACATGGTGGTGCATACCGGGAATATGGGTATGAAGCAGGGGCTCGAGTCGGTCGTCGACGCTGCG
>JBIITJ010000040.1:0-22653 GCA_044340535.1 Rhodoglobus sp.
AGATCGGCACCCAGGTGCCGCTCGCCGGGATCCGCGATTCGGTGCTCGCCCTGCGTGCAGCCAAAGGCATGGTGCTCGACCCGACTGACCCGGACTCGGTCAGTTGTGGCTCGTTCTTCACCAACCCGATCGTCAGCGAGAATTTCGCTCGTGGCCTGCCCGCCGAACTGCCCCAGTGGCTCATCGATGACCGCGACGTCAAGCTCAGCGCGGCGTGGCTCATCGAGCAGGCCGGCATCGGCAAAGGCTTCGCGCTGCCCGGCTCGGGCGCGGCGATCTCGTCGAAGCACAGCCTCGCGATCACCAACCGCGGCGCGGCGACGGCGGATGATGTCGCCGAACTATCGCGGTATATCGGCGCCCGCGTGCTCGGCCGCTTCGGGGTCGCCCTGCAGCCGGAGCCGATCGCCGTCGGGGTGCAGCTCTAGAGCAGCCCGAGCTCCATCGCTTTCGTGACGGCGCGGGTGCGATCCTTCACGCCGAGTTTCTCGAACACGTGCAGCAGGTGGGTCTTGACCGTGGCCTCGCTGAGGAACAGGCTCGCCGCGATCGAGGGGTTGCTCTCGCCCGCCGCGACCAGGGCGAGCACCTCGGTCTCCCGGGGGCTGAGGGTGACCGCGGGCTTCGCGACCCGCTGCACGAGCATCGCTGCGATCGATGGAGCCAGTGCAACCT
Source organism: Rhodoglobus sp. (assembly GCA_044340535.1). GTDB lineage: Bacteria > Actinomycetota > Actinomycetes > Actinomycetales > Microbacteriaceae > Rhodoglobus. The sequence goes on from JBIITJ010000040.1 coordinate 676, forward strand.
CGCCTCGGGCAACCGCGCGTACCCCCGCGAGGATCTCCTCCTGCGGCGCAGCCTTCAGCAGGTAGCCGCTCGCCCCCGCTTCGATGGCGGTCAGGATGCTCGCATCCGACTCATACGTCGTGAGGATCAGCACCCGTGTCGCGGTGCGTGAGCCGAGGATTCTCGCCGTCGCCTCATCACCGTCGAGCCCCGGCATCCGCAGGTCCATGAGCACCACGTCGGGCTGCAGCCGCGAGGCCTGCGCGACCGCGTCGAGGCCATCAACCGCTTCACCGACGACGTGGATGTCGTCGGCGGTGGACAGCAGCGCGACGATCCCGCCGCGCACGATGGGGTGGTCGTCGGCGACCAGTACACGGATCACTTCGGCACCGCCGTCGAGATGGGCAGGCTTGCGGTGAGCACGGTCCCGGCGGGCGAACTGGCGACCTCGAGTGATCCATCCACGAGCGCCAGTCTCTCCCGCATGCCACCCAGCCCGAAACCGTGGGCGGAGGCATTCGGATCGAATCCCTGGCCGTCATCGGCGACCCGCAAGGCCACCGCACCATCGGCGGCGGTCACCGTGACGTATGCCGCAGAGGCGTTGGCGTGTTTGCGCACGTTCGCGAGCCCCTCCTGGGCGCAGCGCAGCAGCACAATCTCGGTTTCGCGGGGCAGCGGTGGCAGCTCGCCGGTGGCCAGTTCCACGGGCATCCCGGTTTCGCGGCTGACTCTTTCGGCCAGCCGAGCGAGCGCCTCGGCGAGTCCCCCGCCGAGCGTGACGGAGGAGCTTGCCGCGACCAGGGTACGGGTTTCGAGAAGCGTCGCGCGGGCGCTCTCCTCCAGCGTCGCGAGGGTACCGCTCGCCGAGTCGCCGAGTTCGCGCCGGGCGCGCTGGGCGAGCATTACGAGGCCGGTGAGGTCTTGGGCGATGGTGTCGTGGATCTCGCGGGCCAGGCGTTCCCGCTCGCTCGACACACCAGCGTCCCGGTTGAGGGCGGCCAACTTCTCCTGCGCCAGGTGCAGTTCATCGAGCAACCGTCGCCGTTCTTCGCTCTGCTCTGCGATACCGGAGATCCAGAGCCCGAGGGCAAGCGACAGCGCGAACGATACGGCTTCGACGGCAACCGCCTGGGCGAGGTCTCCCGTGGCCAGGTAGAGCCCGACCCCCACCGCGGCGGCGAGAGCGAAGTTGGCGACGATCGCCCGCTTCCGTGACTCGATCAGCGACCACAGCAGGGGGAAGGCGACGCACTGGATGGTGGCGAAGTTGGGTGCGAGAGCCGTTCCGACCCCGGCAATTAGGATCAGGATGACCGCGTATCCGCCACCCGTGCCGCGGTTCCGTAGCGCCCTCGGCCCCAACGCGAACCAGGTCAGTGCGAATGCCGCCACCGCGCCGAGACCGGCGAAGCCCGGCACCGACTGGTAGCCGAGTAGCACCAGGGCCGCCAGGGCCACCGCCATCCCGAGGACGGCGGTGTGCCACCAGCGCAGGCTCGTCATTTAGCTATCCTTGCGGATCCAGCGGAAGGTGAATCGACACACGATGAGTCCCACGACGAGCCACAGGCCGCACGCGATCGCAACGCCCGGCAGGTTCCAGCTCTCGTTCTGCTCGAGCACCTCGAAACTGGCAGGGAGGAAGACCTCGCGCATGCCCTGGGCCATCCACTTGAGCGGGAAAGCGCTCGCGAAGTTCTGCAGCCATTCGGGAAGCATCGCGAAGCTGAGGTACACACCCGAGATGAACTGCAGCACGAGGGCGATCGGGATGATCACGGCAGAGGCACTCTTCCCGGTGCGCGGCAGGGCGCTCAGCGCAATCCCCAGCACGGCGGAGGTCGTGACACCCAGGAGAAACACCCACGCGAAGGTCACCCACTTCGCCGGATCGGTTGGCAACTCGACCTGGAACACCAACCGTGCCACAAGCAGCAGCAGCGCCGATTGCAAGAACCCTGTGATGAGCACCTGGCCGATCTTGCCGATGAAGTAGCTCATCACCGGCAGGGGTGTCCCCGCGAATCGCTTGAGGGTGCCGTCACTCTTCTCGGTGGCGATGTCGATCGCCATGTTCTGCAGGCCGCTCAGCAGCAAGCCCGCAGCAAGCATGCCGGGCAGGTACATCGCGGCCGCACTGATCTCGGCGCCGGGAGCGCCAAAGCTCTGCGCGCCGAACGCGACCGAGAAGATCGTCAGGAACAGCAGGGGGAACAGGAACGTGAAGAAGACCGAGTCTCCCTGGCGGAAGTAGGTCGTCACCTCGTAGCCGATGCGGCTGACGCCGAGCCGAAGGGTGCGGCCGGCGGGCAGGGGGCGGATGCCCGTGGTTGTGGTCATTTCGCGTTCTCCGTCTCGGTCGTGCTCGCGGTATCGCCGGTGCCGTAGTCGTCGACCAGCTTCAGGTAGATGTCTTCAAGGCTCGGCCTGACCACTTGCAGGTTGTCCGGTTCGCCGAGGCGGGCGACGAGGGCTCCCGGTGTGGCGGTCCGCTCTTCGTGCAGTACCCCGTCCACGGTCCAGCGCACGATGGGGATTCGGGCATCCGCACCACCAATCTCATCGACCCGCCCGATGTCGATCAGGCGGCCGCCGGCGATGATGCCGGCCCGGTCGCCGAGCTGCGCGGCCTCCTCGAGGTAGTGGGTGGTGAGCAGGATCGTGGTGCCCTCGGCTTTCAGCTGCTCGATGAGCCCCCAGAACTGGCGGCGCGCCTCAGGGTCGAAGCCGGTGGTGGGTTCGTCGAGGAACAGCAGTTCCGGTCGCCCGATGATCCCGAGCGCGACATCCACCCGGCGCCGCTGCCCACCGGAGAGGCTCTTGATGCGGGTCTTGGCCTTCTCGGTGAGACCGACGGCGGCAATCACTTCCTCGACATCCCGGGCGTTCGGGTAGTAACCGGCGAAGTGGGTTAGCTGCTCCCGGACGGAAACGTTGCCGCTCTCACCCGTGGACTGGAGCACGATGCCGAGGCGGGCCTTCGAGTCGAGGCCGCCGTGGCCCGGGTCGACCCCGAGCACCCGCGCCTCGCCGCCGGAGCGGTCGCGATAACCCTCGAGGATCTCGATTGTCGTCGACTTGCCTGCGCCGTTGGGGCCGAGCAGGGCGAAGGTCTCGCCCCGCTCGATCTCGAAACTCACACCGTCGAGGGCGGTGAAACTGCCGTAGTTCTTGCGGAGGTCGGTAACGCTCACGACCGGCTCGGTTGTCATGAGCCCATCGTGCTCCTGGCGCGGCCCCAGCGACAGCGGTGGACGGGCTGACTGTGCCATCCACCGACCGGTGGATGCGGCTACTCGCGCTGCTGCAGCCGTCGGATGCCGACCAGGATGCCGACGAGCAACAGGATGGCACCGAGGAGCAGCACCGCGAGCACGGTGATGCTGGCTGGCGTCAGCCCGAGAATCCAGTCATCAAAGAGCGCGCGGCGTGAGGCGGCGGAGACCACCCAGATCACCGTCGTGCTGACGGCAATGACGATGAGCCCCCAGGCGACGCTTGCGGCCCGAATGCGCGGGCGCGGGTCAGGGATGATCGTGGTGTCGGTCGGTTCGGTACTGGTCACGGCTGCATCTCCTGGGTCGGTACTGCGGTCTGGTCGTCAATGCTGATGCTCCCGGCGCCGAGCCACACCCGGATGGTGGCATCCGGGGTCTCGCCCGTGCCGATGGTGGTCGCGTAGTGCCATTCGTCGCCGACGCGGGTGCGGCCCTCGAGCGCACTGCTGCTGGATACCATTTCCTGGTCCTCAGGGTCGTGGACGAGGCTCCACACTCGCACCGGAGCATCGTCGAGAGTGACGATCTCGACTCGGGTGGTCGTGCCGGGGTCGAGGTGGATGCTGACGTAGCCAGCGAGCTGGTGCAGGTCGATGACGCTGCCGGGTGCGTCGAGGCCGGAGTACACGCCGATCGACGTGTAGCCGGCAGGCATGAGGTAGTCGCCCGACCGCCCATTGCTCAGGGAGTAAGAGCCGCCCAGGGGCAGCAGTTCGCGGTCACGCGGAACTGCCGCACTGCCCAGGGTGCCGAGCACCAGCACTACCGAGACAAACACCAGGAACCCGCTGCGTCGGCGGAAGAGGCCCGCCGCGGTGATCGCCAGCGCGAGGGTGATCGCCGCCACCGCGAGACCCACGGTCACCTCATACCCGGGCGCCGTGGCCGGCAGGAGAGTGGAAATGCCGCCCGCGAGGGCGGCGGCACCGAGGGCGATAGCCGAGTACGCGGCGCCCGCCCGGGGGTTGGCCACGTGCCATCGGCGGCGGTTCTCGGCCCTGACGGCCGCGGCGGCGGCCTGGCGCGCCCTGGCTTCCTCGGCCAGTCGCCGGTTCGCCTCGCGCGCCGCAGCGTCCGCATCACGACGGAACGACTCGCGCTCCGCCTTCCATGCCGCCTGTTGTTCGCGCCAGGCCGCAACATCCTCCTGCGGTGCATCCGCTGCGGGTGCGATCGGCTCCGGCAGCGTGAACGCCGCGGCCGCCGCCGGGCTGGAGGTGGATGGCTCGTGGGGTATGGTCTCCGGCCGGTCGTCGGTCGTTGCCGGGGTCACCAGGGGCGAGGAGCTCCCGGATGAGCGCAGCGCAAGCCAGATCACGAAGCCGACGATCGCGGCGAGCACCAGTGCCGACCAGAGCACGCGCCCCATCGTCGCCCCCCAGCTCGGTTCGCCCCAGTACGCGGCGCCCAGTGACCAGAAGCCCTGGGTCACCGGCATGATCGACAGCAGCACCATCACGCCGATTCCGGCGATCGGTGACTCGAGCCGGCCCTTGATGAGTTGCTCGAGGTGGATCTTGCCGGCGTGGTCGGGCAACAGCAACCAGGCTGCGGCGTACAGCAGCAGTGCAGGGCCGCCGAGCACGGCGACCACCACAACAATGCCGCGCACGATCAGCGGATCGATTCCGAGCCGGGTGGCGATTCCCGCGCACACGCCGCCGATCCAGCCAGGCTGGCGCGGAACGTGAAGGTCGCGCAGCCACCCGAAGAAGCGGCTGCCGCCGGAGGGCGGAGGCACCGCCGCCGGGATGCCCGGGGTGCTGTCTGCCGTGCTGTCGGACTCAGGTGCTGGGTTCTTTCGTGCCATGATCCGATCGTGGCCCGGCCCCGCGGCGCATGCCATGGGGGACCACCCTGAGAGCACCCTGAAAGCCGACCCCGGGTTGGCAAAACCTGCTTGGATTCAGGGGTGAGCACCACCATCATTCGCCCCGAGTTGCGCAGGCCGCGCCGCATGATCCTCGGTGGCGTGTGTGCGGGGATGGCCCGGCACCTCGGCTGGCCACTCGCCGTCACCCGGGTGGCGGCGGTCGCGCTCTCGGTGGTCGGCGGCGCGGGCATCCTGCTCTACCTCTGGCTTTGGGCGCTCGTGCCCGCCCAGGATGCGCCGGCCGGAGCCAGCCCCCAGGTCAGGCGTGAGGCGCCCGTCGCGCTCATCCTTGTCGCCGCGGCGACCATCGCACTGTGGTTTGTCATCATCGCCAGCGACTCCCGCACGACGGTGGCGGCGCTGCTCGCTGTTACCGTCGCGTCGGGTGGCGCGGTGGCCTGGAGCCTGCTGTTCGACGGCAATGACGCCGCGCGACCCCCCGCCTACGGCGTCGTGGTTCGCACGATCGCCTCTGCCCTGCTGCTCCTGGCGGGCACGGTGACCCTGCTGAACCGCCCGGACGCCCTGAGTGCCGTCGTGGGGGTCGGGGTCGTGGTCCTGGGGGTGGGAGTGCTCGCCGCGCCGCGGATCTTCGCGCTCCGCAACGACCTGCAGGCCTCGCGCACGGCCCGCGTTCGCGAGGAGCAGCGGGCAGAGATCGCCGCCCACCTGCATGACTCGGTGCTGCAGACTCTCGCGCTCATCCAAAACCGGGCGGGCGCCTCCTCCGAGGTGGCGCGCATTGCACGGGCGCAGGAGCGCGAACTGCGCGACTGGCTGTTCGTCGGCGACTCCCCGGTCGCCGACGACCTGGCCGCCGAGCTCAAAGAAGTGGCCGGCGCCATCGAACTCGATTACGCCGCACGTATCGAGGTGGTTGCCACCGGCGAGTCCGTGTCCGGTGCCGGGGCGCTCGTCGGCGCCGCACGCGAGGCCATGCTTAATGCCGCGCGCCACGCCGGCGGCGAAGTCTCGGTCTACCTCGAGACATCGCCCGGTGCCATCGACGTCTTCATTCGCGACCGCGGGCCGGGCGTCGATCTCAGCACCCTCTCGGCCGACCGGCTGGGAATCCGGGAGTCCATTATCGGCAGGATGACCCGTGCCGGGGGCAGCGCCTCGGTGCGGCCCGCCGCCACGGGCACCGGCACCGAGGTCCACCTGCACCTGGAGCACAGCAATGACTAGCGTCATCATCGTCGACGACCACTCGATCTTCCGGTCCGGACTGCGCGCCGACCTGGATGACGCGGTCGAGGTACTGGGCGAGGCGGCCACCGTCGACGAGGCAATCGCGTTGATCGAGGAGCTTCGACCCCAGGTCGTGTTGCTCGATGTGCACCTGCCCGGGGGTACCGGAGGCGGTGGCGCCGAGGTGCTGCGGCGCAGTGCATCCCTTCTCGACTCCGTGCGCTTTCTTGCCCTGAGCGTCTCCGACTCGGCCGAAGACGTGGTCGGGGTGATCCGGGCGGGCGCTCGCGGCTACATCACGAAGGGCAGCTCGGGGGCTGAGGTCAGCCGGGCCGTTGCCGCGGTCGCCGGCGGTGACGCGGTGTTCTCGCCGCGGCTTGCCGGCTTCGTGCTTGATGCCTTCGGGGCGGTGGCGGGCGAGCAGGCGGAGTCCAGTGACGAGCTCGACCGGCTCTCGGCGCGCGAGCGCGAGGTGATGCGCCTGATCGCGCGCGGCTATGCCTACAAGGAGGTGGCGAGCGAGCTGTTCATCTCGATCAAGACTGTCGAAACCCACGTCTCGGCGGTGCTGCGCAAACTCCAGCTGTCATCGCGGTACGAACTGACCGCGTGGGCTTCTGCCCGCAAACTGCTCTAGGCGAACAGTTTCTGCAGGCGGCGCATCCCCTCCAGCAATGCCTCGTCGCCGAGCGCGTAGGAGAGCCGCAAGTAACCACTCGGCCCGAACGCTTCACCGGGCACCACGGCGACCTCGGCCTGGTCGAGGATGAGGTCGGCCAGCTCCAGCGAGGTGGTGGGCGTCACCCCGCCCCATTCGCGGTTCAGCAGCCCCGTGACATCCGGATACACGTAGAAGGCGCCTTCCGGCATCGGGCACTGGACGCCGTCGATCGCGTTGAGCTCGCCCACGATGAGGTTGCGGCGACGCTCGAACGACTGCCGCATCACCTCCACCTGGTCCTGCGGGCCCGTAAGGGCTTCGATCGCGGCGCGCTGCGAGACGTTCGAGACGTTGGACGAGAGGTGCGACTGCAGGTTGGCCGCGCCCTTGATGGCATCCGCCGGGCCGACCATCCAGCCCAGCCGCCACCCGGTCATCGCGTAGCTCTTCGCGACCCCGTTCACCAGGATCGTGCGATCGGCGAGCTCGGGCACCGCCTCAACGATCGACAATGCCCTGACGCCGTCATAAACCAGGTTCTGGTAAATCTCGTCGGAGATCACCCACAGGCCGTGCTCACGTGCCCACTGCCCGATGGCCGTCGTCTGCTCGGGTGAATACACGGCACCAGTCGGGTTGGAGGGCGAAACGAACAGCAGCACCTTGGTGCGGTCGGTACGTGCCGCCTCAAGCTGCTCCACCGTCACGAGGTAGCCCTGGTCTGCACCGGCGAATACCTCGACGGGAACGCCCCCGGCGAGCTTGATGGCCTCGGGGTAGGTGGTCCAGAACGGGATCGGCAACAGGACCTCGTCGCCCGGGTCGAGCAGCGTCGCGAACGACTGGTACACGGCCTGCTTGCCGCCGTTGGTCACGATCACCTGCGAGGCGGGAACCGTCAGGCCGCTGTCGCGCGCGGTCTTGGCGGCAATCGCCTCACGCAATTCGGGCAGCCCTGCTGCGGGGGTGTAGCGGTAGTTCTTGGGGTCGAGTACGGCGCGGGATGCTGCGTCGACAATGTTCTGCGGAGTGGCGAAGTCAGGTTCACCCGCCGCGTAGCTGATGACGTGCCTGCCCTCGGCCTGCAACGCTTTGGCTTTGGCATCAACCTTGAGGGTTGCCGACTCGGCGATCGAGGCGATTCGGCGGGAGATACGCGGAGAAGTCACACCACGAGTTTAGGCGCAGCAAAGTGGCCGGAGCCGGTGGGCGTCTGGGATGCCCGGCCGACTCCGGCCACGTTCTGCTACCGATGGTTCCTAGTCTGACGTCACAGACCGGGGGTGGTTACGTCGGTAGCCTTCTCGCGCCAGGTAGGCACCCGCTGCCAGCAGCGCGAGAATGATGGCGACGAGGGTTGCGATCCCGACACCGGTGAAGGCGAGGTTGCCGCCGTTCGCCGCGGGGGTCGGGGTCCCGGTGCCGGGGTCACAGTTGCCGATGCAACCGTCGGTCGGCGGGTTGGTCGGGCCGCAGTTCGTGGTGCAGCCCGGGTCGACGACGCGCTCGGCGTTGGGGCCGACTGTGGCGGAAGCAACGTTCAGCGTGGCCAACTGCGAGTCGAGCACCGCCACCCGGAGCGCGGTCTGGGTGAAGAACTCACCTTCGCTGTTCGACTCGGTCTCCTGCACGTTGGCCTTCACCGAGATGACGTCCCTCAGCAGCTCCCCGACACTGTTGTCGCCGAGCAGCCCAGTGACCGCAGGGTTGACGAGGCCGGAGTTCAGGCTGTCCGCGACCTCGGCGACAGTTCCGTCAGAATCGAACAGGCCGTCGGCCAGGCCGTCGGCCAGGCCACCAACCATTGCATCGACGTTGACTGCCGTGTCGACGGTTCCGCCGAGCAGGGACACCGAGGCGTCGGCCTTTGCGGCGACCCCGTTGAGGATCTGGTCGACCGTCCCCTCAATATCGACCGTCACGGTGCTCCGCAGGTCAGGCAGTACCTGCCCGACGAGCTCGCAGACCTGCTCGGTCGTGTAGCCGACGATGCCGGTGCCGCCGAGCAGCCCGCCCAGCAGCGGTCCAACGATCGGCACCTGGGTGTCGTGGCACACTTCCTGCTGCCCGCCGGGCTGGGCCGTCAGCAGGTCGAGGTCAGCGTGCACGTCGACCTGGGCCTCGTGCAGCGCGATCTCGACCCGGTCGAGGATCTGGTCTGACAGCGTCGACACGGTGTCGGTGATGCCCTTCAGCACCTGGTTGACCACGGCGTCACTGAGAAGTTCCGTGCCGGGGGCGAGGTTGTTGAGGTCTCCACCCAGCAGGGTGTCGAGGTCGACGTACACCTCACCGGTCTGCAGGTTGAACCGCACTGCGCCGTTACCGTAGGCACCGGAGAGCAGCGACTGGACGGCGGCGTCAACATCCGAGGTGACGCTCACCGAGACATCCGCCGACGATCCCACCACGGCGAGCACCGGGTCGAGAACGTCGTCGATCGCGGTTCCGAGCGGCCCGTTGGAGTCGCTCAGTGCGAGCAGGTCTTCGTCGACACCATCAAGCGCCGAGTTGACCTTGCCCGTGAGGTCGCCGATAGCAGGGCTCGTGAAGATGAGCGTCGCGCCCGCGATCCTGTAGTCACCTGATGCGGACTCGAGGTCGCCGATCGCCTGGGCGGAGACGGCATCGAGTGAGAGGGTCAGGTCGGTCAGGATGTTGTCATACTCAGAACCGACAAGCGCGTCGAGGTCGACCGAGAGGTCACCAGCCGAGCCCGAACCGACGCTGCCTGCCCCGATCGCACCGTCGTCGCCGACGGCACCGCTGGAGGCCATTGCCTCGCCGTTCTTGTCAGCTTCGGCATACTGGCTGACTGCGCCAGCGTCGAGGAACTCTCCGAGATCGAGCTGGACCCCGTTGGGTGCCTGGACGTTGATCGCCTGCAGCACCTCCGCATCGAGCGGATCCTTCGAGGTCTGCTTTGACTGGGTGCCGTCGTTCTCAGCCTCCGCGGCGGCGAGAGCCACGACGCGGTCTAGGTCGGTGTTCAGGATGGTGCCGGAGAGGAACTGGCCCTCGGCATACGAGACCGGGACGGTCTCAGCGGCGGCCGGCGTGGCTACAAGCGCGAGGCCAGCGGTGAGGGCGGCGACACCGAGGCCGGCGCCTGCACGGGTGAAGAGTGATGAATTGGATTTCCCGACTGGGTTTCCAGTGCGCGGGATGTGTGTGAACACGACTGGTACCTACTTCCTGATCCTGTAAGTGGACGAGGAAACTGATCCGTATCGATCTCAACTCGGGTTATTGAGGGCGACGACTACTGCTGTCTCAGCTTCGTTTGCCCGTTGTTGGTTACTACGGCGGTGCGCAGGTGGATGGCCATCTGCGGGCGGGGATGGTGCGTCCCGCTTACCCCAAGAGACCGCCTTAGGCGGAAGCTATGACGCGAGTTCGGCAAGAAATTTCCGGGGAGTTGTCCGAACCGCCCCTGCCCGGGCCGATTTCCTCGTGCAGGCCTTTGACGTACACTGGTGCAGGTAGTTGAAATCTGCCAAGCTTTTGCGCGCCTTCCGGCTGTTCCGGGGGATGCACAGGGCAGGCGTTTCGGCCCAAAGGGCGGTGGCTCAATTGGTAGAGCAGCGGTCTCCAAAACCGCAGGTTGCAGGTTCAAGTCCTGTCCGCCCTGCAAGTCCTCCATCACGCACCCGTGGTGGAGGCGTTCGGAAGGTAGTAACGAGTGGCCAGAAAAGTCATCGACGAACCCAGCGAGGATGTCGTCGCCAACGCCAAGAAGGATCGCGCACAGCGCCGCGGGCCCTTCGGTCGCGTGGCACTGTTCATCCGGCAGGTCGTCGGCGAACTGCGCAAAGTTGTTACCCCTACCCGTAAAGAGCTGCTGAGCTACACCGGTGTCGTGCTGGTATTCGTCGTCATCATGATGGTGATCGTGTCCGGACTTGACTGGGGGTTCAGCGCCCTCGTGAACCTTCTGTTCGGTGATCCGAACCTCGCGGGCTAACAGCCCCACAATCGCGACTTCGAGTCGCCCCATGAACCACGGAAAGAGATTTAGTGTCTGAGAATCACCGCGACGATTTTGAGCTCGCGACCGCCGCCGAGCAGTCTTCCGAGGACGACGAGGCGCAGACGGGTAATACGCTGGCCGCCGCCGACAAGTCAGAGGATTCCGCGGAGCACGTGGCGATGCACGTCGTCGACGACGATGACGAGGAGGAAGGCGACCTCGCCGGCCTGCTCGAGTCGCTCGATGCCGCAATCGACCCCGAAGCTGATGCCATCGTTGATGACGCGCTCGACATCGATTCGCTCGACGAAGCCGACGCATCCGTTGCCGCCACCGACGATGAAGCCGACATCGAGGCTGAGGAAGAGGCCGCCGAGGAGCCTGAGGTTACCCCCTACGAGGGGCCGGACCCGGGCGATGAGCTCGACGCAGCCGAGGCAGACCCTTACGAGGAGTTCCGCAGCGAACTGCGTGCCCAGCCGGGTAAGTGGTACGTCATCCACTCGTACGCCGGCTTCGAGAAGCGGGTCAAGCAGAACATCGAGAACCGCAAGGTGTCGATGGCGATGGAGGACTACGTCTTCCAGGTCGAGGTTCCGATGGAAGATGTCGTCGAGATCAAGAACGGCCAGCGCAAGCTCGTGAACCGCGTGCGCATCCCGGGCTACGTGCTCGTGCGCATGGACCTCAACGAAGACAGCTGGTCAGTGGTGCGCCACACCCCGGGTGTTACCGGTTTCGTCGGCAACTCGCACAACCCGCGCCCCCTGCGCTTCGAAGAGGCGTTCAATATGCTCAAGAGCCTCGTGCAGATCGTTGAAGCTCCCGTTGCCAAGGGTGCAGCGGGCAAGGGCAAGACCGCGAGCCGAGTCATCCCGGCAGAGATCGACTTCGAGATCGGCGAGACGATCACCATCAAGGAGGGTTCGTTCGCGGGCCTGCCCGGGTCGATCAGCGAGATCAAGGCCGAGAGCGGCAAGCTCATCGTTCTGGTGTCGCTCTTCGAGCGCGAGACCCCGGTCGAGCTGAGCTTCGACCAAGTCACCAAGCTCTAGCACGGAGCAGGTTTACCGGGTAAAGTAGCCCGGTTCCCCAACACCACTGCCAGCACAAGGCTGGTTCGTGGCAGCGCGTCCGAAGGGCGCACGATACAAAAGGAAAAACTATGGCACCGAAGAAGAAGGTCACGGGTCTGATTAAGCTTCAGATCCAGGCCGGCGCCGCCAACCCCGCACCGCCCATCGGGCCTGCGCTGGGTCAGCATGGCGTCAACATCATGGAGTTCTGCAAGGCCTACAACGCCGCGACCGAGTCGCAGCGCGGCAACGTCATCCCCGTGGAAATCACCGTCTACGAAGACCGCTCGTTCACCTTCATCCTGAAGACCCCGCCCGCGGCGGAGCTCATCAAGAAGGCCGCTGGCGTGCAGAAGGGGTCGTCGACCCCGCACACCGTGAAGGTGGCCAAGCTCACCAAGGAGCAGGTCCGCACGATCGCCGAGCAGAAGATGGTCGACCTCAACGCCAACGACATCGAGGGCGCAGAGAAGATCATCGCGGGCACCGCCCGTTCAATGGGAATCACGGTGGAGGCATAATGTCCAAGAGTTCCAAGGCATACAAGGCCGCCGCCGAGAAGATCGAGGCCGGCAAGTTCTACACCGCCACCGAGGCTGTCGCCGTCGCGAAGGAGACCGGGTCGAAGAAGTTCGACTCGACCGTCGAGGTTGCGCTCAAGCTCGGTGTTGACCCCCGCAAGGCAGACCAGATGGTGCGCGGCACCGTCATCCTGCCCCACGGCACGGGCAAGACCGCTCGCGTCATCGTGTTCGCAACGGGCCCCGCAGCCGAAGCCGCCATCGCGGCGGGCGCTGACGAGGTCGGTGGCGCTGAGCTCATCGAGAAGGTTGCGGCCGGCTACACGTCGTTCGACGCCGCCGTCTCCACCCCCGAGCTCATGGGCCAGGTGGGTCGTCTCGGTAAGGTGCTCGGCCCGCGTGGCCTCATGCCCAACCCGAAGACCGGCACCGTGACCCAGGACACCGGCAAGGCCGTCTCCGACATCAAGGGCGGAAAGATCGAGTTCCGCGTCGACAAGCACGCCAACGTCCACTTCGTGGTCGGCAAGGCTGGCTTCACGCAGGACCAGCTCAGCGAGAACATCAAGGCTGCGATCGACGAGGTCGTTCGCTCCAAGCCGAGCTCCTCGAAGGGCCGCTACATCACCAAGGGCACCGTGTCCACGACGTTCGGTCCGGGCATCCCGCTCGACGTGAACTCGCTGGTCTAGTTCCACAACGACGAGGGGTCGGCGTCGGCCGGCCCCTTTGTCGTACCCGCGCCCGTCCGATCCCCCCGTCCTTCTCCGTCCGATCTCAAGGAGATCCAGTGGCCCAGGAGCCGAATATGCCCCTCGGCGGGCACCTGCACGACCGAAACTCCTTGAGATCGGATGCGGCCGGGGGAGTGCGCGTTCGACGGGCGGTGCCGGATGACGCGGCGCTGCTGGCCGCGGTGGCTGCCGAGACCTTCCCGCTCGCGTGCCCGCCCGACGCCCTGCCTGAGGCGATCGCCGACTTCATCGCGAGGCACCTGTCGCTCGCGAGTTTCCAGGGATACCTTGCCGACGCTGCGCGGGCCCTGTTCCTCGCGGAGGTGGCGGGCGAAGTGGCTGGCTACGCAATGCTGGTGGTCGGCGAGCCGACGGACCCGGATGTCTCAGCCGCAGTATCCCTGAGGCCGACCGCCGAGCTCAGCAAGCTCTACGTGCGCGAGAACCACCACGGAGCCGGTGTCGCCCCCGCCCTCGTCGCGGCGGCGGTTGCCGAGGCCACCGAGCGGGGCGCCCGCTCGGTGTGGCTGGGGGTCAACCAGCAGAACGTGCGCGCGAACCGCTTCTACGAGAAGCAGGGTTTCGTGCGGGTGGGCACCAAGAAGTTCCTGGTCGGGCAGCGGTACGAAGACGACTTCGTGCGCGCGCTGGAGCTATGAGTATCGCGCCAGCGATCCCGCGACGACGGTAGCGCTCTAGCCGTCGCTGACTTTCAGCACGATCTTGCCACGGGTGTGGCCGGTTTCTAGTGCCGCGTGGGCCTCGGCGGCCTGGTCGAGGTCGAACACCTGGTCGACGTAGACGCGCACGTCACCCGATTCGAGCAGCCGTGACACGATCGCCAGCGTCGAGCCGTCGGCCGGCACCCGGTAACCGGAGGCGCGCACCCCGGCGGCGGCGGCGTCCTCCGCGAGGGTCGGCCAGCTGCCGGTCGGGATGTTGACGATGAGGCCACCCGGCTTCAGCACGCCGAGGGAGCGTGTGCCGGTGTCATCCTTCGTGTTGCCGATCAGGTCGATTACCACATCGACATCGTGGACAACCTCTTCGAAGCGGGTCGTTGAGTAGTCGATGACCTCGCTCGCGCCGAGCTCGCGCAGCCAGTCGGCGTTGCGAGTAGAGCCGGTGGTGATCACCCTGGCGCCAAAGAAGCTCGCGAACTGGATCGCGAAATGGCCAACGCCGCCGGCCCCGGCGTGGATGAGCATGCTCTGGCCTTCATGCGCCTTGGCGACGTCAACAACGGCCCCCCACGCGGTGAGGGCGGCCAGGGGCACGGCGGCGGCTTCGACGTGCGACAGAGAGCGCGGCTTCTTGGCGATGAAAGGGGCGGGCACCGTGAGGTACTCGGCGTAGCTGCCCGCGAAACGCGGCACCATGGTCATCCCGTACACCTCGTCGCCCACCTTGATGGGGTGGGCAGCGTACGAGGATTCGACGACGATGCCGCTGAAGTCGTTGCCGAGGATGACGGGGTAGCCCGAGAACCCCGACGATGCCCCGTGGCCAGCCCGGGTCTTGGCGTCGACCGGGTTTACCCCGGCCGCAACAACTTTGACGAGAAACTCGGCGTTGACGGCGGTGGGCCGCTCAACATCGGCCATATGAAGAACTTCCGGGCCGCCGGTCGCGTCGATGACGATGGCGCGCATCGTGGTCATTCTGGTCTCCCTGCCGTGCAGTGCTCCCAGTAAAAGCCTCCAATGAGTCGGCGCTGTTACAACAGTGTCACTTCGCTGCAAACTATCCGCGCCGATATCCTTCGAGGGTGCCCCCCGCGACCGACCCCGGCAGCCGTCTCGCGCGGGCTGATCTCGCGGCCTCGATCGGCGGATGCCTGCTCGTGGCGATAGCGCTCGTGATCATCTGGACGGCGCGCCTCAGCATCCCGCGCGAACTCTACGTGAGCGAGCTTGGCGCCGAGGGCATGCCGACGGAACACTGGTTCCAGGCGGCCCTGGTTCTCGTGGTGGTGGGAGGTGCCGCAATCGCGTGGGCGGGGCGTGGTGTGCGATCCCGGGCTCGGGTGCTGAGCGCGTGGAGCCCCGCAGTGTCGCTGTGGGTGGCGTGCGGTTTGTTCCTGTTCGCCTCGCAGGTCACGTGCACGGCGGGATGCCCGCTGCCCTACGGCGACACCTTCAACCTGCAGGATTTCCTGCACACGCTCGCGGCGGTGCTCGCATTCGCGGCGGCCTGTTGGGCGATGTTGCAGTCCGCGTTCGCGCGTGACCATCGTGCCCTCTCCGTGTTTTCGGCGACCACGGGCATCCTCGTTGCGGTCATCGCCGGCACGGGCGGGCTGTTCTCGTTGTTCCGGTTCCAGCAGGAGTTCGGCAGTCGACTCGAGTTTGTTGCGACCACGCTCGCGATCGGGTGGCTCGTCGTATTTGGGGCAGTGCTGGCGGCTCGCCTCTTGCGTCGGCAACCGTCAGGAGCGCATGAGCTGCAACAGGCGGTCGGCTAGACCGACGAGGATGTGGATCTGGTCGTCGTCCCGGTCGACCCAGCGCGCTTGAGGCTCCGCGTCGACGGGCACGAAGCCCTCGTGCTGTTCCCACACCACGAGCGTGCGTTCGGCGCCCAGCACGTACTGCTGCCACCAGACCTGCCGCAGATAGGAGCGCGGGATGCTCCGCCACGGGTGTCCCGTCGTCTTGATCTCGGCCAGCACGAGGGAGTTGCCGTGCACCGCGACACCGTCGGGGGTGGCGAGGTGGAACGGTTCGTTGTGAGCGTGGTACAGGGTGGAGCTCGGCTCGATCCGATGCCGTGCGCGCACCCAACGGGCGATCTCGGGTTCACGCGCGCGACCGTGATCGGTGAAGGCGTTACCGCTGAAACCGGAGCCTAAGAGTTTGTCGCGCAACACCGCCTGCAGCGAGTTCTCACTGGAGAGCCGGGCGACGTCGGTTGCCGTCACACCGCGGCTGCGAGCACGGATCCAGGCCACCCTGTCCTCCGACCGGGCAACCACCCGGTCGAGGTGTGTCGGCGCCGGCGCTCCCCACAGGTCGAGTTCGGGCTGGAGGGTCACAGCTCCATTGTCACAGTGCTGTGCGCTGCACGAGGCACGAATGGCCGCGTGGAATAATTGCCGCTAACCGTCGCCTTCTGAGGAGCTTGTCACCGATGCCGAATCCCTTGTCCGTCCAGTTGTACACGGTCCGGGAGGCGCTGGCGGTCGACCCCGCTGCCGCGCTCGCGCGCCTCGCCGAGATCGGCTTCACCACCGTTGAGCCGTTCGACCTGCAGGCCGACTATTGCTCGCTCTTTCCCGAGTTCGGCCTCACCCCCTCCTCGGCCCACACGCGCCTCATCGACCAGGATGTGGTCCCGGTGTTCGAGGCGGCACAGCGGTTGGGCATCACGACGGTCATCGACCCGATGGCGGCCCCCGAGCGCTGGACCGATTCCGATTCCGTGGTCGCGATGGCCGAGAGCCTGAACAGCGTGGCAGCGATCGCGGCCGATCTCGGTATCACGGTCGGCTACCACAACCACTGGTGGGAGCTGGAGAGCCACCTCGACGGCGCCACGGCGCTCGAGGCCTTCGCCGACAACCTCGACCGGTCCGTCGTGCTCGAGGTCGACACCTACTGGGTGAAGGTTGGCGGGGTCGACCCTGTGGCCCTGCTCGAACGCCTGGGTGACCGGGTGCAGTTCATCCACGTCAAAGACGGCGACCTCAGCCGCAACAACAAGAACCAGGTCGCGGTCGGTAGTGGGGGGATGCCCGTGCTCGACATCCTCGCCGCGGCACCGCAGGCCGTGCGGGTGGTGGAACTCGATGACTTCACCGGTGACGTGTTCGACGCCCTCGCGGGCAGTGTCGAGTTCCTCACCGCGAACGGGGAACAGCTGTGAGCGGCGTGGGGCCCGTCGGCGTCGGCCTGATCGGCGCGGGCAACATCAGCAACCAGTACCTCGACAACCTCACGGCCTTCCCCGATGTCGAGGTGCTGTTCGTCGCTGACATCGATGTTACGCGGGCGAAGGAACAGGCCGACAAGTACGGGGTTCCCGGTAGTGGGACCGCCGAGGAGCTGCTGGCCCACCCCGGGATCGAAATCGTGGTCAACCTTACGGTGCCCGCAGCCCACGTCGAGGTGGCCATGCGTGCGCTCGCCGCTGGCAAGAACGTGTGGACGGAGAAGCCGATCGCGCTCGACCGGGAGGGTGGCAAGGCCCTGCTCGCGGAGGCCGCTGCGCGTGGGCTACGGGTGGCCACGGCCCCCGACACGTTCCTCGGCGCGGGCCTGCAGACCGGCAAGCGCCTGATCGAGGGCGGGAGCATTGGCACGCCGCTGAGCGCACTCGCCCTGTTCCAGAACGGTGGACCGGAGCCGTGGCATCCGAACCCCGATTTCTTCTACGTGCACGGTGGCGGCCCGCTTTTTGACATGGGGCCGTATTACCTGACGACCCTCGTGCAGAACCTGGGGCCCGCCAAGCGGGTCGCCGCGAGCACCTCCACCGCGAGCACCGAGCGCACCATCGGCTCGGGCGCACGGGCAGGGGAGAGGATCCCGGTCGAGGTTGCGACCCATGTCAGCGCCTTGATCGAGTTCGAGGGCGGCGCCTCGGCGCAGTGCGTGTTCAGTTTCCAGTCCGCGCTGCCGCGCACCGGTTTCGTGGAGATCGCTGGCACGGCCGGCACGCTCGTCTTCCCCGACCCGAACAACTTCGACGGCGAGTTCCGCCTCTGGGAGACGGGTTCGAAGGAACCGGAGACCATCGCGACGACGTCGATCGGCGGTCGCGGTACCGGCGTTGTCGAACTGGCGAGGGCGATCCGGGCGGATGTCCCGGAGCGGGCTTCGGGGCAGCAGGCCTACCACGTGCTCGACATCATGGTGTCGATCATCGAGGCGGCCGAGTCCGGCCAGTTCGTGGAGGTCGAGAGCACCGTGCAGCAGGCAGAGTCGCTGCCCGAGGGATGGGACCCCCGAACAGCGACACTGTGAGGCGCAACTAGGCCTTTTCGGTCACTTTGCCCTGTTTGATGTGGATGCGGCGTTCCGCACGTTTGGCGACCGCCGTGTCGTGGGTCACGACGATGAGGGTCAGTCCCTTGTCGCGCCATAGCCCTTCGAGAAGGGCCATGATCTCGTCACGGGTCTCCTCGTCGAGGTTGCCGGTCGGTTCGTCGGCGAGCAGCACGTCGGGGTTCTTGACGAGCGCGCGCGCGATGGCTACGCGTTGCTGCTGCCCACCGGAGAGCTCGGACGGGTGGTGACTGGCGCGGTCGGCCAGGCCCACGTCGGCGAGCGCGGCACTTGCCCGCGCCTTGCGCTCGGCGGCCGGGATCCCGGATGGCACGAGTGCGGTCTCAACATTCTCTTGCGCGGTGAGGGTCGGGATCAGGTTGAAGCCCTGGAACACGAATCCGATCTCCTTGCCGCGAATCCGGGCGAGCTTTGAATCCGCCATCGTGGAGAGCACGTCCGTGCCGAGCGACACCGTGCCGCTGGTCGGTCGCTCGAGCGCGCCCAGCATTTGCAGCAGGGTCGACTTGCCGCCGCCCGTCGGGCCCTGGATGGCGACCATCTGCCCGTCGGGGATGCTCAGGTTCACGTCACTCAGGGCGGTTACCTTCCGCCTCGACTGATCGTAGGTCTTGGTCACGTTCTTCAGTTCATACATGTCAGTTCTCCTTGTGGGGCGGGCGGATCAGGCGACGCTGCGAAGCGCTTCGGCGGGGCGCAGGCGCGCGGCGCGCCAGCCCCCGATGGCACCGGCAAGCAGTCCGCCGAGGATGGCAAGACCGACGGCAAGCAGGATGATGGAGAGGGTCACGGGTGCCTGCAGCGCGATCTCCGTGGTCGCTGCCGCCGCTGCATCCGGTGCCGCCCCTCCCAGCTGGCCGCCCATCATGCCTGCGGGAGGACCACCGAACCCTGTGGTGGGCTGGGTGGTGGCGCTCGCGCTCAGGGTGGGCGCGACGAGGTTGATCACGAAGATCCCGGCGAGCCCGACTGCGACACCGATCGCGCCGCCGATGAGGCCCTGCACGACACTCTCACCGGCGACCTGGCCGACGATTCGCTTGTTGCTCCAGCCGATCGCTTTGAGCGTGCCGAACTCGCGGGTACGCCGGGTCACGCCGGAGATGGTGAAGAGGATCGCGATCAGGAACGCGGCCGCGAGCACGAGAATCGATAGCCAGGTGCCGAGGTTTCCGACCAGGTCAGAGGCCGTCGAGAGCGAACCCGAAACGCTCGACGCGAGGTCGGCCTGGGTGCTGACCGTTGACTCGGGCAGCGCATCTTCGATGTCGGCCTGCACCGCCGAGATCGCCTCGGACGACGAGGCCTGCACATAGATGGTGCTGACCTGCCCGTCGAGCTCGGAGAGCGACTGGGCGACGTCGAGCGGGATGTAGGTGTTGGACGCCGTCGCAGCGGCCGAGGAGCCGGATGTCACGAGGCCGATGATCTCGAAGTCGGTGTCGCCGATGACGAGGGTGTCGCCGACCGCGAGTTCTTCGGTGGTGGCGTATGCGCTGTCGACGACAACGACGTTGGCGCCGACGTCACCCTCGTCGAACGAGCGACCCTCGCTGAGGGTCGCAGAAGTCAGGGGGCCGACAGCCTGGCCGGTCACGTCGATGCCTTCGACGGTGAAGGAGTTGATGTCGAACGAGCTGCCGCCCGCCCCATCGGCCCCTCCGGTCGGCGGACTCATCTGCCCGCCCTCTCCCGGCTGCATTTGCGAGAAGTCGGGGATCTCACCGCTGAAGCTCGTGTTGCTGAGTGAAAGCGTCGCGGTGGCCGCGGCCACGTCGTCAATTCCGGCGACGGTATCGAGTGCGCTGGCGTCGAACGTGGTCGTGCCGCGGACCGCCGTCAGCTGGGTCTGGCTGAGGGCCGTTGAGCCGCCGTCGGTCGAACCGTCGTCTGAACCGAAGTCGAAGTTCTGCGGGCCACCGCCCCCGAACTCGCCTTCGGCAGGTGCTTCCGGGGTCTGGCTGACGGTGATGTCGGTGCCGACCCCGTACACGGAGGCGAGCACGCTGGCTTGTGCGTCCTTCACTCCTGCGGCGACGCCGTTCACGATGATGACGAGGGCAATGGCGAGAGCCAGCCCAATCGCGATGATGGTGGTTTGTTTGCGACGGTTGGTGAGCTCGCGCAAGAGGTAGGTGCCGAACATGGGTCTCCTTGGAATCGGGATGTTGGCGCCGACGCTAGGAGTGCCGGCTATGGCGCCCCTATGGCAAACCTGTGGTTAAGCTGCGTGCCCGCCTTCACAGGCGGCTCATAGAAAACTCCCAATACTGGAGACATGTCCTCCTCCCGACACTCGCCGGCGTCCGCGGCGCAGCCGCGGCTCACCCGCGCGGACGGCAGCCCCATCCGCGCCGTCGTGGTTGACGATGAGGATTCCCTGACCGACCTGCTTTCGATGGCCCTTCGGTACGAGGGTTGGGACGTGAGGCTTGCTCCTGACGGCCAGCGCGCGCTGTCAACCATTCGCGAGTTCCGACCGGACGTCGTGGTGCTGGACGTGATGCTTCCCGACATCGATGGCCTCACCGTGCTCTCGCGGTTGCGCGCGGACGGCATCCAGACCCCGATCCTCTTCCTCACTGCCAAGGATGCGGTGGACGATCGCGTCGCTGGCCTGACCGTCGGTGGCGATGACTACGTGACCAAACCGTTCAGCCTCGAGGAGCTCGTCGCGCGCCTGCGCGCCCTCATCCGTCGCTCCAGCCTCACCATCTTCGCGGAGCAGGACTCGCTTATCGAGGTGGGCGACCTCACCCTCGACGAGGAAAGCTATGAGGTGCGTCGCGGCGGCCAGCTCATCGAGCTCACCGCGACCGAATTCGAACTCCTGCGGTTCCTGATGCGCAACCCGAGGCGCGTGCTGAGCAAGGCGCAGATTCTCGACCGGGTGTGGAGCTATGACTTCGGCGGTCGCTCGAGTGTCGTGGAGATCTATATCTCCTACCTGCGCAAGAAGGTCGACTCGCTTGGCCCTGCGATGATCCATACCGTGCGCGGTTTCGGGTACGTACTGAAGCCGGCGGGATGACTCGGCTCACGCTTCGTCGGCAGCTTGTGCTCGCGATCGTCGCGCTGCTGGTCGCGGCCACCATCGTGATCGGGGTGGTGAGCGTTGTGGCTCTGCAGGGTTTCCTGACCGCTCGGCTCGACGCGCAGTTGACGGGCGCGATCAGCCGGTCGAGCCAGGCCTTCGACGGCCCCCGTCCGGGATACATATTCGACCTGCCGCTCCCGGCCCCCGATGACTACCTGCGGTTGCCCGGCCAGTCGCCCGGCACGCTCGGCGCGATCATCGCTGACGATCGTGTAGTGAGCGCCTCGGTGCTCGATGACAGCGCCGAGTCCGTCGCCCTCGAGCAGGACGCGATCGATGTGCTGCTGGGCGTGCCGCTTGACGGCCGGCCCCACACCGTCGACCTCGGCGAGGGCCTCGGCTACTACCGGGTTGCTGTGGAGGCGTCAGCCGACAGGGAAGGTGCCCTGTTGATCGGCCTGCCGCTCGACGACGTGCAGGCGACGGTCGTGCAGCTGGCGATGCTTATTACGGTGGTCGGCCTCGTCGGCGTTGCCGCTGCCGCGACGGCGGGGGCGCTCATCGTGCGCTCTGCCCTCCGGCCCCTGCAGAGGGTCGCGGCAACGGCAACCCGGGTCGCCGAACTTCCGCTCGACCGCGGCGAGGT
>JBIITJ010000043.1:0-21747 GCA_044340535.1 Rhodoglobus sp.
TCCCCTTGCGCAGCAAAAGCAGGCTGCCCGAGCGCCAACGCCAAGACCGTTCCACAGTTCACGCCGAGCTCCAACTCCAATGAGTCTGACCTGCAGCCAGCCTGACCTGCAGCAAATGCGACCTGCAGCAAATCTGACCTGCAGCAAATCTGACTTGCAGCAAGTTCTGAACTGCCGCGCCGTCCTAACTTGCAGCAAGTTCTGAACTGCAGCGCCGCGAAAGCATGGGTGTCTGAGCCGCCTCGAACTTCGCCTGTGAACTTCGCCTCTGAACTACAGCTTCGCCTCTGAACTACAGCCAGACCGGCCTGGTTAGCCCAGTTGGAACCAGGGAGGGTACACCGCGACCTTGGTGGCGGTGTAGCCGCGCACCCGATCGCGAACCCGGTCATTGGCGACACCGATGAGCTGAATAGCCGAGAACGACACCGGTCCCGTCGCGAGCACCTCAGCACCCGCCGCGGCATCCGTATCGTGCAGGCGCTCCAGCATCCGACTCCTATCAGCGCCCGCAGCGAAGCGAGTGAATGTCGCAGCAGCATCGCCATCAGCAATTACCGCGTCATCACCGAGAGCCGCCACCGTCGTCACCAGGAACACGAAATCCGCGGCAACGGATGCCCGTGCATCCGCCGACCAACGGGTCTCATCCACGGCACCCGCCCGCAGGTCCTCCCACAGGGTCGCCGTCGGCACCAGGTAGAACGGCACGCGATCAGCCACACTGTCACCCGGCGCGACCTCCGCGGTGCGACGCAACTCCCGCGTCAGCTCAGTGCTCAGGTCAACGCTCGGCGCGACAGTGGTGAGAATTGCCCCAGCATCGAGGATGTCCTCAAGGTTGTTGATGTGGGTGACGTGATAGGCGCGCTGCTGCGCCAAATTGATCGACTTCCGGGTGGTGTTGACACCGGCCACCCGCGCACTCCGAGGGCTGGAAGCCCGCGTCACCTTCGGCTTCTCGACAACAGTTTTCGGGTAACAAGCGTCACAGAGGGGAACCTCAAGACCGTGGATGCACTCTGGCACTGCTGTCCTTCCGCGGCGCCCATCGCAGGCGTCAACCCCACGCTACGCCGTTGGGAGCCGTCGCGCGTCCGCACTAGGGCGCGTCGAGGGCGCGGCTCACTGCGGGTGCCAGCATTTCGGCCCAGCGGGCGTAGGTGCGGCCCGAGCCGGTACGACCGAACGGCTCAGTGGGGGCGAAGGGCACGTACGTGGCGTACTCGCGGCTTCCGCAGACCTCCGCCAACACCCGGTTCAGCCGGGTTCGTGACGAGGAGATCAGGAGCGACAGGAAGAGCGGCATCCGCATAAGCGTCTGGATGGGCGGAATCGCCACGAAGAACAGGTGAAGACTTGCGGGAGCCCGCGACTCGATGTCGTCAAGCAGGGTCACCACCTGGTCGCGCCACTGCGCCGTAGGCATGAGGAGCAGCGACTCGACGCTACCCGGGGTGGCCACGATGGCGTCGGTCGACCGCAGGCGTGCCCCGTCCAGCGCATCACTCAGCGACAGCACCGTCATGTGATCGCCGACCATCACGTCAACGATCGTCCCGCGGCCGGTGATCGCCGTCAGCTGTCGTGCGAGCTGCCCGCCCAACGCCAGCTCGTGGGAGTCCATGCCGTAACCAACCGAGATGCCGGAACCGACCAGCAGCACCCTGTCCGGGTCGGGGCCCGCGGAGGTCACCGTCTGCTGGGATGCCGGGACAGGCAGGCGGGTCCACGAGTCCTTCGACCGCGCCAACCATCGTGTCACGAGAAGTTGCACGGCCCTGTGTCTCAGCAGTTCCGGAACGGTGCTTTCCATGAAGGCTCACTCATGCAGTTTCCGTGACAGCGCCGCGGCGCTGTCCACACGTGCCTCCACCACAGGAAGCAGCTCCGTCGGGATGCGAAGCCAACCGAGTATATTGCGAACCCAGCTCAGTTCGCGCGCCTGACGGCAGGTATTTCGCGGAGCAGTTTTAGTTTCCGCGCGCCCTCGCCCAGAGGAGGCCCTGGATCCGCAAAGCAAGTTCCCTCAGCAGCGAGACATCCGCTGCGCTGAACGAGCGAGCCCGCGAATCTAGCAGACAAAGGGTGCCCACTCGCTCGCCATCGAAGCCCTCGAGAGGGTAGCCGGCATAAAATCGCAGTCCCTGTGCGACGCTCGGTAACCCACTGAAGCGGGGATCCTCCAGGGCATTCGTGACCACGAGTGCGCCGTCAGACATGATCGTCGTGTTGCAAAAAGACTCGTCGCGGGGAAGATTCAGCGACGGTGCGTCACCTGCGACCGACTTGTTCCACTGGCACACATCATCGACAAGGTTCACCGCGGCGGCATCGACACCGAAAAGGTCACGAGCCGTTCGCACCACGTTGTCGATCACAGGGTCCGGGGGCGTATCGAGCACGCCCAGTTCTGCAAGCGATCGTCGTCGGCGCACTTCATCATGCTGGTGTTCATGTCTCCCCTGCTGGG
Organism: Rhodoglobus sp.; assembly: GCA_044340535.1. Classification (GTDB taxonomy): domain Bacteria; phylum Actinomycetota; class Actinomycetes; order Actinomycetales; family Microbacteriaceae; genus Rhodoglobus. The sequence goes on from JBIITJ010000043.1 coordinate 2,474, forward strand.
GGCCGTCGAGCAGAAGACTGTGCATCGTCGCCGCGATCGTGACCGCCCAAACGGCGTAGCTTGCGGAGTTGAACTCCTTCTCAGGATCGCTGGCCGGTCGCAGGGGCACAAACTGGCGACCGTGGTCAGCACAGGCTTTCGCGGTCTCCTCGTTGAACTGCGCGATTCGACGTTCGAGCGCCGAGACCACACGGTTGCCGGAGGAATTGCCTTCGGGCAGGGGCGGCAGCCCGACCACGATAACAGGGAGGGACTTTGGAGCCTTCCGGTCAAGCTCGCTGAGCATCCGACGAACATCCCTGCTCCAGCTGCGCTGCGGGCGAGTGATGGTCGAGTAACGCTGCCCGGCCATGACGACGAGACCATCGAAGCGCTCAAGCGTGAAACCGCCAATCGCTTGCGCGGCGCGGCGCGGCTGCATACCGGGAATGCCGTAGAGCTGGACGTCAACTCCCCTTCCGGTGAGGTCGTTGAGTCTTCTGGCCATGTGGCCCCCGATGCCCCGGTCGTGGCTGCGCACCCCGACGCCACTGACCATATCCGCGCCGACAACGAGAATGCGGTCGGGCTCGGGTCCCATCGCGTGCACACGGGGGGCATCCACAGGCTGCGCCCGGTCGCCGCGGAAAGCGGCGTGCAGCGGACGCACCGTTCTGAGAAGCGCGCCGATCCCCCGGCGCGACGGGCCGTTCATAATCCCCCGAGCTCGCAGCAGGGTCTGGACCGCGAGCGTCAATATACTACGTCACCCTCGAAGTATTGACGAAATCTCAGTGGGCCGCGCGACAGGAGCGCCGATCAGGGTTCCAGTGTCGCGTCGAGCCAGTCGAACATACGTTGCGTCGCGAGCGTGCGGGCCAGCGGTTGGCAGTGCAGGTTAGCGCCCTCCTCCGTTGTGAACTCCTGGAGGTGCGTCGGGCCGCCGGCCTGCGCTGCGAACTCCGCGGACTGCCCCGGCCAGAACTGCTCATCCTCGGCAGCGGCGACGAAGCACGGGGTAGTGACGTGAGCGGCGACATCCCGCAGCGTGTAGCGGCTGACCTCCTGCAGCGTCGCGAAGTAGCCGGGCTGCTGGTAGGGGCGCGCCCGGCGGGTCCAGCTGCGGGCGGTCGACGCGCTGTACTTCATGCCCAGGGCCATATCGCGATCGAAAGCCTCACGGTTGCCTTCGGCGTACGACCGGGTGAGCGACTGCGGCAGCTGGCTCATCCAGAAGCTGGCAACATCCGTGACGGCGGGGTCGATGATGGCAGCGGCGATGCGCTTCTCGAACGCGAGGGCCCGGGGCACCAGGTAGCCGCCCTGGCCAGTGCCGTAGATGGCCAGTCGATCGCCGTCAACGTCGGTGCGCCCGAGCAGGAAGTCGACGACGGGCGTGACCACATGTTCCCAGTCGTGGCGGAGGGTGACTGCCCGCTCAAAGAGCATCGACTGCTGGCCAGGCCCGTCAAAAAACAGCACGGCGTAACCGCGGGCAAGCGCCGCATGTGCGGTGCTGCCCCACAGGGCGGCGTGCGACCCTTCGCTGCCGTTGTTCAGGATGACCGTGGCGCGCGCCTCTCCGTCGTCTGCGGGAGAAACCAGGTACCCCGGCAGCGTGGATCCCTCGTACGGGATGTCCACCCGCTCGGCCGCGTACACCGTCGTGTCAATGAAGCCGTCCCACGCCGCCGCGTACTGGCGAAACGTGGGGATGAGCGTGTCTTTCTCCGCCGAGTTGACCGCAACCGCGAGGTAGTTAGCTGCGCGCAGGTAGGCACCAGAGGCACCGTCGAATCGCCCGGCCTCCTGCAGCTCCTCGCCGAGGGTGAACAGACGAAGCCCCAGGCTGTGCCACCCCGCGAACCAGGCGTCGACCGCACCGTCCGCGATCGGTGCGATGGCGGCGAGCACCTCCCCCGGTTCCGAGCCGCCCGCCGGGGCGAAACCGAGCAGGCTGCGCACCGTGTAGTCGAAATCAGGATCGGTGTAGAAGCCGGCAGTGAACGCCTGGTGGGGGGTGCTGAGGTAAGACATGGGGCTCCTGGGTAAGCCTGCAGCTAGGGCACCAGACTAGTGGGGCGATCCACCCCGCGAGGGTTTAGCGCCCGCGCCCACCCGCTTCACGCTGCTGCGCTTTGGCGGCCCGCTCCGCCTTGATGCGCGCGTTCTCTTCCTGCACGGCAGCGTGGGTGGCGCGCTCGACGACGAGCCACTCGGGCTTCTGCTCGAGCAGCGCCTTAATCTCGGCGGTGGTCATCGTATCGGCGGCGCCCGCGCGAGCGAGGCCGGAGGTCGAAATGCCGAGCTTGCGCGCCACCTCCTGGCGGGGGTGCGGCCCGTTCTTGCGCAACTCCACGAGCCACTCCGGCGGGTTCTCGGTGAGCTCGAGGTACTGGCTGCGGGTGACCTCGCCCTCCTGGAACTCGGCGGGCGTCGCGGGCAGGTAGATTCCGAGCTTCTTCGCCGCGGTCGCGGGCTTCATGGTCTGGTCTGGCACAGTGCAAGGGTAGCCTGTGGCTGTGACCGAGCTCCCGCGCACCGCTTTCGTGGTGGCGTTTGTTGTCGGCGTTACGCCCGGCAAGTGGGCTCGAGTCTGGGATGAACGGATGCCCGGGCATCCCCTCGACTTGCGACCCCTCTCCCCCGCCGAGGTGTATGCGGCTCTCGCTTCCGGTGAGGCGGATGCCGCGTTCCTGCGCCTGCCCGTGGACGAGCCCTCGGATGGCATGGTGCTCAGCGCTATTCCTTTGTATACGGAGAAGAGCGTGGTGATTGCGCCGAAGGACCACGCGATCGAAGCCCTCGATGAGGTGCTGCTCGCCGACCTCGTGGGCGAGAATCTGCGCAGTGGCGGGAACGCAGACCGCGACTGGGCTGGCGAGGTAGCCCTCGTGGCGGCGAACGTGGGGGTCGCGATCATGCCCCAATCGGTGGCGCGGGCGCTGTCGCGCCGCGATGTCGTCGCGCGCCCCCTCAGCGATGGACCCGAAACCCGGGTCGCCCTGGTCTGGCCCACCGACCGCACCACTGCCCTCGTGGAAGAGTTCACCGGGATCGTGCGGGGCCGCACCGCCAACAGTTCGCGCGGCGAACCCACCCCGCCGACGCCAAAACCGGTGCGCCGCAAAACTCCCAAGCCCGACCGTCGCCCGAGCCGCCGGCGCTAACGCAGCCCGGCTAGAGCAGCCCGGCTAAGCAGCCGCGCTAGCAGCCCCTAAAGCAGCTCGGTTAAGGCCGCCCAGTGAAGGTGGTGCGGTGAAGGTGGCGCCGCAAAAGTGGCGCAACCACCTGACGACAAGCAGCCGCGCTAAATCACTGCCGCCGGGTCGAGCGTGACCGGACCGGTAGCCGAATTGCCGGCTGGCGGCCTGTTGGTTACCAGTGAACCGTCCGGATTTTCGTGGGGCCCCAGGGTGAGCTTCTCGAGGTTGTCACCATTCGTGACCGCATTCACCTCCCAGCGCAACTGCAATTCGCGCATCACCATATCGGCCAAGTCGACCAGGGTCGCAAGTTCTTCCGCTGTCAGGGTTCTCGGCTCTAAGGCGAGTACGCACAGCGTGCCGATCTTGAAGCCGTCCACCGTGCGCAGCGGGACCCCGGCATAAAACTGGAGCCCAAACTCCCCGGCGACCAGGGGGTTATCTTTCGCACGCTCGTCGTGGCGAGCATCCTCGATCACCCACGGTTCGTCCTGCAGGATCGCAGAAGCGCACAATCCTGGGTCTTTGGTGATCTGCTCGATGTCGAGACCGTGGTGCGACTTGAACCAGATGCGATCCTGGTCGACAACGCTGATGATCGCCACCGGCACCGAGAGCACCCGGGCGGCCAGCGCCGTGATGCGGTCGAACGCCTCATCCGGTGGTGTATCAAGCAGGGCGGTCCGGCGGACGGCCGCCATGCGGTCATCTTCGTCGGTTGTTCTCGCGACCAGCTTGTGTCGTCCGGTTTCGGCGGCGAACATCTGGCGCAGGGCGATCGTTACATCGTGGAGCTCTGGGCGCCCAGCCGGGTCACGGTTGGTCATCGCCTTCAGCAGGGGTGCCCACTCTTCCGGCACGGACGCGGGGATTGCCGGGTCGTCGAGCAGGCGGGCCATCGCCGAATGCTGGGGTGGGCCGGGAAAGGCCAGTTCTCCCGTGAAACACTGCAGCAGCACGAGACCGAGCGAGTAGATGTCGCTGGCCGGGCCAACCTCTTCACCTCGTGCCTGTTCGGGGCTGAGGTAGGCGACGGTACCGGTGACGATGTCATCGTCACCGATCGCTGCGGAGGGCCCGACGGAGGCAATCCCGAAGTCGCCGAGCTTGGCGCTGACCTGGGTGTTCTCGTCGTTGCTGGTCACCAGGATGTTGGCGGGCTTCACGTCGCGATGCACGATGCCCTGGCCGTGCACGTATTCGAGGGCCAAGGCACTGTAGTAGCCGAGTTGGGCCACCTGCCGTGGCAATAGCGGACCCCGGTCGAGCCTGCGCTTGAGATCCTCACCTTCCACGAGTTCCATCACGTAGTAGATGCGGCGCTGCTCTGGTTCGCTTCGGTCGACGGCCGCATCCAGGAGGGTGACGAGGTTGGGATGGCTGAGCCGTGCGAGGACGTTGATCTCGTCTTGCTGTCGCTGGAAATCTGCCTCAGCGGTCGCGCTCGCCCGGAAAACCTTGAGCGCGACATCCCGACCCAAAAACTCGTCGCGAGCCCGGTATACCTCTGCCATGCCGCCGCGCGCGATCAGGTCCTGGATCGTGTATCTGGTCCTCAGCGTGATTGGGTGCACTGCATGCTGTGTGACATTGCACCTCCCCCTTTACTGTCTCCAGCATAAGCAAGGTCCCCCTCGAGCGGAGGGGGTTGCACAAGCGACCGGGGGGCGCTACGTCAGGGCGCGACAGAGCCGGGCGCCAACTGGGGTGACGCCCGGCGGCCTGTCGTGGCGGGGTGGGCTAGTTGTCGACGGTGCCCCGCCAGGCTCCGTCAGCGGTGCCGCGTGATTCGATGAACTCCTTGAAGTTCACCAGTTCGGCCTGCACCGCACGGTCGGGAATGTCGAGTGCTGCACCGGCCCGTTCGATGAAACCTTCGGGCTCCCAGTCGATCTGCACGGCGACCCGGGATGAACTGTCACTGAGCTTGTGGAACGTGACGACGCCCGCGTGGTCAACCTCGCCGCCCGTGCTGGTCCAGGCGATACGGTCATCCGGAACCTGCTCGGTGATTACCGTGTCGAATTCGCGGACGCTGCCGGCGATGGTGATCTTCCAGTGGTTGTGGGTTTCGTCGGACTGGATGATCTGGTCAACGAAGCTGAGGAATGCGGGAAACTCTTCGAACTGCGTCCACTGGTTGTATGCCGTGGTGACGGGAACATCCACGTCGATCGTCTGTACTACCTGAGCCATCTCGGTCCTTTCGTTGTGGTCGCGGCGTTGCTCGCGGCCATCCTTCGACGTTAGGTCGGGCATCCCGTGACCGGCAGGGGGTTGCGAATGGGCTGGCCGTATGCAGTGTTCCAATACCCCTCGCTAAGCTGGCCGCGTGGACCCCGAGGCGAGAACACTGGCCGGTGTTGCGCTCACCCGCGCCGTCGACAGCCTCACCTCGAGCGGCCCGCCACTGAGGGCGTTCGCCCTGCTGGACAACGCTGGCGAACAGTCGATGGTGCCCCAGGCCAGTGCCGCGGATGCCCGTGACTTCGCCTCCCAGGCTGGCGTCGATTGTGCAGCGCTCGGCACCGACGCGCGAATCCCGTTCGAGGGTGCATCGCAGCGGGCGATCGTGGTCGAGGCCTGGAACTTCCGCACCGGTGAGGGGGCGGCCCTCGCCCTGCGGTATGGCCTCAGGGGTCGCCGCGTCATCCTGCTCGGCGGTCCGCTGGAGTTGGCCGCCGACGGCTGGGTGGACCGCGCGGACTAGCGTCACCTGACACGCCGGGTGATGTCGGTTGCAATTGACACAATCGAACGTATGTTCGAATATGGGGAGGTGCCATCCGCAGCCACCACCCTCAGCACCGCGGCACCAGACCGCGTGCGGGGCCCCGGCCCGGTAGACCGGGTCGCTGAGTTGCAGGCGCGCATCCGTTCCATGCAGTCGAGCACGCTCGACACGAAACTCATCCCCACCCACCCCGCGATCGCTGGCCTGCTGCCCGGCGGCGGCCTGCAGCAGGGGGCCGCCTACTCGGTGGAACGCTCGGCCATGCTCCTGATGACCCTGCTCGCGACGCCGTCCGCCGCCGGGACCTGGTGCGCGGTGGTCGGGATGCCCGAGTTCGGGGTTGAGGCGGCGCAGCATTTCGGGGTCAACCTCGAGCGACTGGTGCTCGTGCCCCACCCCGGGGAGCAGTGGCTCGCCGTCACCGCGACGATCGCCGATGTGATGGGACTCGTGGTGACCAGGCCACCCAAACGGGCGACCGACTCGAACGTGGCGCGGCTGGCGGCCCGGCTTCGGCAGCGGGGCACCACCATGCTCGTGCTCGGCAGTTGGCCGCAGACCGAGGCAATGCTGTCGCTCACGCAGAGCCAGTGGCACGGCATCGGCGCGGGGCACGGGCACCTTGCCGCGCGCGAGGTGACGGTCACCGTGACCAGTCGGGCCAGCGGTCGACCCCGCAGCACGCGGCTGTGGTTGCCCGCCGCAGGCAGTGAGATTAGAAGCTCCCCGACCCCGCACCCTGCCCCGGCGCGGCAGACGGCATGACCGGCGTCGAACCGCGGGTTGCGGTGCTGTGGTGCCCCGACTGGCCGGTGACGGCGGCGCGAACTGCGGCGGGCCTGCCACCGGATGCCGCGGTCGCGCTCATCTCGAAGGGGCACGTGTTCGCGTCATCCGCTGCCGCCCGCGCGGAGGGGGTCAGCCGCGGGCTGCGGGTGCGGGAGGCGCAGGCGCGGCATCCGTCACTCACCGTTATCGACTACGACCCCGCCCTCGATAACCGGGCGTTCGAGCCCGTGATCGCGGCCCTCGAACAACTGGTGCCCGGGGTGCAGGTGGTGCGGCCGGGGCTGTGCGTGGTGCGGATCCGCGGGGCGGCGCGCTACTACGGCGGCGAGAAGGCGGCAGGCCTGTTCCTGGCGGGCCGAGCCGACGAGGAGGGCGCGGGTGGCGCCCGGGTGGGCATCGCCGACGGCATTTTCACCGCCGACCGGGCCGCTCGCGGCGGGGCGCGGGTGGCGATCATCCCGGCAGGCGGTTCGGCGGAGTTCCTGGCCCCCCTGGGCATCGGGCTGCTGGATGACCCGGCGCTGGTAACCCTGCTACGGCGCCTCGGCATCCGCACCCTTGGCGAGTTCGCCCGCCTGCCTGCCGCCGACGTGCTCACCCGTTTCGGGGCATCCGGGGCCCGGTTGCATGCGCTCGCGGCGGGTCGCGACTCGGCGCCGCTTGACCCGCGCACTCCCCCGCGTGACCTCGACGTGGTGGTCGACTTCGAGCCGGCGCTCGACCGGGTCGACCAGGTCGCCTTCGGGGTGCGCGGTGCCGCGGACGACTTCGTGGCGGCGTTGACGGCGGCGAAACTGGCATGTACGGCGATCAGGGTCGAGCTGGACTCCGATTCGGGTGAGTCCAGTGAGCGGGTCTGGCTGCACCCGCACTCTTTCACCCCGGCCGACGTGGTCGACCGGGTGCGCTGGCAGTTGCAGGGCGCGATGGCGATCAGCCTGGGTTCGGGGGTGACGCGCGTGCGGGTCTCCCCCGAGGCGGTCGACGCGATCGGCAACCACGAGAGCGGGCTGTGGGGTTCCGCCCCCGACGAGCGCATCCACCACGGCCTGTCGCGCGTGCAGAGCATGCTCGGCCACGGTGCCGTGCTCATGCCAGTGGTGGGCGGCGGGCGCACCCTGGCAGAACGCCAGCAACTGGTGGCCTGGGGCGACCGCGCGGTGGGCACGCGGCCCGTCGAGCAACCCTGGCCCGGCCAACTGCCGGCACCCCTTCCGGGGACGGTGTTTTTGCCGCGGCATCCGGTGCATGTTTTCGCCGACAGCGGCGAGGCGGTGACGGTGGATGACCGCGGCACCGTTTCGGCGGCCCCCACTCGCTTCTCGGCGAACGGTGCAAGCATGCGGCCCCTCGTCGCCTGGGCGGGGCCGTGGCCGATCGATGAGCGCTGGTGGAGCGCCGACGCGGTGAGCGCCTGGCGGTTCCAGGCCGTCGACGACACGGGATGCGCCTGGCTGCTGGCCCTCGACGCCGCCGGTTGGTGGGCCGAAGCGAGGTACGACTAATGGTGCTCTCAGCGATCGGTCGCCAGATGGGCCGTGGCTGATGGGCTGGAACAACCCGCCGATCCCCTGGTCGGAGTTCGAGAAGAAACTGAGTGACGCCTCCCGCCCCGGTACCATGCCCCCGGTCGGTGCCGACGGCGGCGACAGCCCGGGCTGGTCACTCAAGCGCGCGGCGTACCAGGCCCCGCCGGATGCCACGGCTCCCGACCCCGCACACGTGGTGCCCTACGCCGAACTGCACGCCCACTCCAGTTTCAGCTTCCTCGACGGGGCGTCCATGCCCGAGTCTCTCGTCGAGGAAGCGGCACGGCTGGGCCTGCACGCCCTGGCCCTCACTGACCACGACGGCTTTTACGGCATCGCCCGCATGGCGGAAGCCGCCGCCGAGATCGGGCTGACCGCGACGGTGTTCGGGGCTGAGCTTTCGCTCGGGCTGCGTGGCCCGCAGAACGGGGTGGCCGATCCCGAGGGCATCCACCTGCTGGTGCTCGCGCGCAAGGAGGAGGGCTACCACCGGCTGGCTTCGGCGATCACGACGGCCCAGCTGCGCGGCGGGCAGAAGGGCAGGCCGGTCTACGACCTGGAGGAGCTCGCCGGGCAGGCCGGCGGGCACTGGTTGATCCTGACCGGGTGTCGCAAAGGCACCGTGCGGCGGGCACTGGTGGCGGATGAGATGTCAGGAACCGGTCGGGCCTCCGGCAGCGCGGCCGCGGCCGAACTCGACCATCTCGTCGAACTGTTCGGCGCCGAGAACGTGGTGGTTGAACTGTTCGACCACGGCAACCCGCTCGACAGCGCACACAACGACACCCTGTATGCCCTCGCGATGGGCAAAGGCCTGCGGGTGGTTGCGACCGGCAACGTGCACTACGCCACCCCCACCCAGCACCGGCTGTACACGGCCCTCTCGGCGGTGCGTGCCCGCCGCAGCCTCGACGAGATGGACGGCTGGTTGCCCGCCGCGGGGGCAGCCCACCTGCGGTCGGGGGCCGAAATGGCGGCGAAGTTCGCGCGCTATCCCGGTGCGATCGAGAACACCGTCGCGATCGCCGACGAGTTGGCCTTCGAACTGCGCTCGGCCAAACCCGAGCTGCCCGAGCAGGAGGTGCCGGAGGGGCACACCCCCATGAGCTACCTGCGCGAACTCGTGTGGCAGGGGGTCGCCACCCGGGGGCTCGAGTTGACGGAGGCCAACCGGGCGCGCATCGAGAGCGAGCTCCGGGTGATCGAGCAGAAGCATTTCGCCGGCTACTTCCTGATCGTGTGGGACATGGTCCGCGAGGCCCGGCGCCGGGGCATCCTGTGCCAGGGGCGCGGGTCGGCTGCCAACTCCGCGGTCTGCTACCTGCTGAACATCACCGCGATCGACCCGATCTTCTACAAGCTGCCGTTCGAGAGGTTCATCTCCGCGATGCGCGAGGAGGAGCCCGATATCGACGTGGACTTCGATTCGGAGCGGCGGGAGGAGGTCATCCAGTACATGTTCGACAAGTACGGGCGCGAGAACGCGGCGCAGGTGGCCAACGTCATCCAGTACCGGCCGAAGTTCGCGGTGCGCGACATGGCCAAGGCGCTCGGCCACAGCCCCGGGCAACAGGACGCCTGGTCGAAGCAGGTGGAACGCTGGGGGGCCGTGCTGTCCAGCGACGACCACGACATCCCGCAGAACGTGGTGGACCTGGCGATGCAGGTGATGAAGTTCCCGCGGCACCTCGGCATCCATTCCGGCGGCATGGTGCTCACCAAACGCCCGGTCGGTGAGGTGGTGCCCATCGAGCACGCCCGCATGGAGAAACGCACGGTCGTGCAGTGGGACAAAGACGATTGCGCTTCGATGGGGCTCGTCAAGTTCGACATGCTGGGGCTCGGGATGCTGTCGGCGCTGCAGTACAGCTTCGACCTGGTCTCGGCCACTCTCGGCGAGCACCTCGACCTCGCGAGCATCCCGAGGGAGGAGCAGGGCGTCTACGACCAGTTGTGCCGGGCTGACGCGATCGGGGTCTTCCAGGTGGAGAGTCGCGCGCAGATGGGCCTGCTGCCACGGCTGCAACCTCGCGAGTTTTACCACCTGGTGGTGGAGATCGCGCTCGTGCGGCCGGGGCCCATCCAGGGTGGGGCGGTGCACCCCTATGTGCGACGGAAGACGGGAACGGAAGAGATCAGCTACCTGCATCCGAAGCTCGTCGAACCGCTCGAACGCACCCTGGGGGTGCCGATCTTCCAGGAGCAGCTCATGCAGGTGGCGATGGCCGTCGGTGGCTGCACCGCCGATGATGCCGACCTGCTGCGGCGGGCGATGGGTTCCAAGCGTGGGATCGAGAAGATCGAGCGGCTGCGCGACAAGCTCTACGCCGGCATGGCGAGCAACGGCATCACGGGCGAGGACGCCGACAAGATTTACGGCAGTATCCAGGCTTTCGCGGGGTTCGGGTTCGCCGAAAGCCACGCCCTGAGCTTCGGGCTGCTGGTGTACGCGAGCGCCTGGATGCGGCTGCACTACCCCGCCGCGTTTCTTGCGGCACTGCTGCGGGCGCAGCCGATGGGCTTCTACTCGCCGCAGTCGCTCATTGCCGACGCCCGCAGGCACGGCGTGGAGGTGCTGCGGCCCGACATCCAGAAGTCGGGGGCGTATGCCGGCCTGGAGCCGCTGGTTGAGCCTTCGGTGGTCGAGCCTTCGGTGGTCGAGCGGAGTCGAGATTCGGCGGCAGATCTCGACTCCGCTCGATCACCGGTGGTCGAGCGCAGTCGAGACCGGCCGACCGGCAACCCGCACTGCCTCGACCACCAGCAACCGCCCGTCTCCCCCGTTTTCGACCCCGAGGCGCCGTTCGACACCGCCGATCACCGCCGCGACGGCGCATATGCGGTGCGGCTCGGTCTCGATGAGGTCAGCGGCATCGGCGAGAAGCTCGCCCTCGCGATCGTGGCGGAGCGCGAGCGGGCTGGCGAGTTCCGCGACATGAACGACCTGGTCCGCCGCACCGGACTGGTGACCGCCCAGCTCGAGGTGCTCGCCGCGGCAGGGGCATTCGACTGCTTCGGGCTCACCCGGCGGGAGGCGATGTGGAACGCCGGCAACGCCGCCCAGGACCGCGCCGAGTACCTGCCGCACACGACCGTGGCCGTGCAACCGCCGCTGTTCTCGATGCCGTCTCCCGTTGAGGAGCTGATGTCCGACCTGTGGGCTACCGGGGTCTCCACCGACAGCCACCCCGTTGAGCACCTGCGACCGGGGCTGGCGAGCCGGGGCATCCTGAGCGCCGCCGACCTGGCCACGGCCGAGCCGGGCAGGCGCATCGAGATCGGCGGGGTGGTCACCCACCGGCAACGACCGGCGACCGCGAGTGGCATCACCTTCGTCAATATCGAAGACGAGACGGGGCTCGTCAACGTGATCTGCAGTGTCGGCGTGTGGACGCGCTACCGGCGGGTGGTGCGGGATGCCCCTGCGCTCGTCGTCCGCGGCATCCTGGAACGGTCACCACAGGGGGTCACGAACCTCGTTGCCGACCGCTTTGAGGTGCTGGAGATGGCCCCGAAGACCAGATCACGCGATTTTCGCTGAAATGTGTCACCATCTGGCACCAATTACGTAATACATGGCGATACCGGGCGTCTCCTGCTATAGCGTGGACTCATCATCGCGCGATTCCCCGGGATCGTGGATGTGGCCTCGACTGTCGGGGCTAGAAGAACGCTCCTGGAGGAGTTTTACATGGCATTAGGCACCGTCAAGTGGTTCAACGCGGAAAAGGGCTTTGGCTTCATCGCCCCTGAGGACGGAAGTCCCGACGTGTTCGCCCACTACTCTGCTATCGCATCGAGCGGCTACAAGTCACTCGACGAGAACCAGAAGGTTGAATTCGACATCACACAGGGACCCAAGGGTCCCCAGGCGGAGAACATCCGCCCCCTCTGATCTTGATAGTTCAGTAACAGGAACGCCCCGGTCCATACCGGGGCGTTTCTTTGTTAACCCGGCGTGCGGCTAGCGGGGCTACGGGCACGGCGTGCGGCTAGCGGCTAGCGGCTGGCGGCTGGCGGACCTACAGGCTCGCGGGTCTCCCGATGCGCTTAACCACCCACACCACCAGCAGCGCCACCACGGCAGCAATCACCGCGTACTGCACGATGTCGGCGTACGGCTCGACGATGGTCCAGTTCTCCCCCAGCAGGTAGCCGGCCATCACGAAGATGCTGTTCCAGATGGCACTGCCGAGGAACGTGAGCAGGGCGAACAGCCCCAGGTTCAGGCGCGTGATCCCGGCGGGGATGGAGATCAGGCTGCGGAAGATGGGCAGCATCCGCCCAAAGAACACGGCCTTCGGCCCGTGCCGGATGAACCAGGCTTCGGTCCGGTCGATGTCGCTGACCTCGAGCAGCGGCATCCGCCGGGCGATCGCCCGCAGCCGCGCCGCCCCAAGCAGGGCGCCCACCAGGTAGAGGGCGACTGCTCCGACCAGGGATCCGAGAGTGGTCCACAACAACACCTCGATGAGGTTGAGATCGCCGCGGCTGGCGGCGAGGCCCGCCAGCGGCAGGATGACTTCGCTCGGGATCGGCGGGAACAGGTTCTCGGCGGCCACCGCGAGCCCGGCGCCGGGAGCCCCGAGCACCTCCATGAGGCCGACGGCCCAGCCCGCAATCCCGGTCAGTTCGGTCTCGGTCTGCATCGCGGCCACGCTTCGACCCTAGGCGAATGCCCGGGGCGCTTTCTGGGCGTTAGCTGCGCAGCCGTGTGCCAGCTTGCTCGCGAGTCCGGCTGGCGAACGCTGCTGGTTAGCTGCGGAGCCCTTTGCGGAGGTAGTCGATGCGCGCCTGCAACTGGGTGACGGTGGCCTGGGCGACGGCGGGCCCGCCGCACACTCGACGCAGTTCGGCGTGGATGAGGCCGTGCGGTTCGCCCGAGAGCTTGGCCCGCATGCCGACAAGTGAGTTCAACAGGGTTCGCTGCTCTTTGAGGTTGCGGTACAGGGGCGCCGGCTGCTCAGTTGCTGGCCGGGATGCCGCGTGCCGCGACTGCCGCTGCTGCCGCTGTTTCAGCAGCTCGCGTACCTGCTCGGGTTCGAGGATTCCCGGCAGCCCGATGAAGTCGAGTTCTTCGTCGCTACCGGTTTCGGCGGCAAAACCGAACTCTTCGCCGTCGAAGAACACCCGGTCGAAGTTGGCGTCGGACTCGAGGGCCTCCCAGGTGAACTCGTCCGTGAGCTCGTCTGAGGTGGCCTGCTCCCGGTTCTCCTGGTCGAGCAGCTGGTCATCCAGCAGCCCGTCGTCGGCCTTCTCGCGATCGAGGGCGTGGTCGCGCTCCAGTTCGAGCGTGGAGGCCAGGGCGATCAGGGATGGCACGGTCGGCAGGAAGATCGAGGCGGTCTCCCCCCGCCGCCGTGCCCGCACGAACCGGCCCACCGCCTGGGCGAAGTACAGCGGCGTTGAGGCGGAGGTGGCATAGACGCCGACCGCGAGCCGCGGGACATCCACCCCTTCCGACACCATGCGCACCGCGACCATCCAGCGGCGCTCGCTCGCGGCGAAGGTGTCGATGCGGGCGGAGGACTCCTTCTCGTCGGAGAGCACGACCGTGGGGGTCTCCCCCGTGATCTCGTGCAGCAGTTTCGCGTAGGCGCGCGCGGCCTGCTGGTCGGTCGCGATGACGAGCCCGCCGGCATCGGGGATGGAGTGGCGGACCTCGCTGAGTCGACGATCGGCCGAGCGCAGCACCGCCTGCATCCACTCGCCGCCGGGGTCGAGTGCGGTGCGCCAGGCCTGCGCCGTGACATCCTTCGTGTCGCCTTCGCCGAGCCGGGCCTCCATCTCGTCGCCCATGCGAGTGCGCCAGCGCATCTTGCCCGCGTAGGCCATGAACATGACGGGGCGCACCACCCCGTCGGCGAGGGCCCGGCCGTAGCCGTAAGAGTAATCCGTGACCGAGGTGCGGATACCGTGGTTGTCGGGGGCGTAGGTGACGAACGGGATCGGCGCGGTGTCGCTGCGGAACGGGGTGCCGGTCAGGGACAGCCGCCGGGTGGCCGGGCCGAACGCCTCCCGGATGGCATCGCCCCAGCTGAGCGCGTCTCCGCCGTGGTGCACCTCGTCGAGGATCACGAGGGTGCGCGCCGACTCAGTGATCTCCCGGTGCAGGGATGCCCGCACCGCAACCTGCGCGTAGGTGACGGCGAGCCCGTGGAACCTCCGCCCGCCGTAACCGTCGCCGTTGTTGTACGCGGGGTTCAAGCGCAGGCCGACCCGGTGCGCGGCATCCGCCCACTGTCGCTTGAGATGGTCGGTCGGGGCGACGACAGTCACGCGGTCGACGACCCGGCGGGCGATCAGTTCGACGGCGAGCCGTAGCGCGAAAGTGGTTTTGCCGGCGCCGGGGGTGGCGGCGGCGAGAAAGTCGCGCGGCTCGCGCTCGAAGTAGCTGTCGAGGGCTTCAGCCTGCCAGGCCCGCAGCTTGTCGGCGGTGCCGCGGGCGGCCCGCTCGGGGTAGGCCGGTGAGAGATGTTCCGCCGCAAAGGTACCGACCGTGGGGCCGGGAAGCGGGGGTGTACTCACTTGATGGAATGTTACCTGCCTGCACTGTCACGCGGCCTGCACTGTCACGGCGGGCTGATGTCAGGCTAGGGCCGGTGGGGTGCGTACAGGCGCAAGCGTCGGTCGTCGATCCCGATTCGCACCCGGTATGACTCGGCTGGCTCGATGACCTCGCCGTCGTGCGCAAAGCCGGCGCCGTCGTGGCGGGCGTCCACCCGGAAATCGAGGGTACGTGTCGTGAAACTGTCGACACCCAGCAGCCGCCCGAGCGGGGGAACCCGGCGCAGCCAACCGGACACCCTGCCGCCCAGGGCCAGGTTCACGAACACGCGGCCGAGACATCCGAGCGAGCGATCCGCACATCCAGCAGGCCGTCATCGATGCGATGCCGACTGCGCGGGATGATCGTGCGCGGGTAATACCGGTTCACCCCGATGAACGCTGACCACGCGCGCACCTCGCGAGGTTCCATGCTGAAATGCACGGGCGTCACACGGGGCAGGGTGCGTGCCGCCGCGACGAGGGCTGCGGGCCATTTGCCGATGCGTTTCTCGAGCTTCTCGCGTTCGGCGACGAGCTCGGGGTACACGCCGATTGATGCCGTGTTGAGCACCGTGAACGGGCGCCCGGCGTCGATGCGTGCCGTCGCGACGTCGGCGAGAATCCCGCTGCCTCGACGCGCCGCTCGGATCGCGGCACCCAGGCTCGTCACTCGCGCCGCCCGGGCGAAGTGGTTGAGCGTGCCCCCGGGCATGGCGAGGAAGGGAAGATCGTGGGCCAGCGCGATCCCTGCGGCGACCCCGATCGTGCCGTCTCCCCCGCACGCACCGATCGCCACGGGACGGTGCTTGCGGATGCCGCGCTCGAGCACCTTCGCGACATTCTCATCCGGCTCGAGAATGTGCAGAACGGCGTCGGGCAGTGTGCGCTGGATGACGGCGGGATGACGGCGGGATGCGCAAGCCGCAGCGACCCGCTGCCGGAGGCACGGTTGACCACGAGGAACAGGCCGCGACCGCGACGCAGCGCGGGCAAAGCGACTGGTGTGCCCGCGGGGCCACGCTCCCGGGGGCGGACGAGCAGCCGGCCCAGTCCCGCGACCGCGGCCCCAATCGTCACCCCGCCGATGACGTCGGAGAGCCAGTGCGAACCGGTGTGCAGCCGTGAGTAGGCCACACCGGCCGCGAGCGGCGCGGTGACCAGGGCGGTGGCGGGAGTCTCAATGGCCGCCCCGAGAGCGAACGCTGCCGCGCTGGCGGAATGCCCGGACGGGAAAGAGGGCGAGGTTGGTGGCCGGTGCAGGCGCCGGGTCACGGGCACGTCGTCGAGGATCGGGCGGTCGCCCCCGAAGAGCTCTTTGCCCACGAGGTTGGCGATGATGCTCGCGACGCTGAGGGAGGCGAGACCCCTGACCGCGGCGCGCCGTTTGCCGAGGAGCACGAGCACCCCCGCGAGGGCGAACCACAGCACCCCGCGGTCGGCCCGGCGTGACAAGCCGCGGAGCCCGGCGTCCACGGCGGCAGGAAGCCTGGTGCCGTTGCGCCGTTGCGCCGCGCGCTGGTCGATGCGACGCACCCAGGCCGGGAGCAGGCGCTGGCGCCGCAGGCGGATCGAGATGCTGCGAGGCATGGCCATGTATCCAGTGTGCGCTATCGGGCGGGCTCGCGTGAGGTCGGTCGTGTCAGGCTGGTTGCGTCAGGCTGGTTGTGTCAGGTCAGTCGCGCTGGCCCAGGCGCGGTCGCTCGGTGGCCCGCCCGCCCAGCAGTCGGGCGGGGGTGACCGAGCCGCGCCCGAAACGGGCGCTCGCAGCATCCATCACGTCTTCCGCCTCCCGCCACCCCTCGGACTCGTCCCAGAGTCCCAGTTGCGCGGTGGTGGCGTCCTGGAGCTGTTCGGCGCGCACGCCCACAAGCCTGATCGCGGCATCCTGTTTTCCGGTGCCAGCCGAAGACGTGGCCGCGTAGATTTCGCGCGCCTCCTCGTAGATGCGCCGCCCCAGGTCGGTCGGCTCGGTGATGGTCTTCGAGCGCGTGATGGTGGTGAAGTCAGCGAACCGTAGCTTGAGCACGATCGTGCGGCCCACCATTCCCGCTTTGCGAAGCCGCACCGCGACCTGGTTCGACATGCGCAGCAACTCGCGCCGAATGATCTCCGGGTCGGTGACATCGGTTTCGAAGGTCATCTCGTGCCCCACCGACTTCTCCTCCTCGCGGGTGTGCACGACGCGCGGGTCGATCCCCCACGCCAAGTCGTGCAGCCGCTGCGCCCCCGAGTCCCCGATGACCACCCGCAGGTCGTCGACGGATGCCCGGGCCAGGTCACCGACCGTGTGGTACCCGCGCCCCCGCAGCAGTTCCTCGGTCTTGCTGCCCACACCCCAGAGACTTGCGATCGGCAGCGGATGCAGGAAGCCGACGGTCCCGTCGGCCGGCACCACGAGCAGCCCGTCGGGCTTGGACAGGCCCGAGGCGACCTTGGCGACGAACTTGGTGCTGGCCGCCCCGACGGAACACACCAGCCCGGTCTCATCCCGCACCCGCTGGCGCAGCAGCTGGGCCACTTGCATGGGCGAGCCGAACACGCGCCGGGCGCCAGCGACATCGAGAAAGGCCTCGTCGATGCCGAGGCGCTCGACGAGCGGGGTGAGGTCGTCGCAGATCGACATGACGATGCTCGAGTAGTACTGGTAACGCTCGAAGTGCGGTTCGAGGATGATCGCCTGGGGGCAGCGCTTGAGGGCGATTGACATCGGCAGCGCCGAGTTCACCCCGAACTTTCGGGCTTCGTAGGTGGCGGCGGTGACGATCGAGCGGGCCGAGTTGTGGCCGACAATGACGGGCTTGCCACGCAACTCGGGGTGGTCGAGCAATTCGACGGAGGCGAAGAACGCGTCCATGTCCACGTGCAGGATGGTCGCCGTGCTGTCGTCGATGGGCCCCGTGGTGACTTGCCGGTGACGGCCGTCCTGTTTGCCCATGAGGCCATCCTGTCACCGGCGACCGACGCTGCTTGCCTGCGTTGCTTAACGGAAAGGGGGCGGTATGCCTCAGCATGCCGCCCCCGTAAAGCCCTCGGGTGATTAGGCCCGGCGGCTTCCACGCGTGACGAGCCCGTAGATCAGGAGCACGACGATCGATCCGGCGATGGCGACGAGCCAGGTCTGGATGGACCAGAACTCCTCGAGGCCGATGCTGAAGAGCGCGCTACCGATGAAACCGCCGAGCAGGGCTCCGACGACACCCAGGATCAGGGTGGCGATCCAGCCACCGCCCTGGCGTCCCGGCAGAATAGCTTTCGCGATGGCACCGGCAATAAGGCCAAGTACGATCCAGCCGATGATTCCCATTGACGACCTCCCAGTCGGTCATTTTCTTACTACCCCGGTTCTCGGGGCCGTTGTCTACCTAAGCGTGTCCCCTGAGTGAGGGACAAGGCATTGCGGATGGATGGAGAGTCTGGTAGCGAGCCTCCAGGAATCTGGGCAATGCTTGTCTTATGGCACAGCAGCACCCGTGGAGCAGGTACGTCGCGATCGGTGATTCCTTCACCGAGGGCATCGGGGATCCGGAGCCGAAGAGCCCGGGAGGCCATCGTGGATGGGCCGATCGGGTTGCGGAAGTGCTTGCCGCCCAGAACGACGATTTCGCCTACGCGAACCTGGCCATCCGGGGCAGGCTTCTGCAACAGATCGCCGACGAGCAGGTGGATGCCGCCCTCGCGCTGAAACCCGACCTCATCACCGTGTCGGCGGGGGGCAACGACATCATTCGCCCCGGCACCGACCCCGACGACGTGTCCCGGCGGTTCGAGGCGATGGTGGAGCGCCTGCGCAGCGACGGCGCTACGGTCGTGATGTTCAACGGCCCCGACATCGGGATGACCCCCGTGCTGGGCCGCGTTCGGGGCAAGGTTGCGATCTACAACGAGAACCTGCGGGCGATCGCCCAGCGGCACGATGCGATCGTCGCCGACATGTGGGCGTTACGCGAACTCACCGACCCGCGGATGTGGGCGCCAGACCGGCTCCACTTCTCCCCCGTGGGCCACCACACGATCGCCCGGATGGTGCTTGATGCCCTCGCGGTGGAGCACGACCTCGAGCCGTACAAGCCCGAGCCCTTGCCTCCCGTGCGGTGGCGTGAGGCGCGCGTGAGCGACATCGGCTGGGCCCGGGAATACCTCGTGCCCTGGGTGCTGCGGCGTGTACGCCACCAGTCTTCGGGCGACAACATCGTGCCCAAACGCCCCGGGTACGGAGCGTGACGACCGGTTAGGCCTTAGGCGCCGTAGCCGCCGCGAGCAGCCGCAGGGCAGTCGAAGGGGTCGCCGTCGGCACCGAGGCCGACCTCGTTGAGATGCTTGATGACGATGCCGTACGAGGTCACCAGCCCGACCTCGGTGTAGAGGATGCCCTTGCTCTGGCAATATTCGCGCACGATCTCGCCGGCCCGCTTGAGGCTGGGGCGCGGCATGCTCGGGAAGAGGTGATGCTCGATCTGGTAGTTGAGAC
The DNA here is from genome assembly GCA_044340535.1 of Rhodoglobus sp. Classification (GTDB taxonomy): domain Bacteria; phylum Actinomycetota; class Actinomycetes; order Actinomycetales; family Microbacteriaceae; genus Rhodoglobus. The sequence continues at coordinate 21,728 of JBIITJ010000043.1, forward strand.
CGCCCATGAAGTGGTTCATG
>JBIITJ010000099.1:0-5017 GCA_044340535.1 Rhodoglobus sp.
TTCACGATCGGCATCTCCGGCCCCGACTACCCGTTCGACGAGGTCAAGCGTTGGCTGGCGTGGCGCGACGCTGCCAACAGCTAACCGGCTCGACTGCCAGATTTCGGCGCATAACGGACATCGTCTTCCCGGGAGCCCCGCGCTGTCTGCGGGCACCGCTAGCGTAGGCGAGTGAGCACCTCCAGCACCCGACTGACCCCCCTCGTCCTCGTTGCGATCGTCGTGACGATCGTGTCGTGGGCGAGCGCCTTCATCGTGATTCGTGGCACGGGGCCCTACTTCACCGGCGGCGCTCTCGCCCTCGGCAGGCTTATCGTCGGCGCCCTTCTCCTCGGGGTGGTCGTCCTTGTCGGGAGACGCTGGGTGGCACCGACTGCCCGGGAGTGGGGGCTCATCGCGGGCTTTGGCGTTCTGTGGTTCGGCATCTACAACGTCGCCCTCAACATCGCCGAGCACAGTCTTGATGCCGGCACGACGGCGATGATCGTCAACATCGGCCCGATCCTCATTGCCCTTGGCGCAGGGCTGTTCCTGGGCGAGGGCATCCCGCGTTGGCTCGCTATCGGCGCCGGCGTTGCCTTCATCGGCGTGATCCTCATTGGCATCGGCACGAGTGGCGGCGAGGGCTTCGGTGACGGGGTTGGCGTGCTGTGGGCGCTGCTCGCGGCACTCACGTACGCCGGTGGCGTGTTGTTCCAGAAGCCCGCGCTGCGCCGGCTGCCCAACGCGCAGGTGACCTGGCTGGGTTGCGCGATCGGCATGGTGTCATGCCTGCCGTTCGCGGGGGAGCTGGTGACCGGCCTTCAGGATGCCCCCGCCAGCGCCATCACCGGGGTGTTGTATCTCGGGGCAATCCCCACAGCGCTCGCCTTCAGTACCTGGGCATACGCGCTCTCGCGCATGCCCGCGGGGCAGCTCGGTGTCACGACCTACATCGTGCCGCCGCTGGCCATCATCATGGGCCTCGTCATCTTCGCGGAAGTGCCCGCAGTGCTCGCGGTTGTGGGCGGTGCCGTCTGCCTCGTGGGTGTCGCGCTGTCGCGCCGCCGCGGCCGGATTCCCGAACCGGCCAAAACCATGGCAGAATAGCCAGTCGAGTCCTGTCGCCCCCGACCCTCTAATCGGCGCGACAGGAACAATCAGAGCTTTTGTGCCGAGTGTGCCCCCACGCTCACGGCTAGCGGTTCGCCACCCAAACCACTCTTTATTGAGTAAACGCAGATTTCAGGAGAATTGTGGCTGTAAAGATTCGTCTCAAGCGCATGGGCAAGATCCGTGCACCGTTCTACCGCATCGTCGTGGCCGACTCGCGCAACAAGCGCGACGGCCGCTCGATCGAGGAGATCGGCAAGTATCACCCGACCGAGGAGCCCTCGTTCATCGAGGTGGACTCCGCGCGTGCGCAGTACTGGCTGTCGGTTGGTGCCCAGCCGAGCCCGCAGGTCGAGGCCATCCTCAAGCTCACGGGCGACTGGGGCATCTTCAAGGGCGAGAAGGGTGCCAAGAGCACCGTCAAGACCAAGGAAGCCAAGGTCGAGTTCGTCGCTGACGAGAAGAAGAAGCCCGTCCTGAAGCCGAAGACCGAGAAGGCTGCGCCCGTCGAGGCTGTCGCTGCTGACGAGGACGCTGCCGCCGCAACCGGCGATGACGCCGCTGCAGAGGCTGTTGTCTCCGACGGTGCTGTTGAGGAAGCCCCCGCTGCCGAGGTCGCCGATGAGGCCCCCGTCGCTGGCGACGCTTCCGCTGACGCCGACAAGGCTTAGTCTTGCTCGCTCCCGCTCTCGAACACCTGGTCAAGGGGATCGTTGATCACCCTGACCAGGTGCAGGCCGTCGCGAAGAACTCGCCACGCGGTGATGTCCTCGAGGTGCGCGTGCACCCGGAGGACCTCGGCCGCGTAATCGGGCGCGCCGGCCGCACCGCGAAGGCGCTGCGCACGCTGATCACGGCCCTGGCCGATGGTCGCCGTGTGCGCGTCGACGTGGTCGACACCGACTTCTAGCGGTGCCCGACCCCAAAGCTCCCCAGCCGACCCACACGCAACTGCGCGTGGGTCGGCTGACGAAGGCGCACGGACTCAAAGGCGCCATCAAGGTCGAGCTGTACACGGATGCCCCCGAGAAGCGGTTCGTACCCGGCGCGACGTTCTCGCTGCAGGTGCCGACGAGTTCGCCTTGGCACGGCAAGAAACTGGAACTCACCGAGCTGCGGTTCTACAACGCACAGCCGGTGGCGTTCTTCAAGGATGTTCCCGATCGCAGCACCGCGGAGACCCTGATCAAGGCAATCCTCTGGATCGACCAGGATCTCGACGCGCCCTCCGACGAAGAGGACGCCTGGTTCGACCACCAGCTGGTCGGCCTGACGGTGCTGCGCGACGGCGCGGAGGTGGGCACGATCACGCAGGTCGAGCACTTCCCCGCGCAAGACCTGCTGACGGTCCGCACGAACACGGGCGACGTGCTGGTTCCCTTTGTGAAGGCGATTGTTACCGCGGTTGACATCGAAGCCGGGACGATGACCGTCAACCCGCCGCTTGGCCTGTTCGAAGAGGTCGACGACGATGAGCCCGCAGCGCCGACCGAGTAGGGACTGATCGTGCGCATCGACATCGTCACGATCTTTCCGGAGTTCTTCGGCGTGCTCGACGTCTCGCTGCTCGGCAAAGCCCGCCAGTCGGGGCTCATCGACGTGCAGGTCCACGACCTCCGCGACTTCACGCACGACCGGCACCGCACCGTCGACGACACCCCATACGGTGGTGGCGCCGGCATGGTGATGCGGCCCGAGCCGTGGGGCGAGGCGCTGGATGCCACGATCGCCGAGAACACCGTCGTGATCTTCCCGAGCCCCGCGGGGGAACGTTTCACGCAGGCCACCGCACGCGAGTTATCCCAGGAATCGCACCTGGTGTTCGGCTGCGGGAGGTACGAGGGCATCGACCAGCGGGTAGTCGAGCACGCGTCATCCCGCGCCCGCGTCCGCGAGGTCAGCCTCGGCGATTACGTGCTCAACGGGGGAGAGGTCGCCGTCATGGCGATGATCGAAGCCGTCGGACGGCTGGTTCCGGGAGTCATCGGCAATGCCGCATCCCTCGACGAGGAGAGCCACGAAGGTGGCCTGCTCGAGTACCCCAGCTACACCAAGCCCGCGCAGTGGCGGGGCCTTGAGGTGCCGCCCGTGCTCATGAGCGGCAACCACGGTGCAATCGCGGCATGGCGGCACGAGCAGCAGCTGGAACGCACCCGGCGAGTACGTCCTGACCTGCTCGAGTAGCGGGCCTCAGCGGGCGCTGAGCACCAGCGGGCCCGACTCCGTGACGGCGACCGTGTGCTCCACGTGCGCCGCGCGCGAGCCGTCGGCGCTGCGCAGCGTCCAGCCATCCTTGTCGGTGTAGAGCTTGTCGGTACCGATCATCAGCCACGGCTCGATCGCGATGACGAGCCCCGCCTTGATCGGCAGGCCGCGGCCCGCGCGCCCGTCGTTAGGAATGTGCGGGTCGCCGCCGTGCATGGTGCGCCCGACGCCGTGCCCGCCGAAGTCGGTGTTGACGCTGTATCCGGCCGCGTGCGCGACGGCACCGATTGCCGCCGATATGTCTCCGACACGGTTGCCGACCGTTGCGGCCGCGATCCCGGCGTCGAGAGCCCGCTGCGTGGTTTCAATCAACCGCAAGTCTTCGTCGCGCGGTGTTCCCACGATTACGGTGACGGCCGAGTCAGCGACCCAGCCGTCGACGGTGGCCGCGAAGTCGAGCGACAGCACGTCGCCGTCGCGTAGTGCGTAGTCGTGCGGCAGGCCGTGCAGGGCGGCATCGTTGACGGAGGTGCACAGCACCTTGCCGAACGGCGAACCACCAAATGACGGGTGGTAGTCGATGTAGCAGCTCTCGGCGCCGGCCCTGCGGATCATGTCGTGGGCGAGCCGGTCGAGCGCCAGCAGGTTGACGCCGACACCGGATGCCTCGGCTGTCGCAGTGAGCACACTCGCAACAAAGCGACCCGCCGCCCGCATCTCCTCGATCTCGGCGGGGGTACGCAGTTCGATCATCGTGCGGCGGGGCCTGACTGGTAGGGAGCCGCGTAGTCGGCGACCAGGCCGCGGAGCTTGGTGATGAAACGCTCGTCGCCGTTGCGCTCGTACAGGAAGGCGCGGCGCAGCAGTGCGTCGGCGATCTCGATCATGACCTCGAGGTCGAGGCTCAGCTCGTCGGTCGCGGTGAAGCCGTAGTGGTCAACCAGGAGCGCCGTGAATCCACGTGCCAGCACCGAGTTGTTGCTGAGGTCAGGCTGCACGAAACGACGGTCGATGACATCCCCGAAACCGAGTGCCCGGAAGCCGGGCTCCGTGCGCAGTAGGTCGACATAGATATCGATAGCCCCGTTAAGTGCGTCAAGCGCGCTCTCCGGGTGCTCAGAGCTGAATGCGCGCTCGGCAAACTTCTGCATGTTGCGCGCGGCCAGCGCACGCAGCAGCGACTGGATGTTGGGGAAGTAGCGGTACACCACGCCCACCGACGAACCGGAGCGAGTGGCGACGTCGCTCGTGGTGAGGCCGTCAATGCCGTGCTCGTCGATCAGGTCGGCGGCGGCATCCAGGAGGCTCGTGATGCGCTCGGTGCTTCGCTGCTGCACGGGCTCGGTGCGAATGGCGACGGATACGGGCGTGTATTCGGCCTTGTCGATCATGAATGCCTACTTTTCTTGCTGGGCGGATTTTCCTTGCACGATAGTCTCCCTCACTTTCGAGTTCGCTGGGTGGCACCGCGCGGTAAATGTGTGCGAGAATTGCCGTTCGTGCCAGCGTGACGGCTCTGCCACAGGGGTTCCGGTCCACTGTCCTGGCGCACACTCCATTCTTCAAGCAACACTTAAGCACGCGTTCGACCTGTGGCGGGCGCAGAGAGCGAATGACCATGCACATCCTCGACAGCGTCGACGCAGCATCCCTCAAAGACAATATCCCCGACTTCCGCGCCGGCGACAACGTCAAGGTGCACGTGAACATCATTGAAGGT
>JBIITJ010000100.1:0-5008 GCA_044340535.1 Rhodoglobus sp.
GGTTGTAGATCACTTTTCGCCCGCGGAACTCCATCTTCGAGAATGCATACCCCGCGAGTGAGGAGATGACCACGATGATGACGGCGGACGCTCCCGCCATGAGGAAGCTATTGCCGATGGCGAGCCAGTAGTTGAAGGCGTCATGGTTGAGGACGACGAGGTAGTTGTTCCACCCGCCGACGCTGACCGACTTGTACACCGCGAGTGCGAGCGGGTAGAGCCAGATCACCGCGAGTGCCGTGAGTGCCCCGTACATGGCGATTCGAACGCCGAGGCTGAGTTTGCGGTTCATCGCCTGCTCCCTTCGCGGTTGCCGGCTCGCATCTGGAGCATCGAGAGCACGAAGGCGATCAGGAGGATCACGACACCGATCGCGGATGCGTAGCCGGCTTCGCGGTCCGACCTGGCCTGGTAGAGGAAGGTGCTCAGGAAGTGGGTGGAGACACCCGGCCCTCCACCGGTGGTGAGCCACACTATGTCGAAAGTTTTGAGCGACCCGACGATGCCCAGGATGATCAGGACCCCCGTGGTTCCTCGCAGCAGGGGGACCGTGACGCTGACCAGTCGACGCCACCACCCCGCGCCGTCGAGCATGGCTGCCTCGTAGACGTCTTCGGGGATGGCCATCAGCGCCGCGTAGTAGATCATCATCGAGAAGCCCATCCACTGGAAGACGTTGATGAGGATGATCGACCACAGGCCGAGGTCCTTGCCCAGCCATTGGATGACGACGTCGGGACCGATGATGCCCAGTGCCCGCAGCGACTCGTTGAGCGTGCCGTAATTCGCCTCGAGCATGTACTTAAACACGGTCGCGATGATCGCCGGCGCCATGGCGATCGGGAGGAAGAAGATTGCCTTGAAGATGTTGCTTCCGGGGAGGCGTTCCTTGGCGATCACTGCGACGAGCAAGCCGAGCACTGCCTGGATGAGGATCGTTGCGACCAGGAAGACGAGATTGTTACGCAGCGCGATCCAGAATGTCGGGTCACCGATGAGTTCGACATAGTTGCCGAACCCGATGAAATTCATCCGGGTGAGGCCGTTCCAGTCGGTGAGGCTCGCGAAGGCCGAGAAGCCGATGGCGTAGTAGATCAGGAAGCCGGCGAGCACGACGATCGGGAGAATGTAGAGGTAGGCCCCGAACCTTCTCAGCGCTGAGTTCATTTCTCGACGTCTCCATTGATAGCGATGGATCCCGACAACGCTGATAGTTCAACGTTGAATTACGGCAATGTATGGGATGCTAGCACAGTGTTCAACGTTGAACTAGGTGCAGATCGTTGGCGCTAAGCTGTGGCGTCGCGAAAGGGTGGAGATGGCGCGCGTAACGCTTCAGGATGTCGCCGCTCACGTTGGCGTGAGCGCCAAGACCGTCTCGAACGTCGTCAATGGCACCGGCTGGGTGGGAGACACCGTGCGACAGCGGGTCCAGGACGCCATCGCAACCCTCGGTTACCGGCCCAACCTCGCCGCGCGCGAATTGCGCCATGGGCGCAGCGGGCTCATCGCGCTCGGCTTGCCCGACCTCCGCGAACCGTACTTCGCCGAACTCGCGGCGCACTTCGTCAATGCGGCGCAGTCCCGCGGCCGAACCGTGCTTGTCACCCAGACCAACGGGGACCACGCCGCCGAACGCGCCCTGATCGACGGGGAGGGACTGCCTTCCGTCGACGCCATCGTGCTCAGCCCGCTGGCCCTGACAGGAGGGGAACTCGCCAACCGCACGCAGCGCACACCCCTCGTGCTTCTCGGTGAGCAGGCGGAGGTCATCGGCGACCAGGGTTACGTGCACCTCGGGGCCTTGAACATCGACGCCGCCCGCACCGCCGTCGAGTACCTGCTGGGGGCGGGGCGGCGGCGGATTGCAGCGATCGGCGTGCAGTCGGGAGGGGCGAATGCGTCGTCCACTCTCCGCCTTCGCGGTTATGAGCAAGCGCTCGAGGCGGCGGGCGTGCCGCTAAGCCCTGAGCTGCTCAGCACGGTCTCGGTGTTCACTCGTGCCGAGGGGACGAGGGCGGTCATCGAACTCATCCGCAGCAACACGGTCTTCGATGCCCTGTTCTGCTTCAACGATTCGCTCGCCTTCGGGGCGCTCCATGCGCTCGCCCTCAATGGCATCCGGGTTCCCACGGATGTCGCCGTGGTGGGGTTCGACAACGTCGAGGAGGGGCAGTACTCGGTTCCTCCGCTCACGACCGTCGGACCGAGCCCGGAGCAGGTCTCACGTCGTGCTTTCGAGCTGGTCGAACACATTCTCGAGTCACCGAGCGGCTGGCACACGATCCCGCACGAGCTCGTCATCCGCGGGAGCGCGTAGCCCTGAACGCCCGCAGGTACCGCCGCATCGGCGCTTCCCTGACCGCCCGTGGCAACCGCGGATAGACGGCCCGGGCCAGGCGCATCGCCCGGGCGAACCGGTGTTCGCGCAGCGGCAGGTCGTAGGCCTCCCGTAGCTCGGGGTCGAGCAGCCCTGCCGTCACCATCCGCACGCTCGGCATCGCCAGCCGGATCCACAGCGGGACGGACCGGGGATGCAGCAACTCACGCGCCACGTCGCGGGCGACACCGTCGACCTCGCGGGGCAGCGCCCGGTCCCAGTACTCCGCGAAGGCCGCGAGGTCGGCGGGCCACAGGGTGCGGGGCACCCCGAGGGCGGTGCCGACGATGGCGTAGTCGGCCAGCAGCGACTCCGCATCGGAGGGAGCGAGCGGGCCGTAGACGAGTTCGCGCACCCGCATGGCGGTGTCGTAGAGGGTTGCGGCGACCCAGAGCTGGAGGACCGGGTCGTTCGCGCCGGTAACGGGGCGGTGGGCCATCCCGACCCGCCGGGCGATCTCGTGCTGCTCCTCCGGGCTGCCGTACACGGTGACGTAGAGGTAGGTGAGGGTGCCGTGCAGCCGGTCGAGGGGCCGCTGCGCGAAGTTGCTGTGCCTGGCGACAGCGTGCCCGACCCCCGGGTTGGCCAGCTGCAACAGGATCGCGCGGGCACCCCCGGCCAGCAGGATGGCGTCGGCCGAGACATCCTGGATCCGCAGGGGCATGGCCCCATTCTCCCGCGGGCGGTTCATAACTCCTGCAATCCTTGCGAGCCGATCGACCGCCCCTCCTCGATTAGCTGGCCCACGGCCGTCCTGTGTTAAAAAATGCAGGAGTTATGTGCAGGGGAGCAGCGGTCCGGACGAGACCCCCAGCGTAAGCGAGTAGGCTTTCCCTCGGCCAAAGTGTCTCGATGTCGAGTTATCTCGAGCGTCGACACTGACCACACCAGTGAAAAACCGACGCACGATTGCGAGAGTTACGTGGATCTTTTCGAGTATCAGGCTCGGGACCTTTTCGAATCCTACGGAGTGCCTGTACTTGCCGGCATCATCGCGGATACCCCGGCTGAGGCGAAGGCGGCGGCCGAGAAGATCGGCGGCACCGTCGTCGTGAAAGCGCAGGTCAAGGCCGGAGGTCGCGGCAAGGCCGGCGGCGTGAAGGTTGTGCACAACCCGGAGGACGCGGCCACGGCGGCCGAGGCCATCCTGGGGCTGGAGATCAAGGGCCTCACCGTCAACCGTGTCATGGTCGCGGCCGGGGCGAAGATCGCCCAGGAGTTCTACTTCTCGGTGCTGCTCGACCGCGCCAACCGCTCGTACCTCTCCCTCTGCAGCGTTGAGGGCGGCATGGAGATCGAGGAGCTCGCGGTCGAGCGCCCCGATGCCCTCGCCAAGATCGAGGTCGACCCGATCGCGGGCATCGACCTCGCGAAGGCCACCGCGATCGCCGAGGCCGGAGGCTTCCCCGCCGAGCTCGTCGAGAAGGTCGCGCCCGTGCTCGTGAAGCTCTACGAGGTGTACGCGGGCGAAGACGCCACCCTCGTGGAGGTCAACCCGCTCGTGCTGACGGAGGACGGCCAGATCCTCGCCCTTGACGGCAAGGTCACGCTCGACGAGAACGCTGGCTTCCGCCACCCGAACCACGAGTCGCTCGAAGACGCGGCAGCGGCCGACCCGCTCGAGGCCAAGGCGAAGGCCAACGACCTGAACTACGTCAAGCTCGACGGCGAGGTGGGAATCATCGGTAACGGTGCCGGCCTCGTGATGTCGACCCTCGACGTGGTTTCATACGCAGGTGAGCGCCACGGCGGCGTGAAGCCCGCCAACTTCCTCGACATCGGCGGCGGCGCTTCGGCCGCGGTCATGGCCGCCGGCCTCGACGTGATTCTCGGCGACCCGCAGGTCAAGAGCGTGTTCGTCAACGTCTTCGGCGGTATCACCGCCTGCGACGCGGTCGCCAACGGGATCGTCGGCGCGCTCGAGACCCTCGGCGACACGGCCAGCAAGCCGCTCGTGGTGCGCCTCGACGGCAACAAGGTTGACGAGGGCCGGGCCATCCTGACCGCCGCCAACCACCCCCTGGTCACTCTCGCGACCTCCATGGACGACGGGGCCGACAAGGCCGCCGAACTGGCTTCGAAGTAAAGGGCAGCAGACATGTCGATCTTCCTCAATAAAGACTCCAAGGTCATCGTCCAGGGCATCACCGGCGGCGAGGGCACCAAGCACACCGCCCTCATGCTCAAGGCCGGCACCCAGGTTGTCGGTGGCGTCAACGCACGCAAGGCCGGCACCACCGTCAGCCACGATGGCGGCGTGGAGCTGCCCGTCTTCGGCACCGTCAAGGAAGCGATGGATGCCACGGGCGCCGACGTTTCCATCGTGTTCGTGCCGCCGGCATTCGCCAAGGATGCCGTGGTCGAGGCCATCGAGGCAGAGATCCCGCTTGTCGTGGTGATCACCGAGGGCATCCCCGTGCAGGACTCCGCGGAATTCTGGGCGCTCGCCAAGGCCAAGGGTGGAACCACCCGCATCATCGGCCCGAACTGCCCCGGCATCATCACCCCCGGCGAGTCGCTCGTGGGAATCACCCCGGCGACCATCACCGGCAAGGGCCCCATCGGCCTCGTGTCGAAGTCGGGCACCCTGACCTACCAGATGATGTACGAGCTGCGTGACCTGGGCTT
>JBIITJ010000044.1:0-21013 GCA_044340535.1 Rhodoglobus sp.
GGTCAAGAGCGGCAAGCTCAAGCGCCAGCTCAACCAGGAGCAGGTGCTCGCTCCGGCGGACGCCAAGGTCATCAAGAAGCTTCTCGGTAAGTAAGGGACAGGACAATGGCAAGAGTTAAAAGGGCGGTCAACGCCCACAAGAAGCGTCGCGTCATCCTCGAGCGCGCCAAGGGTTACCGTGGGCAGCGCTCGCGCCTGTACCGCAAGGCGAAGGAGCAGGTCACCCACTCCCTCGTCTACGCATACCGTGACCGCCGTGCCCGCAAGGGTGACTTCCGTCGCCTGTGGATCCAGCGCATCAACGCGGCCTCCCGCGCGAACGGCCTGACCTACAACCGCCTCATCCAGGGCTTGAACCTGGCTGGCATCGAGGTCGACCGCCGCATGCTCGCCGACCTCGCGGTCACCGAGCCTGCGACGTTCGCCGCGATCGTCGCGACCGCGAAGGCTGCCCTTCCGGCCGACACCTCCGCACCGAAGGTCGTCGCGTAGTTCATGCATGACAGCCGAAGCCCCGGGTACTCCCCGGGGCTTCGGTCGTTAACTGCAGGCGCAACTAAACTGTGATCATGATCGACAACCCGCGCTCTCCCCGAGTCCGTGCCGTGGCCAAACTGGCTAAGCGTGAGGCCCGGTCCGAGACCGGGCTTTTTCTTTTGGAGGGTCCGCAGGCCGTCGCTGAGGCGCTGGCGTTCCGGCCGGAGCTGCTCGTGGACCTGTTCGCCACCCCGACGGCGCTCGAACGGCACGGCGATCTCGCCCGGGCGGCGGCGGAGGCCGAGATCGAGGTGGAGTTCGTCACTGAGGCCGTCCTCGACGCTATGGCCGACACGGTCACCCCGCAGGGTGTGATCGCGGTGTGCCGCCAGTTCCCGACATCCGTCAAAGACATCCTCTCCGCTGAGCCGAAGCTGATCGCGATCCTCGAGGAGGTCCGTGACCCCGGTAACGCGGGCACGATCATCCGGGCCGCCGATGCCGCCGGTGCCGACGCCGTCATCTTCACCGGCCGCAGCGTCGACCTGTACAACCCGAAGGTTGTGCGCGCCACTACGGGGTCGATCTTCCACGTCCCCGTGGCGGTGGGCGCCGAACTTGAGGCTGTCATCGAGCGCACGCAGGCCGCGGGGCTCCAGGTCATTGCCGCTGACGTGAAGGGCGGCGACCTGCTCAAGGCCCGCACGGAGGGCGTGCTCGCGCGGCCCACCGCGTGGCTATTTGGCAACGAGGCCCGAGGCCTGAGCGACGAGCACTACGCGTTGGCCGACCAGGCCCTCATGGTCCCCATCTACGGGCACGCCGAGTCGATGAATCTCGCCACCGCCGCTTCCGTGTGCCTGTACGAGAGCGCGTTCGCCCAACGCAGCTAGCAGGATTGCAGGTCCCGCCGGTGTTTCGGGTCGGTTACGAATAGACCGATAAGTTGACCCCCGAGTGGGGGTGTGCTTGTGTCGAAGGATGCAACCGCTTGTCGTCATCGATCATGTGAACAAGCACTTCGGCGAATTGCACGTCCTCAAAGACATCACAGCGACGATCCACCGCGGTGAAGTGGTCGTGGTGATCGGCCCCAGTGGTTCGGGCAAATCGACCCTGTGCCGGGCCATCAATCGGCTTGAGACGATCGATGACGGCACGATCACTATCGACGGCATCGCACTGCCTGAGGAGGGCGCGGCGCTCGCAAGGCTGCGCGCCGATGTCGGGATGGTGTTCCAGTCGTTCAACCTGTTCTCGCACATGACCGTGCTGCAGAACGTCACTCTCGGGCAGCTCAAGGTGCGCAAGCGCTCGAAGAAGGAAGCCGAGATGCGCGCGATGGAGATCCTCGACCGTGTGGGCGTCGCCAACCAGGCCGGCAAGATGCCCGCGCAACTCTCCGGCGGCCAGCAGCAGCGCGTGGCCATCGCCCGGGCCCTTGCCATGGACCCGAAGGTGATGCTGTTTGACGAGCCGACCTCGGCGCTCGACCCCGAAATGGTCAACGAGGTTCTCGACGTCATGGTCGGGCTCGCGGGCGATGGGATGACCATGGTCGTCGTCACCCATGAGATGGGGTTCGCCCGCAAGGCTGCGGGCCGGGTGCTGTTCATGGCTGACGGCCAGATCGTTGAGGAAGCGACTCCCGAGAAGTTCTTCACCGACCCCCAAAGCCCGAGAGCGAAGGACTTCCTCTCGAAAGTACTTACCCACTAACCGGTGGCTAAGAAGCACAGCAACAGGAGGAAACCATGAGACTCAAAAAAAGTCTGATGATCTCGGCTATTGCAGCTGTCAGCGTGCTCGGCCTGAGCGGCTGCGTCGATTCGGGTGCCGAGGCACCGGAGGAGATCGCCGTGGACGACACGATCGAGTTTGAGGCAGGCACCACCATGGCCGCGCTCAACGAGGCCGGTGCCATCACGATCGGCACCAAGTTCGACCAGCCGCTCTTCGGCCAGGTCGACGCGAACGGCGACCCGCAGGGCTTTGACGTGGAGATTGGCAAGCTCATCGCCGCCAAGCTCGGGATACCCGAAAGCGGCATCACCTGGACCGAGACGATCTCGACGAACCGCGAGCCGTTCATCGAGTCTGGTGAAGTGGACATGGTCGTCGCGACTTACACGATCAACGACACCCGAAAGGAAGTTGTCTCCTTTGCGGGCCCGTACTACAACGCCGGGCAGGACCTGATGGTGCTCGCGGGTAACCCCGAAGGCATTGAGGGGCCCGATGATGTAGTCGGCAAGCCGGTATGCACGGTCGGCGGCTCTACCTCCGAGGCCAACATCGCCGAGTACACCGACCAGGTGACGGCGCTTGGCGGCTATGCCGAGTGCCTGCCGCTGCTGAGCTCCGGCCAGGTCGTGGCCATCACGACGGACAACGTGATTCTGGGTGGCCTCGCTGACGCGAGCGGCGGCGAGTTCGAGGTGGTGGGCAACCCGTTCACCGAGGAGCCGTACGGCATTGGCGTGACGCTCGACGACACCGAGTTCCGCATGTTCATCAACGACGTACTCGAGGAGGCCTTCGAGGACGGCTCGTGGGCCGAGGCCTGGGAGTCGACGGCAGGCGCTGTGCTGCCGCTGCCTGACCCCCCGATGGTCGACCGCTACTAAGAGCACCGCTACGACGGCCCGCCCGGGAAACCGGGCGGGCCGTCTCCCCGCAACGAAAGGAGGCCCATGGACGCCATCATCGCGAATTTTCCCGACTTCGTCTCGGGCTTCCTCGTCACGCTTCGCCTTCTCGTAGTGTCGGGAGCCGGCGCACTGGTGATCGGCACCGTCATCGCGGCGATGCGAATCTCGCCGGTCGCCGCCCTCCGGGCTTTCGCGACCGTGTACACCGAGATGCTCCGCAACACCCCGCTGACACTCGTTCTGTTCTTCTGCGCATTCGTGCTGCCGTCGCTGGGCATCCGCTTCGACTACATCACCTTCGCCACCATCGGGCTGACCCTCTACACGTCACCATTCGTCGCCGAGGCGATCCGCTCGGGAGTCAACGGCGTGCAGGTAGGCCAGGCGGAGGCAGCGCGGGCCATCGGCTTGGGCTTTGGGCAGACGGTGCGCCTGGTCGTGCTGCCGCAGGCTATCCGGGTGGTCATCCCACCGCTGATCAACGTACTGATTGCACTGACCAAGAACACCTCGGTTGCGGCCGGGTTTGCCGTGATTGAACTCGTTGCGGTGTCGCGACAGGTGATCCAGTTCAACGGGAATGCAACGATTCCGATTCTCGTCGCGGTCGCCGTCTTCTACCTCGTCATCACCGTGCCGCTCGGCCAGCTCGCGGCGCACCTCGAGCGAAGGGTGGCGTTCCTGCGATGAGCGTGCTCTATGACGTGCCGGGCCCCCGTGCCCGCAGGCTGTCCCTGGTCTTCTCGATCCTTTCCGGTGTGCTGATTGCGGCAGGCCTCGCGGCAATCGTGCTCTTCCTCGCGGCGCCGCGGGTGAACGCTGGCGGGGTCACCCAGCCCGGAATGCTCGACCCCAGCCGCTGGGACATCCTGCTCGACCGCGCCATGTGGCGTTCCATCGGCCGCGGCCTCACCGCAACGCTGCAGATGGCGGGCGTCGCCGCCGCGGGCGCCCTGGTCATCGGCGTGCTGCTCTCGATGGCGCGCACTGCCCGGTCGGCGATCATCCGTGTTCCCGCTGCCGTCGTGGTGGAGTTCCTGCGCGGCATGCCCGTGCTGCTCATGATGCTGTTCATCCTGCTGGTGTTCGGGACCGGCCAATTTTGGGCCGGCGTCACGGCACTCGCCATCTACAACGGGGCGGTCATCGGCGAGGCATTGCGCTCGGGGATACTGGCGTTGCCCAAGGGCCAGCGGGAATCCGGCCTTGCTGTCGGCCTGACCTCGCTGCAGGTGCGCGCTTCGATCGAATACCCGCAGGCCTTCCGCAACATGTTGCCGATCATCATTGCCCAGCTCGTGGTGCTGCTCAAGGACACCTCGCTCGCGTACATCCTCGGCTACCAGGAGCTGCTCAATATCGGACTGAAACAGGGACCGACCACGTTCGGCGGTCGCTACCTGTTCACGTTCTTCTTCGTTGTGCTCGCCGTGTACCTCGCGGTGAACCTCTCGCTGTCGTGGATCGCACGTTTCGTCGCACGCCGCACGGCGGCCGGGCGGGGCGGCGGGCGTGGTGGCCGACGCGCGGCGAAGGTCCTCGCCCAGCTCGGTGGCGCGGGGTTCGGCACGACGGGCGATCCGCTCCGCGTTCCCGGCGCTACGTCCGACCACGACACGGGCTACGACCAGCCGGGTGGCTAAACTCGTACCTTGTGTCAGAGACCCCCATCACCGAATCGTCGGTTGCCGCTGCGACCGAGGCGGCCATCTCCGCCTTGACCGCTGCGGCGAGCATGACCGAGCTGCGGTCCGCCCGCGCCGAGCACGTGGGGGAGGCCTCGCCGCTGGCGCAGTTCAATGCGAGCCTGAAGAGCATTCCGCCGGAGGAGCGCGCCGCAGCAGGCAAGCTGGTCGGCCAGGCCCGGGCCCGTGTCGCCCAGGTGCTCGCGGCGCGCGAGGCCGAGCTCGCGGTGGCGGAGGAAGCAGCGCGCCTGGCTGGCGAAGCGGTGGATGTCACGGCGGTGCCCTCCCGGTGGCGCGTCGGCTCACGTCATCCCCTCAGCCTGCTCATGGAGCAGATGGCCGACGTTTTCGTCGGCATGGGGTGGGAGGTCGCCGAGGGCCCGGAGCTCGAGAACGAGTGGTTCAACTTCGACGCCCTGAACATGGACGAGGATCACCCCGCCCGTGCCACCCAGGACACCTTCTTCGTCGATCCCATCGACTCGCACCTCGTGCTGCGCACGCAGACGAGCCCCGTGCAGGTCCGCACGCTGCTCGAGCGGCCGCTGCCGGTCTACGTGGTGTCGCCGGGCAAGGTGTTCCGCAAGGACGAGCTCGACGCGACCCACACGCCCGTGTTCCACCAGATCGAGGGCATCGCGATCGACCGCGGCCTCACGATGGCGCACCTGCGCGGCACGCTTGAGCACCTGGCTCGCGCGATGTTCGGCGAGGGCGCGCAGATCCGCCTGCGCCCGAACTTCTTCCCGTTCACCGAGCCGAGCGCCGAGATGGATGTCTGGCAGCCGAACGCGAAGGGCGGCGCCCGCTGGGTGGAGTGGGGCGGCTGCGGCATGGTCAACCCGAACGTGCTGCGCGCGGCGGGGATCGACCCCGAGGAGTACCAGGGCTTTGCGTTCGGCATGGGCATCGAGCGCACACTGCAGTTCCGCAATGACATGAATGACATGCGTGACATGGTCGAGGGCGATATCCGCTTCTCCCAGCAGTTCGGGATGGTGGTCTGATGCGTATTCCGATCAGTTGGCTTCGCGAGTACGTCGATGTCCCCGCAGATATCACGCACGAGCAGGTGCACGCTGCCCTCGTCAAGGTGGGCTTCGAGGAGGAAGACGTCCACGGTTTCGAGGTGACCGGCCCGGTCGTCGTCGGCCGGGTGCTCGCGTTCGAACCCGAGCCGCAGAGCAACGGCAAGACCATCAACTGGTGCCAGGTGGATGTCGGTGAGGGCACCCCTCGCGGAATCGTCTGCGGTGCCCACAACTTCTCGGTGGGCGACAAGGTCGTGGTGTCGCTGCCGGGTGCCGTGCTGCCGGGCCCGTTCCCGATTTCGGCGCGCAAGACTTACGGCCACACATCCGACGGCATGATCGCCTCGGCGCGTGAACTGGGCCTCGGTGACGAGCACGACGGCATCCTGCTGTTGTCCTCCCTCGGCCTTGATCCCGAGGTGGGCACCGACGCCATCTCGCTGCTGGGTCTCGACGACTTCGCTGTGGAGGTCAACGTGACCCCCGACCGCGGTTACGCGTTTTCTCTCCGTGGCATCGCGCGCGAGTTCTCCCACTCCACGGGCGCCCGGTTCACCGACCCGGCTTCGCTCCCGGCGCCGCTCGAGGGCGCTGGGTTCCCCGTCGCGATCACCGACGACGCGCCGGTCCGCGGGCGCGCGGGCACGACGGTGTTCACGACCCGCGTGGTGCGGGGGATCGACCCGACGCGGCCCACCCCGGCCTGGATGGTGGCGCGGCTGACGCTTGCGGGCATCCGGTCGATTTCGCTTGCCGTCGACATCACGAACTACGTGATGCTTGAGCTCGGCCAGCCGACGCACGCCTATGACCTCGACAAGCTGAGCGGCGGCATCACGGTGCGCCGCGCTCGTGCGGGGGAGACCATCACGACCCTGGACGAGAAGCTGCGCACCCTCGACCCGGAGGACTTGCTGATCACCGACGAGTCGGGCCCGATCGGCATCGCCGGCGTGATGGGTGGCGCGTCGACGGAGATCGATTCCTCGTCGCGGAATGTGCTGGTGGAGGCGGCCAACTTCGACCCGGTGTCGATCGCCAGGGCGTCCCGCCGGCACAAGCTGCCGAGTGAGGCGTCCCGTCGGTTCGAGCGCGGGGTGGACCCGGCGGTTGCCGGCCCGGCCGCGTCGCGCGTGGTGCAGTTGCTGGTTGACCTGGCGGGTGGCACGGCCGACCCGCTGGGGTCGACCTATGACGTCGCGGTCGCCCCGTCGCCGATTGACCTGCCGTCAGGGTTTGTCGCCGGCCTCATAGGGGTGGAGTTCTCCGACCACGAGATCGTGCATGCCCTCGAGCAGGTCGGCACCACGGTGCTGCCTGCCGCCGACGGCTGGTCGGTAACCCCGCCGAGCTGGCGCCCCGACCTGACGACGGCCGCGAGCCTCGCCGAGGAGGTCGCGCGCATTTCGGGTTACGACCGCATCCCGTCGGTGCTTCCGGTTGCCCCGCCCGGGCGCGGGCTCAGCCGCACGCAACGCTTGCGGCGCCTCGCGTCGGCGTCGCTGGCCGCCGCGGGCCTCACCGAGGTGCTCGCGTACCCGTTCGTGCCGCAGTCGTCCAACGACCTGTTTGGCTCGCCCGCGAAGGGTGTCGTCCCCGCCGTGAAGCTTGCGAACGCGATCGACCCCGACGCCGCGTGGCTGCGCACCTCCCTGTTGCCGGGGCTCATCACGGTGGCCCGGCGCAACCTGTCCCGCGGGTTGACCGATCTTGCGCTCTTCGAGTCGGGTGAGGTGTTCCGCCCGGAGGCGGGTGTGGCCTACGGCAGTGGGCCGTTGCCCGCCGGTGACGCTCTTCCCTCCGACGAGGTGCTGGGCGCGCTTCGCGCGAGCATCCCGCCGCAGCCGTGGCATGTCGGTGCGCTGTTCCTCGGCGATGCGGTCAGCCGCCAGCCCGGCCAGCCCGCTGTCGCCCACGGCCTCGCGGATGCCCTCGATACCGCGCGGCACCTCGCGTTCGTGCTCGCGGTTCCGCTGCAGGTGGTGACGGGGTCGCACCAGGCGATGCATCCCGGCCGCACCGCGGAGCTGCGCTCGGGCGACCGCGTTGTCGGCTACGCGGGCGAGCTGTTGCCCGCGCTCGCCGACGAGCTCGACCTGCCGCGCGTGGTCGCGGTGCTCGAGCTCGACCTTGACGCCCTGATCGAGGCGGCGGTGACGGAGGTCGTGCCGCAGCCGATCGCGGCGCTGCCGGCGGCGACCCAGGATGTCTCGCTCGTGGTCCCGGAGCGTGTCCGCGCGGGTGACCTGCGCGCGCTCATCGTCGAGGGCGCAGGGGATCTGCTCGAGCACGTGGCCCTCGTCGACGACTACCGGGGCCCCGGTGTGCCGGAGGGCAGCAAATCGCTGACCTTCGCGCTGCGGTTCCGGGCGAGCGACCGCACCCTGACGGCCGCCGAGGCGACGGAGGCGAAAAACGCCGCCGTGGCGCTCGCCGCCGCCCGGGTCGGGGCTACCCTCCGCGAGTAACCCCCTCCCGCCTTTCATCATTCAGGAGGTGGTGGGAGGGGAGTGGTCAACCGGGGCGGGAGTGATCACTCCGGCCTTCCTGGCCACACCTGCCACACACCCTCCTGAATGATGAAAGGGCAGCGATTCGCCCGGTGCGGCCGCAGTGGGCTACGCTCGGTTCCGTGACCATGCGCCGCACCACCGCCGACAGCCTCGAGCTGCGCGTTGTTGTGCGTCGACGCGGGTCAGAGCGACGATAGGCGACGCCTTACGCTTTCGACCAGGGTTGGTCGCGTGGGCCGTCGCCGCAGCATCCCCTCGTCCCTCCTCTCTTAAGGTAGATCCATGTCCCTATCGGTCGCCGTGGCTGGTGCCAGCGGCTATGCCGGTGGTGAGTTGCTGCGTTTGCTCAGTGCCCACCCCGAATTCGAGGTGACGACGGTCACCGCGTTCCAGAACGCGGGGCAGCCGCTCATCGCGCTCCAGCCCCACCTGCGCTCGCTGTCCCACCTGCAGTTGCAGCCCACCGACACGGCGACCCTCGCCGGCCACGACGTCGTGTTCCTTGCCCTGCCGCACGGCAAGTCGGGCGAGGTCACCGAGCACCTTCCCGCCGACACGCTCGTCATCGACTGCGGCGCCGACCACCGGCTCACGAGCGAGGCCGACTGGGCGCAGTTCTACGGCGGCGACTACTTCGGCGCCTGGGACTACGGGATGCCCGAACTCGGCTCCCAACGAGAGACCCTGAAGGCCTCCCGGCGCATCGCCGTCCCCGGCTGCAACGTCACGGCGATCACCCTCG
This sequence comes from Rhodoglobus sp., assembly GCA_044340535.1. Lineage (GTDB taxonomy): Bacteria > Actinomycetota > Actinomycetes > Actinomycetales > Microbacteriaceae > Rhodoglobus. The sequence goes on from JBIITJ010000044.1 coordinate 9,100, forward strand.
GCCTCGCTCCCGGCATCGCCGCGGGGGTGATCGCCGCCGACGACCTCGTCGCCGTGCTCGCGGTTGGCCCGTCCGGGGCGGGCAAGAGCCTGAAGACGAACCTGCTGGCCAGCGAGATCCTCGGTTCGGCCAGCGCCTACCAGGTGGGCGGCATCCACCGGCACACCCCCGAGATCGTGCAGAACCTGCGGCTGGTGGGCGGCGTCGACGTGAGCGTCTCGTTCACCCCCGTGCTGGTTCCCATGAGCCGGGGCATCCTCGCCACCAGCACCGCCAAGCTTGCGGCGGGCGTGACGGCGGCCCAGGTGCGGGATGCCTGGGAGGCCGCCTACGCCGACGAGCCGTTCGTGCACGTTCTGCCGGCGGGGGAGTTCCCCCGCACCGCCGACACCCTCGGCGCCAACACCGTTCTCATGGGGCTCGCGGTCGACGAGGCTGCCGGCCGGGTGGTCGTGGTCTCGGCGCTCGACAATCTTGTGAAGGGCACGGCGGGCGCGGCAATCCAGTCGGCCAACATCGCCCTCGGCTTCGCGGAGACGACGGGCCTGGCAGTGGACGGAGTGGCACCGTGAGCGTGACGGCGGCGAAAGGTTTCGAGGCGGCGGGTGTTGAGGCCGGGCTGAAGGCCAGCGGCGGACTCGACCTGGCGCTCGTAGTCAACCGGGGGCCGCTGCAGAACGCGGCCGCCGTGTTCACGAGCAACCGCGCGCAGGCGAACCCGATTATCTGGTCGAAGCAGGTGATCGCCGACGGCACCGTGGGGGCGATCGTGCTGAACTCCGGGGGAGCGAACTGCTTCACCGGCCCGCAGGGCTTCCAGGTCACCCATTCGACCGCGGAGGCGGTCGGTGAGGCGCTCCGCATCGGCGCGGGCGACGTGCTGGTGTGTTCGACGGGCCTCATCGGTGACCAGTTGCCGCTCGACAAGATGCTCGCCGGCGTCGCGGCGGCGGCACGGGATCTCGGCGACAACGGTGAAGCCGCCTCGAGGGCCATCATGACCACCGACTCGAAGCCGAAGCGCTCCACTAAGCAAGGCAACGGCTACACCGTCGGCGGCATGGCGAAGGGCGCCGGGATGCTCGCGCCCGGCCTCGCCACGATGCTCGTGGTCATCACCACCGACGTGGTGCTCAGCAGCGCCGAACTCGATATCGCGCTGCGGAAGGCGACCCGGGTCAGCTTCGATCGGCTGGACTCCGACGGCTGCATGTCGACGAACGACCAGGTTTCCCTGCTCGCCTCCGGCGCTTCGGGTGTCGAGCCCGGGCTCGACGCCTTCACGGCCGTGCTGACCGAGGTGTGCCTCGACCTGGCCGAGCAACTGCAGGGCGATGCGGAGGGCGCGAGCCACGACATCCGGATCGAAGTCGTGAACGCCCTCACCGAGGATGACGCGGTCGAGGTGGGCCGTTCGGTCGCCCGTAACAACCTCTTCAAGGCGGCCGTCTTCGGCAATGACCCCAACTGGGGCCGGGTGCTTGCCGCAATCGGAACGACGGATGCCGCGTTCGACCCCTACGACGTCGACGTGAGTATGAATGGGGTGCGGGTGTGCCACGCCGGAGCTCCCGACCGGCCGCGCGACGAGGTCGACCTGAGCCCACGCCGGGTCGAGCTGCTCATCGACCTGAAGTCAGGGCAGGCGACGGCGACGATCCTCACCAACGACCTCACGCACGACTACGTGCATGAGAACAGCGCGTACTCCAGCTGATGGTGACCCAGGACCAGGCGGCCGCCAAGGCCGCGGTGCTCATCGAAGCCCTCCCGTGGCTCAAGCGGTTCCATGACGAGATCATCGTCGTCAAGTTCGGCGGCAATGCGATGGTCGACGACGAGCTCAAGCGCGCCTTTGCCGAAGACATGGTCTACCTGCGCTACGCCGGGGTGAAACCGGTGGTGGTGCACGGCGGCGGGCCCCAAATCACCGCCGAGCTCACCCGCCGGGGCATCCCGAGCGAGTTCCGCGGCGGCTACCGGGTGACCACACCGGAGAGCATGCCCGTGATCCGGCAGGTGCTCGCCGAACAGGTGGGCGGCGAACTCGTGGCGCTCATCAACGAGCACGGCGATCTCAGCAGGGGCGTGTCGGGCGACGAACACGGACTGTTCACGGGCGAGCCGCGAGGCGCGGTCGTCGATGGCGAGCTGGTCGACCTGGGACTGGTGGGGGATGTCACGGCGGTCGACCCCGCGCGGGTGCTCGAGGTCATCGCCGAGGGCCACATCCCCGTCATCTCGACCGTCGCCAACGGCCCCGACAGCCTGCTCAACGTCAACGCCGACTCGGCCGCCGCTTCCCTCGCGGTCGCGCTCGGCGCGGCGAAACTGGTGATCCTCACCGATGTCGCAGGGCTGTACAGCGACTGGCCCAACCGCGATTCGCTCGTGAGCGTCGTCACGACGACCGAGCTGCAGGCCCTGCTGCCGGGCCTGGAGTCGGGGATGATCCCCAAGATGACGGCCTGCCTCGACGCGGTCGCGGGCGGGGTCCCGAAAGCGGCAATCATCGACGGTCGCGAGAAGCATTCCATCCTGCTCGAGGTCTTCACCCAGAGCGGCATCGGCACGGAGGTTGTGGCATGAGTGACTGGAAGGCCGAGTATTCGGCGCGGATCATGAAGTCCGCAGCGCTCCCGCTGGCCGAACTGGTGCGCGGTGCGGGCTGCCGGGTGTGGGACTCCGAGGGTAACGAGTACCTGGACTTCCTCGGTGGTATCGCGGTGAATTCGCTCGGGCACGGGCATCCGGTCCTGGTGGAGGCGGTCAGCAGGCAGGTTGCCAGCCTCGCGCACATCTCCAACTACTTCGCGAGCCCCCCGCAGCTCGAACTCGCCGAGCGCCTGCTGCGCCTTTCCGGCGCGGGCGACAGGGGCCGGGTCTTCTTCGGCAACTCGGGCGCGGAGGCGATCGAAGCCGCAATCAAGCTCGCGCGGCGCACGAACCGGCCGCGCATCCTCAGCCTGCAGAACTCGTTCCACGGGCGCACGATGGGCGCGCTGTCGCTCACCGGCAAGCCGGTGCTGCGCGAACCGTTCGAGCCGCTCGTGCCCAATGTCGAGCACATCGAGTCGACGATCGAAGCGCTCGAGAAGGCGATGGGGCCGGATGTCGCGGCGCTCGTCATCGAGCCGATCAAGGGTGAGGCCGGGGTGCTCGACCTGCCCGCCGGGTACCTCGAGGCCGCCCGGGAGCTCACGTCAGCCCACGGAGCCCTGCTCATCCTCGACGAGATCCAGACCGGCGCGGGCCGCACGGGGCAGTGGTTCGCCTTCCAGCACACCGGGATCGTCCCCGACGCGATCGCGGTGGCCAAGGGCATCGGTGGGGGCGTGCCGATCGGTGCGCTCATTACCTTCGGCGCGGCATCCGAGCTGTTCACGGCGGGCCAGCACGGCAGCACCTTCGGCGGCAACCCGCTGGCGACGGCGGCGGCTAACGCGGTGCTCGGCGAGATCGAGAACGCCGGCCTGGTCGAGAACGCCCGCCTGCGAGGCGAGCAGCTGCGGGCGCGGCTGGCGGGCCTCCCGCTCGTCGCCGAGATCCGCGGGCAGGGGTTACTCATCGGGGTCGGGCTGCAGAAGCCGGTCGCGCACGCCGTGGTCGCCGCGGCGATGGAGCGGGGGCTGATCGTCAACGGGGCCACCGACACGAGCATCCGCCTGGCACCCCCACTCATCATCGGCGACGCAGAGATCGACGAGTTCATTCAGAAGTTCACGAGCGCACTGGAGGCCACAGCATGACCCGCCACTTCCTCAGGGACGACGACATCACCCAGGCCGAGCAGACGGCGATCCTCGACCTTGCCGCCCAGATCAAGGCCGACCGCTGGGGGCGCAAGCCCCTGGCCGGCCCGCAGACGGTCGCAGTGATCTTCGACAAGTCCTCTACCCGCACGCGAGTGAGCTTCGCGGTCGGGATCGCCGACCTCGGCGGCCAGCCGCTGATCATCTCGACGGCCAACAGCCAGCTCGGCGGCAAGGAGAGCCCCTCCGACACCGCGCGGGTGCTCGAGCGGCAGGTGGCGGCCATCGTGTGGCGCACCTACGCCCAGTCGGGCCTTGTCGAAATGGCCGCCGACACCACGGTGCCGGTGATCAACGCGCTGAGTGACGAGTTCCACCCCTGCCAGTTGCTCGCCGACCTGCTGACCATCCGGGAGCACAAGGGCCAGCTCGCCGGTCTCACCGTGACCTTCCTCGGTGACGGGGCAGACAACATGGTGCACTCCTACCTGCTTGCAGGGGCGACAGCTGGGATGCACGTGCGCGTCGCCTGCCCCGAGGATTACCAGCCCGACCCGCGCGTGGTCGCCGACGCCGACGCGATCGCCGTGCAGACCGGGGGATCGGTGACCATCTACACCGACCCGCTCGAGGCGACCGCCGGGGCTGACGTCGTGGTGACCGACACCTGGGTGTCGATGGGCAAGGAGGAGGAGAAGGCCGCGCGCGTGGCATCCCTCTCTTCATACAAGGTCGACGCCGACATGATGGCGCTCGCCAAGCCCGACGCGATCTTCCTGCACTGCCTGCCGGCCGACCGCGGCTACGAGGTGACCTCCGAGGTCATCGACGGCCCGCAGAGCGTCATCTGGGATGAGGCGGAGAACCGCCTGCACGCCCAGAAGGCCCTCATGGTCTGGCTCCTCGAGCAGGCCTGACCCGGTGGTCGAGCCTGTCGAGACCCATTCCATAAACTAAGTACGACTTCAAGGAGAACCACATATGTCAGAACGCGTCGTCCTCGCCTATTCCGGCGGCCTCGACACCTCGGTTGGGATCGGTTGGCTGAAGGATGCCACGGGCAAAGAGGTCGTGGCCCTCGCGGTCGACGTCGGCCAGGGTGGCGAAGACATGGACGACATCCGCCAGCGCGCCCTCGACTGTGGCGCGGTCGAGTCGATCGTCGTCGATGCTCGGGATGAATTCGCCGACGACTTCCTGATGCCGGCCCTCAAGGCCAACGCGCTCTACCAGAAGCGCTACCCGCTGGTCTCGGCCCTCAGCCGCCCGGTGATCGCCAAGCACCTGGCTATCACGGCCAAGCAGCTCGGCGCCGACAGCGTGGCGCACGGATGCACGGGCAAGGGCAACGACCAGGTCCGGTTCGAGGCTGCCGTTGCCGCCCTCGCCCCCGAGCTGACGAGCATCGCGCCCGTTCGTGACCTCGCGCTCACCCGCGACAAGGCGATCATCTACGCGGAGGAGCACAACCTGCCGATCCGCCAGTCGGCGAAGAACCCCTACTCGATCGACAAGAACGTCTGGGGTCGCGCGGTGGAGACCGGCTTCCTCGAAGACCCGTGGAACGCGCCCATCGAGGATCTTTACGAGTACACGATGGACCCCTCGGTGGCCAAGGACGCCGACGAGGTCACGATCACCTTCACCGCGGGCATCCCGACGGCCATCGACGGCGTCGCCGTCACGCCGTTGCAGGCCATCGAGCAGCTCAACGCGCTCGCGGGCAAGCACGGGGTCGGCCGCATCGACGTGGTCGAGGATCGCCTCGTCGGTATCAAGAGCCGCGAGGTCTACGAGGCCCCCGCTGCCATGGCGCTCATCGCCGCGCACGAGGCTCTCGAAGCGCTCACCCTCGAACGTGACCTCGGCCGCTACAAGCGCGGCGTCGAGTCGGAGTGGGCGAACCTGGTCTACGACGGCCTGTGGTTCTCGAGCCTCAAGCGCAGCCTGGATGTCTTCATCGACGACACCCAGAAGTACGTGTCAGGTGACATCCGGCTCAAGCTGCAAGGCGGCCGCGCGGTCGTGACCGGCCAGCGCTCGGAGCAGAGCCTCTACGACTTCAGCCTCGCCACCTACGACACGGGCGACACCTTCGACCAGTCGCTGTCGAAGGGCTTCATCGAGATCTGGTCGCTGCCGAGCAAGATCAGCGCTCGCCGCGATAACCGGTGATCGAGCGTGTCGGGATCTGAGGGCAAGACCGGGGAGGGCTCGCTCTGGGGTGCGCGTTTCTCGAGCGGGCCCTCACCGGAGCTTTCGCGCCTGAGCCGCTCGACACATTTCGACTGGCAGCTCGCGCCGTACGACATCCTCGGCTCGAAGGCGCACGCGAAAGCGCTTGCCGCTGCGGGTTATCTCGACCCGGTCGAACTGGAGCGGATGCTCGACGGCCTCGACGGCCTCACGGACGCCGCGCCGCAGGACACTGACGAAGACGTGCACGGTGCCCTCGAACGAATCCTCATCGAGCGGGTCGGTGCGGAGCTCGGCGGCAAGCTGCGTGCGGGCCGCAGCCGCAACGACCAGATCGCGACCCTCATGCGGCTGTACCTGCTCGACCACGCCAGTGTTATCGGTGACCTGGTCGTCGACCTCATCGATGCGATCGCGGCGCAGGCCGAACGGCACGAGTCGGCAATCATGCCCGGTCGCACCCACCTGCAGCACGCCCAGCCGGTGCTCCTGGCCCACCACCTGCTCGCCCACGCCTGGCCGCTCGTGCGCGATCTCGAGCGCCTGCGGGACTGGCGGGTGCGGGCATCCACCTCGCCCTATGGCGCCGGGGCGCTGGCCGGCAGCAGCCTCGCCCTCGACCCCGCGCTCGTCGCGAGCGAACTCGGGCTCAGCCGCCCGGGCGAGAACTCGATCGACGCGACGGCCAGCCGCGACGTGGTTGCCGAGTTCGCCTTCATCGCCGCGCAACTGGGCATCGACCTGTCGCGGTTTGCCGAGGAGATCATCATCTGGAACACGCGGGAGTTCGGGTTCGTGCGCCTCGACGACGGTTTCTCCACGGGTTCCTCGATCATGCCGCAGAAGAAGAACCCCGACATCGCAGAGCTTGCGCGAGGCAAGTCCGGTCGGCTCATCGGCAATCTCACGGGCCTGCTGGCGACCCTCAAGGGCCTGCCGCTGGCGTACAACCGTGACCTGCAGGAAGACAAGGAGCCGGTCTTCGACTCGGTCGAAACTCTCGAGGTGCTGCTGCCGGCCTTCACCGGCATGGTCAGCACGCTGGTGTTTGACACCGAGCGGATGGCTGAGCTTGCTCCGCAGGGGTTCTCGCTCGCGACCGATGTCGCCGACTGGCTGGTGCGCCAGCGCGTGCCGTTCCGTGAGGCGCACGAGATCAGCGGCGCGCTCGTGCAGTTCTGCGAGAGCAACGACCTCGACCTGCACGAGCCGACCGACGAGCAGTATCGCGCCATCTCTCCGCATCTCACCGCAGCCGTGCGCGAGGTCCTGACGGTCCGTGGTTCGGTCGAGAGTCGCACCGGCGCGGGGGGTACGGCACCCGCCCGGGTCGCCGAACAGCGCGCCGAACTGACCGCGCGAGTCCGCGCCCTCACCGCAAGGAGCACCACGTGACGTTGCAGAAAGACCAGGATCCCGGGTGGTGGCGGCGTGGCATGACGCAGCGCGGTTTCCGCATCGTCGTGGGGGTCTGCGTCGTGATCATCGTCGCGGCGCTCGTGTTCGCGGTGGCGAGTGGCATCCCGTTCTTCTGAGGTGAGTGACCTGCTGCAGCGCCCCGCGACGGAGGTGGCGCCGCTGCTGCTCGGCGGCATCCTGACCGTGGATGATGTGAGCCTGCGCCTCACCGAGGTGGAGGCCTACCTCGGTGAAACGGACCCGGGCTCGCATGCCTTCCGCGGCCTGACCAAACGCACTGCCGTGATGTTTGGCCCGCCGGGGCGCATCTATACCTACTTCACCTACGGGATGCACGTGTGCGCGAACATCGTCTGTTCGCCCGAGGGCACCGCATCGGCGGTGCTCCTGCGTGCTGGCGAGGTCGTGGCGGGAGCGGATGTCGCGCGCGAGCGCCGCACGACAAGCCGCGGCGACGCCGACCTGGCCCGCGGGCCCGCCCGGCTGTGCGTGGCGCTCGGCATCACGCTCGCCGACGGGGGAGCGCAGCTCGGCGCTGGCCGGTTTCGGTTCGAGCTCCCGGAAGCGGCGGTCGCCTATGAGTCGGGCCAGCGCACCGGTGTTTCGGGGGCAGGCGGCGGCACCGAGTTCCCGTGGCGCTTCTGGATCCCCGGTGACCCGACGGTCTCGCCATATAAGCGGGCGGCGGTCAGGCCAGTAGCACCGCAGCCGTAGCGCAGGCTCCGGCCCAGATGAGGCTCGTGAGCGTGCCGATGATGAACCGCTCGCGCGCCCGGCTGTCGTCGAGTTCTGAGAAGCGACCGAGCCCCTTGATCGCGACGATCACGGCGACCGCGGCGAGCTGCCCCGCGGCGGCTGAGCCGAGCACGGCGATGCGCTCGAGGTAACCGATGGTCGCCCCGCCGCGCAGGATCTCCCGCGGCTCGGGCCGGGGCTGGAAGGTTTCGTCGGCGGCAACGATGATCCCGCCGTTGCTGCCGAGTTCAACCCCGCCCTGGGCGAAGCGCAGCACGAGCGCCACGACGGGGCTGCCGCCGAGCACGCCGACAGCTCCGAACGCGATCCCGATAAGCACCGAGCTCCACAGCGGGCCCGGTGGGACGGGTATCGCGAGCGCGAGCGCGATGCCGGCGAGCACGATGGCCGCCGCGGGGGCGATGAACCACTCCCGGCGGGGCAGCACCGCGACCGTGGCGAAGGCCGCAGCGACGCAGGCCAGCACGATGATCAGCACCGGGGTCATCCATCCTCCTCATCGAGCCTGGCTACGAGCCTAACCAGCCCCTCCGTCACCGCCGCCTCGGCGCGCAACTCTGCGGCCTGCGCGCGGGCGCTCGCGGCCTGCGGTGTGATGCCCAGCATTGTCGCGGCTTTCGCCTGGGTCATTCCCTGGGCGAGGAGGTCGTACAGCTCCCAGCCTTCCTCGGTCCGCCGACCGCGCAGCAGCAGCAGCAGGTCGAGGATCGCCTCGGTGTCGCGGGCGTCGACTCCGCCCGATTCCGTCTCGAGCGCGAAGCGGGTGGGCTTGTTCTTGGCGCGCTCGACGGCCGCGCGCGCCGCGATGAATGCGGGCCCCGTGGATTCCCGGATGCTCGCCCCGAGCGGTTGCCGGACGCGCCCGATCCCGAGCCCCACGCTCCACCGCTTCGCTCGCGTGAGCAGCAGGATCGCCCGCACGGCGACCGAGGCGTCCGCGACGAGCAGTTGCGCCTCGTCACCCGCGCTCCGGTCGGGCGGCAGCGTGAGCGAATCACCGAACTCGGAGGTGAGGTCCGCGATCGTCGCACCCACCGCATCCGGCAGCTCGCGACTGTTGACCTGGTCGGCGGTGATCACAAACACTTCATCTCCCATCAAGTCTCGGAGCTTGACTTCTCGCATATCAAGCCTAAAGGGCTGATTGTCGCAAATCAAGTAAAGAGGGTTGATGAAGGAGACGGCTAGCTGGTACGGAGATACTTGCAGCATGGCGAGGTTCACTTCAGTCGAACAGCGCATCGACGACTGGGCTCACCGCCGCATCGACGGCGCGCCGCACCGCGGTCCCCGTGCCTACATCATCGAGTTTCTCGTCTTCGTGCTCAAGCAAGCCTGGGCGACGGTGTTCGGAGCGGCCCTCCTTGCCGTGATCGTCGCCACCCGCCTGTGGTACCCCGACGGGATCGCCCTCGCGCGAAACGACTTTCTCGTCATCGCGGCGGTGCTCATCCAAGTGCTCATGCTGGCCTTCCACCTTGAGACGGTGCGGGAGTTGCGGGTCATCCTGACCTTCCACGTGGTCGGCACCGTCATGGAACTCTTCAAAACGAACGTGGGCTCGTGGGTGTACGAGGGGGAGGGCATCCTGCATATCGGTGCGGTGCCCCTCTACAGCGGGTTCATGTATGCCGCCATCGGGTCATACATGGTCAGGGTCTATCGGCTCTTTGACCTCCGGTTCGACAAGTACCCCCGCCGGTGGGTCACTGCCATCCTCGCCGCCCTGATCTACGCCAACTTCTTCACGCATCACTACCTGCCTGACGCCCGCTGGGCTTTGTTCGTCGCCACTATCGTGATCTTCGGCCGCTGCGTCATGCACTTCAGGGTCTTCAGGCGCACGCTCCGGATGCCCCTGCTCGTGACCTTCCTCGGCGTCGCGCTCTTCATCTGGTTCGCCGAGAACATCGGCACCTGGGCCAACGCCTGGCAATACCCGAACCAGATGGATGGCTGGCAGCTGGTGTCGCTGGCCAAACTCGGGTCCTGGTTCCTGCTGATGATCATCTCCGTCGTACTCGTCGCGTGGGTGTATCCGCCCCGGCCCCGTGACCGCGCGGGAGCGGGAGCGCCCTAGGCCGAGCCCTCCGCTACGGTTGGATGCGTGTCAGCCCCCTCAGCAGAATCGCTCACCACCCAGCACAACGACGACTCCTTCGACGACATTTGGGAGGAGATCACCTGGCGCGGCCTCGTGCACGTCTCCACCAACGCCGAGGAACTGAAGGCGTTACTCGCCGGCCCCCCGATCACCTACTACTGCGGCTTCGACCCAACAGCCCCGAGCCTGCACCTGGGCAACCTCGTGCAACTGCTGCTGTTGCGCCGACTCCAGCTCGCTGGCCACAAACCGCTCGGCCTCGTGGGCGGCTCGACGGGCCTGATCGGTGACCCCAAGCCGACCGCCGAGCGACAACTGAACGAAGCATCCGTCGTCGCCGAGTGGGTGGGGTACCTGCAGGAGCAGGTCGCGAAGTTCCTGAGTTTCGAGGGCGAGAACGCAGCGAGGCTGGTCAACAACCTCGACTGGACGGCGCCCATGAGCGCCATCGACTTCTTGCGCGACATCGGCAAGCATTACCGCGTGGGCACGATGATCAAGAAGGATGCCGTGAGCACCCGCCTCAACTCCGATGAGGGCATCAGCTACACCGAGTTCAGCTACCAGATCCTGCAGGGCCTCGACTTCAGGCAGCTGTACCTCGAGTACGGCTGCCTGCTGCAAACCGGCGGCAGCGACCAGTGGGGCAACCTCACGAGCGGCGTCGACCTGGTCAAACGCGCGGAGGGTCAGACCGTGCACGCCATCGGCACACCGCTCGTGACCAACTCCGACGGCCGTAAGTTCGGCAAGAGCGAGGGCAACGCCATCTGGCTCGACCCGAAACTCACGAGCCCGTACGCGATGTACCAATTCTGGCTCAATACCGATGACGCCGACGTCGTTGACCGGCTCAAGGTTTTCACGTTCCTTAGTCGCGCCGAGATTGAGGCAGCGGGGGAGGCGCACGCCGCCGAACCGTTCAAGCGTTCGGGGCAGAAGCTCGTCGCGCGCCTGGTCACCTCACTCGTACACGGCGAAGCGGCGACCGAGGCGGCGATCGCCGCGACCGATGCGCTGTTCGGCCAGGGCGATCTTGCCTCGCTGGATGCCCAGACTCTCGAATCGGCACTGCGCGAACTCCCGAACACCACCTCGCCCGCGAGCACGCCGGTCGCGCAGCTCCTCGTGGACACGGGGCTCAGCCCGAGCCTCGGCGCCGCCCGTCGCTCGATCGCCGAAGGTGGGGTCTACGTCAACAACGAGCGCGTGGATGACGAGGCGACCCCGTTGGCCGTGCTGCCGGGGGGAATGGCCGTGCTGCGTCGGGGCAAGAAGACGCTCGCCGGCGTTTTCGTGGAGTAGTGCCTCTCCCGTCGACGTCTCCCGTTCGCTTTTCCGGAGGAACCGTAGCGAGGTTCGGCGAATGCCGGGAATCCTGCCCTCCAGGCGCGAAAACTCCCGAGAAACGTGGCGGCTGAGACGACTGCTGGAGCGCGACACGCCCGGGATGCGGCGAGATTGGACAGCCTCGAAACATCCACGTAATGTTCTTTCTTGTCACCCCAAAGGTTCGGAAAAAGCCGCAGAGCTTACCGGCCTCAAGAGGGACCAACCCTAAGTCAAACAGCAGGTTCACTCTTGTAGGAACTTGTCTTCAGATCTTAGGATGTAAGACCCACCTCGTGAGACTTTCAAACGATGTGAAGCTGGCCTCACGGCCCGCCACACAGGATTTGACAAGAGC
>JBIITJ010000045.1:0-20670 GCA_044340535.1 Rhodoglobus sp.
ATGATGCTGCTGATCATGAAGAACCACTTCGATTCGATCCCCGACGAACTCATCGAGGCCGCAACCCTCGACGGCTCAGGGCGGTTCGGCACCTGGTGGCGAATCCTCATGCCCCTGAGCGGGTCGACGCTCGCGACCGTGGGTGTGCTCGCGTTCATCTACAGCTGGAACGAATACCTGCTGCCGACACTGCTGCTGCGTTCGCCCGAACTGTTCCCCGTGACGCAGGCAATCTCGCTCCTGCAGTCCGACCGGATGAGCCAGGAGCAGATCTCCCAGCTCTATGCGGGGCTCATTCTCATGACCATCCCCTCCGTCATCGTGTACCTGGCCAGCCAGCGTTACCTGCAGTCCGGTGTCACCGCCGGCGCCGTCAAGAGCTGAGGAAGCCGTGCTCGACCACCCCACCACGCATGATCTCCCGCGGCTCGGCGGAGCCGCCTATCGCAACCCGCTCGAGTCGACCGACGGGGCCCGGCACACCCGCCCCGACCCCTTCGTCGTCAAGCATCGCGGCCGGTACTACTGCTACGCGACGGATGCCGACGGGGTGACGGTGAGCGTTTCAGACGACCTCGTCACCTGGGCCTTCGAGGGCTTCGCCCTCCAGTTGCCTGATCGACGCAACTACTGGGCACCCTGCGTCATCTACCACGACGGCACCTTCTACCTCTATGTGTCGAGCGTCCCGGCGGATTCCGTCGACTCCCACGATGAGCGCCTGCACCTGGCGACAAGCGACAACCCCCTGGGGCCGTTCACGGTGCGCAAGACGTTCTTCGATAAGTTCTCCATCGACCCGCACGTCGTGCGTGACCACGACGGCACCTTCTACATCTTCTACTCCACCAACGATGTCACCGGTCTCAACGAGTGGAACGCGGGCACGTCGATCCTCGTCGACCGCCTGGTCAACTTCGATGAGCTCGCGGGGGAACCGAAGGCCGTCGTCATCCCGACCCTGCCGGAGGAGATCTTCGAGGAGGATCGTTTTGGCGACGGTCGCGACTGGCACACCATCGAGGGCGCGACCTTCATCAGGCACCACGGCCGCAGCTATCTCACCTACTCGGGCAATGCTTATGTGCGCGAGAACTACTTCGTGGGCTACTCGCGGGCGATCGATAGCGGAAGCATCGCGGACCTCAACTGGACCAAATACCCCAGCGACAACGACTTCATGCCGTTGATTCGACGCAACGAACTCGTCGAGGGAACCGGCCACAATTCGATCGTCACGGGACCGAACCTCGTGGACCAGTGGATCGTGTACCACGGGCGCGAGGCCGCCGAGGCGCTCACTCCCGATACCGAACAGCGCACCATGCGCATCGACCCCCTGCTGTTCGACGGGGACCGGCTCAGCACGAATGCACCGTCGTCAGCCGAGCAGGATGCGCCCGCGCGGCCAGACCTGCACGACCTCTTCACCGGCGCAACAATGGACGAACTCTGGATAAGCCCGGAGGGTACCTGGACGACGGGAAACTACGCCGTACACACCTCCGCCACCGACGCCCGCTCCCTGGCGATCACGCGGCAGCGGTTCGGCTCCTACCGCGCGGAGATCGACCTGGCCGCAACGCTCGACCATGCTGGTGCTCGCTTCGGCGTTGTTCCCGCCTACTTCGGCGACGACGACTTCGTCGAGCTTGCGATCGATGCCGGCGCCCTGCTACTGACCCTCACTCGCGTCCGGCACGGGATTGCGCAGGTCCTTGCGACTCGGGCGCTGCCTGCCATTCGCCTGGACGTGTTCCACCGTCTCCAGGTGGACCGCTCGCTCGACCTGCTTTCCGTCCAGCTCGACGACGTGCTCCTGCTGAGCACCAGCATTCCCGAGGGAGACGCTGCGTTCGGATTGCTGAGCACGCACACCGAGGCGCGCTTCTCCGGATTCAGTATCACCAGCCACGTCGAGCTATGGGGGGCAGGCCTCGGCCTGCTTGGCCGGTTCTATGCGGCAGAGCCACGGATCAGCGCGGGGCTCGAAGGCATCGCGTCGCCGATCGCCCGTCGCCTGGAGCTGCATTCGGTCGATCATCCGGGCCAGACCGCATACGAGCACGAGTTCGAGGTGCTCAGTCGCGCCCGCGGACGCGTCGAGTACTACGCCGAGTACACCGATGACAACAACAACCTTCGCGTCGACGCGGACTGGTCAACGGTGCGGGTCACCCGCACCGTCTCGGGGCGGGAGGAGCTGCTCGCCACAGCCTCGCTCGCGTCCCCTCGTTTCAGCGTGCGGACGGTCATCCTCGATGACCGGCTCGCGCTCCGAATCGGCACCATCGCCCTGGTGCTGCCGACCACCACCCAGCAAGTAACCCAGCGGATAAGTCTCACCACCTCGAAGCTATGGAGCTTCCAGGCGACTTCGATGCAGGGAACCCACCAAAGAGAGGGAAAGTAATCCATGTTCACAACGAAACACGCGAAGAAGCTGTTCGCCGGAGTCGCCCTGGCCGCGGCCGGGAGCCTCGTGCTCGCGGGCTGCACGAACAGCACGGATGACAGCGCCGACGGCGTCACCGAAATCACGTTCCACAGCTGGCTGCCGACGCAGGACCAGTGGCCCGACATCATCGCCGCGTTCGAGGCGGAGAACCCCGACATCAAGATCAACTTCACCCGTGAAGAGGATTACGCCGCCTACACGACGAACCTTGACAACGAGATTCTCGCCGGCGAGATCCCGGACCTGTACGGAATCCAGGTCGGTGCCTCGTTCGATGACTACTCTGAGTTCGCCCTCGACACCGCGGAGTACGCAAGTGACTGGATCAGCGACCTCAACGGCGCTGCGGTCGAGCAGACCACGAACTCCGACGGCGTTGTCGCGGCCGTGCCGATCCTGATGGGCGGCATGGAGTACTACCTGTACAACAAGACGCTCCTCGACCAGCTCGGCCTCGCACTGCCGACGAACTACGAGGAACTCGTTTCGGTCAGCACCGCCGCGCGCGCTGCCGGATACTCCCCCTTCGCGATGGGCGCCGCCGACACCTGGCACTCCAGCGACTTCTTCGTCTGGCTGAGCAACCAGTTCGGTGAGGGCGGCGACATCTACCGGGCGGCGGCGGGCGAGATCCCCTGGGATTCCGCGAGCCTCGTCGACGCGGCCGCAACCTGGCAGGACCTGTTCACCGACGGCGTGTTCCAGGATGCTGCCACCACCGTGGCCACCTACCCGAACGCCCGCGACGACTACTTCCTGGCCGGCCGCAGCGTGTTCTTCCCCACCGGTTCCTGGCACGTGGGTGCGGCGCTCTCGACCAGCCCCGAGGTTCCCGGAAGCGCAGTCGAGAACGATGAGATCGGCTTCGCCGTGTTCCCCACGATCGGGGAACAGGACGCTGGCGTGACCTCGGGCGTCGACTTTGCCCTCGCCATCAGCTCCGAGTCGTCGCCCGAGAAGCAGGAGGCGGCGGCGAAGTTCGCCGAGTTCCTCGCGGTCGGCGAGGGCCAGCAGATCTGGGTCGACACGTTCCAGGGCTTCCCGGCCGCTAACGACATCTCGATCCAGCTGGACGAGAACGAGAGTGAGCTCGCGCAGGAAAGCGTCGCCCTCACCACCGAGTCGCTGCAGGCCAGCGTGTACGCCCGCAAGCTCGTCGCCCCCGGGCGCGAGTCGCTTGAAAGCGACCTCGGGATCGTGCTGCAGAACATCGCAGACGGTGCCGACCCCGCTACCGAGCTGGCGACACTGAACGACTAACCCGCTCACAGGAGGGCCTCGGGGATTCCCCGGGGCCCTTCTGCGTTGCTAGAGCTTCTCGATCGGCGCGATCTTGATCAGCAGCCGCTTGCGGCCGGCCGTGTCGAACTGCACCTCGGCGACCTTCTTGGTTCCTTCGCCGGTCACGGCAGTGACCCGGCCTTCGCCGAAATCGGTGTGGCGGATGCGGTCGCCGGCATCCAGCGTCAGGTCGCCGTTGTCGCGCACGAGCCCCGTCACGGCACTCGTCCACTCGGTCTTGACCCGCGGGGCCGGCGGCAGCGCGGTATAACCGTCGCGCATCGGGGCCGCGCGCAGTGGCCGGTTGGCGCGGAACCCGCCGCCACCCGACTGCCGCCACTCGATCAGGTGCGCCGGAATCTCCTGCAGGTAGCGGCTCGGCATCGCCACGTTCACCTCGCCAAAACTGGCACGGGATGCCGCTAGCGACAGGTACAACCGCTTGCGGGCGCGGGTAATGCCGACGTAGAACAGCCGCCGCTCCTCCGCGAGGCCCCCAGGTTCGCCCGACGACATCCGGTGCGGCAGCAGGTCTTCCTCCACACCCGTCAGGAACACGGCGTCGTACTCGAGGCCCTTCGCTGTGTGCAGGGTCATGATCGAGACCGAGCCGTCGGTGTCGTCGATCTCATCGGTTGCCGCGAACAGGGCGACGTTGGTGAGGAAGTCGACGAGCGTGCCGTCGGGGGTGACCGTGCGGAACTCCTTGGTCTGCGAGACCAGCTCCTCGAGGTTCTCGGCGCGCGCCTCATCCTGAGCGTCGCCGCTCGACTTCAGGGCCGCGTGGTAGCCGGTCTTCTGCAGGATGTCGGTGAGGATGTCGTGCGGGGCGGCCGTCGCGACGACCCTGGTTGCGGCATCCAGGATCTCCCCCAGCCCCACGATGGCGGCCGTCACCTTCGGCCCAAGCCCGAGTTGGCCCGCATCGAGCAGGGCCTCGCGCAGGGGCATCCCCATCGCGTCGGCGTACGACTGCAGCGCGGTCTCGGTGGCCGGGCCGATGCCGCGCTTGGGCACGTTCATGATGCGGCGCAACGCCAGGTCATCGTCGGGGTTGGCGACCTGGATGAGGTACGCCATCGCATCCTTGATCTCGGCACGCTCGTAGAACTTCGTGCCGCCCGGGATGCGGTACGGGATCGCCGAGCGGATGAAAATCTCTTCAAGCGGGCGGGTCTGCGAGTTGGTGCGCACGAACACCGCGATGTCGTTGTAGCTCGCGCCCGCCTTGCGCAGCACCTCGATCTCGTCGGCCACGAACTGCGCCTCGTCGTGGCCGGAGTACCCCGTGTAGCCGACGATCTTCTCACCGGCGCCGACCGTCGTGAACAGGTTCTTCGCCTTACGGTCGAAGTTGTTCGAGATCACCCCGTTGGCGGCGTCGAGGATGTTCTGCGTCGAGCGGTAGTTCTGCTCGAGCAGGATCACCTTCGAGTTCGGGAAGTCGCGTTCGAACTCCACGATGTTGCGGATGTCTGCGCCGCGGAAGGCGTAAATCGACTGGTCGCTGTCGCCGACCACGGTGAGGGATGCACCAGGAATTCCGCCGTCGGCACCGAGTTTCATACGGGTATCCGCAGGCACATGCTCAGGCTTAACCGGCCGCACCAGTTCGCGGATCAGCGCGTACTGGGCGTGGTTGGTGTCCTGGTACTCGTCGACCAGCACGTGCCGGAAGCGCCGCTGGTACAGCGCCGCAACATCGGGGAACGCGCGGAACAGGTACACCGTCTCGGCGATGATGTCGTCGAAGTCGAGGGCGTTGGCCCGCCGCAGCGCTCCGCTGTACCGCTTGAAAATCTCGACGAACCCGGCCTCCTTCGGGTCGTCCATGTTCACCGAGCGGGCGAAGGCGTCAATGTCGGTCAGCTCGTTCTTGAGCTTCGAGATGCGGCTCGACACCGCGCCCGGCGTGAAACCGACGGTGTCGGCATCCAGCTCTTTGATGATCCGTTTCAACAGGGCGCGCTGGTCGGCCGAGTCGTAGATGGTGAAGCTCTGCTTCATGCCCATCGCCTCGGCCTGGCGGCGGAGAATGCGCACGCACGCCGAGTGGAACGTCGAGATCCACATGCCGTCGGTCGCGTCGGAGCCGACGAGCGCGCGCACCCGCTCGCGCATCTCGGCGGCCGCTTTATTGGTGAACGTGATCGCGAGAATCTGGCTCGGCCAGGCCTCCCGCGTCTGGAGCAGGCCAGCGATGCGCCGTGTGAGCACGCTCGTCTTGCCCGAACCGGCGCCCGCGACGATGAGCAGCGACTGGCCCCGGTACTCGACGGCCGCGCGCTGCTGCGGGTTCAGCCCCTCGAGCAGCGAGTCGTCGATCGTTCCGCCCCGGGCGGGGTCGCTGTGCTCGAAAGGGTCCAGGACGTAGGTCATCGCCGGGCAATCCTACCGGCGGCCCCCGACCCTGCCGGGTGCCGCATGGCGCCCGGACCTACCCACACCCGCACCCACCTGGCACCCACACCGGCGCCCACCCCGTCGCCCCATGCCAAATGAAGGACGATGGCGCTCTATCCTCCGGCTTCCGGCTGAACCGTGTAACCAGGAGCTCTCTACTCCTTCATTTGGCAAGAGCCGGGCTCGGGATGCACAGAACCGGGTCACGCGAGTTGCGGACTCGGGATGCCCGGCACGCTGCATCCCATGAACGCAGTAGCCCAGTCAGTACGTGCTCGCGGGGGAGTCGCTGCCACCTTCGAGCTCTACGCTGACGGCCATACCCGAGCCGCGCTAGCCCACGCGGTGGCCACGGGTGCCGTGACTCGAGCGAGGCAGGGGTGGTACGTGGGCGCGGGCATCCCGGAGCCCCTCCTGCAGGCCGTGCGGGTCGGCGGCCGGGCAACCTGCGTATCGGCGCTCGCGCTGCAGGGGTTCTGGACGTTCCCGGCTGAAGAGCTCCACGTCGCGGTGTCGAGGAACGCGTGCCGGCTGCGCACCCCGAGCGACGCCCGTCGGCGGCTCGAATCCGGGGTGAGAGTGCACTGGCACGATGCGGGCGGCGGCGGGCTGATGCTCGAGCCGATCCCCGCGCTGGAGGATCTCATCGCGTGCCAGCCCCCCGAAATCGTCACCATCGTTGCCGGATCGGTGCTGAATCTCCAACCCGGCTTGCTGCGCGAATGGCGCCGGCTCCTCTCCAACGCGCCGCCGAACGAGTGGCTCGGTCGCATCGACGGGGTCTGCGAGTCGGGCACGGAGTCACTGTTCTGGTTTCGCATGCGCGGCTACCTGCTGCCGATCCGTCGCCAGGTGCTCATCGCCCGGATGCGCGTGGACTTCCTGATCGGCGAACGGCTCGTGGTGGAGGTCGACGGGGCCGCCTACCACGTCGATCCGGATCGCTTCGAGGCCGACCGCCGCCGCGACGCGCAGCTCAGCCGACTCGGCTACCGCGTGCTGCGCTTCAGCTACCGCCAGGTGGTGCACCACTGGGCCGAGGTGGAGGCCGCAGTGCTCGCGGCCGTGATCCGGGGCGACCACCACCGCGCGTAGTGGCTCGTGCTCTTACCAAATGAAGGATGCCCGGGGCCAAAGTCACACGGTCACGGGCATCCTGCGCGATCTCGGCGCGCTCGTCCTTCATTTGGCACGCGCACGCCACTGGCCCACGGTGCGCCTGCTGCCTCAGGCCAGGGCTTCGAGCGCCAGGTCGGGCTGGTCGGCGAAGATGCCGTCGACGCCGGTGTCGATGAGCGTCCGGAATTCCTCGCGCCAGTTGCCGAACTCGGCGGGCTCCGTGCCGCGACGGAAGTTCGGGGCGAGGAAACGGTTCTCCGCCCGGAGGGTCCACGTGTAGGCCTCGAGCCCTGCCACGTGCGCACGGTCGACGAGGTCCGTCGTCCCAGTGACCTCGCCCCGGGCATCCGTCGCCAGCAGCAGTCGTTTGTCGACACTCACGCCGTCGACCTCCTTGGCGAGGCGAGCGAGCCCCGCGGCGCTGAGGTGCTCCGCGTATGAGCGCGCGTCGGCGCCGTCGCGGGCAACCAGGTCGGCGGGCGCACCGGATGTCTCGGCGAGAAATACTCTGCGGCCGGGCACCCCCCGGGCCGTGAGCTGCCGCAGAACGGTCTGCTCGAACGACTCCACAATCAGGTTCTCGTGGCTGGCCCACCCGGCGACCGCCGTAGCGAACAGTTCGTCGAGCGGGAGCGCCAGCGACTCGAAGTAGGCCGCGCTCTTCATCTCGGCCACCAGGATCAGCTGCCGCCCGAGGCGTGCGCTCTCGGCATCGATGATCGCGAGCAGGTCGGTGAGGCGCAGGATGCCGAACTGGCCGTCATACGAGGTGCCGCGAATCTCAGGCAACCGTTCCCTCGCGCGCAGCGTCGACAGTTGCTCCCAGGTGAAGTCCTCCGTAAACCAGCCGGTGTGGCTGTGCCCGTCCACGGTTTTGGTGGTGCGCAACTGCGCGAATTCGGGGCGGGATGCGACATCCGTCGTCCCCGAGATCTCATTCTCGTGGCGCAGCACCAGCACGCCGTCCTTGGTCGCGACGATGTCGGGCTCGACCGCATCGGCGCCGAGTTGGAAGCCGAGTTCGTAGGCGGCCCGTGTGTGCTCCGGCCGGTAGCCGCTGGCTCCGCGGTGCGCGATCACGAGCGGGCGGGCAGGATAGCTCATGGGGTCAAGGCTAGGCGCTCCGGGCCCAGCTACCATTCGACTATGCCCTCCTGCGAGAACTGTTCGGCCGCACTCAACCCCGGCTGGAAGTTCTGCGTCTACTGTGGCACCCCGGCGATCCCGGGAGCGGTGCGGCCCGAGCCCGTGGAGCTGCCGCGAGTCAACCCGCTTGCCATCCTCGCGCTCGCGCTCGCGTGCATCGGCGGCTTCCCCGCGCTCATCTTCGGGCACCTGGCGATGGCGCAGATCCGCTTGACGGGCGAGCGCGGGATGCTCATCGCGCGCATCGCAACCGGACTCGGTTACCTCTGGCTGGTGGTCGCCGTGATGGTGTTGTACGTGTGGCTCAGTGGCGCAGCGGCCTGAGCCCTGGCGGGAACCGACGCGCGCCCTTCGGCTGCGCTGGGGCACGTACGGTGAACGGTATGTCGCCGGCATCGTGTTGATCGTGGGCGGGGGCGTCCAGCTGCAGGGTTCGAACACCTGGACTCTCGAGTTCCTGCTGGTGGGCACAATCGCGACGGCGGTCGGCTGGTCGATCCTGCCGGCGCGAGGCTGGCGACGCATCGTCGCAGTGGTTCCCGCGGCGGGCCAGCTGTGGCTGCTGCTGACCGGCCCACTCTCCGTGTGGACCCTCGTCGTGCCCTACCTGTGCTGGCTGCTGGTGCGGCACCGGCCAGCGCGCAGCTACCTCACGGCGGTCATCCCCTTGGCGAACGGGCTCGTGCTGCCGCACTTCTTCGTCGAATACTCCGGGATGCCCGCCGCCCTCGCCATCTCGATGGCCGTGTTCGTGGTTTCTGCCTGGCTCGCGCGCCTGATCGCTGTGGGCGCAGCCGCATCCAGCCAACCTGCGGCCAGTCTCCGCTAAATTTGAGGTAACAACTGGCCGCGAGGCCGAAGGAGAAGACCACTGATGGCCCTGTCCAACCCCGCATTCGGCGCACGCAGCTTTCCCGTCGCCACCGCTAACTCCCCCACCATGACTCCCGAGAAACTCGAGGAGTTGTACGGGCGCCCGTCCGCCGGCCCCGCCGAGACCGACCGCATGAGCTACGAGGACACGACGGTCAAGACCCTCGTGACCCTGCTGTTCGTGCTCCTCGGTGGAACGGTCGGGTTCTTCATCCCGGCACTCGCCCTGCCGTTCGCGCTCGTCGGATTCGTGCTCGCGCTCGTGAACATCTTCAAGAAGAAGCCGTCGGCACCGCTCGTGCTCGCCTACGGCGCCGCGCAGGGCATCTTCGTCGGCGGTATCTCGCGCATCATCGAGAACAACTACGAGGGCATCATCTACCAGGCGCTCCTCGGCACCGGCATCGTGTTCGGCGTGACCCTCGCGCTGTTCGCGAGCGGTCGCATCCGGGCCTCGAAGCGGGCGACGAAGATCTTCATGATCGCGATGATCTCGTACGCGCTGTTCAGCGTCGTCAACCTGGTGCTGCAGTTCACCGGCGTCTCCACTGACCCGTGGGGCCTCGCCAGCGCGCCGGTGCCGTTCATCGGCATCCCGTTCGGCCTGATCATCGGCCCGCTCGCGATCCTGCTCGGTGCATACTCGCTCGTGCTCGACTTCACCGCAGTCCAGGAGGGCGTCCGGACGGGTGCGCCCCGCAGCTGGGGATGGAAGGCCGCGTTCGGCATCGTGCTGACGATCATCTGGCTCTACGTGGAGATCCTCCGCCTGCTGTCGATCATCCGCGGCGACTAGCACCCAGCATCGTTACCCGAGGGCCGTCCGGTAAGCCGGGCGGCCTTCGTCGTCCCACCCAGCGTTACCCGCAGCGAGGTCGACGGGTGTCCGTTTCCTCGCGAGTTTCGAAGGGCTCCGA
Source organism: Rhodoglobus sp. (assembly GCA_044340535.1). Taxonomy (GTDB): domain Bacteria; phylum Actinomycetota; class Actinomycetes; order Actinomycetales; family Microbacteriaceae; genus Rhodoglobus. Next base: position 10,198 of record JBIITJ010000045.1, read on the forward strand.
TGGCCACGCTCTTCGGACGTCGGAGCCCTTCGATGTCTGAGCTGGAAACGGACACCCGTCGACCTCGCGGCCCGGACTAACGCGTCATTCCCATTCGATGGTTCCCGGCGGCTTCGACGTGACGTCGAGCACGACGCGGTTGACGCCGGGCACTTCGTTGGTGATGCGGTTGGAGATGCGGGCGAGCACGTCGTAGGGCACGCGCGTCCAGTCGGCGGTCATAGCGTCTTCGGATGACACCGGCCGCAGCACGATCGGGTGACCGTACGTGCGCCCATCCCCCTGCACTCCGACACTGCGCACGTCGGCGAGGAGCACAACGGGGCACTGCCAGATCGAGCCATCCAGGCCGGCTGCGGTCAGTTCGCTGCGCACGATCGCGTCGGCCTTGCGAAGCAGTTCGAGCCGCTCGTGGGTGACCTCTCCGACGATGCGGATGCCGAGGCCGGGGCCGGGGAACGGCTGGCGGCCGACGATCACTTCGGGCAGCCCGAGTTCGCGCCCGATGGCCCGCACCTCGTCTTTGAAGAGGGTGCGCAGCGGCTCGACGAGGGTGAACTGCAGGTCTTCGGGCAGCCCGCCGACATTGTGGTGGCTCTTGATGTTGGCGGTGCCGGTTCCGCCGCCGGATTCGACGACGTCGGGGTAGAGGGTGCCCTGCACGAGGAAGTCGATCTTCGCGCCGTCGCCCTGGGCTTCGAGCACGAGCGCTTCTGCGGCGTTCTCGAAACTCCGGATGAACTCCCTGCCGATGATCTTGCGCTTCTGCTCCGGGTCGGTGACCCCGGCGAGGGCATCCATGAACTGGTCGACTGCGTCGACGGTCACGAGCCGCACGCCGGTGGAGGCGACGTAGTCTTCTTCGACCTGCCGGCGCTCGTCCTGCCGGAGGAGGCCGTGGTCGACGAAGATGCACACCAGCTGGTCGCCGACGGCCTTGTGCACGAGGGCGGCCGCGACGGCGGAGTCGACCCCGCCGGAGAGCCCACAGATGACGCGGGACGTGCCGACCTGTTCGCGGATGCGGGCAACCTGCTCGTCGATGACGTTGGCGCTGTTCCAGTCGGCGGGGATGCCCGCGGCAGTGTGCAGGAAGTTCTCGAGCACGCGCTGGCCGAACTCGGAGTGCTTGACTTCGGGATGCCACTGCACGCCGTACAGCCGGCGCTCGTCTGAGGCGAAGGCGGCGACGGGGGTGGACGCCGACGAGGCAAGCACCTCGAAGCCTTCCGGTGCCTTCGAGACCGAGTCACCGTGGCTCATCCAGGTCGTCTGCTCCATGGGCTGGCCGCCGAGGAGGGTGGAGTCGCCCGCGGCAAGCGTGACATCCGTGGCGCCGTATTCGCGCGCCCCGGTCTGGGCAACTTCGCCGCCGAGCTGTTGCGCCATCACCTGGAACCCGTAGCAAATACCGAGCACGGGGATGCCCAACTCAAGGATCCCCGGGTCAAGCGAGGGCGAGCCGGCTTCGTACACACTGGATGGCCCGCCGCTGAGCACGATGCCTGCGGGGTTCTTCGCGGCAACTTCGGCCGCGGTGATGGTGTGCGGCACGATCTCGCTGTAGACGCTGGCTTCGCGCACCCGGCGGGCGATGAGCTGCGCGTACTGGGCGCCGAAGTCGACGACGAGGACGGGGCTGGCTTCGGTGTCGCTCATGCGTGGGCCCTCTCGGCGGTGGCGGGGGTGAGGTTCGCGATCGCGGCCTCGACCTGGCCGGGCACCCGGCGCTCGAGGAAGAACGACAGCAGCGGGATGACGCCGCCGAGCGCGATGAACACGAAGCGCCCGAACGACCAGCGCACGAGGCGCCACAGCACGAAGTCGGTGCCGAGGTAAAGGACATAGAGCCAGCCGTGGGCGATGAGCACGACGGTGGTGAAGTTGATTCCCGAGATCAGCTCTTTTTGCTCGAAGTACATGAACCCGTATGGCCCGAGCAACTGGAGGTCGACCCCGAAACCGTAGCGGGTGACCATCGCGGCGCACAGCAGCAGCAGGAAGGTGCCGGTGATGATGGAGGACACCTTGTAGACGGCGACCGCCTTCCGGATCCGGGGGATGTCTTCTGGCCGGGGTCCGATGGGCATGCCCTTATTCTACGGGCGACTCCGCCAGCGTCTCCGCTTCCCACTCGTCGCGCACGAGGCGGTACCAGAGGTAAATGGCGAAGCCCGCGAAGATGACCCACTCGGCGGCGTAGAAGATGTTCAGCAGGTTGAGGCTGACCTCGCTGAGTGGCTTCGGCGAGTCGATCTCGTCAAGTCCGGCGGGCGCCTCTGCCGCGACCACGTAACCGCCGTAAACGCCGTCGGGGGCAACCGTCCACAGGTTGATGAGCTCGGGCACCGCGAGCACGCTGCGCTGCCCGTTCTCGAAGTCTGTCTCCTGCGGTGACTCGCTGGGCAGGTACCTGCCCACCATCTCCGACGCTGGCGGGGACTGCTCGAGGCTCGCGATGGCCGCGTCCGCGTCATCCCGCGTCTCTGCCCAGCCGAGCGCGACCGCGAGCGATGCGCCCCCGGGCACGACCGAATGCCCGACCACCCAGTAGCCGGGGCCTTCCAGGTTGATCCGGTCGCTCAGCACGACGTAGTCGGCCGGCACAAACTCCGCCTCGAACCGGACGAGCTGCCCCGTGGTGGCGTCGGCCACGGGATGCTGCGGCTCACCGATCGCGGACAACTCGCGCACGGTCTCCGTCTGCTCCTCTGGTGCCGCACCCGACTCGAAGCTGCGGGAGAGCTGCCACTGGCCGAGGGCGGCGAAGGCGGCAGCGATTGCGAGGGCCAGCAGCAGGACGCCGATCCAGCGCGGGCGACGAGCGATGGACCAGAAGGTGGGTGCGGGGGTGGTGCTCAATACTCGGGATCCCTCTTGCGCTCGGTGACCTGGTCTGACTGCTGCGCGGCCTGCTCGGCGAGCGGGTCAAACTCGTCGTCATCGGTGATCGGGTACCGCTCGATCGTGTCATCCGGGATCGCCGCCTCCGCCACCGGGGTTCCCGCCATCGCGGCTTCGACGAGGGCGATGTCTTCGGCCCGCATCCGGTCACGCTCGGGCACGGCAGCGCGCCGGGGCGTGCGGGAGAGCAGGCCGCCGATCTTCTCCGAGTTCACCGCAAGCACCGGGCCGACGATGGCCATGGTGAGCACGTAAAGGCCGGCGAACGGGGTGAGCCTCGGGTCGAGGCCTGCCGCGGTCGCGAGGGTGGCGAGGATCAGGGCGAACTCGCCACGATTCTGCAGCATGGCGCTCGCGTTGAGGCCTTCGGCACGGGTGAGACCGTTCTGCCAGGCGATGAGCTGGCCGCCCAGGGTGTTGACGACGAGCGTGACGACCACGGCCACCGCCACCGGGAGCACCACCTCGCCGAACGTGGAAAGGTCGAGCGCGAGGCCGAAGTTGAGGAAGAAGAAGGCACCGAACACGTCGCGCAGGGGCAGCGCGAGTTGCTCGATCCTGCTGCGGAATCTCGTGGCACCGAGTACAAGCCCAATCAGGAAAGCGCCGATCGCGTCCGAGACGCCGAGCAGTTCGCCCACCCCGCCGAAGCCGACGGCGAGGCCGAAGAACAGCACGGTGAACAGCTCGTCGTCGCGGGTGTTCACAAGTTTCGAGACGAGCCGACCGCCCCAGCGCGCCACCGCGAACATCACGATCAGGAAGGCGAATGACACGCCCAGTTGCAGGGCGATCGCGCCGAGGTCGGTCTCACCGCCGATGACGACGCCGACGATCGCGAGGTAGAAGGCGATGAAGACATCCTCAAGCACCATGATCCCGAGGATCGTCGGGGTTTCCCGGTTGGCGAGGCGTCGCAACTCGATGAGCAGCTTCGTGACGATCGCGCTCGAGGAGGTCGCGGTCATGCCCGCAATGATGAGCGCCTCGCGGGTGCCCCAGCCGATCCACATGCCCAGCACGAAGCCCACGACGATGTTGATCGCTATGCGGGTTCCGCCAGAGATCAGCAGCCGACCGGCGTTGCCATAGAACTCGTCCTGGTCGAACTCGAGACCCAGGCTGAACAGCAACAGGATGAGCCCGAACACGGCGATGAGCTCGACGTCGGCCGACTCGAAGCTCAGCGGGAAGAACGTGGAGTGCGGGCTCGCGATGAGGCCGACGACCATGTAAATCGGGATGGCCGGGAGGCCGATGACCTTGCCGAGACGACCCAGTACGTAAGCGATGACGAAGAGGATGCCCAGGATCAGGAGGTCTTCACCGACGTGCACGCGCTAGCCGCCCGGCGGTGCGTCGACGGGCGTCTTGTGCATCTCACCCGTGCGATAGAACGTGAAGGCCTTTGCCACCTTTTCGGGTGTTCCCGCGACGACGAGGGTGTCGCCCGGAAAGACGGTGAAGTCGTCCGCGGGGGCGGGGTTGGCCGATTCGCCACGCACGACGGCAACGACAGTGAGGCCGACGACCCCGCGGCTGGCGAGGCTGCCGAGCTTCTGGCCGGCAATGTGGTCCTCGTAGTCGACCGTGAACCAGTCGATCGAGAGGCCGGGAATCGTTTCGAGCTTCGACAGCGATTCCGTGATGCGCGTGCCGCCGAGCAGCTCCGCGAGCGTGTGCGCTTCGTCTTCATCGAGACGCAGTGAGACTTTGCTCGCGTGCGCGGCGTCCTCCGCGTCGGAGAAAGTGATGAGGTCGCTGTGGCCTGAGCGGTGCGTGATGACGCCGACTTTGCCGCCGTCATCCGTGACGAAGGTGTGCAGCACACCCACTCCGGGAAGTTTGACCCGCCGAACGTCAACCATGAGTGGTTCCCTCCAGGGTCGTGTGGTCTGTCATCCATTCTACGCGGCGGCTTTCCCAGGCACCGGCACGGTGGTTCCTGTTCGCCCACGCCGTAAACGAGGGATGCCCGGCGCGCTGTAACAGCGGCCGGGCATCCGTCGTTGAAGGTTAGCGACCGCCGGCGCGACGCTTGTTGAACACGTCGAAGGCCACCGCGAGCAGCAGCACGAGGCCCTTCACGGCCTGCTGCCACTCGATGCCGATCGAGAGGATCGACATACCGTTGTTGAGCACACCGATGATGAGACCACCGATGATCGCGCCACCGATGGTGCCGACACCACCCTGCACGGCCGCGCCACCGATGAAGGCGGCGGAGATGGCCTCGAGCTCGAAACCGTCACCGGCCTTCGGGCCAGCCAGGTTCAGGCGGGCCGTGAAGACGAGCCCCGCGAGAGCGGCGAGGAAGCCCATGTTGACGAAGATGAAGAAGTCGACCTTGCGCGTCTTCACACCGCTCAACTCGGCCGCGTGGCGGTTGCCGCCGATCGCGTAGATGTGGCGACCGAAGACGCTGCGGTTGGTCACGATGCCGTAGACGAGCACGAGAACGGCGAGCACGATCAGGGTGATCGGGATGCCCTTGAACGTGGCCAGCGCGTAGGCGAACGCCCCAACTGCCACGGTGACGAGCACGAGCTTGCCGATGAACCAGCCGAGCGGCTCGACGTCCTGCCCGTACTCCCCGCGAGCGTTGCGGGTGCGCACCGACTGCACGATGAAGGCGATGATCGCGATGGCCGCGACACCCATCGTGAGCGGGTCGATCGCGAACTCACCGAAGACATCCGTCAGGAAGCCGTTTCCGAGTGCGCGGTACTCGGTCGGGAACGAACCGATGTTCGTGTTGCCGAGCACCACGAGCGCGAGGCCGCGGAAGATGAGCATGCCGGCGAGCGTCACGATGAATGCCGGTATACCCACATAGGCGATCCAGAAGCCCTGCCAGGCTCCCACGAGCGCTCCCACGAGCAGCGACACGATGATTGCGGCCCACCACGGCATGCCGGCATCCCGGATCAGAACGCCCGACACGGCACCGACGAAGGCCGCGACCGAACCGACCGACAGGTCGATGTGGCCCGCGACGATCACCATGACCATGCCGATGGCGAGGATCAGGATGTAGCCGTTTTGCACGATCAGGTTGGAAATGTTCTGCGGGCGCAGCAGGATCCCGTTGGTCAGGAACGAGAACAGCACGACCACCGCGATGAGCGCGAGGAAGATGCCGTTCTTGCCGAGGTCTGAGACGAGGTGGCTGATGGCCGTCGTCACCCGCGATGCCGGCGGGCCGACGCGTTCAACCAGTTCGTTGTCAGTGTTAGTCATTGCTGTGCTCCTTCTAAAGTCTCGCGGCCCGCGTCAGCGGGGGGCTTCCATGGTCATGAGTTTGAGGACGGACTCGGGTGTTGCCTCCGCAATCGGAAGCTCGCCGGTAATGCGGCCTTCCGAGAGCGCGTAGATCCGGTCGCAGATTCCCAGGAGCTCCGGCAGCTCCGAGGAGATGACGATCACGCCTTTGCCTTCCGAGGCGAGCCGGTTGATGATCGTGTAGATCTCGTACTTGGCACCCACGTCGATGCCGCGGGTCGGTTCATCCAGGATGAGCACGTCGGGGTCGGAGTAGATCCACTTCGACAGCACGACCTTCTGCTGGTTACCGCCCGAGAGCTTGCCGGTCTTCGCCAGCACCGTGGGCGATTTGATGTTCATGCTCGCGCGGTACTCGTTGGCGACCTTGTATTCCTCGTTATCGTCGACGAGACCGAACCGCGACAGCTTCGAGAGGGCCGCTGCCGAAACGTTGCGCTTGATGTCCTCGATGAGGTTCAGGCCGTACTGCTTGCGGTCTTCGGTCGCGTAAGCCAGGCCGTTCTCGATAGCCTCCGAGACCGTGCGGGTCTGGATCTCCTTGCCGTTCTTGAAGACCTTGCCGGAGATGCGGCTGCCGTAGCTGCGGCCGAAGAGGCTCATCGCGAACTCGGTGCGACCAGCCCCCATGAGGCCGGCGATGCCCACGATCTCGCCCCGGCGCACGTTGAGGTTGACGTTGTCGACCATTACGCGTGTGGCGTCCTGCGGGTGGTGGGCCGTCCAGTTCTCGACGCGGAGAATCTCCTCGCCAATGTGCGGCGTGTGGTCCGGGTAGCGGTGTTCGAGGTCGCGCCCAACCATGTCCTTGATGATGCGCTCTTCGGTGACGTCGGTCTTGGCGATCGTCTCGATGGTCTTGCCGTCGCGAATGACGGTCACCGAGTCGGCGATCTTCTTGATCTCGTTGAGCTTGTGGCTGATGATGATCGACGTGATTCCCTGCCCCTTCAGGTGCAGGATCAGGTCGAGCAGGTGGTCGGAGTCTTCGTCGTTGAGGGCAGCGGTCGGCTCATCCAGGATGAGCAGCTTGACCTTCTTCGAAAGCGCCTTGGCGATCTCGACAAGCTGCTGCTTGCCGACGCCGATGTCGAGAATCTTGGTGGTGGGATTCTCCCGCAGGCCGACGCGAGCGAGCAGCTTTGCTGCCTCGTTGTTGGCCTTGTTCCAGTCGATCAGGCCGAACGCACCCTTGACCTCGTTGTTGAGGAAGATGTTCTCCGCGATCGAGAGGAAGGGGCTCAGCGCAAGCTCCTGGTGAATGATGACGATGCCTTTGGCTTCGCTGTCACGGATGTCGCGGAACTCGACGGTCTCGTTCTCGAAGACGATGTCGCCGTCGTACGTTCCGTGCGGGTAGACGCCCGAGAGCACCTTCATGAGCGTGGACTTACCTGCGCCGTTCTCGCCGCAGATGGCGTGGATCTCGCCACGCGCCACCTCGAGTGTGACGTCCTGCAGGGCTTTCACCCCGGGGAAGGTCTTGGTGATGGACCGCATTTCCAGGATGTTTGATGTCACTGAGCTGCCGGCTTCCTTGTCGTATGTGCGCTTGTTGGGAGCGTAGTAGGTGGGGTACCGGTGGCGGGAGGGGTTACCTCCCGCCACCGGCGGGTTGGTGCGGGTTACTTAGAGGCCGAGGTCCTCAGCGGTCCAGTAGCCGGTGTCGACCAGGGCCGACTCAACGTTGTCCTTCGTGACCTGCACCGGGGGGAGCAGGTAGGAAGGAACGATCTTGACCTGGTTGTCGTAGGTCTCGGTGTCGTTGACTTCGGGCTCTTCGCCGTTCAGGACCGCGATCGCCATGGCGCCCGCAACCTTCGCGAGTTCACGGGTGTCCTTGAAGATGGTCGCGTACTGCTCACCAGCAAGGATGGCCTTGACCGAGTCAACCTCGGCGTCCTGGCCGGAGATGATCGGCCATTCGTCGCCCACGGTGTAACCGGCGTCGGTGAGGGCACCGATGATGCCGCGGGAGATGCCGTCGTACGGGGAGAGCACCGCGTTGACCTTGGTGCCGTCCGAGTAGTTGGCCGTGATCAGGTTCTCCATGCGGCTCTGTGCCTCTTCGCCGTCCCACCGCAGGGTTGCGGCCTGCTCGATGTCGACCTGGCCGGACTTCACAACGAGCGTGCCGTCGTCGATCAGCGGCTGGAGGACATCCATTGCGCCGTCGAAGAAGAAGTACGCGTTGTTGTCGTCAAGCGAACCCGCGAACAGCTCGATGTTGAACGGGCCGGCGGGCGCGTCCGCGATCGGGGTGCCGTCGAGCTCGGTGAGTCCGAGCCCGTTTAGGACCGTCCACGCCTGCTGCTGGCCGACAAGGAAGTTGTCGAACGTGGCGTAGTAGTCCACGTTCTCCGAGCCGACGATCAGGCGGTCGTAGGAGATCACGGGGATCTCGCTGTCGGCAGCCGTCTCGAGCACGTTGGTGAGCGTGGTGCCGTCGATCGCAGCGATGATCAGGGCCTCTGCGCCCTTGGTGATCATGTTCTCGACCTGGCTGACCTGGGTGGGGATGTCGTCCTCTGCGTACTGCAGGTCGACGCTGTAGCCCTCGCCCTCCAGGTATGCCTTGAGGGCGTCGCCGTCGGCGATCCAGCGCTCCGATGAACGAGTCGGCATGGCGATACCGATCAGGCCGCCACCGCCCTCGCCGGAACCGCTGTCGTCAGCCGGGGCGCAGGCCGCGAGGCCAACGACCATGGCACCAGCAGTAACGAGCGAGAAAATAGTCCTCTTCTTCACTGTGTTTCCTTTCGATGATGGACGTCATTGTCAGTTGTGGTGCTGATTCGCCCGGCCTCGTCCATGAAGGCCAGACGTCTATCCGGGATGGGAACCCCGGAGAGTATGGGGGGAACGGTCACGACATGGCCCCCTGGGCGGCCTGTCCGTAAACGTTCTGGTAGCGGTCGAAGAGTGCGTCGATCGCGTCCTGGGGGAGCTCGAGCGTCGTGCCGCCGGCGCGGGCGAGCTGCACGGTGCGCGCGGCATCCTCAACCATCACGGCAGCCTTCACCGCGTCGCGCGCGCTGTGCCCGATGGTGAACGGCCCGTGGTTGCGCATGAGCACGGCACGCGAACGATGACCGGTAAGCGTTTCGACGATGCCGCGACCGATCGAGTCGTCGCCGATGATGGCGAACGGGCCGACCGGAACCTCGCCGCCGAACTCGTCGGCCATCGCGGTGAGGATGCACGGGATGGCTTCGCCCCGCGCGGCCCAGGCGGTTGCGTAGGTGGAGTGGGTGTGCACGACGCCGCCCACATGGGCCATGTTGCGGTATACGTAAGCGTGCGCTGCGGTGTCGCTCGACGGCTCACGGTCGCTGCCAGGGGTGTCGGGGATGACGGCGCCATCGAGGTCACACAGGATCATGTTCTCCGGGCGCAGCTCGTCGTAGGAAACACCGCTCGGCTTGATCACGAAAAGGTCAGCGCCGGGAACGCGGCCCGAGACGTTGCCGCCCGTCCACACCACGAGGTTGTTGCGCGTGAGCTCGCCATGCAGTGCTGCCACCTCGTCGCGGGTGCGGGCAACGGCAACCTCGAGCTCTGGGCTCAACCCGCTCATGCGGTGGTGCTCGCAAGTTCTCGCATGAGACTCCGTCGTCCGTGATTGTGGGTTGTGCCTGGGATGAAATTGATGCCGATGTGACCGTTTCACATGCGCCGCATTAGTTCTAACGCGAAACGGTCACATCTGTCAAGCGGCGAAGATCACCGAAAGGTCACGATGCGCGATTGACCCGCGCCGTCGACTTTCTGACCACCAGTTCGGGCAGGATCGTGGGCTGCTCGGCCGCACCGCCCTGCAGCTCGGTGAGCAGGAGGGAAACCGCACGTCGGCCGATCTCCGTGAAGTTCTGCCGCACCGTGGTGAGGGGAGGATAGAAGTGTGCCGCTTCGGGAATGTCATCAAATCCCACAACACTGATGTCGCCGGGAACGTTCAGCCCCGAGTCCCAACAGGCGTGGATGAACCCGAGCGCCATCTGGTCATTGCCGGCGAATAAGGCCGTGAAATCACGGAAGCGCAGCAGTTCGAGTCCTGCGTAGTAGCCGAAGTGGCTGCTCCAGTCGCCGAGGATTGGTGCACGGGTGCGCAGGTCGCTCTCGTTGATGACCTCAAGGTAACCCTGCATCCTGGCCTCGGCCTCGATCCAGTCCTGCGGCCCGGAGATATGCATGATCTCGGTGTGCCCGAGATCGATGAGGTGCTGGGTCGCCAATCGCGCCCCCGCCACCTGGTCGACCGACATACCGTGCTCACCGTCGAGGTCG
>JBIITJ010000101.1:0-4773 GCA_044340535.1 Rhodoglobus sp.
GGCGGACGTCGAGATCTCGCCGGAACGGTTCCCGATGCTCAGCGAACATGCGGCAGAACTCGTGGCGCTCGACTACCGGTCCACCTACTTCGCGGGCGTCGAGGTACTCATCTCCGCGGTCGAGGCGCTCGCGAGCACAGAGAAGCCCTAACGCCCCGCGAGCACTTTCGCGAGCCAGTCGGCCTGGCGACGCCACTGCACTGCGCCACCGCCTTCGTGCTCGTTGAAGTCGTACTCCACGATGTCGCCGCCGCCGGCGTAGTGGTTGAACGAGGCGAACACCGTCGACGGTGGGCAGATCGGGTCGATTAGGCCCACCGAGTACAGGGCGGGGGCGGTCGCGCGCTTGGCGAAGTTCACCCCGTCGAAGTAGGAGAGCGTCTCGAACACGCGCTCGGACGTGCCACGATGCACGGAGAGGTACCGCACAACCTCGTGGTACGGGTCGCTGTCGGTCATCCCCACCGCCCGTTCGAAGTGGCTGAGGAAGGGGACATCCGGCATCGCCGCGACCAGCCCCGGCACGAGCCCGGCGACCGCGAGCGTGATGCCGCCGCCCTGGCTGCCGCCACACACTGCGATGCGCTTCGGGTCGACGCGCTCGAAACCGCGCACGGCGTCGACCGCCCGCACGGCATCGGTGAACACTCGGCGGTAGTAATAGTCCGCCGGGTTCTCGATTCCCCGGGTCATGAAGCCGGAGGCGCTCGGGCCCGAGCCGTAGTTGTCGGGCGTGTCGCCGCCGGATCCCCAGCCGCTGCCCTGGCCGCGGGTGTCCATGAAGAGGTGGGCATAACCGGCTGATACCCAGGCCAGTTTCTCGTGGGGGAGGCCGCGGCCACCGCCGTAGCCGTTGTACTCGACGATTGTCGGCAGCGGGCCTTCGGTCCCTGCCGGAACCATGAACCAGGCGCTGATCGGGTCGCCAGCAAAACCGGGGAACCTCACGTCGTAGACCTCGACCTGGTTGAGACCGGAGTCGTACGGTGTCACCGTCACCGGGCCCCCGATCGCACGCGATTCGGCGATCGTCCTGGCCCAGAACTCGTCGAAATCGGCGGGCTCCACCACGTCGGGCCGGTACGCGCGCAGTTCTGCCAGGGGCAGGTCGAACCGGGGCATGCGGTCTTCTCCTCATCACCGAGTCACTTATCGAGTACTCGACAGGATGCCATAACCCCCGCCCGACGGCTCACGTGCCGAAGGTCCCGGGATGCCGAGGAAAGTCACGGGGTCGCCGGAATAAGCTTTCCCCATGGCTAAGACTGCGGTGCATTTCGGGGCGGGCAACATCGGGCGCGGTTTTGTTGCGCAGTTCCTGCACGAGTCAGGATACGAAGTGGTATTCGCCGATGTGAGCGAAGAGCTGATCGGTGCGCTCCAGGCGCGCGACAGCTACCAGGTCATCGAGGTCGGCGAGGGTGCTGTTACCCGAGTCGTTGACAACTACCGCGCCATCAACTCGAAGAGCCACGAAGCCGACGTCATCGCCGAGATCGCGAAGGCCGACATTGTCACCACCGCCGTCGGCGCCCGCATCCTGCAGTTTGTGGCCCCGGTGATCGCTGCAGGGCTCGCCGCCCGCAGCAACCCGGAGCCGCTCGTCGTCATCGCGTGCGAGAACGCGATCGGCGGCACCGACATCCTCGCCGCCGAGGTGCGCAAGCACGACCCGGCAGGCAACGCGGTCTTCGCCAACTGCGCCATCGACCGCATCGTCCCCGAACAATCGGGTGGGCTGGATGTCACGATCGAGTCCTTCTTCGAATGGGTCGTCGACCGCACCCCGTTCGCCGGCAGCACCCCCGACATCTACGGCGTGACCTGGGTGGATGACCTTGCGCCCTTCATCGAGCGCAAGCTCTTCACCGTCAACACCGCGCACGCGGCGGCGGCCTACCACGGCATCGACCGGGGCTGGGTGTCGATTCGTGAGGCGCTCGCCACCCCAGAGCTGCAGGCCGAGATCCGCGCGGTGCTCGCCGAAACCAAGGAGTTGCTGGTCGCCAAGCACGGCTTCGACCCCGACGAACAGCAGGCCTACATCGAGAAGACCCTCAAGCGCATCTCCAACCCAGCCCTGCCCGACACCTGCGAGCGCGTAGGTCGGGGGCCGCTGCGCAAACTCAGCCGCCATGAGCGGTTCATCGGCCCCGCCTCAGAGCTCGCCGAGCGGGGCCTCGAGGTGTGGAACCTGCTCAACGCTGTCGGGGCTGCGCTCCGCTTCGACGTCGAGGAAGACGCGGAGAGCGTCGAGCTGCAGGCGCTGCTCGCCAGTGACGCCGCACCGGAGGCGCTTGCGCAGACCATCACGGGGCTTGAGCCGGGGCATCCATTGTTCGCGGGCGTCGTCGAAGTCATCGAACTGCGCCTCGCCCGCTAGCAGCAGTCCCCGCACTAGGGTGGGGCTATGGCCACCGACCGGGATGACGACGCCCTCGCCTGGGCGGGAGACGAACCGACCACACCCGAGCCGGCATCCCCGCGCGTAGAGCTGGTGGACGCCCCAGCAGCGGTGAAACCCTCGATGCCAGCGCCCGTGCTGGTCACCTACGGCATCCTCGCCGGGGTCTACCTGATCTACACGATCGGCTGGGTCATCACCGTGCAGCGGTACAACGCGGTGACCCCGGGCTCGGTTGAGGTGCTCAGCGCCGTCATGTTCCAGCTGGGGGAGTTTCTCGCGATCGCGAGCCCCGCCCTCTGGTTCGCCGCTGCCCTGCTGCTGACTCGCAGCCGTAAACCCGTGGTGCGCCTCCTTGTCTTGCTCGCCGGCGTGGTCGCTGTGCTGCCCTGGCCCTTCGTGTTGGGAGCGTGGGTCTGATGGCCGAGAGTATTGCCGACTCCGAGAACCCCATTGGCGAGGTCATTGCCGACGACGAGCGCGAGGCCAAGCGGGGCCGTTACGGCTGGTTGAGCCTGGTCGTCGCGGCGTTGTTCGGGCTGTTCTACGCCTATGACCTGTGGGAGGCCGTCTCGAACCTCGTCGCCCTCCCGTCGGTCTACGACGAGGTCGGCATTGGAGCCGAGAACGTGCCGTGGTGGCTGCTGTGGTCGGGGGTCATCATCCCGGTCCTGGTCTTCGTGCTCGCCTTTGTGCTCGGTCGCCGCCAGAACGTGTTCGCGAAGGCCCTCATTTTCCTCCTGGGCCTCGCCATCGTCGCGGGCCTCAGCATCGACGTCCTCGCAGCCGAAGAGGTGCTCCGCCCGCTCGTCCTCGGCTGATCCCTTTCATCATTCAGGAGGGGGTGTGACAGGGGTGGCCAGGGTTACCCCTGTGACCCCGGGAGACACGAGCGGCCACAGTAGCCCCACCACCTCCTGAATGATGACAGGGGCGGGTCAGGCGATCGCGAGCAGCACCAGCAGGATGAGCCCGAGCTGGGCGAAGTACCGCGGCCAGAACGGGATCGCAGCCCGGCGGAACTTCTCCGGGTGGGCAGCGGCGTGCGCGTTCGCCGGGAACACCGCGACGAGAAACAGCACGAGCGCGATCCCCGCGGCAAACCGGGTGGCAGGGACCAGGATGCCAATGCCGCCCGCAATCTCGCACACCCCGGTAACCCACACCAGGGTGCGCCCACTCACGTACCGCTTAAGCGGCGCCGGGATCATCGCACTCATGCCCCGCGCCGTGGAGGGTACGAAGTGCATCACCCCCATCACGACGAACACGACGGCGAGCCCCGCCCGGACGACCGACTGCGTAGTCTCCACTCCTCATGGTCACACGCGAGCACGCAAAACCACCCCGCCCATGCGCAGTAAAGTGGCTTGCGGTGCGCGAGTCGCGCCCCGGTAACCCAACTGAAGGATTCGATCCCTGTGGCCAAGCCGATCGTGCTGATCGCCGAAGAACTCTCTCCCGCTACCGTCGAAGCCTTAGGGCCCGACTTTGATGTCCGCTCCGTGGACGGCACCGACCGCCCGGCACTGCTGGCGGCGATTTCTGACGCGGCGGCCATCCTGATTCGATCTGCGACGAACGTCGACGCCGAGGCGATCGCGGCGGCGAAGCAGCTCAAGGTCGTCGCGCGCGCAGGCGTGGGGCTCGACAACGTCGACATCAAGGCGGCGACCGAGGCCGGCGTCATGGTTGTCAACGCGCCGACGTCGAACATCATCTCGGCGGCTGAGCTGACGGTCGGCCACATCCTGAGCCTCGCACGCCACATCCCGGCGGCGCACGCGAACCTTGCCGAAGGCACCTGGGCTCGCGCCAAGTACACGGGCACCGAACTGTTCGAGAAGACGATCGGCATCATCGGCCTCGGCCGTATCGGAGCGCTCATCACCGAGCGTGTGCAGGCCTTCGGGATGCACGTGGTCGCCTACGACCCCTACGTCACGGCAGCCCGTGCCCAGCAGCTGGGGGTCTCGCTGCTGCCCCTGGAGGAGTTGCTCGCAACGAGCGATTTCATCACCATCCACATGCCGAAGACCCCCGAGACGACCGGGATGATCGGCACAGAGCAACTCGCCCTGATGAAGCCGACCGCCTCCATCGTCAACGTCGCCCGCGGCGGCCTGATCGATGAGGACGCGCTCTACGCCGCCCTCAAGTCGCGCCGCATTGCGAGCGCCGGCCTCGACGTGTTTGTCAGCGAACCGCCCAAGGGTTCGCCGCTGCTCGAGCTCGACAACGTCGTGCTCACCCCGCACCTCGGGGCGTCGACCGATGAGGCGCAAGAGAAGGCTGGCGTGTCGGTGGCCCGCTCGGTGCGGCTCGCGCTCGGCGGTGAACTGGTTCCCGACGCCGTGAACGTGGCCGGT
>JBIITJ010000004.1:0-85155 GCA_044340535.1 Rhodoglobus sp.
GCATCCCTCAAAGACAACATCCCCGACTTCCGCGCCGGCGACAACGTCAAGGTGCACGTGAACATCATCGAAGGCACGCGCGCTCGTATCCAGGTGTTCCAGGGCGTCGTGATCGGTCGTTCGGGCGAGGGCGTTCGCGAGACCTTCACGGTCCGCAAGGTCAGCTTCCAGGTTGGCGTCGAGCGCACGTTCCCCGTGCACTCCCCGATCATCGACCACATCGAGGTCGTGACCCGCGGTGACGTGCGTCGCGCCAAGCTCTACTACCTGCGCGGTCTGCGTGGCAAGAAGGCCAAGATCAAGGAGAAGCGCGACTTCTCCTAAGCGCGATACCCGCGCTGCGCCGTAAGGCGTTTTGCTGCTTTTCCTGAGCTCCCAGCCACGTATGCTTGCTGGGAGCTCAGGGGTTTAATGACTGGAAACACGCACGCGGCGGTCGCGGATTCGAACACACGCAACCGGGGTCGGGGTTGGAAGATCTTCCTCCGCGACATCGTGCTCATCTTCCTCGCTGCCCTGCTGATCTCCTTCCTGATCAAGACCTTCCTGATCCGCTCCTTCTACATTCCATCCGCATCGATGGAGATGACGCTCGTCGAGAACGACCGGATCATCGTCAACCAGTTGGTTCCTGACCTGGTCCCGATCGAGCACGGCGATGTCGTGGTCTTCAAAGACCCGGGCGGCTGGCTGACGCCCCAGCCGCAGGCCGATGTCAACTGGTTCGTGGGGGGCGTGGATGCCGTTCTCGCGTTCGTGGGACTCAGCGCCCCCGACTCCAACGACCACCTCATCAAGCGAGTTATCGGCCTGCCGGGCGACACGGTCGTCTGCTGCAACGATTTCGGCCAGCTGACGGTCAACGGCATTCCTTTGGAAGAGCCGTACATCAACCTGCCTGCGGGGGTGACGAAGGCCACTCGTGACGACTGGGAGATCACTGTTCCCGAAGATTCCCTGTGGGTGATGGGTGACAACCGCTTCAACTCCGAAGACTCAGCGGCGCATCGCGATGAGCCCGGCGGGGGCTTCGTGCCCATCGAGAACGTGGTGGGTCGCGCCCTGCTGATCAGCTGGCCCGTGGATCGCTGGAGTTGGTTGGACAACTACCCGGTCACCTTCCACAACGTCGACGAAGCCCAGTCGAGCAAGTAGTGGCTGTCGCCGACCCGACCCTGCGGCTCGAGCGCTCGATGCACCGGGCCGGCGCGTCGTTCGTCATCGGCTGCGACGAGGTGGGTCGCGGCGCGATCGCGGGGCCGGTAGCTGTCGGGCTGTCGGCCGTGGGCGTGGGCATCCGGAAGCACCCCGATGGCCTGCGCGACTCGAAGATGCTCAGCGAGAAACGGCGCGAACAACTCTCACCGCTCGCCGCCGCCTGGTCGCACCATTCCGCCGTCGGGCTTGCGTCGCCGCAGGAAGTCGACGCGGTCGGGATCATCGCAGCCCTCGGGCTCGCGGGTCGCCGCGCGCTCACCCAGCTGCACGAGGCCGGAGTTCCCATCCACGAGAGCGTCGTGCTGCTGGACGGCGCGCACGACTGGCTCACGCCGGCGCTCGTGAAGCCCCCGCGGGTGCGGCTGCAGGTCAAAGCTGATCGCGACTGCGCATCGGTGGCGGCGGCATCCGTCATCGCCAAAGTGCATCGCGACCGCATCATGATCGAGGCGGATGACACGATCCCCGGTTACGGCTGGCGGGGCAACAAGGGTTACGGCTCCACCGAGCATTACGCGGCCATCGGCGCCCTCGGTGCCAGCGAACTGCACCGGCGCACCTGGCTGCACAGCCTCAGCGCGTAGGCCCCAGCGCATCGACCCCAGCGGCATAGGCTTCTGGCGGCATAGACTCGTAGCAGCATGGATGAAGACGACTTCGAAGACTACGACCGCGAGGTTGAGCTCGCGCTCTACAAGGAGTACCGCGATGTCGTCGGCCAGTTCCGCTACGTCGTCGAAACCGAGCGCCGCTTCTACCTCGCGAACGAGGTTGAGCTGGTGCGGCAAGACACCGAGCACGACTTCTACTTCGAGCTGACCATGAACGATGTCTGGGTGTGGGATGTCTACCGCTCCGACCGCTTCGTCAAGAGCGTGCGCGTGCTGACCTTCAAGGATGTCAACGTGGAGGAGCTCTCGTCGAAAGAACTTGAGCTCCCGAAGGAACTCGCGCTCGACGAGTAGTCGTGTGGCTTCACTGTTGCGCCGGGAGTGCACAGTTCGGCGCTTCACCGGTTCGGGATCAGCCGAATCGGGCACTGTCGCTGGGCGCGTTTAGTGTGTCGGCATGACCTGCAGCCAGTGCGATGGCTCGGTACCGTCGGGCTCGCCGGTTGCGATGTGCCTGAACCACCTCCTGCTGGCGCATGACTGGGTCGCCGGCGAGTTCGGGATGACCGACCTCCTGCCCTCGCCGTGTGCGGCCTGCGGCTCCCGGCTCGGGGTTCGCTACCCTGCCGGCTGGCTGTGCGCGCTCTGCGAGTGGCGGGTGGGGGAGGTCCCTTCGACCGATCTTGTGCCGCCCCGGGTCGACGTCGTTTACTACATCCGGTTGGGGGAACAGGTGAAGATCGGCACTTCCGGCAACCCGCGGGGCCGGATCGCGAGCCTCCCGCACGACGAGGTGCTCGCATTCGAGCGCGGTGACCGCAGCGTCGAGCAGCGGCGGCACGCGCAGTTCGCGGCCACGCGCATCCCGGGAACCGAGTGGTTCCACGCCAGCGACGAACTCACCGCCCACATCGCTGCGCTGCGCGAGGGGCTGGATGACCCGTGGTCGAGACACCAGCTGTGGCTGAGCCAGGAGCTCGCGCTGCGCGGGTAGCCGTAGGTCCAAGGTCCCGGCGCTCGCGGGGCGCACGGGGCCACACTCGAAGCATGAAGCGCGCTGTCGCGTACGTGCTGCTGGCGTTCGCCTTGTCCTGGGTGTGGTGGCTGCCGATGGCGCTCGCCGGCGTCACGGTCGGCCCCGGCCAGGCCTGGCCGACGCACCTCGTTGGGCTGCTCGGCCCCGCCGTCGCGGCGATCGCGGTGACAGCGGCCTACGACGGACGTGCCGGTCTCGTCGATCTCGCTCGTCGTGTGCTGCGCTGGCGCCTGCGGTGCTACTGGTGGGTGCTCCTCGGCGTCACGGCGGCCGCGGCATCCCTGCCTCTCATCACGAACCCGACCGCGACCGCGACCGACTACCTGGATTATTCGGGGGCTGGCCAGTTCGGGTTCCTCACCGTGCTCTACGTCCTCCTGCTGAACGGGTTCGGTGAGGAGATCGGCTGGCGGGGGTTCCTCGCCGACTACCTGCTGGCGCGCCATAGCCTGGGCGTGACAGCGCTGGTCGTCGGCGGGATCTGGGCGGTCTGGCACCTGCCGCTGTTCTGGGTCGTGGACACCTTCCGCGACCTCGGGGTCGGCGGCACGGTGGGCTGGGTCTTCGGCCTGCTGGGCGGCTCCATCGTGCTGGCCTGGCTGTATAGCGGGTCTGGCCGTTCGATCCTGCTCGCGGCCCTGTGGCACACCGCGTTCAACTTCACCACGGCCACGACGGCCGCCGCCGGAGTTACCGCCGCGGTCGTGAGCACGCTTGTGATGGTGGGCGCAGTCGTGATCGCGTGCCTGCCCTCGACCTGGCGCCGACCAGCACCCGCGACGTAGCTCTCCTCCACATCCGGGTCCGGCGCGCGCCCCACCCCTATCCCCGTCCGGGAACGCATGCGCTGCCGTGCCCCACAGCACCCTTGAAGCATGCAGGCAAAGGATGCCCTCGGGCGACGGGGTGAGACAATCGCGGCGGAGTATCTCGCCGCCCGGGGGATGCAGGTGCTTGACAGCAACTGGCGCTGCCCGCAGGGGGAGATCGACCTCGTCGCGCTCGATGGCGATGAGCTGGTGTTCGTCGAGGTCAAGACCCGGTCGAGCGTCGCGTTCGGGCATCCGCTCGAAGCGATCACCGCTGCGAAGCTTGCGCGCCTGCGCCGCCTCGCCGCCGCCTGGTGTGAGGCCCACCCCGGGCGCCACGACGCGGTGCGCATCGACGCGCTCGCGGTCATCGCCCCCACCGTGGGCGAGGTTGAGATCGAGCACCTGGCGCGGGTGTTCTGATGTCGATCGGTCGCACCTGGTCGGTGTCGCTCCTGGGATTGCGTGGGGCGGTGGTCGAGATCGAAGCCGACCTGTCGAGCAACCTGCCTGCCTTCGTGCTGATCGGGCTTCCGGATGCCGCGCTCGGAGAAGCGAAGGACCGCGTGCGGGCCGCCGCCACCAATTCGGGTTGCGGGCTGCCGAACCGCAAAATCACCGTCAACCTGTCACCCGCAACCCTGCCCAAGCACGGTTCTGGCTTCGACCTCGGCATCGCCATGGCGGCGCTCGCGGCAGCCGGCACCGTCTCACCGGAGTCGATCGAGAAGGTACTGCACCTCGGCGAGCTCGGCCTCGACGGTCGGCTGCGCCCCATCGACGGGATCCTGCCGGGGGTGCTCGCGGCGTCACGGGCCGGGTTCACCACGGTGATGGTTGCCACCGGCAATGCGGAGGAGGCGGCGCTCGTGCCCGGCGTGCGGGTCATCCCGGTCGCATCCCTGCGCGACGCCGCCATCTGGCACGGCGGCGACTTCACCCCGGAACCGGTTGAGGCGATCGCTCGTGCGCTGCCGGATGCCCCCGCCGACGATCCCGCAGATCTCGCCGACGTCGTAGGCAACCCTGATGCCGTCGACGCCATGCTGGTGGCCGCCGCGGGCGGACACCACGTCTTCCTGCTCGGCCCACCGGGCGCGGGCAAGACCATGCTCGCGTCCCGCCTGCCGGGACTGTTGCCCGACCTCGATGCAGAGGCGGCGCTTGAGGTCAGCTCGATCCGTTCGCTGTGCGGGCTTCCGGTGGGCGGATCCCTCCTGACGAGGCCACCGCTCGAGAGTCCGCACCACACGGCGACGGCCGCGTCACTCGTCGGTGGGGGCAGCGGCCAGATCCGGCCGGGGGCTGCGGCGCGGGCGTCCCACGGGGTGCTTTTCCTTGACGAAGCGCCCGAGTTTGCCGGCTCCGTGCTCGACGCCCTGCGCCAGCCGCTCGAATCGGGTGTCATCACGATCCACCGGGCGAATGCGATCGCGCACTTTCCTGGCCGCTTCCAGTTGGTGATGGCGGCTAACCCCTGCCCCTGCGGGCAGTACGGTGCGCGGGACTCCGACTGCACCTGCCCACCGAATGCCCGGCGGCGGTATGTTGCGCGCCTCTCCGGGCCGCTGCTTGACCGCATCGACATCCAACTGCGGGTGCACCGGGTGACTGCGGCCCAGCTGAGGGTTGCGGGGCGGACGTCTCGCCTCAGCTCCGCGGTGGCGCGTGACCGTGTGGTAGCCGCGCGAGCGGCGGCCCGCGAGCGGCTCACCGGGACCCCGTGGCGATTGAACTCAGAAGTCCCCGGTGCCTGGCTTCGCGGACCGCAGGCGCGGCTGGCGCCTGACACCACCGCGGCCCTCGATCGCGCCCTCGAACGCGGCGGAATCACCATGCGCGGCTACGACCGGGTGCTGCGGGTCGCGTGGACCATCTCCGATCTCGACGGGGCAGCACGACCCACCGCCGACCACCTGGGTCGCGCGCTGTACCTCAGGAGGGCGATCTCGACATGACCATGTTTGGACTGAAGGAAGCGGAGGTCGCGGGCCTCGTCCGTGCCGTGTCTGGGGAGGCCGAGCTCGCCCGTGACGACATCGAGCAGCGCTTCGCCCGCGCCACCTGGACGGGAATCGCGGAGCCGGGAGATGGCTTGGCCGGGGTGGTCGTGGAAGCACTCGGACCGACGCGCGCCCTGGTCGCAGTGTTGGAACGTTGGCCTGCTGCGCGACTGGTCGACGAGTGTGGTGCGAACGGTGCGTCCCTCGCCCCCGAACAGACGACCGCCGCGCTCGAGAGGTGGATGCCCCGGCTCAACTCCGGCGCGGCCGTGGTCGCCCTCAGGCAGGCCGCGCGCTACGGGGTCCGGCTCATGATCCCGGGTGAGGAACTGTGGCCGACGGGTGTTGACGACCTCCAGGAGCACGCGCCGCTCGCACTCTGGCTCCGCGGAACCGACGAGGCCTGTCGTTCCCTCGAACGGTCGATCGCGCTCGTCGGTGCCAGGGCGGCGACCGGCTACGGGGAGCACGTCACGATGGAGGCGTCGGCCGGTCTCGTCGACCGTGGCTACGCCATCGTCTCCGGCGCGGCATACGGGATCGACGGGATGGCCCACCGCGCGGCCCTCGCGAGCCACGGCCACACCGTCGCATTCCTCGCGGGCGGGGTTGACCGCTTCTACCCCAGCGGCCACGACGCGCTGCTGGCCCGGATCGTGGAGCGGGGCGCGGTGATCTCGGAGCTGCCATGCGGCTCATCGCCCACGCGCTGGCGGTTCCTACAACGTAACCGGTTAATCGCCGCAGCCAGCCGTGCGACGGTCGTCCTGGAAGCCGGATGGCGCTCTGGATCGCTCAACACGGCCGGCCACGCGGCCGACCTCGGCAGACCCTTGGGTGCCGTTCCCGGCCCGGTCACGAGCGCCGCTTCGGCGGGGTGCCACCGCCTGATCCGCGAGTTCAATGCCATCTGCGTGACCAACGCCGACGAAATGGCCGAGCTCGCACCTCTGCCTGCGCATGTCACCGCAGAACTGCTGGAGCTTCCGTTGGAATCGCCAACAACGAATACCGCCATCCGGGTTCGCGACGCGCTCAGCACCCGGGCGCCGCGAACCCCCGCCGACATCGCAGCTCGCGCGGGCCTCTCGGTCAACGACGTGGTGGGGCAACTCGGTCGACTTGAGCTCGACGGCGTCGTGAGGGAAAGGGACACGGGTTGGGTGCGCGTTGTGGCCAACGCGAAGCCCGAACCCGGCAGCACAGCAGACAGCGGGGAGGGCTCGCCCTAGCATTGACGCGTGATCCAACTTGGGCAGTACCCCGCCGCATCCCACACCATCGCCCACATCAGCGACACCCACCTGCTGGCCGGTGGCCGACCGCTGTACGGCAAGGTCAACACGATCGAGCACCTGGCGCAGGCGCTCGCCCAACTTGAGCGCTCGATCGCCAAACCGCAGGCCATCGTGTTCACGGGCGACCTGGCCGACCTCGGCGAACCAGACGCCTACACCCGGCTGCGCGAACTCGTCGAGCCGGTCGCCGCGCGCATGGGCGCCCAGGTGATCTGGGTCATGGGCAACCACGACGAGCGCCCCGACTACTCCCGGCTGCTGTTCGATGAAGAGTCCGACGCCCCGCAAGACCGGGTGTACGACATCGACGGGCTGCGCATCATCTCCTTCGATACCACCGTCCCCGGCTACCACCACGGCGCCGTCACCGACGACCAGCTCGATTGGCTCGCCGATGTGCTGTCGAGCCCAGCACCCCACGGCACCCTGCTCGCCGTTCACCACCCGCCCATCCCCACCCCCTTGCTGGAAGCGATGGGGATGCTCGAGCTCCAGGACCAGCCGAAACTCGCGGCCGTACTCCGGGGGAGCGACGTGCGGGGCATCCTCGCCGGGCACCTGCACTACTCGACCCACTCCACGTTTGCCGGAATCCCCGTCTCTGTTGCTTCCGCGACCTGCTACACGCTCGACCTGAGCGCCGAAGACCGCGTGCTGTCGGGGGTCGACTTCGGCCAGTCGATCAACATCGTGCACGTGTACGAAGAGCAACTCGTGCACTCGACCATCCCGGTCGGCGACACCACCGAAGTCACAGGATTCTCCGCCGCCGGGTGGGCCGAGATCGCGGCGATGAGCCCCGAGCAGCGCCTGGAAGTGTTCTCGGCCAAGAACTCCACCTTCAATGCCGCCGAGGTGTCCAGCTCCGACGGGTAGCCGACGCGCACCGCGAGGGGAGTCGCGCAGCGGTCAATCGCAGTGCGGTGAGTCGCAGTGCGGTGAGTCGCAGTGCGGTGAGTCGTGCGGGAGGCGCTATTTGGCGCGGCCGCGATGCCCGTATGCGGCGGCCAGCCGGCTCGGGGCCCAGCGCACCAGCCCGACGATGAGCTTGTAGCGCAGGGTCGGCACCGACACTGCCTTCCCGCGATCGACATCGCGCAGCGCCGCGCGAACGAAGGGCTCGGCATCAAGCCACATCCAGCGCGGAGCCATCGCCTCCCTCGCGGTGCCCATCCGCTCGTGGAACTCGGTCCGCACGAAGCCGGGCGCCACGGCGGTCACGCTTACGCCCATCGGTTTGTAGCGCAGGTTCGCCCATCGGCTGAAACTGATCACCCAGGCCTTGGCCGCCCCGTACGTGCCGCGCGGCGTGAACCCCGCGACACTCGCGATGTTCACGATCGTGCCGCTGCGCCGGGGGAGCATCTGCTGCAGGGCGGCGTGGGTCAGCCGCATCGGCACCATCGCCAGGATCTCCAGCAGGTCGGTCTCGTCCTGCCTGCTGTTCTCCTCGAACCAGCCGGGCAACCCGTACCCCGCATTGTTGAGCAGCAGGTCGATGGGATGCTCGGGGCTGGAGACCCGCTGCTCCACGATCGCCAGCTGCTCGCGGTCGAGAAGGTCGGCCGCCAGCACCTCGACCGCGACACCGTGGCGCCCGGCCAGTTCGGCGGCGAAGGCGTCGAGGCGCTCGCGGTCGCGGGCGACGAGCACCAGGTCGTGCCCCCGGGCGGCCAATTGGCGGGAGAACTCTGCACCAATGCCGGCGGTCGCGCCGGTGACGAGGGCGATGGTCATCCCGAAACGCTACCGCGCAGCGGGCCTCCGCGGGCGTGATGCCGCACCATGGAGCGGTGACGCTGGATGACACGGTCGAGGCGTTCGCGGAGTACCTCGCCGCCGAACGCGGGTTCAGCGTGCACACCGTGCGCTCCTACCGCTCCGACCTCGTGCAGTTGATCGACTTCGCGAAAGCCCGCGGGGCGGACAAGCTCGACGATCTCGACCTGGAACTGCTGCGCGACTGGCTGTGGCGGGCGTCACAGGATGGTCTCGCGAAGTCGACCCTCGCGCGCCGGGCGGCGGCGGCCCGCAGCCTGACAGCATGGCTCGCGCGCAGCAACGAGACCAACGGCGACGCGGCCACTCGCCTCAAGGCGCCGCGGTCCGAGCACCACTTGCCCCGGGTTCTCACCCGCGCGCAGATGGGCGAGATCCTTTCGCGGGTCTCGATCCGCGCCGAGACCGGCGACCCGGTGGCGCTGCGCGACCTGGCCATCATCGAGCTTCTCTATGCTTCTGCGCTACGCGTGAGTGAGTTGACAGGTCTCGCCCTCGGTGATGTCGACCTGGGCCGCCTGACCGTGAGGGTGCTCGGTAAGGGCTCGAAGGAGCGGGTGGTGCCCTTTGGTATCCCCGCCGCCACAGCCATCACCGCCTGGATTGAGCGGGGGCGGCCCGCGCTCGCCGAGGCGGATGCCGGGGCATCCCCCCTCTTCGTCGGCGCCCGCGGAAAGCGACTGGCCAGCCGCACCGTCTATGAACTGGTGAGCGGGCTGCTCGCCACCGTTCCCGGGACGGGGCCGTCCGGCCCGCACACGCTTCGCCACACCGCCGCGACCCACCTGCTTGACGGGGGAGCCGACCTGCGCGCGGTGCAGGAGATGCTCGGCCATGCGAGCCTCGGCACCACCCAGCTCTACACGCACGTCTCCACTGAGCGCCTCAAGGAGAGCTACCGCATGGCCCACCCGCGCGCGTAGCCGCCGTTCCGGCGCTCTCACCGCTCAGCCCTCCCACCGCGTGGGCAGCAGCACCGCACGGGGAATGCCGCCCAGGTAGGCCAACGGGGATACGTACTCCCCGTCGAGCCGCACCCCGAAATGCAGGCAACGGGATGCACAATGCCCGGCTTCCACAACGCCAACGGGGTCACCCCGTGCCACCGCATCGCCCGCAACGAGCTCGGTGGTGACGGGCTCGTAGCTCGTGATGAGGCCTCCCGCGTGCCTGATGGATACCACGGGTCGGTCGACGACGACCCCCGCGAAGTGCACCGTCCCGGCGGCGGGGGCCCGCACGGTGGCGGCGGGCGCGGCGATATCGATGCCGCGATGGCCGGCCGAGTACGGCGTTGCGGGCGCGATCCACGGGCGGACGATCGTGTGCGGCGGGTCGACGGGCCACAGCCACGGGCCCGGTGCTGTGGCCGTCGCGGCCCACGGGACGAACCTGGGGGCAAACACCGGTGCCAGCGCGAACAGCGAGGCCAGCGCGAGGGCGGCGAGGCGAATCATCCCTCAACCGTGGCCGGGCATCCGGCCGGGCGGGGCGGGGCGGACCGATCGGGGGAGAATCGGGCAGGCAGCGAGCGGCGGGGGAGCGGTGCTATCATTCTCGGAGCACTCGGAGTAATCCGGGTGACTACGCGTGCCCACTGCTCTGCAACTTCTGTTCATCGAGCAACCAAGGCCATCACCCCCACCAGTCACCGTGAAAGCGGTGCGGAGGTGTGCCGGGCACCAGGTTCCGCGCCGACCGGTGCGGAAGAAACTGAGTAGGCCAGCTATTGCTGTGCCAGTTAAGGAGAACGGCCATGGCCGTCGTTACCATTCGCCAGCTGCTCGACAGCGGCGTCCACTTCGGACACCAGACCCGTCGTTGGAACCCGAAGATGAAGCGCTTCATCCTGACCGAGCGTTCGGGCAGCCACATCATCGACCTGCAGCAGTCGCTCAAGCACATCGACAAGACCTATGACTACGTCAAGGAGACGGTCGCGCACGGCGGCACCATCCTCTTCGTCGGTACCAAGAAGCAGGCCCAGGGCTCCATCGCCGAGCAGGCCCAGCGCGTCGGCCAGCCCTACGTCAACCAGCGTTGGCTCGGTGGCCTCCTCACCAACTTCCAGACGGTCTCCAAGCGCCTCGCGCGCATGAAGGAGCTCGAAGAGGTCGACTTCGATGACACCACGCGTGGTTACACGAAGAAGGAACTGCTCATCCAGAAGCGCGAGCTGATCAAGCTGCAGAAGAGCCTGGGTGGTATCCGCAACCTCACGAAGACCCCGTCTGCCGTGTGGATCGTCGACACCAAGAAGGAGCACCTCGCCATCGACGAGGCGCATAAGCTGGGCATCCCGATCATCGCGATCCTCGACACCAACTGCGACCCCGACGACGTGCAGTACCCGATCCCGGGCAATGACGACGCGATCCGTTCGGTTGGCCTGCTGACCCGCATCATTGCGGATGCTGCTGCCGAGGGTCTCATCCAGCGCCACCAGAAGCCCGAAGACGGCGCAGAGGTCGAACCGCTGGCCGCGTGGGAGGCCGAGCTGCTTGCCGCCTCAGAGACCCCCGCGACCGAGGCCGAGAAGGTTGAGGCCGTTGACGGCCTCGTCGAGTCGACCACCCCCGACACCGAGGCTGTTGCCGAGGTCGTTGCTGCTGCTGCCCCTGTCGAGGAGAACGACGCTGACGCAGTCGTCGCCGAGAAGGAAGCCGCCGCCGACGAAACCGTCGTCCCCGAGCACCACGTCGAGTCTGACGAGGCCACCGAGGCGAAGATCGAGGCCGAGGCCACCACTGCTGAGAAGAAGCCGGCCGCCAAGAAGCCCGCGGCCGCCAAGTAACCCTCTCCGATCGAGTCAAAGAGTAAGGACACCACCATGGCAGACGTGAGTCTCGCTGACATCAAGGCCCTGCGCGACCGCCTGGGCACCGGCATGGTCGACACGAAGAACGCCCTCGTTGAGGCTGAGGGTGACCTCGAGAAGGCCACCGAGATCCTCCGTCTCAAGGGTGCGAAGGGCAACGCGAAGCGTGCCGACCGCTCCACGAGCGAGGGCCTCGTTGCCGCCGTCGAGAGTGCAACCGCCACCACGCTGATCGAGCTCGCCTGCGAGACCGATTTCGTGGCCAAGAGCGACAAGTTCGTCGCCCTCGGCAACACCGTGCTTGCTGCGCTTGCCGACTCGGGCGCTGAGACCCTCGAGGCCGCGCTCGCCGTGAAGGCCGGAGACAAGACGGTCGCGGAGCTCATCGACGACGAGGCCGCGATCCTGGGCGAGAAGGTGGAGCTGCGTCGCATCGTGCGCATCCCCGGCGACAAGTTCTCGATCTACCTGCACCGCACCAACAAGGACCTGCCGCCGCAGGTCGGCGTGGTGCTGGCCTACACGGGCGAGGACGCCGAGACGGCGCGCAGCATTGCGCAGCACATCTCCTTCGCCGACCCCGTCTACCTCAGCCGCGAGGACGTTCCGACCGCCGAGGTGGAGAACGAGCGTCGCATCGTCGAGGAGATCAGCCGCGGCGAGGGCAAGCCAGAGGCCGCCCTCCCGAAGATCGTCGAGGGTCGCGTTGGTGCCTTCTTCAAGCAGGTCGCCCTGCTCGAGCAGGACTACGCCCGCGACAACAAGCTCACCGTCGGCAAGGTGCTCTCCGACGCAGGACTGACCGTGACCGGGTTCGCCCGCTTCAAGGTCGGCGCCTAAAACCAACCGTTCGCGAGAAGGGCCCGGGATATTTCCCGGGCCCTTCTGCGTTAACCTAGAGCGAGCCAACCGGGAGGACACCCCTATGACAGACCGCAAGAGACGGGTTCTCCTTAAGCTTTCCGGTGAAGCCTTCGGTGGTGGATCCCTCGGTGTGAACCCCGACGTGGTCTCGTCGCTCGCGAAAGAGATCGCGGCGGCCTCGGCAGAGGTCGAGATCGCCATCGTGGTCGGTGGCGGCAACTTCTTCCGTGGCGCCGAGCTCAGCCAGCGTGGGATGGACCGCGGCCGCGCCGACTACATGGGCATGCTCGGCACGGTGATGAACTCGCTCGCCCTGCAGGACTTCCTCGAGCAGGCGGGTGCCGCGACCCGCGTGCAGTCCGCCATCTCGATGACCCAGGTGGCGGAGCCGTACATCCCGCGCCGTGCCGAACGCCACCTCGAGAAGGGCCGCGTGGTCATTTTCGGCGCGGGCGCCGGCCTGCCCTACTTCTCCACGGACACCGTGGCCGCCCAGCGCGCCCTCGAGATCGATGCGCAGGTGGTGCTCGTTGCCAAGAACGGCGTCGACGGCGTGTACGACGCCGACCCGCGCAAGAATCCCGACGCGAAGAAGATCGATGAACTGACCTACCAGGAGGCCCTCGTGCAGGGGCTGAAGGTCGTCGACTCGACCGCGTTCAGCCTGTGCATGGACAACGGGATGCCCATGGTCGTGTTCGGCATGGAGCCCGCGGGTAACCTGCTCAAGGCCATCAGCGGCGAGCGCATCGGCACCCTCGTCCACGCCTAGGCTCAGCCAAGAGTTCGGTGTCGCCCGGCATCCGGGCGTGCAGCCTGCCCCCAGTACACTCGACTGAGACACAAAGGAGTTGCAGTGATCAGCGACGTTTTGGCCGAAGCCAAAGAGAAGATGCAGAAGGCCGTCGAGGTCGCGAAGGATGACTTCGCCACGGTTCGCACGGGCCGCGCCAACCCCGCGCTGTTCCAGAAAGTGCTCGTGGACTACTACGGCACCCCGACTCCGCTCGCGCAGCTGGCGTCCATGGTCAACCAGGAGGCACGCACCCTCCTCATCACGCCGTACGACAAGAGTGCGCTGAAAGAGATCGAGAAGGCACTCGCCGGGGCAACCCAACTGGGTGCAAGCGTGGGAAACGACGGAACGGTCATCCGCGCCACGCTGCCGGAATTGAACGAGGAGCGCCGCCGCGAGTTTGTGAAGATCGTGCGCGACAAGGCCGAGCAAGCCCGGGTGGCACTGCGGAACATCCGTCGTAAGGCGAAAGACGACCTCGACGCCCTCAAGGAGGTCGGCGAAGACGAGATCGCGCGGGCCGAGAAAGAGCTCGACGCGATCACCAAACAGCACGTCGACGCGATCGACGAGGCACTCAAGCGCAAAGAAGCCGAGCTGCTCGAGGTCTAATGCCGTCAGAATTTGAGACCCAGGTTCGCGCGACGAACGACAAGATCAACGCGCGCACCGGGCGACCCCTGATCAGGGCGATCGCGGTGGGCCTCGCCCTCGGTGGGGCGCTTCTGGTCAGTCTCATCTTCTTCAAGGCCTTGTACATGGTGTTTGCGGCGGCCCTCGTCGCGTTCACTTCCTACGAACTGGCAAGCGCCCTTCGGTTCGCCGGTCGCAACATCCCGCGCGTCCCCACGATGGTCGCGGCGGTTGCCGTCGTGCCGGCGGCCTTCTTCTGGCTCGATTCCGGGCACTGGTGGGTGACCCTCGCGGGGATCGTTGTTATCGCTGTGTGGCGGCTTGTGGAACTCGCGGTTCCCCGGGAGCGGGCATCCCGCAAGGATGTGGTTCTCGATATCGCTGGCGGCGCGTTCATCATGATCTACATCGGGTTCATGGCCGGTTTCACGGTGCTCTTGACCGCGCAGGAGGGCGGAGAGTGGTGGACTCTCGCGTTCCTCATCGTGGTCATTTCGGTCGACACGGGCGCGTACGCGAGCGGCCTCACGTTCGGAAAGCACCCGATGGCCCCGCTCATCAGTCCCAAGAAGACCTGGGAAGGCTTTGCCGGCTCGGCAGCTGCCGCAATCGTCGCGGGCGTGTTGCTTGCCCTCTTCATGCTGCAGCAGCCGTGGTGGGTCGGCGTGGTCCTGGGGGTGACGATGGTCGCGACGGCGACCATCGGTGACCTGGCCGAGTCTCTCGTCAAGCGCGACCTCGGGATCAAGGACATCAGCACCTGGCTGCCGGGGCATGGCGGGTTCCTCGACCGCGTCGACTCCTCGCTGCTCTCGGGCGCGGCGGCGTATGCGCTCTTCCTCGTCTTCGCTTGAGGGATGTTGTCCGAGGGATGCCGCATGTGGGACTTTGACTGAGCCGTCAGGCTTCAGCCGCGACGCTAGGGCACAATAGTCCGGTGAGCACAACATTCCCCCGCAGCCGTAAGTCTCGTCCCGGCTACAACGTGGACCAGGTAGAAGACTTCCTTGAGGAGGCCCGTCGTGCCTACTCAGCAGACTCCGGCCAGCCGGCCGTGCTCAACGCCGAGAGCATCCGGACCATGGCTTTCGCGATGCAGAAGGGCGGCTACTCGACCGCCCACGTTGATGCGGCCCTGGAACGGCTCGAAGATGCCTTCGCCCTGCGGGAGCGCGAGCGGGCCTTCGCCCAGGAGGGTGACGCGGCCTGGTATTCCTCGGCGCGCAGCTCCGCCCAGGTGATCCTCGACCGGCTTGCCCGCGGCGAGAAGAAGCGGTTCTCGAGGGTCGGCCCGTTCACTCGCGGGTACGACACGAAAGACGTCGATGCTTTCGCGGAACGCCTGGTCGGGTACTTCCAGCACGGCAAGCCCCTCAGCGTCGACCAGGTGCGTTCGGTCGTTTTTCGCGGTTCGAAGCGTGGGTACAACGAGACCCAGGTCGACCTGCTGCTCGACGCCGTCATCGACGTGATGCTCGCGGTTCGCTGACCGTTCTCGGCGTTTGGCGGCGCCGTGGGCTAAAATCGGGGCATTGTGGGTGGGAACATGCGAGTGGCCGAACTGCGCGCCCAGCGCAAGAGCGCGGGGGGCGACATTTCCGGGCGCCATGTTCGCGCACCGTGGTCCCTGCCCATCTTCGCCAGCTTCGTGACCCTGGCATTCATCCTGGTCAGCCTTGCCTCCCCGGATGGCGGCGCGCAGGCCATGGCGGTCATCGCCCCCGGGGTTACGAACCGCACGGACGTGCAGACTCTTGCGGTCGACGGCGACTACGCCGCATCGGTGGGTCGCGATGGCTTCTCGATCACCGTTCCCGTTGTCGAGAAGCCCGCCAGGACCGCCCCCGCGGCGGGAACGCCCGACCCTGGCAGCGCGCAGGCCATCGCCTACGAGATGGTGATGGCTCGTGGCTGGGACGACAGCGAGTACAGCTGCCTGGTTGCCCTGTGGAACCGCGAGTCCGGCTGGAATGCGTTCGCCCACAATGCCTCGAGCGGGGCGTACGGCATCCCGCAAGCCCTGCCGGGCGAAAAGATGGCATCCGCCGGTGCCGACTGGGCCACCAACCCCGCCACCCAGATCACCTGGGGGCTCGGTTACGTCGCTTCCCGGTACGGCACCCCGTGCGGTGCCTGGGCGCACTCTGAACTCAAGAACTGGTACTGACCGTCGTCGTTAGGCTGTCGCCATGGATGCTTCAGCCGACGTCGTGATCGGGATGGCCCTGCTGGGCGTTGTCGCAATCGTGACGATCGTCGCCGCAGGTGCGTTCAGCGCGAAGCTGGGCGTTGCTGCCCCCCTCATCCTCATCGTGATCGGCGTTGGGTACAGCTTCATCCCCGGCGCCCCGGTTGAGGTGCCGCACGAGCTCATCCTGATCGGGCTGTTGCCGCCGATCCTGTACTCGGCGGCGATCACCGTGCCCGTCCTCGACTTTCGCCGCAACCTCAGCAGTATCACGGCCCTCAGCGTCACCCTCGTGCTCGTGACGGCCTTTGCCACCGGCGCCATCATTTTCGCGATCTTCCCCGGTATGAACTTTGCGACCGCCGTCGCGATCGGGGCGGTCATCAGCCCCACCGACGCGGTCGCCGCGACGGCCCTCGCGCGCAGGCTCGGCCTCCCGCCCCGGCTGGTCACCATCCTGGAGGGGGAGAGCCTCGTCAACGACGCCACCGCGCTCGTGCTCCTGCGTTCGGCAATCGCGGCGACCGCCGCCTCCGTGGCGTTCTGGGATGTCGTCGCTGACTTCGCTTTCGCGGTCTCCGTCGCCATCGCGATCGGTCTCGCCGTGGGGGCGCTCACCGTGTTCGTCCGCTCCCGGCTGCGTGACCCGGTGCTCGACACTGCCATCTCCTTCGCAGTTCCTTTTGTTGCCTACATTCCCGCCGAGTTCATCAACGCGAGCGGGGTCCTCGCCGTTGTGGTGGCGGGCCTGTACTCGGGTCACCAGGGTGCACGCCGGTTCACCGCCCAGGCCCGAATATCTGAACGCCTCAACTGGCGCACGCTGCAGTTCGTGCTCGAGAACGGCGTCTTCCTGTTGATGGGAATCCAGGTCAGCGCGCTCATCACGCAAACCCGCGAGGCTGACCTGAGCACCCTGCAGGCGGTGGGTCTTGGCCTGCTCATGATGGTGGTCGTGCTCGCGATCCGTTTTGCGTTCATGGGCCCGCTGTTGGCTTCGTTGCGACGCAGTGCGGCCCGCGCCGAGCGCCAGCAGGGGCGGCTTGCCGAGATCCTTGAGCGGTTTCGGTCGCGCCTCGCCCAGCATGACCTCGACCCGGGGCATCCCCTGGTCCAGCGCCAGCAGCGGGCCGAACAGACCTACCGGCGCCGGCAGGCCGACGTTGACCAGCTCCGCAGGGAGGGGCTCGGCTGGCGCGGTGGGGTCATCCTCGGCTGGTCCGGCATGCGGGGCGTGGTCACGCTCGCCGCCGCGCAGTCCCTGCCGCCCGAAACGCCCTACCGGGCGCAACTGGTCCTGATCGCGTTCACGGTTGCCGTGGCGACCCTCCTCGTGCAGGGTGGAACGCTGCCGTGGGTGATCCGACTCACGGGCATCCGGGGCAGCGACGCGACGGCCGACCGCCGCGAGCTCGCCGCGCTGCTCGACGAGATCGCGGCTGCTGGGCTTGAGACCCTCGCCGCCCCCAGCCTCCAGCTGCCCGACGGTGAGCGGGTGGACCAGGCGATCATCGACCGGGTGCGCGCCGAAACCCTGAGCGCCGGGGAATCGGCGAGGGAGGCTGCCGAACACGGCGTGGAGCCGGCAGGACTCCCTGGCTCGCCGCAGCGCCAATACCGCATGCTGCGTCGCGAAGTGCTGCAAGCCGAACGGGATGCCCTGCTCGCGGCCCGCGCCGAGGGTCGGTACACCTCCCGCGCGGTGCGACGAGCCCAGGCCATGATCGATCTCGAGGAGACCCGGCTCGAGGCCCTCGACAGCGCCGGTGGCTCGTAAGCTGGAGCTATGCCCCGTTCCAACCGCCCCCGAGGCCGCCGTGCCCCGGGCCGGGCGGATGAGGATTTCGACCTGGGACGCGCCCTGCTCGGTGGCAAGCGCACCGAAACCAAACGCGACGGGCTGTGGAACGTGCAGCCGCTGTCGGCCGCTGGCGCGACCAAGTACTACATCTGCCCTGGCTGCGGGCTCGAGATCGCGCCGGGGGTCGCCCACACTGTCACCTGGCGTGCCGACGGGATCATGGGCGAAGCGAACGATCTGGCCGCCCGTCGCCATTGGCACCTGCACTGCTGGAGGACGCGCGCGTGATCGAGATCAGGGGAGCCGTTGAGCTGCCCGCTACCCGGGAAGACATCGAGCTCACCACGAGCGACGGGCTGACCCTTGTTGGCGAACTCGCGCTGCCACTGTCGGGTGAACCGGTGGCCACCCTCGTGGCGCTGCACCCGCTGCCGACGGCGGGTGGGTTCATGGATTCGCACATTATCCGCAAGGCGGCGGCCCGCCTGCCGGCACTCGCGGATGTCGCCGTGCTCCGGTTCAACTTCCGCGGCGTGGAATCGCCGCGCGGCACCTCCGAGGGGAGCTTCGGGGAGGGTATCCACGAGCAGCACGACCTCGCGGCCGCCATGGACTTCGTGCGTGAGCGCGGCCTGCCCCATCCCTGGCTGCTCGGCTGGTCGTTCGGCACCGAGGTCACCCTCAAGTACGGCCTGCAGCATCTCATCGATGGCGCGATCCTGCTGTCGCCCCCGCTGCACCGCACCTCGGACGAGGAGGTCGCCGCCTGGGCGGGCAGCGGGAAACGGCTCGTGGCGGTCATCCCGGAACTTGACGATTACCTTCGCCCGCCCGAGGCTGCCGAGCGTTTTGCGAGCGTGCCCGACCTCGAGTTCGTGGCGGTCGAGGGCGGGCGCCACCTGTGGGTCGGTGAAGAGCAGACCTACCGGGTGCTCACCGAGATTGTCGCGAGGGTGAACCCCTCCGTGCTGCCGCTGCCCCGCAATTGGGACGAGGCCTAGCGAGCCCTACAGCTCGTTCTGCCGCGGCACGAACACCTGGTTGATGACCAGCAGGATGGACGCCGCGACCGGGATGGCGATGAGCGCACCGAGAATGCCCAGCAGGGTGCCACCCGCGAGGGCGGCGATGACCACGACCGCCCCCGGGATCTTCACGGCCTGTGCCATGATCCGCGGGTTCAGCACATACGCCTCGACCTGCATGTAGACGAGGTAGTAGATGCCGACCGCGATGACGCTCGGCGGGCCATCGAAGGCGAGTACGAGCAGGGTGATGACTGCCGCGCCGGAGATCGTTCCGACAAGCGGGATGAGCGAGCCCAGGAAGGCGATGAACGCGAGAAGGGCCGAGTAGCTCACCGGCAAGCCGAAGGCGGGGAAGATGAGGGTCAACACGATGAACGACAGCACGCCGTTGACCAGTGCGAGCGAACCCTGGCCCACCACATATCGACCGACCGCCGTGGCGACCTGTTCGGCGAGGTCGATGAACTTCGGGCGCTTGGAGGCGGGCACCAGCTGGTACAGGCCGCGCTTGAGGTTGGTCAGTGACGAGACGAAGTAGATCGTGAGGATCAGCACGATCACGGCGCCCGTGACGGCGGTCGCGATCCCGATGCCGACGTTCAGCACGCCACCGCCGATGGTGGTGTAGTCGAGATTCGCGAACCAGTCCTGGAAGCCGGTGATCAGCGATTCGATGTCGAGCCAGGGCAGCGCCGACTGAACGCTGTCCTTGATCGAGTTGTCCTGCAGCCCGCTGATGAGCGCGGGCACGGCCTTGACGGCACGCTGCACCTGCTCGGTGATGACCGGGATGATCGCAAACACGAGCCCCGCGAACACCGCGAGAACCGCCACCAGGACGGTCGCGATGGCGAGCGGTCGCGGGAAGCGTTTCTTCTCCAGCCACGTGACGAGCGGGTCGAGGCCGAGTGCGAGGAACAGTGCCGCACCGATGTAGGTGAGGATGGTCGCGAGTGAACCGACGGTGGCGCCGATCGCGACGGCGACGAGCACACCGAGACCGCCGAAGAGGCCAAGGCGGAACGGGTTCTGGATTTTCACGGTGTCCTTCGGGTCGCGTGGTGCGGGCTAAGACTCAGCCGTCACCTTCTCGGCCTGCTGCAGGACTCCCCGCAGGTTCTCAAAGTAACCCGCGACGGTGTCGCGCTCAATCTTTATCTGGGCGAGCCGTTCCTCGGCCTCCGCAACCAGGCGCGTGCTGTGCTCCTGCGCTTCATCGACGAGGGAGCGAGCCTTCGACTCTGCACCCGCGATGAGCTCCCGCGCCTGCCGCTGCGCCGCGTCACGCAACTCGCGCGCTTCGGCCTGCGAGGAGCTCTCGAGGTTTGCTGCCTCCTGGCGTTTGATGCCGGCCTGTCGCACGGCGTCCGCCAACTGCGCCTGCGCTTCGTCGAGGTAAGCCTGCGTCTGGGCTGTCGCCTCGCTGTGCCGCTGGAGCAGTTCTTTCTCGGCGTCGTCGCGGCGGTGTGCAAGCTCACTCTCGAGCTCGGCGCGGGCTCGCTCGGCAGCGAGGGCGAGCGCGGTGCGCGATTCGTCGGCCTGGTGGGCGAGCTCGGCCCGCGTCGATTCGGTTTCGCTCGCCAGCTCGGCGCGCTGCCGGGCAATGTCGCGCGCGAGGTCTTGCGTCTGCTTGTCGATGTCGTGCGCGAGTCGTGCCCGCGCCTCGGTGATCTCGGCCTCGAGCGTGCTGCGGCGTTCGGTGGTCTCCGCGTCGAGCGCGGCATGCTTCTCGGCGATCTCCGCCGCGAGGGATGCCCGTGCCGAGGCGCTCTCCGCGGCGAGTTGGTTGCGCGCGGCCGTGGTGCTGGCCTCGAGTTCGGCTCGGGCGGTGGATATCTCGGCCGCCAGTGCCGCCCGGGTGGACTCGGTCTCGGCGGCGAGCGCTGCGTACGCGGCTTCCGTGTCGGCCGCGAGGCGGGCCTGGGCGGCCTCGGTCTCGTTGCGCAGCTTCTCTTCCGCTGCGGCGGTCTCGTTGGCAAGTTTCTCGCGCGCCGCCGCCATCTCGTTGGCGAGCGCCTCCCGGGCGCCAGACATCTCGGCATCCAACGCCGCCTTGCCCGCCTGCTGCTCGCGAGCCAGGTCGGTGCGGCCCTGCTCGAGGTCGCGCGCAAGATCTGCCCGCAGGCGCGCATTCTCGTTCTCGTAGTTCGCGCGGCCGAGTTCGGCATCCCGGGCAAGTTCTGCCGCCACCTCGCGTGCCTCTGTCGCTTCGCGGGTCGCGGTTTCGCGCAGCTCCGCGGCCTCACGTTCGGCCTCCGCCCGCAGCGTCGCGGCTTCCCGTTTGGCGGTCGCGCGTGCATCGGCGGCTTCCGTGGCGACGGCACCCCGCACCGCTGCGGCTTCGCGTGCGGCATCCTGGGCGAGCGCCTCGGCATCGCTGCGCGCGCGGGCGAGGAGGGCCGCGGCCTCCACCCGCGCATCATCGAGCAGCCGGGCGGCCGTCGTGGTTGCCTCATCGGTGATGCGGCGGCTCTCCTCCACGGTGTCGGCCCTGAGCTTGGCCATCTCCGCCGTCGTCGTGGTGCGCATGCGCTCGGCATCGATGTCAGCCTGGCTGATCAGGCGGGTGGACTGCTCTTCGGCGACGCGAAGGGTGTTCTCGAGCTTGGTGCCGAGGCCGGCGTACGTGGGGCTGCCCGATTCGTCGAGTTCGGCCTGCAGGTCTTCGTTGACCGCGAGGAGGCGTTTGACCTCTTTGGCTGACTCGGCCCTGTCGGCGTTGGCCCTCATCAGCTCCCGCCGCATGTCCTCCATCGCCGCATCGACCTCGTCCTTGCGGTAACCGCGCATCTCGGTTCCGAAAGCGGTGTCGTCGCCAGCCATGACTACTCCTAGAACATTGGGGGAAGTCTGAAGTTTAGCGTGGCACCGTAGCGTCGTTTGGAGCATTTCCGTGCAGCAGGCAGTCACCGCACTCCCAGTCGATTGGCAGTCCCCGAGTTAGGCCCCTCCGGGACCATCGGCTATTCTTGAACGTCTTTGTTGTTGCCACTCCCGGATGCTCGGGACCTCTCCTCTCGTCCCTGGTGCGAGCGCCCGCAGCTCGCGGCGGAGAGTGCCGAGACCCACGTCCGGTTGCAACACGAAAGGAGTAGCCCGTGCGGTTAGTTTTCGCCATCATCAGCTTCGTGCTCGCAGCAGTCCTCATCGGATACGGCATTGCCCAGCGCACGATCCTCGCCGAACCCGACGAAGTGGCACTGTCGACGACCGTCGACACGGATTCCCCGGTCACCGTAGTTGACGGCAGCGCGCTCAACGCCTTCGACGGCAGCCAGACGCTCAGCGTCTCAGGCTCGGACCAGGTCATCGCCGCATACGGTCGCACGACCGATGTGCTCGCCTGGGTCGGTGACACCGACCACAACGTCGTCACTTTTGACAGCGAGAGCGGCGAGTTTGTCACCGAGTTCGTTTCGGGAGCGGAAGACACCGTCCCCGACCCCTCCGGCTCTGACCTCTGGCTCAGCGAGTTCGCCCGCGAAGACTCCCTGGCCACAACCGTCAACGTTCCCACCGACGTCTCGTTCCTTATCGTCTCCGACGGGGTGGAGCCTGCCCCCGACAGTGTTGGTGTCACCTGGCCCGTCGATAACTCGACCCCCTGGGCTGAGCCGCTCATTTTCGCGGGGGCCGGATTCCTCCTGCTCGGGCTGATCCTGCTGCTGTGGGCCCTCAACCACCTGAGGCGGGGTCCGCGCCGTAAGCAACCGAAGATGCCGAAAGTGCCCCGTCCGGCCCTCTACAAGCCCAGCCGCAAGGCGGTCTCGGCGCCGAAGGGCGGTCGTCGGGCCATCGGGCGCGGGATGATTGCGCTGCCCGTCCTCGTCGTCGGTGCCCTCGTGCTCACCGGTTGCAGCACATCGGCGAAGGTGGCTGAGGCCCCCGTCCCGAGTTCTTCCGCCTCCGCTGCGGCGAACGAGACGCCCGTCGACCCGCCCGCCGCGACCGTTCGCCAGGTGCAGCGCATTGTCGCCGAGGTGCGCCAGACTGCCACCGATGCGGACGCGGCCAAGGACGCAGACCTGATTGCCACCCGTTTCGGTGGCGCGGCCCTCGAGCTCCGGCTCGCGGGCTACGCCATCCAGAACGCTGACCCGGCCCAGCCCGCTCTCGCCGCCATCCCCGACGGCAAGGTGGGCCCCATACTGCCCCAGAAGACGCAGCTGTGGCCGCGCACGGTGTTCGCCGTGGTGCAGTCTGACGACACCACGGTCGCCCCGGTCGCTCTGTTCCTCGAGCAGGAGGACGCCCGGTCGAACTACAAGGTGATGTACGCGATCACCCTCGAGCCGGCGGCGGTCATCCCGGATCTCGCCCCCGCCAGCGTTGGTGCATCCCGGCTGCTCGATGAGAGCCCCGTGCTGTCGAAGTCCCTCACCGATGTCACGCTCGGGTACGCCGACATCCTTGCCCTCGATCTCGACAGCGACGCGTATCTCGACTTCGAGGCTGAGGGTGACAGCCTTCGCGTGAACGTGGGCCCCGCGTACAAGGAGTCGGTGCGGGCCTCGCTGCCCTCGACCGCGAGCGCCTCGTTCAGCAGTGCACTGGGCGTTGCCCGGCCCATCGCCCTTGCAACCAACGAGAACGGTGCCCTCGCCGCGGTGAACCTGTACGAAACGACCACCGTCGCTCCCACAGAGGAGGGCGCCGCCGTCAACCCCTCGGGGCAGGTGAAGGCGCTGTCGGGAGTCGC
The DNA here is from genome assembly GCA_044340535.1 of Rhodoglobus sp. Taxonomy (GTDB): domain Bacteria; phylum Actinomycetota; class Actinomycetes; order Actinomycetales; family Microbacteriaceae; genus Rhodoglobus. Next base: position 23,582 of record JBIITJ010000004.1, read on the forward strand.
GGTCAGCACCCGCGGTGTCGCCGCGACCTACGGATACCAGTTGCTGTTCTACGTGCCGCCGGCCGGCGGGGATGGCAAAATCGTGCTGCTCGGCTACAGCCAGGGCCTCGTCAAGGCCGGGGAGATCGGATGACCAACGCACCACTGGGCGGCGCCAACCTGCGCGGCGCCGTTGACCTCTCGTCGCTCGTTCGACCCCCCGCGCCCCCCGCGGGAGCGGCGGCTCCCGCCGGCGGGGTCGTGCGCCAGGCCACGGACGCCTCGTTCACGGAGGTGCTCGACCTCTCGTCGACCGTGCCCGTGATCGTGGAGTTCTACGGGCAGGGGATCGCCGCCACCCTGGGTGGGCTCATCGCGCAGTACGAGGGGCGCATCGCGCTCGCCACGGTCGACGCGACCAGCAACCCCCAACTCGTGCAGGCCTTCCAGGTGCAGCAGGTGCCGACGGTCGCTGCCGTCGTGGGCGGCCGCCCCGTGCAACTTTTCACCGGGATGCTGCCGGAGGCCGAGCTGAAGGATGTGCTGGCCCAGGTGCTGCAGTTGGCCGAGCAGAACGGGGTTCGCGGAACGATCGCCGTGGGGACGCCCGCTGACGGTGCCGAGCCGGTTGAGGAGCCGCTGCCCCCGCACCACCAGGAGGCGTACGACGCCATCGCGGCGGGAGACTTCGCCACGGCGATCAAGGAGTACGAGACGGCAATCGCGCAGAACCCGCGTGACCAGCTCGCCGTCGCGGGTCTCGCCCAGGTCTCATTGCTCGCCCGCCTGGCCAGTGCCGACGCCGACGCCGTGCGGGCTGCTGCCGCGGCAGCTCCCGAGGATGTCGACGCCCAACTGGCCGTCGCCGACCTCGATGTCAGCGGTGGGCACCTCGAGGATGCCTTCGGGCGTTTGCTCGACCTTTTTCCTGCCCTGGACACCGAGGGTCGAAACCGGGTTCGCACCCGCGTGCTCGACTACTTCGAGATCGCAGGCTCCGACGACCCGCGGGTGGTCTCGGCACGTCGGCGCCTGACCGGGCTGCTCTACTAGGGATATGCCTCCCTACGACGACGACGACGACGGCGCCGGCGAGGCGGCGCCCGGCCCGACGGCCGCGCAGTTGGACGTGTGGGGGAGGCTCGCCTGGCTCGCCGGGCTCGTGCTTGTCGTCGCCGCGGCGCTGGCGTTCGGTAGCAGCACCGGCGCGGGACTTGCCGTGGGCGGGGCAGCACTCGTGTTCGTCGTGCTCGCGATCATCCTGGGCCTGAGGAGCTCACGGGCGGCGCGGCAGGAGAAAGCGCTCGGGTACTCGACACTCTTCGACTTTCCCGGGTTTGCGCTGCGGCATTCGCGGTCGAAAGAGCTGCTGCGCGCCGCCGATGAGGAGCCGCTGGCCCCGGGCAGACGTTCCGTCTTCCGGGCGATGCTCTCGGTCAAGCCGGGTACCGTGCTGGCCCGACAGTTCGAGGCCGAGGACCGGGCCGCGGCTGCCGAGCGCAAGGCCCGGCGCATCAAGCCCGAGTAGCGCAGCAAGCCCGAGTAGCCAGCAAGTCCGAGCTGCCAGCACGCCTGGGTGCCCGGCACGCGGGTAGCACGCTCGACCCAGGGCTTGATCCGTGGCCGCCTACTTCCGCGGCGCCAGCCAGAGCCCGCCGAGTGGCGGAAGTGTGAGTTCGACGGAGGCAGGCCGCCCCTGGAACGGCTCATCCTGCGCGACCACGGAGCCGAAGTTGCCCACGCCCGAGCCACCGTACATCTCGGCGTCGGTGTTGATGATCTCGTCCCAGGTGCCCGCGAACGGCAACCCGACCCGATACGGCCCTACGGGCGTGCCGCTGAAGTTGAAGAGGCCCACGATCGGTTCGCCCGACTTCGACCAGCGCACGAATGCCACCACGTTCTGGGCGGCGTTTCCGCCGTCGAGCCATTCGAAGCCGGCCGGGTCGTTGTCCTGTTCCCAGAGCGCCGGGTGGGCAACGTAGGCGGTATTGAGCGCGGAAACCAACGATTGCAGCCCGCGGTGCACGGGCTGGTCGAGAATCCACCAGTCCAGCCCACGTTCCTCGCTCCACTCACTGGGCTGGCCGAACTCGCTGCCCATGAACAGCAACTGCTTGCCCGGGTGGGCCCACATGAACGACAGGTACGCCCGCACGTTGGCGAGCTTCTGCCACTGGTCGCCCGGCATCTTGTGCAGCAGCGATCCTTTGCCGTGCACGACCTCGTCGTGGCTGATCGGCAACAGGAAGTTCTCGCTGAACGCGTACACGAACGAGAAGGTGATCTCGTTGTGGTGGTACGAGCGGTTGATGGGGTCTTCAGCCATGTACTGCAGCGAATCGTGCATCCAGCCCATGTTCCATTTCAGCCCGTAGCCGAGACCGGATGCCGCCGTCGGTTTGGTCACGCCGGGCCAGCTGGTCGACTCCTCGGCGATCATCACGATGCCGGGGTTGCGCTTATAGGCGGTCGCGTTGACCTCCTGCAGGAAGCTGATCGCTTCGAGGTTCTCGCGGCCGCCGTACTTATTGGGCAGCCACTGGCCCTCCTCGCGCGAGTAGTCGAGGTAGATCATGCTCGCAACAGCGTCGACCCGCAGGCCGTCGATGTGGAATTCCTCGAGCCAGTACAGTGCGTTGGCCACCAGGAAGTTGCGCACTTGCGACTGCCCGAAGTCGAAGATCAGCGTGCCCCAGTCCATCTGCTCGCCGCGGCGGGGGTCACTGTGCTCGTAGAGGGCCTGGCCGTCGAACTTGCCGAGCGCCCACTCGTCTTTGGGGAAGTGCCCGGGAACCCAGTCCATGATGACGCCGATGCCAGCGTTGTGCAGCCGGTCGATGAGGTACTTGAGGTCGTCGGGATGCCCGAAGCGGCTGGTCGGGGCGTAATAGCCGGTGACCTGGTACCCCCAGGAGCCACCGAAGGGATGCTCGGCGAGGGGCATGAACTCGACGTGGGTGAAGCCGGTCTCAGCGATATAGGCGATCAGTTCGTCAGCGAGGCTGCGGTAGTCGAGCCCCGGCCGCCAGGAGCCGACGTGCAACTCGTAGACGCTCATGGGGGAGTTGTGCGGGTCGATTTGCGCGCGCCGGGTCATCCATTCACCGTCGCCCCACTCGTACAGCGACTGTCCGACCTTGGACGCGGTGGCGGGCGGGATCTCGGTGTAGCGGGCCATCGGGTCTGCCCGGGTGACCCATTCGCCGGTGGCGGTCAGCAGCTCGAACTTGTAGGCGCTGCCCGGCTGCAGGCCGGGCACGAACAGCTCCCACACCCCGTTGTCGTCGAGGCGGCGCATGGCGTGGCTGACGCCGTTCCAGCCGTTGAGGTCGCCGACCACCCGCACCGCTTGGGCGTGCGGTGCCCAGACGCTGAAGCTCGTGCCCTCGACATCCTCGTGTGGGCGGTAGTGGGCGCCCAGCACGTGCCAGAGCTGCTCGTGCCGGCCCTCGCCCCAGAGGTACAGGTCGATCTCGCCGACCGAGGGAACGAAGCGGTACGGATCATCCGCCGTCCAGCTCGGAGCGCCCTCGTAGTCGGCTTCGACCGTGTACGCCTGGCCGGGGTCCGCGGCAAAACCCTGCCACAGCCCGTGCGCGACATGCTCGAGGGCCACGCGTGAGCCGTCGGCCCTGATCGCAGTGACGGCGGATGCCAGCGGCCGCAGCACCCGGATGACGAAACCGCCGTCAACCGGATGCTGCCCGAGGGTCGCGTGCGGCTGCGGGTGTGAGCCCGCCGCGAGCGATGCGACGTGGTCGGGGTGCAGTTCGGGGAGAGTGGGGGGTGCAGCTTTTTTCGATGCCATTAGCGGCCCTTCAGAGCTGGTGTGGGTGCGAGGTGCACGTGCAGGATGTGGCAGGGCTCGGTGAACGCGTCGAGGCGCACGAAGTTATCGCGCCCCCACTCAAACTGCGCGCCCGTCACGAGGTCGGTGACGTCGAAGCGAGCATCGGGGTCGAGGCCGAGCCGGGTGAGATCCAGGTGGACCGTGGTCTCGCGCACCGAGTGCGGGTCGACATTGGCGACCACGATGATCGCGTCCGGCGCGCCACCGGTGTACTGGCCCGCGAGGTATTTCGAGTAGACGAGGATCGAATCGTCGTCACTCCAGTGCACGTCGAGGTTGCGCAGCTGGCGCAGCGCGGGGTGCGCGGCGCGGATGAGGTTGAGCTTCTGCAGGAACGGCGCGAGTGAGGTGCCGTCCTTGTCGTGGGCGGCCCAGTCGCGCTGCTTGTACTGGAACTTCTCGTTGTCGATGTTCTCTTCGCTGCCGGGCCGGGCGACGTGCTCGAACAGTTCGTAGCCGGTGTAGACGCCCCAGGTCGGGCTCGCGGTCGCGGCGAGCGTCGCGCGGATCTTGTAGGCCGCCCGCCCGCCGAACTGCAGGTACTCGGTGAGGATGTCGGGGGTGTTGACAAAGAGGTTGGGCCGCAGGAAGGCTGCCGTCTCGTGCGAGAGCCCTTCGAAGAACTCACTGAGCTCCTCTTTCGTGTTGCGCCAGGTGAAGTAGGTGTACGACTGCTGGTACCCCACTTGTGCGAGCGAGTGCAGCATCGCGGGCCGGGTGAAGGCCTCCGCAAGGAAGACCACGTCGGGGAACTCGGTGTTGATTTCGTGCAGCACGATTTCCCAGAACTGCAGGGGCTTGGTGTGCGGGTTGTCAACGCGGAAGATCCGCACGCCCAGCCCGATCCAGTACCTCAGCAGCCGCAAGGCTTCCTCTCGGATACCCACCGGGTCGTTGTCGAAGTTGATCGGGTAGATGTCCTGGTACTTCTTCGGCGGGTTCTCGGCGTAGGCGATCGAACCGTCGGGCAGGGTCGTGAACCACTCGGGATGCTCGGTGACCCAGGGGTGGTCCGGTGAGGCCTGCAGCGCGAAGTCGAGGGCGACCTCGATGTTGTGGCGCTTGGCAACCCCGAGGAAGTAGGTGAAGTCCTTGACATCCCCGAGGTCGGGATGAATCGCATCGTGCCCCCCGGTGGCGGAGCCGATGGCCCACGGCGAACCGGGGTCACCCGGCTTCGGGTCGAGCGTGTTGTTCGGGCCCTTGCGGAAGGTCTCGCCGATCGGGTGGATGGGCGGCAGGTACAGCACGTCGAAGCCCATCGCGGCGACGGCCGGGATGCGTTTGGCGGCGGTGCGGAAGGTGCCGCTGCTCCAGCTGCCGTCCTTGGCCTGCTTCGCGCCTTCGCTGCGCGGGAAGAACTCGTACCAGTTGCCAACGCCGGCGCGTTCCCGTTCCACCCGCAGGGGCAGGGTCTCGCTGTCGGTGACGAGGCTGGCCAGGGGTTTCGCGTTGATCGCGAGCGACAGTTTGGGGTCGAGGGCGACGGCGAGTTTCGCCTCGGCGGAGAGCCCGGTGTCTGAGAAGGCGGCGAGCGCGTCCTGCACGACCTTGCGGGTGCCGGCGCGCTGCAGCAGGCCCGTGCCAATCTGCACCATGAGGTCGACGTCGACCCGGGCGGGGATCTTGAGCTCGGCGTTGTGCAACCATGTGGCCCAGTCGTCGGCGAAGGCGCGAACTCGCCAGCTCCACATGCCCTCGAGGGGCAGCTCAACCTCGGCCTGCCAGCGGTCGGTACCGGGGGCAACAGGAACCATCCGGTGCGTGGTCCACGCGCCCGTCGGGTCGGTGATGATGAGGTGCACCCCCAGCTGGTCGTGCCCCTCACGGAACACGGTTGCCCCGAACGGCACCACTTCGCCACGGTAGGCCTTGGCAGGCCACCGGTTCTCGGGCTGCTGCGGGGTCAGGTGGCGGATCGGGATGCGACCCAGTCGTGGTTCGTACTCGATAGTCACAATTCGACCGTACTCCCTATCTCCCCGCGCCCGGCGGAAACAGGGGGGGCCTTGCGATCCGGCTGCAAGCGCTTTACTTTCCCGCAACCGTGCTGCCTTAGGGTGGGTGGGGTGAAAGCCATCCGCCGCTTTACCGTCCGCACCGTCCTTCCCGAGTCGCTCTCCGCGCTCGACGAGCTCTCGACCAACCTGCGATGGTCGTGGCACGAGCCGACGCAACGGATGTTCAAATCGGTTGACCCCGCGCTGTGGGAGCTGACCGGCCACGACCCGATCGCCCTCCTCGGCGGCGTCGGCCGGGAGCGACTCGCTGAGCTCGCGGACGACAAGGATTTCGTCGCCACCGCGTCGAGCCTCCTGGCAGACCTGCACGACTACCTCGAGAAGCCGCGCTGGTACCAGGGCCTTGACGGGGCGCCTGCCTCCATTGGGTACTTCTCGCCGGAGTTCGGCATCGCCGCCGCCCTCCCGCAATACTCGGGCGGCCTCGGCATCCTCGCCGGCGACCACCTCAAGAGTGCAAGCGACCTCGGCGTGCCTATCATCGGCGTCGGGCTGTTCTACCGTGCCGGCTACTTCCGCCAGGCGATCTCCCGCGAGGGATGGCAGCAGGAGACCTACCCCGTGCTCGACCCCGACGGCCTCCCGCTGACGGTATTGCGCCACCCGGACGGGACGGCCGCGCTCGTGGCGTTGGCCCTGCCCGACGGCTCGGCACTCTTCGCCCGGGTCTGGCAGGTTAAGGTCGGTCGCATCACCCTGTTGCTGCTCGACACCGACATCCCCGAGAATGCCGAAGAACTGCGCACTGTCACTGACCGCCTGTATGGCGGCGGCGGCGAGCACCGCCTGCTGCAGGAACTGCTGCTGGGCATCGGTGGGGTTCGTGCCATCAAGGCGTACAGCGAACTGAGCGGCACGCCCGCCCCCGAGGTGTTCCACACCAACGAGGGCCATGCCGGTTTCCTCGGCCTTGAGCGGATCAGCGACCTCATAGGTGAGGGCCTGAGCTTCGCCGAAGCCCTGCAGGTGGTGCGGGCCGGCACCGTCTTCACCACCCACACCCCGGTGCCCGCGGGCATCGACCGCTTCGAGGTGGCGACGATCGAGAAGTACTTCGCCACCGAGCTGCTGCCCGGGGTGGCAGCCCCCGATGTCCTCGCCCTCGGCCGGGAGGCATACGACGGCGGCGACCCGAAGTTCTTCAACATGGCCGTGATGGGCCTGCGTCTCGCGCAGCGCGCCAACGGGGTGTCGCTGCTGCACGGCGAAGTCTCCCGCGGGATGTTCGGCGCCCTGTGGCCCGGTTTCGACAGCGACGACGTGCCGATCACCTCGGTCACCAACGGCGTGCACGCCCCCACCTGGACCGACCCCGCCATGCTCGAGCTCGCGAGGGAGAAATTCGGCTCCGTCGACACCACGGCCGTCGACTGGTCGTCTCCCGCCGTCAGCAACGCCGAGCTGTGGGCCGCGCGGGGCGGCATGCGTGAACAGCTGGTGACGGATGCCCGCCGCCGGGTCAGCGCGGCGTGGCAGGAGCAGAACCCCGGCGTGGGCGACCCCACCTGGTTCTCTGAGCTGCTCGACCCCACGGTGCTCACGATCGGCTTCGCCCGCCGGGTGCCCACGTACAAGCGGCTGACCCTCATGCTGCACGACCAGGAGCGGCTCCGCAGCCTGCTGCTGCACCCCGAGCGACCCATCCAGCTGGTGATCGCCGGCAAGTCGCATCCCGCAGACGACGAAGGCAAGCGCCTCATTCAGAAGCTCGTCGAGTTCAGCCAGGAGCCCGACGTGCGGCGGCGCATCGTCTTCCTGCCCAACTACGACATCGGCATGGCCAAGCTGCTGTACCCGGGCACCGACGTCTGGCTCAACAACCCGCTGCGCCCGCTCGAAGCGTGCGGCACCTCGGGCATGAAGGCGGCACTCAACGGCTCCCTCAACCTGTCGATTCTCGACGGCTGGTGGGCCGAGTTCTACGACGAAGAGAACGGCTGGGCCATCCCGTCAGCCGACTCCGCAGGCGACAGCGCCGAGCGCGACAAGCTCGAAGCCGACAGCCTCTACGACCTCATCGAGCACCAGATCGCGCCGCGGTTCTACGAGCGCGGCGCCGATGGTGTGCCCTCGCGCTGGGTCGATTCCATCCGCCACACCCTCGCGACACTGTCTCCCGCCCTGTCCGCCGACCGGATGGTCAAGGAATACGTCGAGCGCCTCTACATCCCGGCATCCCGTGCGGAAGCTGCCATCAGCGCAGGCGGTTACCAGCCGGCTCGTGACCTCGCGGCCTGGAAGTCACGGGTAACCGTGGCCTGGCCGAGCGTGCAGGTGACCCACGTCGAGTCCGGCGGGGTGGACTCCGTGCCGCAGGTTGGCGACGAGTTGCACCTGAGGGCAACCATCGATGCCGGTGGGCTCGCCCCGGACGACCTCTCCGTTGAGGTCGTGTACGGTCGCGCTCGCGAGGGCGACCGTCTCGAGGATGTGCAGCACTCTGCGCTCACCCTGGACTCGGAGCCCGGTTCGCCGCTCGTGTACTCCGGAACCCTCCAGCTGGGGGTTGCCGGGAGCTTCGGATACACGGTGCGGGTGGTGCCGCAGCACCCGCTGCTCGCTTCTGACGCCGAACTGGGGCTCGTCGCTGTCGCGCACTAACGACGTGGGCCGCGAGGGCGTTCGTTTGGCGGAACCCGCCAGTTGATTGAGCGTGGTCTACCCCTCTTTTGGGCACAACCTCCATCTTTGACCCCCGTTCGTGCCCCTCTAGCCTGAACAGGTCGGTACTTTCGATGCTGAGGGGGGCAAGGCGTGCGGGTCAACGAAACCGCGCTGGTTGCCGTCCTCGCAACCACCGTCGTTGTGGGGACATCCCTCGCGGTCCTGGTCTCGGTCTCGTCGACGGTTGTCACGGTCGTGCAGTCCGCGCCCGTGTGGCCGGAACCGACACCGAAGCCGGAGTCGGTCGCCGTTCCCTCCGAATCACCGCCGTCGGGCGAGGTCCTCGACACTGTCGGTGACGACCCTCCACACAGCGGGCGCACCACGACTCCCAGCGAGCCGGCGACCGACGATGTACTCATTGCCCTGCGCGACCCCACCCCTGATGTCACGGCTGACGAACCCGGGCAACCAGGCGAGCCGGGGGAGCCGGGGGAGCCGGGAGAACAGGCCGCCGACCAGCCGCCTCCCGCCAATCCCTTCGCCACGCCCACGCCCACTCCCACGCCCACGCCCTCGAGTCCCAAGGGCGGCGGCGTGCCGGGCATCAAGCCCCACGTTCCTGGTACCGGGCCCAGCACTGACGCCATCGAGCCGCCCGACGACACAGGGCTGGCAGAGGAGTCGCCCGATGGCGAGCAGGACGGACAGGATGTGTCGACCGATGCCGTCACGACCGACTCCCTGGGTGCAACCGTCGATCCGGAGGTTGGCGGGGACTCCGACGTGGCACCGGCCTCCTGACATCCCGCCGGTCTCAGCCTCACCGCCACGCGCGGCGCTGGCCCACGCGGGGTCCCCGCACTGGCCCCCACACTGGGAGGGGTACAGCACTTGTCGGCACTAAGGGGGACGGCCTACAGTAGTTACGCAAGTAGCTGGTTCACCCGAAGAATCCAGGAATTCATGACTCACCCCACAAAAACCCAACGTTCGTCGCGCCCGCACGTGACGAGCTCCCCGTTCTTCCTCGCGGTCACGGGCTCTGTCATCGCGCTCGCGGTGCTCTGCGTGCTCGTCGTCACCGGCTGATAACCCGGGGCCCGCGCACACGCCCCGCTGGGCTGGCCCGGCGCTACGGTTTCGCGATGGCGGCGATGATCGCACCGGTCGCCAGCACGAGTCCAGCGGGCGAGAGCTCGAGATCCAGGCCGCGGCGACCGCCCGACACGAACACCGTGTCGAACAGCTGCGCCGTTTCATCCAGCACCGCCTCGTGCCGGTTCTTCTGCCCGATCGGGCTGATGCCGCCCACCACATAGCCGGTGCGCCGCTCGGCGAGCTTCGGGTCTGCCATCTCGCCGCGCTTGCCGCCCACCGCGGCCGCGAGGGCCTTGAGGTCGAGTTTGCCGGTCACCGGCACCATCCCGACCACCAGCCGGCCATCCACCTCGGCCAGCAGCGTCTTGAACACCCGGTCGGGCTCGACCCCGAGCACGGTCGCCGCCTCGACCCCGAAGTCGGTGTTCGCCGGGTCGTGCGCATAGGGATGCTCGGTGAACGGGATGCCCGCAGCCACCAGCGCCACCGTCGCCGGCGTGCCGCTCACGCTGCCACCTCCATTGCCCGGTGCCCTCTCGTCAGTGCGCCCGGAACAGCTGCATCGAGGCGCCCGCAACCGTCAGCTCGCTGCCCGGCCCGTGCTCCACCATCGACTCGGTGTCGTCGATGTTCGCCGAATCCCACAGCAGTGTGTAGCTCGTGACGCCCTCGTGCTCGGGCAGCGTCACCGTCACGTCATCCTCCAGCCCGTGCACGATGAGCAGGATGCGGTTGAACTCCTCGAATTCCGGCGTGGACGCCGCCAGGTACTGCAGGGTGCGCTCCGCGGGGGAGTCCCAGTCCTCCTCGCTCATAGCCAGGCCCTGCTTGTTGTACCAGTCCATCTGGGTTGCCGAAGGGATCGTCTCACCCCACTTGCCGTACCGCACCGGGCGCAGCGCCGGGTTCTCGCGCCGAAGCTGGATCAGCTGCCGGCTCACCTCGAGCAGCTCGTCCTGCCAGTCCTCGTGCTCCCACGGCAGCCAGGTCAACTCGCTGTCCTGGTTGTATGCGTTGTTGTTGCCGCGCTGCGTGCGCCCGAACTCGTCACCGGCGGTCAGCATGGGCACGCCCGCTGAGAGCAGCAGGGTACCCAGCAGGTTGCGCATGGCCTTGCAGCGGGCATCCCGGATCTCGTCGTCGTCGGTCGACCCCTCGACGCCGTGGTTGAAGGAGTGGTTGTTGTCGGTGCCGTCGCGGTTCTTCTCGCCGTTGCCGAGGTTGTGCTTGGAGTTGTACGCGGTCAGGTCGGCCATCGTGAAGCCGTCGTGCGCGGTGATGAAGTTGACGGATGCCATCGGCCCGCGCTCCTGCGAAAACACGTGGGCGGAGCCCGCCAGGCGCCGGGCGAGCGAGCCGATGCCGTTGGGCGCCTCGCCGTTGGCCCGCGCCGCGCCGATGTCGGTGAGCCAGAAGTCGCGCATCCGGTCGCGGTAGCCGTCGTTCCACTCCGACCAGCCCGCCGGGAAGTTGCCGACCTGCCAGCCGCCCATCCCCACGTCCCACGGTTCGGAGATGAGCTTGACGCCCTGCAGCTGCGGGTCGTCGCGGATCGCCAGCAGCAGCGGATGCTCCGGCTGGAACTCGTTGGCGGCGTCGCGCCCGAGGGTTGCCGCAAGGTCAAACCGGAAGCCGTCGACCTGCACCTCGTTGGCCCAGTAGCGGAGTGAGTCGAGGATCAGCCGCTGGACGGCCGGGGTGGCGGTGTTGATCGAATTGCCGCAGCCCGTGACATCCACGTACACGCCGTCGGGGGTCTGGCGGTAGTAGTTCTTGTTGTCCAGCCCGCGGAAACTGCTCGTCGGGCCGGTCGGGCCCTCCTCTGCGGTGTGGTTGTAGACCACGTCGAGCACCACCTCGAGCCCCGCCTCGTGCAGCAGCTTGACCATGCCCTTGAACTCGCGAAGCACCGCGCCCGTGCCACCGTTCTGCGCCTCGCGGCTCGCGTACGCGGCGTGCGGGGTGAAGAAGTTGAGGGTGTTGTAGCCCCAGTAGTTGACGAGGCCCTGCTTGATGAGGCGCTGCTCGCTCACGAACTGGTGCACGGGCAGCAGCTCGATCGTCGTGACGCCGAGGTCTTTGAGGTACGCGATCGTCGACTCGTGGGCGAGGCCGGCGTAGGTGCCGCGGAGCTCCTCCGGCACGTCGGGGTTGAGCTTGGAGATGCCCTTCGCGTGCGCCTCGTAGAGCACGGTGTGGTCCATCCCGATGCGCGGTTTGCGCGACTGCCCCCAGTCGAAGGTGTCGGGCTCCTGCACGTAACCGCGCCAGTCGCCGCTGCTCGTGCGGGCGAGCCCCCGTGCGTACGGGTCGATGAGGTGCAGGGCCGGGTCGAAGGCGTGGCCCGGGGTCGTGGGCCCGTCGGCGCGGATCGAATACCGCACGCCCGGGGCCAGCAGTTTCGAGGTCGCGTGCCAGACATCGCCGTCGCCGCGGGTCATCGGCACGGTCTTGGCGACCCAGTCGGCATCCTTCTCATCGAACAGGCACAGCTCCATGGCGGTGGCGCTCGCCGACCAGACACGGATCTCCCCACCGCGGTCCCCGAGCCGAATACCGAGGTCTGCGAGGTGATCAGGCATGGGGACAAGAGTAAGACCTCAGTGAGTCATGCTTGTTACATGCACATCTACCTCGACCATGCGGCGACCACGCCCATGCTGCCCGAGGTGCTCGCCGACTACATGGCCGCCCTGGGGCTCGTCGGCAACCCGTCATCCATCCACTCGCAGGGCCAGGCCGCTCGTGCCGCGCTCGAGGGCGCCCGCGAGCAGGTGGCGGCGTCGGTGGGGGCGGATGCCGTCGAAGTGACCTTCACGTCGGGCGGAACCGAGTCCATCAACCTCGCGATCAAGGGGCTGTACTGGGCGCGCGCCCCTCGCCCGCGCATCCTCGTGGCCCGTGCCGAACACCACGCCACCATCGACAGTGTCGAGTGGCTCGCCGCCCACGAGGGTGCCGTGATCGACTGGGTGCCGGTCGACGCCTTCGGCCGGGTCGACCTCTCCTACCTGGCCGGGGCGCTCGCCGACGACGTTGCCCTCGTCAGCCTGCTGTGGGCCAACAACGAGGTCGGCACCGTCCAGCCGGTCGCCTCCGTCGTCGAGCTCGCTGCCGCGCACGGGGTGCCGGTGCACTGCGACGCCGTTTCCGCCTACGGACACGTGCCGATCGACTTCCACGCTGCGGGCCTCGCCGCGATGAGCATCTCCGCCCACAAGATCGGGGGACCGGTGGGGGTGGGGGCGCTCGTCATCTCCCGCACGGCCACCGTCACCCCGTTGGTGCACGGGGGAAACCAGCAGAGGGCGCGCTCGGGCACGATGGACGCGGCGGGGGCGGTGGCGTTCGGCACGGCGGCATCCCTGGTTCGGCCGGGGACAACCGAGCTGCGCGACCGGCTCATAGCGGGGGTGCGGGCGGCGGTGCCGACGGCTGAGCTGCGGGGCGACCCGGCGGACCGGCTGCCGAACAATGTGCACTTCACGTTCCCCGGCTGCGAGGGGGACTCGCTGCTGTTCCTACTCGACGTTGCGGGCTTCAGCGTCTCGACCGGTTCCGCCTGCCAGGCGGGGGTACCGGAGGCCTCACACGTGCTGCTGGCGATGGGGCTCGACGAGCCGACCGCCCGGGGTGCCCTGCGCATCACTCTCGGCCCCGAAAGCACTGTCGCCGAGGTGGATGCCTTCGTTGCGGCCCTGCCCGCGGCGGTCGAGAGGGCGCGCGCGGCGGGGTATTCGGATCGCGCGACCGTTCTCGGTCGTTGAGCCCGCTCGGTTCGCACCAGCCGCCCTCGGCCTCGATCCTGCGTGCACTTGCGGCGTACCTTCACCTGTCATAAGATTCTGACAGGTGAAGGAGAAGCGTGAATGCTGAGCAGCTGAGCAGCTGGTTGACCGCGATCGCAAGTCCGCAGCGCATGCGGATCCTCGCGACCATTGCCCTCGGGCCACTGCACGTCAGCGAGATCGCCCGCCGCGTCGGGATGTCGCGAGCCCTGCTCTACATGCACCTGGCCAAGCTCGAGGAGGCCGGTTTTGTCACCGGCCACCACGAGCTCACCGAAGACGGTAAAGCACTGAAGTTCTTCACGGCCGTACCGTTCTCCTCGACTATTGACCTCGCAACGCTCGTCTCGGCGGTCGCGGCCTCGCCGGTAGCCCCACCCCAAACCCCTCCCAACGATTTATCGAAAGAAAGCAGCCACTGATGGAGTACGTGTTCTACAGCCTGTGGTTCTGGATCGCCCTGATCGCGGTAGTGGCGATCATCGCGGCCGTGGTCACGAACGCGGTCAACAAGAGCAACGAGACCAGGCGCTATGTTGCCGACGCGGCACATGGCGGCTCGTACAAGAAGCTCGCCGAAGACAGCGCCACGACCAACGCCGAGATCCTCAGTCGACTCGCGGCCGTCGAGCAGCGCCTTGGCTCGATCGAGAAGACGCTCACCGACATTCCCTGAGGCGATTGCCCGGGCGTGCGCTTGGCGTCGCATGCGAACTTCGTTGAGCCCGCCGCGTAAGCTTCTCGGGTGAAGGTTCTGGCGGCGATGAGTGGCGGAGTGGACTCCGCCGTGGCCGCCGCGCGCGCCGTCGACGCCGGCCACGAGGTGGTGGGCGTGCACCTGGCCCTCTCGCGCATGCCCGGTACGCTGCGCACCGGATCACGCGGCTGCTGCACCATCGAAGATTCCATGGATGCCCAGCGCGCCGCGAACATCATCGGCATCCCGTACTACGTGTGGGACTTTTCCGAACGCTTCCGGCTCGATGTGGTGGATGACTTCATCGCCGAGTACGCCGCCGGCCGCACCCCCAACCCGTGCATGCGCTGCAACGAGCGGATCAAGTTCGCGGCCCTGCTCGAGAAGGCCCTCGCCCTGGGCTTCGACGCGGTCGCCACCGGCCACTACGCGACCATCCTCACCGACGCCGACGGCAACCGGGAACTGCACCGCGCGAGCGCATGGGCGAAAGACCAGTCGTACGTGCTGGGAGTTCTGACCGCCGAGCAGCTCGCCCACAGCATGTTCCCGCTGGGTGCGACCCCGAGCAAAGCAGAGGTACGCGCCGAGGCGGCGGCCCGCGGCTTCAGCGTCGCCAGCAAGCCCGACTCCCACGACATCTGCTTCATCCCCGACGGCGATACCCGCGGCTGGCTGGCCGACAAGGTTGGCGCAGAGCAGGGCCCCATCCTGGATCGCAGCGGCCAGACCATCGGCACCCACGATGGCGCACTCGCGTTCACGATCGGCCAGCGCAAGGGCCTCAACGTCGGCTACCCGACGGATGACGGCAAGCCGAGGTTCGTGCTCGAGATCCGGCCGAAGACCAACGAGGTCGTTGTCGGCCCGCGCGAGGCGCTCGCGCTCGCGGAGCTTGCGGGTAGCAGCTTCAGCTGGGCGGGGCTCGACCCCGTGGCATCCGGCATCGTGGATGACGCGTCCCTGCCGTTCGACTGCGAGGTGCAGGTTCGCGCCCACGCCGACCCGGTGCCGGCGATGGCCTACCTGGGCCGGGCACCGCTTGACCCCTCCGCAACCGCGTGCGATTCTCCGTCGCGCGACGAACTGGTCGTGGTACCGAACGAGCCGATTATCGGTGTCGCGCCCGGCCAAACGGCGGTGCTGTACGTCGGCACGCGCGTGCTCGGCCAGTTCACGATCGACCGCACGGTCTCCGCGGTTCCGGTCGCCGCGCCCTGACGGTGGCGCTGGCTACAGTGGGGTTGTGGCTGACAGTAACGACCAGGGCAGTGCTGAGGTACCCCAGCACGCCGACCCCCAGCTGGCTGCCGCGAAAGGCGAAGTCGAGAGCCTGACGTCGCGCATTCTCGAGTTGCGCGCGGCGTACTACGAGCGGGATGCTGCCATCGCCAGTGACGAGGAGTATGACGCCCTCGTCCACCGGCTGGAAGAGCTGGAGCGACTGTTCCCCGAGTTGCAGAGCCAGGACAGCCCGACCCAGACCGTTGGCGGCGGGGTCTCGGCGCTGTTCGCTCCCGTGGTGCACGCCGAGCCCATGCTGAGCCTCGACAATGTGTTCAGCGAAGACGAGTTTCTCGACTGGGGTGCGAAGGTCGAGCGCGATTCCGGCAGGCGGGTCGACTATCTCTGCGAGCTGAAGATCGACGGCCTCGCGATCAACCTGCGGTACGAGAACGGGCGGCTGGTGAGCGCCGCCACGCGCGGCGACGGGGTCACCGGTGAAGACGTGACCGCGAACATCCTGAGGGTCCCCGGGATTCCGAGCCAGCTCTCGGGCGACGGCCACCCGTCGCTCGTGGAGGTCCGCGGTGAGGTGTTCCTCACGGTCGCGGCATTCGAACGGCTCAACGAGGGCCTGGCCGGCTTCCGTGAGCGGGTCTACACCGAGGCCGTCGCGAGGGGCATGGACGAGGAGAAGGCGAAGGCGAGCGCTGCCCGGCGGTTCCCCGCCCTCGCCAACCCGCGCAACGCGGCCAGTGGCGGCTTGCGCCAGCAGGTGGACAAGAAGTCTGGGTTGGAGCTTGAGGCGGGGCTTGCCCGCATCGAGTCGCTGTCGCTCTACGTGCACGGTATCGGCGCGTGGCCCGACCCGCCGGTGGCAACGCAATCGGAGATCTACGGCCTGCTGGCGACGTGGGGCCTGCCGACAAGCCCGTATTTTTCCGTGCGGCCCGACGCCGCGAGTGCCGCGGAGTTCATCCGGCACTACGGCGAGCAGCGGCACAGCGTCGAGCACGAGATCGACGGCATCGTCGTGAAGGTCGATGAGCTGTACCTGCACGAAGAACTGGGGGCTACCAGCCGCGCCCCGCGCTGGGCGATCGCCTACAAGTACCCGCCAGAGCAGGTGAACACGAAGCTCCTCGACATCGTCGTCTCGGTAGGCCGCACCGGCCGGGTCACCCCGTTCGCGGTGATGGAACCGGCGCGGGTTGCTGGCTCGGTCGTGCGACAGGCGACCCTCCATAACCAGGACGTGGTCAAGGTCAAAGGTGTTCTCATCGGCGACACGGTCGTGCTGCGCAAGGCGGGTGACGTGATCCCCGAGGTGCTCGGCCCGGTCGTCGAGCTGCGGGACGGCACCGAGCGCGAGTTCGTCATGCCGACCGTCTGCCCGGAGTGTGGGACTGCCCTGGCGCCGGCCAAGGAGGGCGACGTCGACCTGCGTTGCCCGAACTCACGTAGCTGCCCCGCCCAGGTCCGGGGGAGGGTCGAGCACGTCGGCTCCCGCGGCGCCCTCGACATCGAGGGCCTCGGCGAGGTGGGGGCGGCGGCCCTCACCCAGCCGCTTGCCCCCGCGACCCCGCCCCTGGTGACCGAGGCAGGCCTGTTCGGTCTCACCCTCGAGCGAATCTTCGACATCGAGGTGATCGTTCGCGACCGGGAGACCGGGCTGCCCAAGCAGGTCGGCGACGACGAGGCGGGGCGGGAGTGGACCACGCGCGACGGGGTGGCCCTGCGCGTGAAGACCGAGACCCCGTTCCGTCGTCAACGCAAGACCACCGGCAAGGACGCCGACCCCGCCTACGACCCGGCGGGCCCGTTCGACGGAACACCCGACTACATCGCCTCGAGTGCCGCCACCAAGCTGCTCGAGGAGCTTGAGCTGGCGAAAACTAAAGAACTGTGGCGGATGCTCGTGAGCCTGAGCATCCGGCATGTCGGCCCGGTGGCCGCACGGGCACTCGCCGGCTACTTCGGCTCGCTCGAGGCCATCCGCGCCGCCAGTCGCGAAGAACTTGCCGCCGTCGACGGCGTGGGGGGCATCATCGCCGACGCGCTCATCGAGTGGTTCGCGGTCGACTGGCACGACGAGATCATCAGGGAGTGGACGGCCGCCGGGGTGAGGTTCGCCACGCCGGGGCACCCGGGCCCGGGTGCGGCCGCGGCCAACGACGGCCCGCTCGCGGGTCTCACCGTGGTGGCGACTGGCAGTCTCGACGGGTTCACCCGCGAGGGCGCGCTTGAGGCGATCATCGCGGCGGGCGGCAAGGCAGCGTCGAGTGTGAGCAAGAAGACCGACTTCGTGGCGGCCGGCCCGGGCGCCGGCTCGAAGCTCGGTAAGGCGGAGGAGCTGGGCATCCGGATCATCGATGCGGCCCAGTTCGCGCGCCTGCTCGAAGGTGGCCCTGCGGCGCTCGATTGAGCCCTGGAGTGAGCCGACGGCGTCGCCTGCATCGGGCCCTGGCGGCGTCCAGTTGAGCCGCGTGGCTGGTCCGCGACCAGCCCCGGCCGTAGTTAACAATTTCCACACTGGAAACATGGCAGCCCCCCGAAGGGGGCACCCGATCCTCTACCATGGGGGTGCACGGCAGTGCGTTCGGGCCTGCTGTGAACGAGGGAAACCCGATTGCTGTACTACGTCGCAGCTCTTATTACCTCGGTGGCTCTGGGACCTGTCGCCGGGGTTGTCGACGCGCCCGTAAACCCCCCGGCCGTTGCGGTGGCGGCGCAGGTGTCGCAGGTGTCGCCGATGTTGCAGGCACCGAAGGCATTGCCCGGTGGCCCGACACCCCCATTCGTCGGACCTGTTGCCGGGCCCGCCACCCAGTCGCAGGGAATGCTGCTCCTGCAGCAGCTGTCGCTGCTGGGGCCTGACGGCATCCGCACCTTCGCCGGTGCGAACCCGGACGCGCTCGCGGGGCTCCTCGACGCACCCCCCGCAGCCACTGCTGTCACCGAGTGGTGGGGTGCACTCGACGCCGCGTCCCGCGCGGCGCTGAGGTATGCGAGCCCTGAGCTTGTCGGCAACCTCGACGGTGTGCCGTACACGGTCCGCGACCGGGCCAACCGCAGCACCCTCAGCTCGACAATCGACAGCCTGGAGCAGACGGTCGACAGCGACGCCGGGCGCACAGTTGTCGAAAACGCGAAACAGCAACTGAAGATGCTGAGGTCAATCGACGCGGCGCTCGGCCGCTCGGCGGACCAGGAAGGCACCAAGCGCACGCTCATGACCCTGGATGTCACGGGGCAGGGCAGGGCGGCGATCATCCTCGGTGACCTCAGCAAAGCCGAGTACGTCACCTACCTGGTGCCCGGGATGTTCTTCACGATCGAGAACCAAATGGGTGACTGGGTGGATGCCGCCGTGCGCCTGCACGACGAGCAGCTCAGTTGGTTGGCGGTGCTCGGCTCCTCCGAGGCGACGGTCGCGACGGTCGCCTGGATTGGGTACCCGACCCCGAACCTCACCAATGTGGGCGGCATCGAGAACGCGTACGAAGGCCGGGATGCCCTGGCCGGTGCCATCATGGGCCTGCAAGCACTGCGCGGTGCAGACGAACCCCACGTCACCGTCGTCGCCCACTCGTACGGCTCGACGGCAGCCCTCATGGCGCTGACGGAGTACGACTTCGAGGTCGACGCGCTCGCCATGGTCGGATCGCCCGGTAGCCCGGCGAAGTCGGTCAACGAGTTGCACGTGCGCGACGGCAACGTGTGGGTGGGGGAGGCGGCGTGGGATCCGATCCCCAACAGCGCCTACTTCGGCAGTGACCCCGGCTCGGCCAGCTACGGAGCCAAGCGCATGGGCGTTTCCGGTGGTCGTGACCCGATCACCGCGCAACTGTTGTCGGCGTCTTTCGGCCACAACGAATACTTCTCGCCCGGCACCGAGTCGATGCGCAACTTCGCGCTCATCGGTATCGGTCAGGGCCAGTACGTGAGCGGCGGCGAGTAGCGCAGCCTCTTCGGGCCGTCCGGCACCTCTTGCGCGCCGACCGGGTGGTCCCGTTGGTCTCGCCCTGCCTTCCGGCTGGCCAGGGCGCCCCCACTACCCCAACTTGGGGGAGACCCGTACTGGGTGGGGCGGTGCCCTCACGCCGTTGGTAGCGTGGCCGGGACGCAAACGATGGGGGTCGATGTGCTGTCACGGGGGGTTGCAGGGATCGCTGCGCTCGCAGCGACGCTGCTGGCAGTGGCTGCGTGCGCTGCCGGACCCGGCACAGGGTCCGGCAGCGAAAGCGGTGGCGCGTTCGGCTCCGATGAGCACCTCCACTCTGCAGACGACACCCACGCCCAGTTCTACGCCCTGCTCGACGAGACCGAGCAGCTGGTGGGCGGGGTGTGGCACAACATGGACGACTCGGAGACCCGCGGCTGCGTCATCCCGTTGGCGAGTTCCGGAACCGCCCACGCCGCACTGCGCCTCAGCACCAGCCCGCAGGACGACCCGGGCTCGATGCCGGTTGCGGACGCCGTTGACGCGGTCGACGACTCGTGGACCGCCTACGGCCTCGATGTGGAAAGGTCTGAGATCGCCGGTGTCAGCGAGGTGCTGGCGCGCGGCGATGGCGGCGAGGTGCTGATCTTCAGGGCGAGCGACAAGGCCATGACCTTGCAGGGCGAAAGCGCCTGCAGCCCCGAGTGACCCGTCCGGCACCCTCCACGGCCCACCTCCGCAGCCAACCCCCGCGCCGCTCGCCTCGCCCGCCCGCCGCGACCCTCGTCGGGGGCCGAATAGACTGGGTGCCGTCCCTCCCGCACCACCGCTCGGAGCCCCCATGTCTGAAATCACGACCGACGTCGTGTCCCATCTCGCGAATCTCGCGAGAATCGCCCTGACCCCTGATGAGATCGAGAAGCTCACCGGCGAGCTGGGTGCGATCGTCGACTCGGTTGCGAAAGTCAGCGAAGTGGCGACGCCGGATGTCCCGGCCACCAGTCACCCGATTCGGCTGGTGAACGTCTTCCGGCCCGACGTTCCCGGGGTCACCCTCACCACGGCTGAGGCCCTGGCTGGCGCTCCGGAGCACGACGGCTCCCGCTTCAAGGTCAGCGCGATCCTGGGGGAGGAGCAGTGAGCGACCTCATCCACCTGAGCGCCGCCGAGCTCTCGACCCGGCTGGCTTCCGGTGAAATCTCGTCGGTTGAGGCCACCCAGGCGCACCTCGACCGCATCGCCGCCGTCGACGGTGACGTGCACGCGTTCCTGCACGTGAACGCCGAGGCGATTGCTGCCGCGGAGAGCGTTGACGCCCGCCGCGCTGCAGGCGAGGAGCTCGGCCCGCTCGCCGGGGTTCCCGTCGCCATCAAGGATGTGCTGTGCACGATGGGCATGCCGTCGACGGCCGGCTCGAAGATTCTCGAGGGCTGGATCCCGCCCTACGACGCCACGCCCGTTGCCCTGATGAAGGCCGCCGGGCTCATCCCGCTCGGTAAGACGAACATGGATGAGTTCGCGATGGGCTCGTCCACGGAGCACTCCGCGTACGGCCCGACGAAGAACCCGTGGGACTTCGAGCGCATCCCGGGCGGTTCGGGCGGCGGCTCGGCTGCCGCGGTCGCCGCCTTCGAGGCGCCGCTCGCGCTCGGCTCCGACACGGGTGGTTCGATCCGCCAGCCGGGTGCGGTCACCGGTTCGGTGGGCGTGAAGCCGACCTACGGCGGAGTCTCGCGGTACGGCGCGATCGCCCTGGCGTCGTCGCTCGACCAGGTCGGGCCGGTCACGCGCACCGTGCTCGATGCCGCCCTGCTGCACGACGTGATCGGCAAGTACGATCCGCGCGACAGTACGTCGCTGAAGGATGCCTGGCCGTCGTTCACCGAGGCGGCGCTCTCCGGGCAGCGTGCCGAGTCACTGAAGGGCCTGCGCGTTGGCGTGGTGAAGGAGCTCGACAGCCCCGGTTTCCAGCCCGGTGTGTCGCAGCGGTTCCACGAGACCCTCGAACTGCTCACGGCGAACGGTGCGGAGATCGTGGAGGTCTCGGCCCCGCACTTCGAGTACGCGGTGGCGGCCTATTACGTGATTCTGCCGGCTGAGGCATCCAGCAACCTGGCGAAGTTCGATTCTGTGCGTTTCGGGATGCGCGCCAAGGTGGGTGGCACCGTCGAGGACGTGATGGCGGCAACCCGTGAGGCGGGCTTCGGGCCTGAGGTGAAGCGCCGGATCATCCTGGGCACCTACGCCCTGTCGGCCGGCTACTACGACGCGTACTACGGCAGCGCCCAGAAGGTGCGCACGCTTATCCAGCGCGATTTCGCGTCGGCATTCGACCAGGCTGATGTTCTCGTCTCGCCCTCGGCGCCCACCACAGCGTTCAAGTTTGGCGAGAAGATCGATGACCCGCTGGCGATGTACCTGAACGACGTGACGACGATCCCGGCGAACCTGGCGGGTGTGCCGGGCATGAGCCTGCCGATGGGGCTCGCCCCGGAGGATGGCTTGCCGACCGGCTTCCAGATCATGGCGCCGGCTCGCGAGGATGCCCGGCTATACACGCTCGGTGCGACGCTTGAGCGGTTGCTTGAGGACAAGTGGGGCCACACGCTCATCTCGCAGGCGCCAGCGCTCTAGCGGCCGGCACTGCATTCCCGAGGACTGCATTCCCGAGGGCTGCACTCCGAGGGCTGCATTCGACTCCGCGGCATTCGATGTCGTTGCGCCCGGCGTTGCTCAGCCCGGCGGTGACTCGACCCGTCTGCGGATCGGACTTCGGCTCGGTGCCGGGATCGGCCGCTGCTCGGGGTCGATCGATGGCGGCGGCACCACGAGGTAGTCGCTGCCGCGCCTGATCACCTGCCAGCCGTTGTTGTGCACGAGCATGTGATGGTGTCGGCAGAGCAGTATTCCGTCTCGCACGTCCGTTGCGCCGCCGTGGCTCCACAGCCGAATGTGGTGAGCCTCGGTCCACGAAGCGGGCCGATCACAGCCGGGGAACCGGCACCCGCCGTCCCGGGCCTCGAGGGCGATCCGCTGGCGATAGGTGAAGAGGCGTTCGTTGCGGCCGACGTCGAGCGCCTGCCCGCTGGCATCCAGCAACACGGTGATGATGCCGAGCTCGCAGCCGAGCCGTTCGACGGTCGCGAGGCTTACTGCGGAGCCCTGGCCCGCGATGTGCCCGAGGCCGAGCCCCGCCTGCAGGTCTTCGGCGGTCACGTGGACGGTCACTCCGGGCTTGCGCACCCCGACCACCGCGCCAGTGTCGGCCCGGGTTCCGATGCGAATGAGTTCGACGAACGCGTCGAGCGCGATCTGCTCGGTGGTGCGGTCGTCGTCGAGCAGCCGCTGCTCTCGTTCCTGGGCCTCGACGTCGATGAAGCGCGGCCCACCGCGGCGCGGTGAGGTTGCGGCGTCGTATGCGGCGGTGACGATCGCCGCGGACTCGGGGTCGAGGAGGCCGGCGAGCCGAGTCATCCCGTCGGCCTGGGGAATAAGGTGCAGCTGGCGCCGGTCACGGAGCTTCTGCTCCCGGTCGGCGACACCGGCGAGGTCGAGTTCGTTGCGCAGGTCGCGCGCCCGGGCAGCGAGCCGTTCGAGGCTCAGCGACGGCGACTCGCGCAGGAGCACGGTCGCGGCCCCGGTCAAGTCATCAGCGGTGATGTCGGCGTCGGGCTGCCCGAGACCTGCGCGAATGACGTCGGCGCGGTCGAGCGACAGGGTGCCGGCGGTGACGGCGGCCGAGACATCCCGAAGCCAGGGTGCATAGTTCGGCGCGCTCGGCGGGGTGTTCATCATGGTGCCGACGCGCACGAGCGACCCGGCATCGCGAGCTGAGGTGCCGGTGACCTGCTGCACGAGCTTCTCGGGCGTGCGCGCGCCGAGCCGCTGGGCCAGGCCGTCATAGCCGAGCTCGGGGGCGGAGCGGCGCGCAATCTCGGCCGCAACCACAGCTGCGGAGGCGTCGACCCGACGTCGGATTTCAGCCAGGGTGCGCTGCGCGTCGAGCAGGGTCGAGTCGTCGAGATCGCAGGCCGGCGGGGGAGTGAATTCAGCAGACACGTCCGCGAGGGCGGAGTAGGTGTCGGCTGAAATCTGCATGGAACCATTGTCTCAAGATTCGAATATATGTTCTATAGGGTGAGCAATAGTGCCGGATAACTCGTGCAAACGCGACCTGTGGAGGAGGGGAGCCCGCACGCCCGGCAGCCCCTAGCCCTGCCGCTCCCGATACGCGAGCTGGTTCATCCGGTTGCCGCACCGCACGCTGCAGAACTGTTTGGACCCGTTGCGCGAGAGGTCGAGCAGCAGCCCGGCGCAGTCGGGGGCTGCACACACGCGCATCCGGCCGGTCTCGTTCATGCGCACGACGTCGACGAGGGCAAGCGCCGCCTCGACGCGCATGCGTTCGGCGAGGGGCGCGTCGGGCGGGGTGGCGTGCAGGTGCCAGTCGAAGTGGTCGTGCCGGTCGAGGTAGGGCAGCGCGTTCGCCATGCGCAGCATCGTGTTGACGGAGGCCACGAGTTCGTCGCGGGGCTGCGTCCAGATATCCCGCAGCTGGTCGCGGACGTCATGAATGGATGCCAGCTCCGCGGCATCCCGGTCGAAGCGGCCGGAGTAGCTCACGGCGTCCAGGAGGCTGGTGAGCGACTGGGGGGTCGGCAGCTCGTCGAGGCCCGAACGGGAGGCCGAGGGGTGGGTGTTTCCGAGCACGACGATGAACGTCAGCGTCTCTTCTGTGTCAGGGGCAAAATGCAATTTGACTCCTTATTCTCGACAAGAGTACCGTCACGAATGTGTCCACGAAAGCCCTCTTCATCGGCGTCCTCGCCTCCCTCTCGTTCGGCGTCTCCGGCGCCCTGATGAAGCCGCTGCTCGAGAACGGCTGGAGCCCCACCGCGGCCGTCGCCATGCGCACCGCGATCGCGGGAATCGTGCTCCTGCCGTTCGCGCTCACCTCCCTGAAGGGCAAGTGGGGCACCATCAAACGCGCGCGCTGGCGCATCATCGGCATGGCTCTCGTCGGCGTCGCGGGCACGCAGCTGGCCTACTTCATGGCGATCCAGCGCATCCCGGTGGGCAGCGCCATCCTGCTCGAATACCTCGCGCCGATCCTGCTGGTCGGCTTCGCGTGGGCGACGACGAGACGGATGCCCAAGCCCGTGGTCCTCGTAGGGTCGGCCGTCGCCATCGCGGGACTCGTGCTCGTGGTGGGCCCCGGCAGCCTCGGCGTGACCGACATCTTGGGGGTGGGCGCCGCCCTCCTCGCCGCCGTTGGCGCCGCGAGCTACTACCTGATCGCGGCCCGCCCCAGCGAGGGGCTGCCGCCGATCGCGCTGGCCTCGTTCGGCTTGGTACTCGGGTCCGCAACGCTCGCGGGGCTCGGCTCGACGGGCATCCTGCCGTTCACCGCCGTTTTCGACTCGGTGCCGTTTGCGGGCATGCAGGCGCCGTGGTGGGTGCCGCTCGGCATCGTCGCGGTGGTCGGCACTGCGGTCGCCTACGCGAGCAGCATCGCAGCAACAAGTTGGCTCGGCTCGCGCCTGATGTCGTTCGTCGGCCTGCTCGAGGTGGTGTTTGCGGCGATGTTCGCGTGGTTGCTGCTGGGGGAGGCGCTGAGCCCGCTGCAGCTGCTCGGCGGTGTGCTGATCCTCGCCGGGATCGCGTTCGTGCACTCGGAGAAGAAGCCCGTGGAGCCCTTGGTGGAGCCGGAGCCGGTGCCGACCCCCGTCTAGAATCGTCTGGTGGCTAAAGCTGACCTGATGGACTACGACAAGGCTCTCGAACTGTTTGAGCCGGTGCTCGGTTTCGAGGTGCACGTCGAGCTCAACACGCAGACGAAGATGTTCTCGGATGCCCCGAACCCCGCCGCCCTCGGCAACGTTCCGCACGAGCCGAACACGACGATCACCCCCGTCGACCTCGGCCTGCCGGGTTCGCTGCCGGTGGTGAACGAGCAGGCGATCAAGTACTCGATCAGCCTGGGGCTCGCGCTCGGCTGCGAGATCGCGCCTTCCAGCAGGTTCGCCCGCAAGAACTACTTCTACCCCGACCTCGCCAAGAACTACCAGATCAGCCAGTATGACGAGCCGATCGCGTTCGACGGCCTCGTGACGGTTGAGCTGGCGAACGGCAAGTCGTTCGACATCGAGATCGAGCGCGCCCACATGGAAGAGGATGCCGGCAAGCTGACGCACGTCGGCGGCGCTACCGGTCGCATCCAGGGTGCCGAGTATTCGCTGGTCGACTACAACCGCGCGGGTGTGCCGCTGGTCGAGATCGTCACCAAGATGATCACGGGCGCCGAGGGGGATGCCCCTGAGCTCGCCAAAGCGTATGTCGCCGCCATCCGTGACATTGTGGTGGCCCTCGGTATCTCTGAGGCGAAGATGGAGCGCGGCAACCTCCGCTGCGACGCGAACATCTCGCTGTCACCGCGTGGCTCGGGCAAGCTCGGCACGCGCACCGAGACGAAGAACGTCAACTCGCTCCGCAGCGTGGAGCGCGCGATCCGCTACGAGATCCAGCGCCAGGCGGCCATCCTGCACAAGGGCGGCACCATCATTCAGGAGACCCGCCACTGGCACGAAGACACCGGCGTCACCTCAGCCGGCCGTCCCAAGAGCGACGCCGACGACTACCGCTACTTCCCCGAGCCCGACCTACTGCCCGTCGAGCCCTCCCTCGAGCTGATCGAGGAGCTGCGGGCCGCCCTGCCCGAAGCCCCGTCGCTGCGCAAGAAGCGCCTGCAGGGGGAGTGGGGGTTCACCGACCTTGAGTTCCAGGATGTCGTCAACTCGGGCCTCCTCGTCGAGATCGAGGAGACCGTCGCCGCCGGTGCCGCGCCCGCCCAGGCCCGCAAGTGGTGGACCGGCGAGATCGCTCGCCTCGCGAACGCTGCGGGGGTGGATGCCTCAACTCTCGTCACACCCGCACACGTGGCATCGGTGGTCGAGCTTGTCGAGACCGGAACGTTGACCGACCGCCTAGCGCGACAGGCGCTGGAAGGCGTAATCGCCGGCGAAGGCACCCCCGCTGAGGTCGTCGAATCCCGTGGCCTCAAAGTGGTCAACGACGATGGCGCGCTCATCGCCGCGATCGACGAAGCGCTCGCCGCCCAGCCTGACGTGCTGGAGAAGATCCGCGAAGGCAAAGTGCAGGCCGCCGGTGCCGTTATCGGTGCGGTCATGAAGGCGATGAAGGGCACCGCGGATGCCGCGCGCGTGCGCGAGCTGGTGCTGGAGAGGGCGGGGCAGTAGGCATTTGCTGCGCGCCGCGAACGCTATGCGCAGAGCTTGACTTCTGCACTTCGCAAAGGCCGAGCGGGAGCTGGATTCCTAGTGTTGCACGGGACTCGCTAAGGGTGCCCCACACGCGTGTTCAAACCGCGGCATGATCGAGTCCAGACGAATCCTTCTTTCGATCCTTGACGCGCTGCTTGGGGTTCTTCCAACGGGGCTCGAGGGCGTCGGTACTTGGGTGGGTGGAACGCAAGCGTTTCGTTCGTCGCCACATCGAAGAGAGAGCGACGATGGCGACTACTGACGCAGCGACTGCAAGCCCGATAAGACCAAATTCAAGGAAGTGGGAAGAAGCTTCGGGTGCAACCAGCACCAAGGAAATCACTGAAAGTGCTAGCGATGGAACGAGAGAGAAAGCTGCTCTTGCAACTAGGAGAGCATTGTATTTGCCCTTATGTTCTGCCCTGTCGAATTCCTCAAACGTCAGCAGGGGCCCGGTGGTAGAAGCTGCACCGGTCTGATCTCGAACCAGATCACGGATACGCGGTTGGAGTATCACCTCTATGTAATGCCGCCTAAGTTCAGTGGAGGTAGCGAGGTGCGCGAGGTTCACCGGGAGGATCGAGAGGAGCAGTGCTCCTATGGCGGCCAGTAGAGGAGCCGACTGTGGGAGCGACGTCGCTTGGTCTCTGAAGGCAGCGAAAAGGCCTGCCACTGCAGCGAGTCCCGTGACGACGAGGACGAAATTGTAGTTCTCGGCTCGACTACGAATCCGTATCTCCTTGTGCCGCTCAGCCCAGTCGTCAAGAAGTACGTTCAGTTCTTCCTTTAGCCATTCCTTCTGTCGCTCTGCGAGGGTGGTTTCAACTGAAGGAGGATCTAGCTGGGCCATACCAACTCCATTCGATCGAGCCGCGTTCTAGCGTGAGGATAGCGCTCGTAAAAGCCGATCGGGTGAACTCCGTGTTGCGACAGCGACTCCGCGATTCGGTCGGCCAGGTCGAGTCCTCCGCCATAATTGGCTCATGCTTGGCCAAAGGAACTGGATATTCCTGCTCGTCATGGGGGCGATCCTGCTGTTCATTGGCGCGGCGGGCGTTCGAGCCGGAACCGGCGACCCCCTCCCGTGGTTGACCTATGGCGGTGCAATGGTGGTCGGCAGCTTCATCCTGCGCCACAGTAATCGGCGCTATGTGGAAGAGATCACGCGACATGCCAAGGAAGATTTGGAGCGGGAACGAGCGGAATTGACGGAGCCCAACGACGGGCTGTGAGCCCGCCACTCATCAAGGCCGCAGAGAGGAGAACGTGAGCCTCAACCGCTTGGTGAGCTCGCGTCTCGCGTCGTAGCTCGGGTAGTACCGCGCAGCCCTCGTAGTGGGGGCAGCCGTCCCCGCAATGCCGACATAACCTCGGGAGGTGGGGATTTCGGGGGAGACGCCCGCCTCCGGCGTGCCGTTCGAGACGGTACTGGCGGCGGCGCAGTCTGGCGCGCCCTGGGCCTGCACGACCCTGTGGCGCGAATACTCGGCCTCCGTCGTCGGTTTCGCTCGGGGCCGCGGAGCCCGTGACCCCGAAGATCTGGCGAGCGACGTCTTCCTCGCCGTATTCGAGCAACTGACGACATTCGTCGGCACCGAGTCGGAGTTTCGGTCATTCATCTTCTCGATCGCCTACCGCCGCCTGGTCGACGAGATGCGCCAGCGCGGGCGTCGTGGCGAGACGGTCGAGTGGGTTCCCGAACACGACGTGCGGTCGGAACCCAGTGCTGAGGATGCCGCGAGTGAGCGTCTCTCCGAAGCATCCGTGCTCTCGATCCTCGACGGCCTGCCGCCCGACCAGCGCGACGTCATGGTGCTGCGCATCGTTTCTGACCTCACGATCGAGCAGATTGCCGACGTGTTGGGCAAGCAGCCGGGAGCGGTGAAAGCGCTGCAACGACGAGCGCTCACCTCGCTCCGGAAAAAAGTCTCGACCGACCCGTACCCTTTTGCCGCCCCCGAACGATTACCTGTGTGAGATGACCACCAAACGAATTTCAGACCGCGATGCTCTTGAGCTCGCGCGCGGTCGCGTCCCCGGACGCGCCGACCTGGATGAGTTGGCAGACCTGCTCACGGAGTATCGAAGTGCGGTTATCGGGACCGCGCCTCGCCCGTCGGCAGCTCTCGCCGCGAAACTGGATTTGTCTGCGACGCCCATTGCCATGCAGAGGGATGGACAGGCGGAGAGCGAATCAAAGGGTCGCGGTGCCAGGCGAGCAGCTTCGGGGCTGTTCGGCATGGGCCTGACGGTGACCATCATCTTGGGTGCAGCTTCGGGTGCTGCAGCCGTAGTAGGGGCAGGATCAGCCGGGCTGCTTCCCCCGGGAGCGCAAGATGCGTTCGATCGGGCCGTCTCCATCATTGTGCCGCCAGGGGTGGTTGGCCAGGAGACGACAGATCAGGGGGAGGCGCCCGGCGAATCCGGCCCCGGCACGTCAGACCAGCCCGCGAATGGCGATGCCGTGACCCCCGGCGCCACCGAGCCTGGCGCGCGCACGGGCCACGCTCCGAGCAAGTCCGACACCATCCCGCTCGACGAGGTCACCGGGCCGGGCAAGAGCGACTCGAGCAACGGCAGCGCCGGCACGAACGGCAACAATGGCAACGCCGGCACCAACAATGGCAACTCCGGGGCGGGCAACAACGGCAACGGCAACGGCAATTCCGGGACGACACCGACCGAGGAGACGCCCGTACCGGCCGAGGAACCGGCGGCTCCGGGCAACAGTGGCTCGAGCAACGGGAACGCCGGGAACGGGAATGCTGGCAACGGCAACGGCAACGGCAATTCCGGCACGGGCAATAACGGCAACGACAAAGACAAGGGCAAGGCGCCCTGATCCTGGTGCTCGACTAATTGCTGGCCTAAGCCGGCGCACCCATCGCCCGGGCCACGGCCTTCACGGAGGCCGTCACATCCGAGTCATCCGTCGACCAGTTGCTCACCGAGATGCGCAGCACGGTGCGGTCGCGCCAGCGGGAGCCGGACATCCAGACGGCGCCCTCGGCGATCAGGCGCTCGGTGACCTCGCGGGTGCGTTCGTCGGAACCGAACGACAGGGTCACCTGTGTGAAGCCCACCTCGTTGAGGATCTCCACGCCGGGCAGGGAAGCGAGCCCGGCGGCGAGGGCGCGGGCGTTGGTGGCGAGACCCTCCACCAGGGAGATGACGCCCGAGCGACCGAGGGAGCGCAGCGCCGCCCACACCGGGATGCCCCGAGCGCGGCGGGACATTTCAGGGACGAGTTCGAACGGGTCAGCGGGCCCGTCGGAGTCGCGCAGCAGGTAGGCCGCGCGGATGCCGAACGCGCTGCGCACCGCGTTGCGATCGGCGACGATCGCCACCCCGCAGTCGTACGGCACGTTGAGGGTCTTGTGTGCGTCGGTCGCCCAGGAGTCGGCGGTGTCGAGGCCATCGAGCGCGTCAGCCCAGCGCGGGCTTGCCGCCGCCCACAACCCGAACGCCCCATCCACGTGCACCCACGCGCCGTTCTCGTGCGCGATCTCGACGCACTCCCGCATCGGGTCGAACGCGCCCGAGTGCAGTTCACCCGCCTGCAGCGCGACGAGCACCGGCCCGTCGATCTCCGCGAGGGCGAGGGCGAGCTCATCCGGGCGCATGCGGCCCTGGTCATCCGCCGGAACCAGCTGCGGGGCTCCGAGCCCGAGGTTGCGCAGCGCCAGCCGCACCGAGGCGTGCACCTGTTCGCCCGCGAGCACCGTGATGATGGGCGCGCCCTGGAGCCCGCGCTCCTCGACATCCCAGCCCAGGCGGCGCAGCACTTCGCCCCGGCCCGCGGCCAGCCCGACCATGTTCGCGGCGGTGGCCCCGGTCGTGAAGCCCACGTCAGACTCGGCGGGCAGCCCCAGCAGGTCGAGAAGCCACGCGCCCGCGGCCTGCTCGATCGCGGCGGCGGCGGGTGCCGAGACCCGCATGACGCCGTTCTGGTCCCAGGTGCTGACCATCCAGTCGGCTGCGAGGGCTGCGGGCAGGGTTCCGCCCATCACCCAGCCGTAAAACCGGCCAGAGCCGATCGCCATGAGCCCCGGCTCGGCGGTGAGCACGAGCTCGTCGATCACCGCGACCGGGTCGGTGGGGGAGTCGGGCAGCGGGCCGCCGAACTGGGCCAGCAGCTCATCGGCAGTGGCGGTCGGATGCACGGGGCGAAGCGGCACGGAGGCGAGCCAGTCTTCGGCGTAGGTGCGGGCGCGATCGAGTGCGCCGGTGTACTCGATGGGGTCAAACGGCATGGGCGACAGGGTACGCCGTCGGGGTACGCCTGCGGAAGAGTTACTCATACGAGCAATGAAGTTGCTCATATGTACAACTAAGTTTCCCAAATGTACAATTAGCCAATGTCAAACGTCAGCGTCGCGGATGCCCGCAAGCACCTCTCGGATGTGATCGCCCGGTCGAGCACCGAGGCGGTGTTCATCGAGCGGCGCGGGCAGCGGGCTGCAGTGGTGATCAGCCCCGAACAGTACGAGCGGATGCTCGATGCTCTCGAAGACGCTGAGGACGTCGCAGCCTTCGACGAGGCCATGGCTGAGGAAGGCCCGAACATCCCCTGGGCGCAGGTTAAGGCCGACCTGGGCTGGGTGTGACGTACCGCGTTGAGCTGCGCCCCGCTGCGATTCGCGCGCTCAAACAGGTCGACCACCAGGATCGGGATCGCATCCGCGGTGCGATCGCCCTCCTCGGGCACGACCCGCGACCTCCGGGAGCGACGGCATTGCAGGGTCGCCCCGGTCTTCGGGTGCGGGTCGGCAACTACCGGATCATCTACACCGTCCACGACGACGTGCTCGTGGTCGTTGTGGTGACACTCGGCCACCGTCGCGACGTCTACCAGCGGTAGCGAACCGCTGCACAGGCCTTCGCGTCAGCTCGCCAGCCACGCCCGGATTACCTCGGCGGCAGCCTCGCGCTGCTCCGGTGACGGAACAACCAGGCTGGCCCGGATGTTCGAATGCCAGGTCAACAGCCCGGTCGGGTCGCCGGTGAACTCGGTGGCGGCGTTCTTGTCCTCGGCCTCCGCGACGCCGCGGTGCAGGATGAGCCGGGCTGGCCCGGCTCCCGCAGTGGTCACGGTCAGGCGGTCGACGCCGTCGACGACGTAGCTGGGGGAGTTCCATTTGAGGATCTCGGTCGCCTGCGGCGCGGCATCCGTCACCAGGTCGCGCAGGCGCTGCACCTCGGCGCGCCGTGCGTCGGTCTGGGCGTCGAGATATTCGGCGACGGAGACGAACTTGACGACCATTACTTCTTCGTCGACCAGAGCGCCCACGCCACCAGCAGCGGCTGGAACAGCAGGCGGATGGCGCGTTTGCGATCGGTGTCGAGGCCGAACGCCGACGTCTTGGTGACGTACTGCGAGATGTTGCCCGGGAAGATGGCGACGAAGAACAGTGCCGTCAGTCGGCCCATGGCCGTTTTGTGGTTGCCGAGCACCAGCAGGCCTGAGCCGAGCGCGATCTCGACGCCGCCGGATGCCAGCACCACGGTGTCTTTCGACAGCGGCACCCACTCGGGCACCTGCGCGCGGAACGCCTGGCGCTGCGTGGTGAGGTGGCCGACGCCCGCGGTCACGAGAAATGCGCCGAGGGCGAGACGGGCAATGGTTCGCTTCATCTGCTCAGGCTAACCCGGTGGCAGAGTTGCTCCATGGACGAGATTCGTTTCACCTCAGAGCTATGGCGGTGGGAGTCGCGCCGCGACGACTGGTACTTCGTGAGCCTGCCCGTCGAGTTCACAGAGCCGATCAGCGAGGTGCCGCGCGAGCCACGCGGTTTCAACCTGGTCAAAGTGCGCGCCACGGTCGGTGACACGAGCTGGACCACCTCCATCGTGCCCATGGACTCCGGCAGTTACTGCCTGCCGATGAAACGCAGCGTGCGGGATGCCGAGGGCATAGCGCCGGGTGACCACGTCGAGGTCGTGTTCGAGCTCATCTAGCCCCCGTTCAACCCACTCGCGCCACCGAGCTTCGCCAAATGTCGGGTGACCGCGCATGGCGGTGCAAGTTTGGCGCGGTTCGAGGTGCGGACTCGCGTGAACCTGCGGAGTATCCTGAACGCATGCACCGGTTGACCGCCCGCCTCGTCGCGCTCGCGACGCTGCTGTTCCTGGCGCTCGCGGTCGCCCAGACCGGCAGCCTCGGGACCGTTGCGGCCGTGGTTACTGCGGCGGTACTTGCGGCTGCGGTGGCGGGCGCGCTCGTGGTGATCCTCAGTCGAGAGGTGACCGGCGGAGCGCGCACCCGCGCCCGGGAGCAGGCACTGTATGAGGTGCCGGCGCCGAGTCATCCCGACACTGCAGGGCGCCCGCGCACCCGAGCTCCTTCGGGAGTGACGCAGGCCGCGTAGTCATCGACAGGTGACGCGTGGCCAGAAGCCACCCGTCACCCCACTCGAAGGACTACATCATGGACCCATTTTCGTTTGCCCCCATCGGGGCTGTGCTGGAGGGCGCGTACGCGCTTGTTACCGGCATCGCAACACTGCTCACCCCTCTCACCGGTGGCCTGAGCGCCGCCCTCGCCGTCGTCGCGCTGACGCTGATCGTGCGCACGCTGCTCATCCCGGTGGGCGCTTCGCAGGTCAGGGCGGAGTGGGCGCGCCGCCGCATCGCGCCCAAATTGCAGGCAATCCAACGCAAGTACAAGGGCAAGCCCGAGCTGCTGCAGCAAAAAACCATGGCGCTCTACAAGGCCGAGAACGTGTCGCCGTTCGCCGGGTTCTTGCCGGCGCTGCTGCAGCTGCCGGTGATCTCGGTCGTGTACACGCTGTTCATCCGCGCCCAGATCGGCCACCACCCCAACGCCCTGCTCGACGAGAGCCTCGGCGGCGTGACCCTCGGCAGCTACCTGTTCGACGCCGGCTGGCCGGGGGTGGTCGTGTTCGTCGCGTTGTTCGCGGTGATGGCGGTGGTGGCGTGGATGACCCGGCGCACGACCCTCCGCCTCGCCGTCGGGCAGCCCGAGCTGACACCGGGG
Organism: Rhodoglobus sp.; assembly: GCA_044340535.1. Classification (GTDB taxonomy): domain Bacteria; phylum Actinomycetota; class Actinomycetes; order Actinomycetales; family Microbacteriaceae; genus Rhodoglobus. Next base: position 57,069 of record JBIITJ010000004.1, read on the forward strand.
ATGGCTCGGATGCAGGGGGTGTTGTCGTGGTTGCCGTTCGTCACCATCCCGTTTGCAGCCCTCGTGCCGCTCGCCGCGACGCTGTACCTGGCGACCACCACGCTGTGGACCCTCATCGAGCGCGCGCTGCTGCGGCGCCGGTATTGGCGCGACTCTTGATTTGGGCTGGGCGAAGGTGTCTCATGTGTGCATGAGATACCTCGTATCGGTGATCGACAGCAGCACCGGCTCCGCGGACCCCGCCGAGAGGGCGACCATCGACGAGTTCAACGAACGGCTGCAGGCGGCGGGCCATTGGGTGCTCGCCGCCGGGCTCGCGGCACCGAGCAACTCGGTTGTGATCGACAACCGGGCAGGCGCGGGCGTGGTCACCGCGGGCCCGCTGGTGGAGTCGGGGGAGTACCTCAGCGGTCTCTGGATCATCGAGGCCGCCGACCACGCCGAAGCGCTCGAGCTGGCCGCCGCCGGCTCGAAGGCCTGCAACCGCCGGGTCGAGGTGCGGTCGTTCCTCTGAACTAGCTCGCGGCCTTCTTGATCAGTTTCGCGAGCGTCGCCTCATCGGCTTTCGTGAGGCCGGTGAGGCCGAACGAGGTTGCCCACATGGAGCCCTCGTCGAGGTTCGCGGCGTCCTGGAAACCGAAGCTCGCGTAGCGGGTGTTGAACTTGGCCGCGCTCTGGAAGAAGCACACCACCTTGTCGTCTTTCGCCCACGCAGGCTGCCCGTACCAGGTCTTCGGCAGAAGCTCGGGTGCGTTTTCCTTGACCAGCTCGTGGATGCGCGTGGCAATGCTGCGGTCGGGTTCCGGCATCTCGGCGACCTTTGCTAACAGGTCTTTCTCGCCGGCATCCGCCTTGCCCTTGCGCTTCTCCTCCTCGCGGAGTTCCTTCGCACGCTCCTTCATTGCGGCGCGCTCCTCGGCAGAGAACTCAGGTTTCGCCATGGGTGCATCCCTTCGTCGGTGGCCTCCTACGTTAGGCGGATGCCACGGCGGGCGCTTCTCCGGATCTGCTCGGCACGGTTCAGCCGTTGCGCCGCAGCCTCGCTGCTTGCGACCTAGTTAACCTGTGGGGCGCCACTCAGTTGCTGCACGCGAGCGGTCGTATCGCGGATCAGGTCGGGCAGGTTCGTTTCGGTGTCGAGGTCGAGCCAGCGATCGAGCGATACGAGGAATACGGTCATCGCCAGGTGCGCAGCGACGGTCGCGGCCAGGGGATCGAGCCCGCGCTTGATGAACGCGCGGCAAGCCGCTTCGGCCAGTGCGGCGTTCTTCTGCCCCTCGCGCTCCTGCAGGCTCGCGTCGGTGAGCACGAGAGACCGGTGCCACTTGAGGTTGGCGTGCTGCCCCTCCAGGCGCGATCGTGCGATCTTATCGAGACTCCACTCGATCACGCCGAGCGGACTCAGGTGCGCCGGGGCATCGTTCATGACCTCTTCTACGAAAGCGGGGAGGTGCTGCACCCAGCCGTACAGTACTTCGCGCTTGTCGGCGAAGTGGCGGAAGAAGGTGCGGGTAGTGAGCCCGGCACGAGCGGTGATTTGGGGAACGGTCGTCTCGGCGAAGCCCTGCTCGGCGAACAACTCAAGCGCGGCGGCCGACAACCTGTTGCTTGCGCCGCCTTCCCACCTGCCCATATCGGCAATCATGACACGACGTGTCATCGATGCGCTAGTGTGATGACACGCAATGTCATCGGAAGGGCAAATATGAGCGAGACATCCACTCCCAGCAATCGCGCCGCAGTGCTGGGTGCCGCCTACGCCGACCTGGAGGTGCGGCAGGTCGAGTACCGCCATCCAGGCCCCGGTGAGCTGGTAATCCGCAACCGGGCAGTCGCGATCAATCCACTCGACGCGGTGAAGCAGGGCACGGGAAACATGATGTATGGCTGGTTGCCCTACCCGACCGTGCTCGGAGAGGATGTCGCGGGCGAGGTCGTCGAGATCGGCTCGGGAGTCACCCGTTTCACCGTCGGTGACAGGGTGTTCGCCTACGCCGTCGGAATGGAGAAGGGTCGCGATCCGATCGCCGAGGGTGGCTTCCAGCAGTACACCGTAGTGCGGGAGCTGCTGGCCGCGCCGATCCCCGCGTCGATGAGCTTCGAGCAAGCCGCCGTGCTGCCGCTGGCGGTCTCCACCGCCGCGTCGGCACTCTTCCAGCGCGACCAGCTCGGGCTGCGTTTCCCCACCGCGGGCGACGGTCGCACGGGCCAGACCGTGGTGGTCTGGGGCGGGTCGACGAGCGTCGGCAACAACGCGATCCAGTTGGCCGCCGCTGCCGGCTACGACGTCGTGACGACGGCATCGCCACATAACCACGACCGCATGCGGCGCCTCGGGGCTACCGCAGTGTTCGACTACGCGAGCCCGACCGCAGTGCGCGACCTGGTCGCGGCGCTCGCGGGGAAGCCGGTAGCCGGCGTCTTCGCAATCGGCACGGGTTCTGCGGAGCCGAGCCTTGCGATTGCGATTGCGACCCGCGCCAAACGCGTCGCGCTCGCCAGCCCGTCGGTGTCGCTGGGGCGCATTCCTCGCAGCCCCGGCCTGAACGGCGAATTCATCAGGGTGATTGCCGCTCTCGTCGGACGCACTACGGCCCTGCAAGTGCGCTCGCGCCTGCGGGGGATTCGCACGAGATTCGTCTGGGGCAGCACCCTGATGACCAACGAGGTCGGGCCCATGCTGTGGGGGCAATTCCTCCCCTCGGCGCTGGCAGACGGCAGGTTCGTTTCCGCCCCCGCGGCCGAAGTCGTCGGCTCTACTCTCGGCGACGTGCAGGGTGCCATCGACCTACTGCGGAAGGGCGTTTCGGCGAAGAAGCTGGTCGTCACCCTCTAGCTCGTCGCGCGCACCGCGGATTCGTCTAGTCAGCGGTTGCGACGCAGCGTCAGCACGGCATCCGGGATGCTCCTGACCGAGCCATCCGGAGCAGTGGCCTCTCGCTCCACCACCGCGCTCGTCACCACCGACCAGTCATCCTGCGTTAGCCGTGGGCTCTCGAACAGGCTGCGGACCACAGCGTCGGGCCCGGGCAGCTCGACGAGGTGGTGGCCTTCGGCCTCGGCGGCGGCCTTGTGGTGGTCGCCGTAGTGGCCGACGATGAGAAGCAGCCCGCCCGGGGCGACGGACTCGGCCGCGCGCTGCAGGATCGCCTCGCGCGGTAGCTCGACGGTGGAGTGCAGGAAGCACGCGCTGACCAGGTCATAACGGGCAGGCGGCTGCCAGTCGGAGAGGTCGGCGGCAACCCAGCTGATGTCGTCGCCCGGCAGCTGCTCCGCGGCCCCGATCGCGAGGGCCGAGGGGGAGATGTCGACGGCGGTCACCGACCATCCGTGGTGCGCGAGCCACAGGGCATCCCCACCTTCGCCGCAGCCGAGGTCCAGCGCCGTGCCGGGCGACATGCCGGTGACTTCGCGGACGAGGGCGGCGTTGGGCTCGCCGCTCCAGGTCTTGCCGTTGCGGTAGCGGTTCTCCCAGTATTCGGCGGGCGTCATTTCTGTCATTCCTCCACTGTGGCCGGGGGCGTATCGTTGCAGCAAATGACCGTGCCGAATTAGCAAGGAGGGTCATGGTCGACCACGCTGTTCGGGATGTCGGGGCTCGACTGAAGAGCTGGCGCCAGAAACGCAACCTCACCCTCGACGAGCTCTCGGCGCAGACCGGCATCTCGCCGAGCACCATCTCCCGCCTCGAATCGGGCAAGCGCGCCCCGAACCTCGAACTCGTCGTGCCGCTCGCGCGGGCGCTACGTCTCGAACTCGACGACCTGGTTCCCCGCTCGGTGCCCGACCCGCGGGTGCGCCGGGTGACCAAGCGCATCGACCGCGTCACCTTCGAGCAGCTTTCGCCGGATTCCTCGCCTGCGCAGGCCACCCGCGTCACCTTCCCGGCGCCCGACCCGGCCGTGACTCCCGACCACCGGGTGCACGACGGCTACGAGTGGCTCTACGTGTTGAGCGGTCGCCTGCGCCTGGTGCTGGGGGAGCACGACATCATCATGGGCGCCGGCGAGGCGGCCGAGTTCGACACTCGAACCCCGCACTGGCTGGGTTCGGCGGGCCCCGGGCAGGCCGAGATTCTCGCGATCTTCAGCAAGGCCGGAAAACGGATCCACCTCAGGGCGCGGCCATCGGACGCGCCACCTCGCTAGAGTTTTGCTCATGAGCGACAAGAAGCCCTGGTTCCGCCGCCCCAGCCGCCTCATCCCGACCGTGTTCCTCGGTGCGGGTGTTGTCTTTACGATCATTGCGCTCGTGACCCCGTGGCCCGCAGCGCTGGCCATTCGCGCGCTGTTCGAGAAGGGGGCAAACGACACCGTCACCGAGATGCTCCCCTATGTGCCCGAGGGCGGCCTTGACGAGACCCTCGACGTCGCCTACTCCGACGGTGGTGTCGACACGACGCTCGACGTCTTCTCGCCCTCCGACTCGACCGGGGCGCTGCCGACCGTCGTGTGGATCCACGGCGGAGCGTGGATCTCGGGGCACAAGGAAGACGTGCGGCCCTACACGCGCATCCTCGCCTCCTACGGTTTCACCACGGTGAGCCTCAACTACACGGTCGCGCCCGAAGCCACCTACCCGACGGCGCTCGGCCAGCTCAACACCGCGCTGGAGTACCTCGTCGACAACGCTGCCGAACTGCGCATCGACCCGCAGCGCATCGTGATCGCCGGTGACTCGGCGGGGGCGCAGTACACCAGCCAGCTCGCGACCCTCGTCACCAACCCGGAGTACGCGGAGCTGGTGGGCATCACCCCGTCCCTGACGCCCGAACAACTGCGCGCGGTCATCCTGAACTGCGGTATTTACGACGTCAGCGGCATCCCGAACGCGCCCGGCATTGGCGGATGGGGCTTCCGCACGGCGCTGTGGGCTTACCTGGGCGAGCGCGACTGGACGGGCACCGCGGGCGACAAGGAGATGTCGACGCTCAACTACGTGACCGCCGACTTCCCTGAAACCTGGATCTCGGGCGGCAACGACGACCCGCTGACGGCCACCCAGTCCAAGCCGCTCGCGGCGCGGTTGGACGAGCTCGGCGTGCCCGTGACCTCGGTGTTCTACGCCGATGACCACACGCCAGCACTGCCGCACGAATACCAGTTCCACCTCGACTTCGAGGCCGCGCGGACCGCGCTCGACTCGACGGTCGACTTTCTGGGCAACGTGTTGCGCGACTAGCGACGTCAGCGCGCCAGCTGATCGAAGGAGGACGGTTACTGCCGGGCTAGACGGTGACGACCTCGTGGTCGATGCACCAGCGGAAGGTCTCCATGATCGCGGCAGGAACGTCGTCGTGGTCGACACCGAGCGTCGCCATTTCCTCCACGCAGTCGCTGGTGGCGTGGCGCTGCTGGAACTGCAGGGCATCGACCATGTGGATGCCGTGTTCCCTGCCCGCGGCGCCGGCCGCCTCGTCGAGGGCGGCGTAGGAGGCCAGGAAGGCTTCCGCGGGCAGCGCGTGCACCTCCCGGGGGTCCCGACCGAGCTCGTGGCAGGCCAGCTGGTAGAACTCCTCGTAGCTCAGGTTGAACCCGTTGATCGGGTACCGCTGGCCATGGCTGCCGCTCTCGATGGCACCGACCGCGGCCTGGGCGACCTGTTTGACGGTCACCGCCGAGGTTGAACCCGCCGGCACCGCCACGTAGCCCGGCTGCGCGCGAATGGCGTCGATGACGAACTGCCACAGTGGGCGACGCCCACCGGCCAGGCCGAAGATATACGGCAGGCGCAGCACCATGACATCCATCGCGCCGGCGCCTTCGAGGATGGCGACCTCCTCCTGGGCAAGCCGCGTGCGCGGGTAGCCGTTGCGCTCGCGGTAGCCGAGGTCGGGCCACACGTCGGCGAACTCGGCAGTGTAGGAGCCGAACACGACGAACTTCTTCACGCCGGCGGCGCGGGATAGCCGTGCCATCCGTTGCGTGGGAACGACATTCGCCTCGTAGAAGAAGCGCGCGGCGGGTGCCACCGGGGTGATGCGCTCGTCAGCGCCGGCCGCATACAGCACGGCGTGTTTGCCCACCAGCAGGGCGGAGAGCTCGGCATCTGGCATCTCATTGAGGTCACCCCACGCGGCAGTGACGCCCTCGGGCAGCACGTCGTCCTGGCGGGACGGCAGCGCCAGCGAGGTCACCGTGTAGCCCCGCGACAGCAGTTCGAGCGTGGAGTGGTAGCCCAGCAGGCCGGTGCCTCCGATGACGAGTACTTCGGGCATCCTGACTCCTTCACACACGCTGTCCGACGTGGACTGGTGTGCCTAACCCTGCTCGCCCTGCCGGCTGGAGCGCAGAGCCGAAGGTCCCGTAACGTGTTCGCATGAAACCGTGGTGCGCGTTCGGGATGCTCCTGCTGCTGTCCCTCGCTGGTTGTTCACCCGCGCCCTCCGGCCCCATCACCCCCGTCGTTTCCTCGGCGGGAGTCGACCCCGACCGCCCCGACACGCTCGAGGCCTGGGGCACGGTGTCGGGCATCGCCGAGACGGGAGGGACCTGCCGGTTCACCTTCCACGCCGGCAACGGCGCCGCGAGCCGCCTCACTGCGAAGGGTACGAGCGCTGGCGACCACACCGACTGCGGGCCCGTGCACGAGGCGACCTATATCGTGGGCAGCGGCAGCTTCCGCACGACGCTGCGCTACGAGTCGCTCGCGGGGGAGACCTTCGAGAGCGCCGACTTCGAGATGACGATTCCCTGAGCGTCAGCGGCTGCGTGAACGCACGCGGTGGATCTGGCCGTCCTCGTGGATCTCGGCGATCGAACCGTTGGCTTTGACGAAATCGGTGAACGACTTGTAGCCGAGGGTTTTCTCATCGAACGATGCGTCGAGCCGCTTCATCTGCTGCTTGAGCGCCGAGGCCATCACCCAGCCGTCTACATCGTCGCCGCTGCGGGCACGCAGGGCCTTGTTGAGCAGGCGACGCGCCCCGCGCTGGGGGTCGACGGTCGGTGCCTCGGTGGCGTTCGGGGCTGTGGCGGCAGGGATGTCGGCGGGAGCCTCGGGTTTCTCCGGCTCCGCCTCCTGCTCCAGCTGCAGGTCGGGGATGTCGTGGTAGAAGGTGAAATCGTCGACCGCACCGGAGAAGGCCGAACTCGTCGACCCGTCGACACCGATGCCGATCACGGTGCGGCCCAGCCGCTTGGCGCTCTGCGCGAGCGGGATGTAGTCGGAGTCACCGGCAACGATCACCAGGTGCGTGATATCCGGCAGGCGGAACAGGTCTTCGACCACGTCGATGGCGAGCCGGATGTCTGCGCCATTCTTGGTGCCCGAGGTGTTGAACAGCTGCACCAGGTCGACCGCCCGCCCGACGAGTTGCTGCTTGTACCGGGCGTTGACGGGGGCCGACCAGTCGGCGTAGGCCCGGCTGATCGCGATGGTGCCGAAGGAGGAGGCGAAGTCGAGCACGGCGCCAAGGTTGACGGTCGCGGCATCCAATCGCTCGACGGTCTTGCCGGTCGCGCTGCGTGCCTTCTCTTTCATGAAGGAGCCGCGCCCGTGCACCTTGTCGTACTGCGAGATGACGATGTTGTCGAAGTCGATGTACACGGCAACGCGGGTGTCAGTCGATTCGGCCATGTGCCCAGTCTGGCACTGCCGCTGCCCGGTGGCGTTACGTGATGCGGTAGAGCTCCAGCAGGTACTGCCGGCAGACGTACACGCGCTTGTAGGTCGCGCGCAGTTCATCTTCGCGCTCGATGGAGGCGTGCATGTAGGCGAGCAGCGGCACGGACATGCCGGGTGGTCCCGAGAACGGTGGGTCGTCTTCGCCACGGTAGACGTGCATGAAGCGGTAGTTATCGGTGAAACCCGCAGCCTCGAACCAGGCGTTGCTTGCGGGGCTCTCCCGCGTCCAGGCGTCGAGGGTGCGCACGGTGGGTGGCAGCTGTTCCCGTGCGCTCGCCAACAGTCCACGCCCGATGCCCGCGCGCTGGGCGGTGGGATGCACGGCGATCGAGTCAATTGTCGCGGCGTCGCCGTCGACCACTACATCGATCAGACCGACGATCGCCCCGTCGTAGTCGGCCACCAGCTCGACATGTTCGCCATCAAAGCGGGTCTTGGCCACCTTCACGTCATCGTAGAAGTCAGTCTGGAACATGCTCAGCAGCCGGCACTGCAACCAACCCGGCTCATCGACGGCGGTATACCGCCTGATCTGAAACATGGTCGACATCCTAGCGAGGCGACCGTTGACCCGGTAGGAAAATCCCGGCTACGCCATCGCGAGCCCTCGGTCAACGGGGTACATGCGCCGGGCCGGTGGGGGACAATGGTTCACCAACGCGAAAGGAGGACAAGGTTGTCAGTTCTCAGCAAGGGTGGCCGTGACCGGGTCGACAGGATTGCCGCGACGGTGGGCGGCCTGGCGTTTCTTGCCGGCGTGGTCGGCATTGCGGTGGGCGGGATGACCCCTGCCGACGGCGACACCCCGAGCGCCGTCACCACCACCGTCGCCTCGACCCCTGTTCCCGGTGACCCCGTCACCATGAGCGTGCAATCGACCGAGCCGCCGTTCCGCGCCGGCGGCACGCCGCGCGTCACCGAGGAAGTCACCGTCACCGAGGGCTCTGGCCCAGGTTCGGTGGTGGTAACCACCACGGAGGGTCCCGCCGCCGCGACCACCCCGTTCCTCGGCAGCGCGGTTTCGGGCATCGTCTTCCAGTTCATCCTCGTCACCCTTGCCGCGCTGCTGCTGGCTATCGCCACCCAGCGCATCCTGTTGGGCGAGTACTCGTTCCGCAGGGCTGTGCCGAGCGGCGGCCTGCCCGTCGTCGACGAAGGTGAGGCGATGGGGGTGAAGGATGACGTGGTCGCGGCTAAGGAAGCGCCAGACCTGTCCCGGCCGCTGTTCACGAAAGCGGGGGTCACCGACACCCGGCTGCGGCTCATCCAGGATCGCATCGCGCTCGAACTGGAGGTGCGCCGCCTCGCGCAGGACAATGACCTGCCGAGCGGCCTGACCATGCCCTACGTCGTGCGCGGGCTGGTGGAAAAGAAGAAGATGACAGAGCGCCTCGCCTCCGCTGTAACCGCGCTCAGCTCGATTGGCGACCGGCTCGGCAGCGGTGCCGTGCTCTCGCCAGATACCACCACCCTCCTCACGGAGGCCTACGCCCAGGCCCTCGCCAAAGTGGGCGGAAAAATCAGGAAGTAGCGCGCAGGAACCGGATCGCGGCCTGCCGGAACTCCCGGGAGGTGGGCGCGTTGAAGTGGTTGCGGCCCGGAATCTCGAAGAACTCGCCGCTCGACGTTGCGGCGCACAGCGCGCGCGACTTCGCGATGATCGGGTCGTCGCTGCCGGTGGCGAACAGCAGCGGCTGCGTGGGCGCGTTCCCGGGCGTCGGCTGCTCGCCGTTGCGCATCCCCTCCACGAGGCTGACGAGTGCCTCGAGGTCGTTGTTCGGGATGCCCGCCGCCATCTGCACATACATGGCCGTGAGCGGGTCATCAGGTGCAACGCCCTCGGCGACGAACCGTCGCGCCTCGTCAACCCGGAAGCGGGTCAGCGGGTCGCCGTCGGGAATGCCGCCGAGCACAGCCCTCGTGATGCGCTCGGGGAATTCGCGCGCCGCCTTCCAGCCGACGCGGGCACCGAGCGAGTAGCCCGCGTAGAGCACCTCGTCGAGCAGGAACGTGTCGAGCACCGCAAGCACATCCTCGGCCAGCTGCTGCATGCTGTAGGCGGCGGGGTCGTGCGGCTTATCGCTGGCCCCGTGCCCGCGCTGGTCGATCGCGATGACGTGGAACTCGGCGCGCAGCAGGTCGCGCACCCAGCCAGTGAGGTTGAAGTTGCCGAGGCCGCTCGAGGCGAAACCGTGCACGAGCAGCACCGTGGGCGCGTCGGGGTCGCCCCACTCGTATGTGGCGATCTTCACGCCGTCGGGCGTGATGACCGCGCGCGGCGGCGGGGCTTCCTGGCGGGACATGCCTCCATTGTGTCGGCTGCCCGACGTAACCTGCGACCGTGCCGGAGCGGGTCGAATTGTGGTGGGCGCGACGCCAGTGGTCGAAGGCCGCGCGCGTGCCATACGCCGTGGGGGAGTATCGCGCGTTCTGGGAGACCTACCCGGTGCTCGTGAAGCAGTACCACCCCGACCTCAACCACGGCATCGTGCTGAGCCAGGTGCCGCCCGCCGCCGACGTGTGGCTGCTGTGGCAGTGTGACTCCGGCCATCGGTTCGCGGCCACACCGAGTGAACAGCGGTTGCGGCCCGGGCGGTCGCGGAGGAAGTCGTCGTGGTGTCCGGAATGCTCGGTGCTCGCGACATCCCGCAGCCAGGCGAAGCCGCGAACCGAACTGTGCCGGCATTCGATCGCCGAGCGGTTTGCTGTGGGTGAGGCGTTCCACAGTGAGTGCGCGCCGAAACCCGCCTCGGCTGCGGAAGCGCTGCTGCGCCAGAAACTGCTGGGTCGCCTGCCGCTCGCCGAGGGTAACGCCGTGCGGGTCGCGCGCCCGTTCTTCACCCACCTCGAGGTGTGGCCCGACATCGTGCTGCCCGACCTGCGCGTGGCCATCGAGTACGACACCACCGGGCGCGACGGGCTCGAACACGTGGGCCGGCGCGAGGCCGTCGACCTGCGCAAAGACCGGCTGCTTCGGGCGGCGAAGTGGGAGGTGATCCGGGTGCGCACGGGCAAACTCAAGGCGCTCGGACCCTACGACGTGGTGGGCTCCGGGCGGGTAGTCGACCGGGTACTCGACCGACTGCGTGAGGCGCGCGGCCACCTCATCGTGGACTCTTACCTGCGCTAGTCAGCGCGGAGTTTCTCTGCCTCATCCCGGAGGTCCGAGGCGCGACGCACCGCCCTGTCGTGTTCACGATCCAGCGAGCGACGGGTGCGCTCGACATCGCGCAGCTCATCCTCCACCGCGCGCACCTGCTCCTCGAGCTGGGCGAGCCGCTCGTCGAGGCGGGCCCGGGTCGCATCCTCCTGCTCGATGCGCCGCTCGATGCTGCGCGCCTCCGCCTCGGCATCGGCGGCCCGCTTCTCGGCTTCCTTTGCGGCGCGAGCGGCAGCCAGGTCGCGGACCGGCGCACGGTGGGCGGCCGGGCGGGGTGCAGACATCATGGATGCATCGGGAGCGGCGACCGCGTCGGTGAGATCCACCGCCTCCACCCCGGTTCCCTCCAGCGGACGGATGAGCCTGCCGCTCAGTACCGCGGATGCCGCGCTCGGGTCACCCAGCGCCGACTGCAACGTCTGGGATACCTCCTCCAGGGTCCCCGCGGTCAGGTTGTGCCGGGCCTCCGTGGCCAGCTCCGCGGCGCTGCGGGCCAGGGCGGCCACGAGTGCACGCCGCTGCCGGGTCAGGGCGGCCAGCTGCTCCCGGTCGAGTTCGTGCTGCGCCTCGCGCATCACGGCGCCGAGCTCCGCCAGCTGCGCGAGTTCCTCGGGGCGTGAGCGTGCCAACAGGTTCACCGCCCAAGCGGCGGGCGACGGTTTACGCAGCGCCTGCACCCTCGCGGCCAACTCGGCGTCGGCGGCATCCTTCACCTCGCGCACCACCGCGTTACGGGCGGCCGTGAACTCCGCGGGAGTCAGGCCGTAAAGCTCGTCGGCGATGTCGGTGAGGGACCGTGCTGCCATGGTTCGCAGCCTACCGGTGGGCGGCTCACGCCCCCACGTACTGGGCGAGGTGCTGGCCGGTGAGGGTCGAGCCGTCGGCGATGAGCGCCGCCGGGGTGCCCTCGAACACGATGGAACCGCCGTCGTGGCCTGCCCCAGGCCCGACGTCGATGATCCAGTCGGCGTGGGCCATGACGGCCTGGTGGTGCTCGATCACGATGACCGACTTGCCCGAGTCGACCAGCCGGTCGAGCAGGCCGAGCAGTTGCTCGACATCGGCCAGGTGCAGGCCCGTGGTCGGCTCGTCGAGCACGTAAACGCCACCCTTCTCGGCCATGTGGATCGCCAGTTTCAGCCGCTGGCGCTCACCGCCCGAGAGGGTCGTGAGGGGCTGCCCGAGGCTGATGTAGCCGAGCCCCACGTCGGCCATGCGGTCGAGGATGGCGTGCGCCGCGGGCACCCGTGACTCGCCGCTGGCGAAATACTCCACCGCCTCGTCGACCGACATCCCGAGAACCTCACTGATGTTGCGGCCGCCGAGGGTGTACTCGAGCACCGCCGCCTGGAACCTCTTGCCCTCACACACCTCGCACACCGTCGCGACGCTGCCCATCGCGCCGAGGTCGGTGTAGATCACACCGTTGCCGTTGCAGGTGGGGCAGGCGCCCTCCGAATTGGCGCTGAACAGTGCGGGTTTCACCCCGTTCGCCTTCGCGAACGCCGTGCGGATCGGGTCGAGCAGGCCCGTGTAGGTGGCGGGATTGCTGCGGCGGGACCCCTTGATCGCACCCTGGTCGACCGAGACCACCTCGGCACCGCGGGGGAGCGAGCCGTGGATGAGTGAGCTCTTGCCCGAACCCGCGACACCCGTGATGACGCACAGCACCCCGAGTGGCACGTCGACCGAGACATCCTTCAGGTTGTTGCGGGTCGCGCCCCGGATCTCCAGCACCCCGGACCGCTTGCGAACCTGCGGTTTGACGGCGGCGCGGTCATCCAGGTGCCGACCGGTCAGGGTGTCGCTGCGGCGCAGCTCCTCGACCGTGCCCGTGAACTGGATCTCGCCGCCGTGCACGCCCGCGCGCGGGCCCAAGTCGACCACGTGGTCGGCGATCGCGATGGTCTCGGGCTTGTGCTCGACCACGAGCACGGTGTTGCCTTTGTCGCGCAGTTGTAGCAACAGCCGGTTCATCCGTTGGATGTCGTGCGGGTGCAGGCCCACCGTCGGCTCGTCGAAAATGTACGACACGTCGGTGAGGCTCGACCCGAGGTGCCGGATCATCTTGGTGCGCTGCGCCTCACCGCCCGAGAGCGTGCCCGACGGCCGGTCGAGGCTCAGGTAGCCGAGCCCGATCTCGACGAAAGAGTCGAGGGTCTGCTGCAGGTTCTTCAACAGCGGCGCGATCTGGGTGTCGTCGAGCCCGCGCACCCACTCGGCAAGATCGCTGATCTGCATGGCGCAGGCTTCGGCGATGTTCAGGCCGCGGATCCGGGATGACCGTGCGCCCTCGTTGAGGCGGGTTCCCCCACACTCCGGGCACGGGGTGAACGTCACCGCCCGATCCACGAAGGCCCGGATGTGCGGCTGCATCGCCTCCACGTCCTTGGAGAGGAATGACTTCTGCACCTGCGGCACAAGCCCCAGGTAGGTCATGTTGATACCGGCGACCTTGACCTTCGTCGCCTCCTTGTACAGGAAGGCGTGGCGCTCCTCCGCGGTGAAATCCTTGATCGGCTTATCGGGAACCAGCCCCGACTCCGTGAACAGCCGCACACCCCAACCCTCGGCGTTGTAGCCGGGAATCGTGAGCGCGCCCTCCTTGATTGACTTGTTCTCGTCGAACAGCTCAGCCAGGTCGATGTCGGTGACGGAACCCATGCCCTCGCAGCGCGGGCACATTCCGCCCGTGACGACGTAGTCATGTCGCTCCGCCTTCTTGTCGCCCACCTTGAGCGCACCAGAGCCGGTCGCTGAGGCGACGTTGAACGAGAAAGCCTGGGGCGAGCCGATGTGCGGTTCGCCGAGGCGGCTGAACAGGATGCGCAGCATCGCGTTGGCGTCGGTCGCGGTGCCCACGGTCGACCGGGAGTTCGCTCCCATCCGCTCCTGGTCGACGATGATCGCCGTCGTCAGCCCCTCCATGACGTCAACGTCGGGTCGCCCGGGGCTCGGCATGAAGCCCTGCACGAACGCGCTGTAGGTCTCGTTGATGAGGCGTTGCGACTCCGCGGCGATGGTGCCGAAGACGAGGCTCGACTTGCCCGAGCCCGAGACGCCGGTGAAGACCGTGAGCCGACGTTTCGGAATGTCGAGCGAGACATCCCGAAGGTTGTTCTCACGGGCACCACGCACCCGCATCATGTCGTGGGAATCGGCGGCAGGCAGCTCGTTGTTCACAGCGTCAACTTTGCCACACGCCGGCGACATGTGAGCCGGAGATTCAGCCCTTCGCGGCGAGCACCCGGGCGGCCTCGCGTTCGGCCGAGGTGTTGGCGACACCCGCGCGCGAGCCGGCGAGTTTCGCCGCGATGTGCTCGGTCACGGTGATGGGAGCGTAGAGCGGCTCTTCGCCGGCCTCCACACACGACGGGATCGCCGAGATCACGGCGTCGGCGTTGCCGTCGTGGAAGTAAGCGGCCGAGCGACGCCGGTTGATCGTGCCGTCGACGATCGGCGGCTTCACCCGATGCAGGGTCGACTGCCAGCGCTCGTTGGTCCAGCGGGCGGTGAGGTCGCCGAGGTTGATGAGCAGCGCGTCGTCTGCGGGGGAGACGTCGTTCCACGAGCCGTCGTCACCGAGTACCTGCAGGCCCTTAACCTGGTCGGCCCACAAGACCGTCACGATGCCGAAGTCGGTGTGCTCGCTCATGCCGACCAGGTCGCCGTCGAGGTCCACGGTGCCGGGAGGCAGGGCGTAGTTGTTCATGCGCAGCACGTCGATCGAGTGGTCGGTGAAACTGTCGAAGAAGTCGGCGGGCAGCCCGAGCGCGTGCGCGAAGATATCCGTCATCGTGTGGGCGACCCGCTGGGCCTCCGCGAAGTAGCGTTCCACCCGCAGCCTGAATTTCGGGGTATCGGGCCACACGTTCTCGGCGTAATCGTTCTCGCCTTCGAGGCCCAGGCCCGGGTAGTCGCTCGCCGCCGAGCCCACGTTGAAGGCCTCGAAGAAGTCGTTCATGCGGGTCGCCGATTCCACGCCGAGCGACAGCGAGAGGCTCTCCGCTTTCGGCGGGCTGTAGCCGCGGTTGATGCCGCGCGGGGTGACGTGTTGTTTCTTCGTTTCGAGGTCGTCGGCGAAGAAGTCATCCATCGCCCCAGCAAGACCGTCGGTCACCGACCCCGGGATTCCGTGCCCGAGGATCTGCATGAAGCCCACCTCACGGCAGGCCGCATCGATCTGCCGGGCGACCTCAGCCTTCTCCTCGGCCGGTCCGTTGCGGACCCAGGGGGTGATGTCGACAGCGGGAACGTGGAATGCCATGGCTCAACGGTACGCAACCGGCGTTTCGGGCGGGTTAAGTTGCCGTTACCGGCCCCCGTGCCGGTTACCAGCCTTCGGTGCCCGGCGCGCCCTTGAACGGGCCGACCACACGCGAGGTGATCCAGCCGCCGTAGAAGCCGCCGGGCTGCGGCACCACGACCTCGCCGTCCACCTCGCAGGAGTCCATCGCCGCCGGGTATACCGCGACCCGGCCGACCAACTCTTCGTAGCCGGGGGAGGGCTCGGGGTAGTACCAGGCGGAACGTTTCGCCGTGACATCCGCCGTCCTGATGCTGAGGTAGCGCGCGGTTCCCTTGTACTCGCAGAAGCTGCTGCCTTCGGCCTCGAAAAGGCTGCCTTCGGCAAACGCTGCACGCGGCAGGTAATAGACGGGTGGATGACTCGTCTCCAGCACCCGGACCACATCCGCAGTGTCGACGATGGTCTCCTCGGCCAACTCGATCACCACGCGCTCCGACGATGCCTCGACACGCGGCGGCCGCGGGTAGTCCCACACCGATTCCTGCCCGGGGCCGGGCTGCACGCGGTTCATGGTTCCTACCTTAGGTCGCGGGCCAGACGTCACGGTCGCCCGGGAACACCTTCGCATCCCCGTACTCGACGGTGCCGCCGAAGCGGGGCCGTCGGTAGGGCAGCAGCACGAGCAGGGCGAGGCCTTCGCGGTGCTCGACCCGCACCTCGATCGCGTCGGTGCGTTCCCGCCTCAGCCGGGTGTCGAGGGCCAGCGCGGTACCCCGCACCTCCGACGAGAGCGTGCGGAGCCTCGCCGCGGTGGCGTCGGCGAGGGCATCCAGCTCTGGATGTTTGCCGAGGGCGGAGGTGTCGAGATCTACGGCGAGCAGCCGCCCCTCGGTGTCGGTGACCAGGGCGAAGGGTGCGAATTCGCTGGAGCCGACCAAGTGTTCGCGAGCCAGCCGGAGGCAGGCTTCGAGCATCCTGTCGACGTCCGCTTGCGCGGCAGAGCTGAGGCTGTCTCTCCATGAAGGCATGGGGAAACCGTAGCGACTCGCGGGCGATCATGCCCGTGGCGCGCGAGGGGATGGGCCTTCCGGGTACGGCGAGGTAGGGTCGGCGGATGGCCGAACGCATCGATACCCTCGTCATCCTGGGCGCCGGCGGCGACCTGACCGCGCGCCTGCTGCTGCCGGGCCTCGCCTCATTCCTCGCCTCCGATCGCGCGACGGATGTCGCCCTGATCGGCGTCGACCGGGGCGAGACCACGACCGAACAGTGGCGAGGAGTTGTGCGGGATGCCTTCGCCGCAACCCCCTCAGACCGGGGTACCGCCGTCGCGGCAAGCGCCCGGTTCATCACCGCAGATGTGTCGCGTCCCGACGACCTGCAGCGTGTTCTCGGTGAGGCGCACGGCCGGGTGGCGCTGTACTTCGCCCTGCCGCCCGCGGTGACGATCCTCGCCTGCACGGCACTCTCGGAGCTCACCCTTCCCGAGGGGATTTCCTTCGCGCTCGAGAAGCCCTTCGGCACAGACCTGGCCTCCGCGAAGTCTCTCAACCGGCTGCTGCAGACACTCCTGCCGGAGGAGCAGGTTTTCCGTGTCGATCACTTCCTCGGCAAATCGACCGTGCTCAACCTGCTGGGCCTGAGGTTCGCGAACCGCATCTTCGAGCCCCTGCTGTCGGCGCCCAACGTTGAGAAGGTCGAGATCATCTTCGACGAGAAGCTCGGGCTGGAGAACCGCGCGGGCTACTACGACAAGGCCGGCGCCCTCGTCGACATGATCCAGAGCCACCTGCTGCTGGTGCTTGCCCTTGTCACGATGGAGCCGCCCGCGAGCCTGCAGGCCGACGACCTGCGCGGCGCGATGGCGCAGGTGCTGCGTGCGACCCGCATGCTCCACAAGACGGGCACTTCCAGCCGCCGCGCGCGCTACGAGGCGGGCGAGATCGAGGGCCGGGCCTTGCCCGCCTACGTGGACGAGCCCGGTGTTGACGCCGCGCGCGACACGGAAACCCTCGCCGAGCTGAACCTCGAGATCGTGAACTGGCGGTGGGCGGGAGTCCCGTTCATCCTGCGGTCGGGCAAAGCGCTCGGCGATACCTGCCAGGACATCATCGTGACGTTCAAGGACGTGCCGCACCTGCCGTCGGGGCTGACCGGCGCACCGGGGCCCTCCTGCCTGAAGATCTCGCTCAAGCCCGCCACCCTCCACCTCGACCTGGTCGTCAACGGGCAGGGCGACCCGTTCACGCTCGAGCGCACCGCCCTGCACGCCGAACTGGGCGCGGCGCAGATGAGTGCATACGGCGAGGTCCTCGCCGGTCTCATCGAAGGTGACCCGGTGCTCTCGGTGCGCGGCGACGTCGCCGAGGAGTGCTGGCGGATCGTCGAGCCCGCGCTCGCCGCCTGGCGGGCGGGGGAGGTGCCCCTGGACTCCTATCCTGCCGGTACGGCGGGCCCGGCCGACTGGGAGCGGGCCGCTACGCCGTCTTCATGATGTCGGCGGTGAAGCCGCGCACCCGCGAGACCAGGCCGTCGATCCGGGCCGCGAGCATGGCCTCGCTGTCGGCAGACGGCGGCAGGATCCGGATGAGGTGCGAGCACGCCAGGTCATCACAAATGTAGGTGCCGAGGGTGTTGCCGTCCCTCCCGGCCTGCCCGGCCTTCGGGGCGGAGAACAGGGTGACCTCGTCCGAGCGCCGCGTGATGCGGCAGAACGAGCACATGGCCGCAATGCCCGGCTGCAGCGAGAATTCGGATGCCCGCAGCACGAGCCCCACCGGCCTGTCGTCGACCCAGTGCACGAGGTAGCCGCGCTGGTGGGCCTGCTGGTCGCGCCAGCCGAGGTACTCCCGATCGGCCCAGATGACCTCGTGGAGGCCGGGCATGGGCACCCGCTCCGCTTCACCCTGCGAGGCATTCACGAAGCTCGCGCGGATCTCAGCGGGGGTCAACGGCTGCACTCTTCCACCCTACCTAGGGGGCGGTGAAGCCTGCCTCGACCATGTCGATGACGCGCTGGGTGACGGCGTCGGCCCGCTCGCGCGGCAGCGCGCGCAGTGGGCCGTCGATGAGCAGGATCGCGAAACCGTGCACGGACGACCAGGCGAGGAACTCCGCTTGCGGCCGACGCTGCTGGGGCATCACGCCGCAGGCGACGAGTTCGTCGAGCGCCGCCGACAGCAGCTCGAGCGGGGTGCGCCCGCTCGGGCCAGCCTTGCTCGGAGCGGATGAGGTCTCGAGGTTGGTGGGTACGAAGAAGGCCGTGCGGAACAGGCCAGGGTGGTCGAGGGCGAAGGCGACGTAGCCCGTGCCGACCGCCCGCAGCTGTGCGCGGGCGACCGTTTCGGGGTCGCCGGCCGGGATGCGGTCGAAGATCGCGTCGATGGAGGCGGCCAGCTCGGCGAGCGCGGCATCGCTCACGGCCCCCAGCAGGGCGTCCCGGTCGGCGAAGTGACGATACGCGGCGTTGGGCGAAACCCCGACCCTCCGGGTGGCTTCGCGCAGCACGACGGCATCCGGTCCGCCTTCGCGCGCCAGCTCGATTCCCGCCGACAGCAGCGCATGCTGCAGGTCGCCGTGGTGGTAGCTGTGGCGCAGCGGGCCCGCACTCGGGTTGCTCATCGGTCTCCTCTGGACGATGCTTCCATCCTATGACAGTGTGGACACCGTAAACATATGGATGCCCGGCGAAGGGAAGCACCGTGTTTGAGAAGTCTGATGCCTTTAGCAGCATGTCGTGCAACGACATCGAGGCAGCCCGAGCCTTCTACGGCGGGGTGCTCGGCCTCACCGTCGTGGACGAGAAAATGGAAGGGCTCATCAGCGTGCAGCTGCCGCTGGGAGGGGCGGTGCTCATTTACCCCAAGAGCAACCACGTGCCCGCCACCTTCACGGTGCTGAACTTCCCCGTCGACGACATCGACGAGGCGGTCGACGCGCTGCTCGCCCGGGGCGTGACGATCGAGCGGTATGAGGGCATGCCGCAGGACGAGAAGGGCATCATGCGGGGTCGCGCCGGCGGCGACGGCCCCGACCAGGCCTGGTTCACCGACCCGGCAGGCAACATCCTTTCCGTCCTGCACTAAGCGGCTGAAGCTGCTGCGAGACTGGCGGGGTGGATCCCGCACTCATCGCCCGCCTGGCCGCCGATCTCGACGCCGCCGATTTCACGGTGGAAGCGCTCACCGCCCTCTGGGGTGAGGAGGCCGCCGCCGCCCTGCACCGTGGCCAACGCGTCCCTGCGCTGCGCGCGCTGACGAATTTGCAGGAGAATCGCGTCGAAACGCCGCCTTCCGGCACCGACGACGCGCGCGGCGGTGACAATCTCCTGCGTTTTCGTGGGGACGCGCTCGCCACGCTCGCCCGCGCTTTCGTGCTCGGGATGCCCGTGCCCCCGCCCGCGCTTGACGCCGCACTCCCTTCCCTGGGTGCGACGGGCGCGGTCACTCTCGGCCTGGTGGATGACGACGGCCGCCCGTTACTTGACCTGCGCCCTTACTCGTTCGTCGACGGGCGGGGTGTCGTGTCGTGGTGGATCGCCAGTGACCTCGGTGAGTTGGCACTCGGCCACGCCATTCCCGAGCACCACGTGCTGGGGGTGGGTGGGGCATCCATGACGCTCAGCGGCCTCATGGTGCCGACACCGGTGGCGCTTGCCCTCGACCTGGGCACCGGCTGCGGCATCCAGGCGCTGCACGCCGCCCGGCACGCCGAGCGGGTGATCGCGACCGACATCTCGGTGCGGGCGCTCGAGCTCGCGCGTTTCAACGCGGCGCTCAACGGCGTCACGAATATCGAGTTCCGTGAGGGCAGCCTGTTCGAGCCTGTCGCGGGGCAGCGCTTCGGGCACGTGGTCTCGAACCCGCCGTTCGTGATCACGCCGCGCGGCGCGGAGGGGGTGCCCGCCTACGAGTACCGCGACGGCGGCATGGTGGGTGATGCGCTCGTTGCCTCCGTCATCCGGGGCGTCGAGGCACAGCTGGAGCCCGGCGGCGTTGCCCAGCTGCTCGGTAACTGGGAGTACGGCGCGCAGGATGGCCTGGCCCGCGTCGAGCAGTGGGTGCGCTTTACGGGCCTCGACGCCTGGGCGGTGGAGCGGGAGCGCCAATCGGTTGAACAGTATGCGGAGACCTGGATCCGCGACGGAGGCACCCGCCCCGGCCCGGAGTTTGACCAGCTGTACGACGCCTGGCTCGACGATTTCGCCTCGCGCGGGGTTACCGGAGTGGGCTTCGGTTACGTCACCCTCCGCCGGCCACTCACGGGCGGCCCCACCCTGCGCCGCTTCGAGCGCCTCGATGGTGCGCTGGGCGGTTCACTGGGCGAGCGCGTCGCCGGGCTGCTTGCCGCGCACGACTGGCTGCAGGCCCGGGATGACGCGGCGCTGGCCGCCGAGTCACTCACCGTCGCACCCGACGTCACCGAGCAGCGCCACTACTGGCCGGGCGACGAGCACCCCACCGTGATGGACCTGCGCCAGGGTGCGGGGTTCGCGCGTACCGTCCCGCTCGGCACGGCGCTGGCAGCGGTGGTGGGTGCCTGCGACGGGACGCTCCCGCTCGGCGTAATCTGCGGAGCGGTCGCCGACCTGCTCGAGGTCGATGCCGCCGAGCTTCAGGCCGAGGTGATGCCCCAGGTGCGAGAGCTCGTACTGACCGGGCAGCTGCTGGCCTGACAGTTCCGCGTTCACACGTCGCGCCCACGCTTCTCCCACCTCACGCGGAGGGGAGGCAGGCACAATCGCAGTATGCGAACGCGACGAACCCTCCTGGTCGTCGTTGCCGTTGTCTACATCGGCGGCCTCGTGGGGCTCGCTTTCGTTCCGGGTTCGATCATGAACCGCTCCTCCTGGCTCGCCCAGGTAGTCCTGTTCATCCCGGTGGGAGTGCTGTTGGCCCTCCTCATGGGTCGTCGTCGCTGGTGGGCCGCCGTGGTTTTCGCAACCCTCGGTGGTGCCTGGCTGGAGGCCGGGCAGTCGGTGTGGATGCCCGTGGGCTACGCCAACCTCATGGACCTGTTCTGGGTGACTTTCGGCGCCGTCCTCGGCGTCGGATTCGTCGGGGTGGCAGGCGTGATGCGGCACGAATCCATGCCGACACATGAATCTCCCAGCATGGTCGCGCAGTCTGGACCTAAGGAAATTCCCCAGGACTGAGTGAGACCCGGTGCGACTACACCGCCGGCGTGGCTCCCTTCGAGGCCGATTTGCACCCAACCGGGGTGCGTGACCCACCCATTCGTGCCCATGGTGCACGTGCGCTGATGCGCCGCAATCCGAAAGTTCGCGTTTGTTTCTCTCCGTTCGTCGTTCCCCCGTGCCCGCCCCCGAAGTCGGTGTTTTCCACCCCAAGCGCAGCGTGCTCGCCGTGGGCTCCGTAGTCTCCATCGGCCTGCTCGCGAGCCTGTCGATGCTGCCCGCCTACGCCGACGCGTTTGCCGTTCCACAGGAGGCCACACCCGTGCAGACTTTCGCGGCCACCGGCACGGTGCAGAGTGCCGTCATCGAGCGCGACGGATTCGGGGTAACGACCTTCACGCTCGTGCAGTACCCCGTTCCGACCGGCACGACCGTGAGCAGCGGCTTCGGCCTTCGGGTGTGCAACGGCTGCGATACCAACCACACGGGAACCGACTTCAACCCCGGCAACGGGCATCCGATCCAGTCGATCGCCGACGGCATGGTCGTCGAGGTCTCGTTCGATGCGGGTGGCTACGGCCAGCACGTCGTGGTTGAGCACGTCATCGACGGGCAGATCGTGCGGAGCCTGTACGCGCACATGCAGGCAGGATCCCCGCCGGTCGCGGTGGGCGACGTCGTACTTCGCGGCCAGCAGCTGGGCCTGGTCGGCCAGACCGGACAGGCGACCGGCCCCCACCTGCACTTCGAGATCATCATCGACGGCACCAAGATCGACCCGTACCCGTGGCTGGTCGCCCACGTGAATAGCTGATTCACAGCGCTCGCGTAGCTGGCGTTCCTACAGTTGAGACAGGTGGGCGCCCGTCCCATCGTAGGGAGCAACACAATGGGACTTTTCGATCGCCTCTTCGGCGCGGAGCAACCGCAGTACGCACCGCCCGCCCCTCGGGCCCACGCATCGCGCAGCGACGACGAGATTGCCGTTGAGCGGTACCGGTATCTCCTGCGCACGGCGCCGCCCGAGACCATCGAGCAGGTGCACGCCGAGGCGTTCGCCAAACTGACGGATGCCCAGCGCAACATCATCTTCGAGGAACTGACCCAGAACGCTCCAGCCGGCGAGGCGCCGCGTGGTCGGGACGCCTCATCCCTCGCCCAGGCGGCAACCCGCTCAGAGCTCCGCCAGCCCGGCACCATGGAGCGCTCGTTCCAGGGCCCGAGCTTCGGCAGCATGGTCGGCAGTTCGCTGCTGGGAACGGTCGCGGGCTACGTGATCGCCTCAGCCCTGGTGTCGGCGTTCATGCCCGACGCCTCCGGTGCTGACTCCGCCGACTCCGGTTCCGAGTCCTCGGCCGAGACTGATGCGGCGGGGACGGATGCTTCGGCAGACGCCTCGGCCGACGGCGGTGGCTTCGGTGATTTCGGCGGTGGTGACTTCGGAGGCGGCGATTTCGGCGGCGGGTTCGATTTCTAGCCCGGTACCCTCGACCGGTGACTGACGACAGGTACGGCAACGACGTTCTCTCCGGGTTCCGACAGCGGCGTGGTCCGGCGCCCGTGCCCGAGCTGCCCGTCGAGCGTGGCCTGGTGCTCGAGGAGACCGGCACCGGCTTCGTCGGGGCGATCATCGGCTACGCCAACGGGCTGATCGAGCTGGAAGACCGCAAGGGTGCCGTGCGCACCTTCTCGCTCGGCGCCGGATTCCTCGTCGACGGTAAGCCCGTGGCGCTCGTGAAACCAGCACCTGCGGCCCCGGTCGCCAAGCGCAGCGCCTCCGGCTCGATTGCCGTGGAAGGCCACAAGGCTCGCGTCGCACTGCCGAGCCGCATCTTCGTGGAGGGCCGCCACGACGCAGAGCTGGTCGAGAAGGTGTGGGGCCACGACCTGCGCGTCGAGGGTGTCGTCGTGGAGTACCTTGCCGGGGTCGACGACCTGGAAGACATCCTGCGCGAGTTCGCGCCGGGTCCAGGTCGCCGGGTGGGGGTCCTGGTCGATCACCTGGTCCCCGGCTCGAAGGAGACCCGGATCGCGGACGGGGTGAGCCGTGGGCCGTTCCGCGAGCATGTACTCGTGGTGGGGCATCCGTTCATCGACGTTTGGCAGGCGGTCAAACCGCAGCGCCTCGGGATGGCGGCATGGCCGGTCATCCCGCGCGGCACCGAGTGGAAGCACGGAATTTGCGCCGCCCTGGGGTGGCCGCACGACGACCAGGCCGACATCTCTCGGGCCTGGCAGCGCATCCTGTCGCGCGTCGATAGCTACGGAGACCTCGAACCTGCGCTGCTCGGCCGGGTCGAGGAGTTGATCGACTTCGTGACGGCGCCCTAGCCGGTCACTCCGAGAATGAGGCGGTTGCCGAGGCGAGTGAACCGAAGGTCGCGGTCGTCGGGGTCGGCCTGATCGAGGTGACTTCGTAACGGAAGTCGTGCCGTTCGATGAACCCGAGCACGCAGCGCGAGTCGCGCTCGGGGTAGCGTCGATCGCAGACTCGCCACTCGTTCATCGAGATGAGGTCGAGGCGAATGTCCCGGGTCGTGGGGGCTGATGTGGGCTCGACGGTTGTGGACTCGTGTTGCATGGGGGCACCTCCGGTGGTCCCCGATTGTAGGCACCGACCCCCGCCCGGCCTCTAGGGGTTGACATCGCCAAGACCGGGGGTTACCCGGATACTGTCGGCACAGCGCCTGTGGCACGGTGGACCCATGCCTATTCTTCGCAGACCCAGGACCGGTCGAGTCATCGCGGGCGTGTGCGCCGGCCTCGCATGGAGGTTCGGGTGGAACCCCAACCTTGTGCGCCTGGCCTTCATCCTCTCCTGCCTGCTGCCCGGCCCCCAGTTCATCGCCTACATCGTCATGTGGATCGTGATCCCGAACGAGGTCGACGGCCGCACGGTTTAGGTCCGCACGAACACGTCGTCGAGGGTGACCGGCACCAGGCCGCGTGACCGGATGATGCTGGCGATGTCACCGAAGTGCCGGGTCACGGTTGGCCAGTTCGCATGGCCGATCACGATGTGCTGGGCCAAAAGCCAGTCGGTGGCGTACTGCAGGAGTTCCGCGTCGGTGATGAGGCCCGAGTCGGCGAGCGAGCCGTACCACATCACCGGTTGCGTATAGCCGACGGATGCCGCCACCGCCGCCACCCGTTCGTCCATCACCCCGAACGGCGGCCGGTAGTAGGGCCGCGCCTCCACGCCGTAGGTCTCGCGGATGAAGGCGTCATTGGTCATTAACTCGTCCTCGATGCGCGCGTTCGAGCAGTCCGTCAGCTTCGGGTGTGACCAGGTGTGGTTGGCGAGTTGCGCCCTGCCGTCGGCGACGAGGGGCCGCAATGCCTCGGCGTTGTCGGTCCACGCCGGGCGTGAGCCATTGAGGAAGAAGGTCACCCGCATCCCGGACTCGGCGATCCACTTGGCGTACAGGGCCACGACCTCGCTGTTCCCCCCGTCGTCGACCGTGAGCGCCACGAGGTTCCCCTCACCCGGCAAGGGGGGGTTGCCGCGTGGACGCGGCGCGGCGCTCCGGTACCGTGTACGCATGTCACTCCTGCCGACAGTGTCGATCGTGATTCCCGCGTACAACGAAGAGGACACCATCAAGTCCTGCGTGCTCGCGGCTCTCGACCAGACCGTCCCCGCCGACGAGATCATCATCGTCGACAACAAGTCGACGGATGGCACGGCGACGGTGGTGCGCGCGCTGCAGGCGGCCTATCCTGACGCGCCCATCATCTACCTCGAGCAGAACGAGGTGCAGGGGCTCATTCCGACCCGCAACTTCGGCCTCGACAGCGCCACCAGCGAGGTTGTCGGTCGCATCGACGCCGACTCGGTGCTTGAGCCGACCTGGGTTGAGGAGGTGCGACGAGCCTTCGTCGACCCCGAGGTGGCTGCTGCCACCGGGCCGGTCATCTACTACGACATGCCGTTGCGCAGGTTCGGCGCGATCACCGACGACGCCGTCCGGCGTGCCGTGATTGCCATCACCCGCGACTATCACCTGCTGTTCGGCAGCAATATGGCGCTGCGGGCATCCGCCTGGCGGCTCATCCGGTCCGAGGCATGCCTCGACCCCGATGACGAACTGCACGAAGACATCGACCTCTCCATTCACCTGCACGAACACAACCTGAAAGTGGTCTACGCCTCAGACATGGTCACGGGCATGTCTGCGCGACGCCTGGATGACTCTCCGCGCCAGTTCTACAGCTACGTGATGCGGTTCGAGCGCACGTACAAGAAGCACAATGTGCGAAACCTCGCCCTGCGTGCGCCGGTCGCGATCCTGATGTCGGCGTATCCGGCCCTCAAGGCGATGCGCAAGAGCGAGCTGCGCAAAGAGGCCAAGTCCCTCGGCTAGGCGCCGCTAGAACTTCCGCGTGAACGGGAGGGGTTTCCGCATGCGGATCAACAGCAGCAGGGGCACCAGCACGTAGGGCAGGTTGAACGCCAGGAACTTGGCCGGGTTCTGGGTCTGGAACTCCGCTTCACCGAAAAATTCGACCCCGAAGACGATGATCCCGGTGATGGTGACGATCATCGTTGCGTAGATCGTGGCGGGGAACTGGATCCAGTTCCGTCCCCGGATGAGGGCGTATACGAGCACGAAATAGAACGGCATGTAGACGAACGCGCTCAGGCCGGTGACGATTCTCATCCAGACCGGCGGATGCATGAACAGCGGGTCGGCGTCGTGGGCGTACCAGTAGTTCGAGTTGACGAAGAAGTTGGAGCTCGGCTGGCTGAAGTCCACGCCAATGCTCGGCAGCAGGTCGCTGATGAAGCAGGTGATGATGAAGATCGAGAAGAACACCGCGAAGACGACGTCGACCGGTCGGTGTCGCAAAGGCAGGTTTCGCACCGGCGCGGTGGTGGGGGCGGTCACGGCGAACACTTTATCGGTCGTAGAATCGACCGTGAACACGGGAGTCCGGTGAGCCGGGCTGAGAGGAAGCTTCTCCAAGCTTCGACCGTCGAACCTGATCTGGATCATGCCAGCGCAGGGAGGCATTCTCGAAACCCGTGCCGTTTCCTACTGGAAGGCACGTTTATGAACGTCCATGCACGCACCATCGCGGCGGGGGTCACCCTCGCCATAGCCGCAGGCCTCAGCGCCTGTGCCACCGCCCCATCGGATGAGGCGGCCGAACCGCTCGTGCTGCTCACGCACGACTCCTTCGCGCTCAGCGAGGGTATCCTCGAGCAGTTCACCGAGGAGACCGGCATCGAAGTCCAGGTCCAGGCGTCGGGGGATGCCGGCCAGCTGGTCAACTCGATGGTGCTCACCAAGGATTCGCCGCTCGGTGACGTCGTTTTCGGCATTGATAACACCTTCGCGAGCCGGGCCGTTGAGGCTGGGGTGCTCGAGGACTACCTCTCGCCCGACCTGACCGAGGCGGAGGACAGCTACCTTCTGCCAGCGGGGCAGGGCCTCGAGCAGCTGACCCCGATCGACAACGGCGACGTGTGCGTCAACATCGACCGCGAGTGGTTCGCCGAGGCGGGCATCCCGGAGCCGACCAGCCTCGACGACCTAACTGATCCGGCCTACAAGGACCTGTTCGTGACGATGGCGGCGAACTCCTCGTCACCGGGACTCGCGTTCCTGCTCGCGACGATCGCCGCATACGGTGACGCTGGCTGGCAGGACTACTGGGCCGCGCTGATGGCCAACGGCACGAAGATCGTCGCCGGGTGGAGTGATGCCTACTACGTCGACTTCTCCGGCCCGTCAAGCGAAGGCGACCGCCCGATCGTCGTGTCCTACGCCTCCTCCCCGCCCTTTGAAGTCACGGATGAGACCACGGAAGCGCCCACCGCGGCGCTCCTCGACACCTGCTTCCGGCAGACCGAGTACGCCGGCGTGGTCGCGGGCACCGAGCAGCCCGAGGCGGCCCGGCAGCTCGTCGACTTCCTGTTCTCGACGACCGTGCAGAACGACATTCCCGAAAGCATGTACGTGTACCCGGTGAACTCGAAGGCGACCCTGCCCGAGTCGTTCACGAAGTTCGCGAGCATCGCCGAGAACCCCTACGTGGTGTCGCCGGCCGAGATCGACGCGAACCGTGAAACCTGGCTCACCGAGTGGGCGGCCATCGCCACCCCGTGACCCACGCCGCCCGGATCCGCACGGCACCGGGCACCGTCATCGCGACGGTGCTCGGTGTCGCGCTGCCCGTGGCGTTCCTGGGCGTGTTCTTCGCCTGGCCCGTGGCGGCGATGCTGGTCCGCGGGTTCGCACCAGACGGCGTGCTCGACCTCAGCGGTTTCGTCGATGTCTTCTCGCGCCCCCGCACCCTGCGACTGGTGGGACTCACGATCGGCCAGGCGGCGCTCGCCGCGGTGGCCTGTGTCGCGCTCGGGCTGCCCATCGCCCACGTTCTGTACCGGCTGCGATTCCGCGGCCGGGCGTTCATGCGGGCGCTCGTGATCCTGCCGTTCGTCCTCCCCACCGTGGTTGTCGGCGTTGCCTTCCGCACCCTGCTCCGGGAGGGCGGGATGCTCGGGGGCCTCGGTCTCGACGGAACCTTCCCGGCGATCCTGCTCGCGCTCGTGTTCTTCAATATCGCCGTCGTGGTCCGCACGGTGGGGAGCGCCTGGGAGGGCCTCGACCCGAGGCAGGAGGACGCCGCCCGGGTGCTGGGCGCAAGCCCCGCCCGGGTGTTCGCGACCATCACCCTGCCGCGGCTCGGCCCGTCGATCGCGGCGGCAGCATCCATTGTCTTCCTGTTCTGCGCGACCGCCTTTGGTGTCGTGCTGGTGCTGGGTGGCACCCGCTTCGGCACGATCGAGACGGAGATCTACCTGCTGACCACGCAGTTTCTCGACCTGCGCTCCGCGAGCGTGTTGTCAGTCGTGCAGCTGGTGATCGTGGTCGGCCTGCTGTTCGTGGTGGGCAGGGTGCGCGCCACC
>JBIITJ010000046.1:0-19846 GCA_044340535.1 Rhodoglobus sp.
TCGAGATCGCCAACGCCCACGATCGAGCCGAGCAGGTAGTTGCCGCCGGGCGTGTGGGTCCAGCCGACCCCCGGGTTGGTGCGGCGGATGTAGAAATCTTTGAGGTGCACGATCGAGGCGTATGGCGCGTTGGCGGCCACCGAGACCACGGGATTCTCGTCGACCGACATGAAGTTGCCGACATCGAGCGTGGTCTTGAAGTTGGGCTCATCGACGAGGTGGATGAGCCGGCGAACGCGCTCGCTGCCGTTCATGAGCAGGCCGTGGTTCTCGACGCTCGAGACGATGCCGTACTGGGCGGCGTACTGCGCGATCTCTTTCGAAGCCTCGACCATGCGCGGCAGCAGCGACTCGAACTCGGCGACGTCCTTGGCCCGGTGTGCCCACTTGGCAACATCGTGTCGGAACAGCCCGATGCCGAGTTCCGCGGCCAGGTCGATGTGGCGCTTGAGCCGGTCCTTGGTGGCGGCCACCTCCTCCGGGCTGCCCAGCAGGTCGCCCGGCACGACGAGGTTGGAGAGGGTCACGCCGGTGTCGGCGGCGCGCTGCTTGATCGCCGCCACGAGCGCCGTGTCGCGGTCGAGCGCTGAGGTGTCGTTGGAGATCTCGGGCGACAGCGACACGGTGGCGATCTCCATGTGCGTCGCGTCACTGTCGGCGATCCAGTCGATGACGTCGAGCAGTGACATCCTGCCATCACGGAGGTACTGGTAGAAGGAGTATGAGCTGAAACCGAACTGCACGACGAGTCCTTACTGGTTGGTGGGGAGGGTGGAACTGAGTTCTGCGTAGCGCGCGCGACGCTGCGCCTGGATTTCGGGGTCCGGCACGGGCGAAGCCAGCAACAGGCGAGTGGTGTACGGATGTGACGGGGTGCTCGTCACCGTGTCGCCGTCGCCGGTTTCAACGATCTCGCCGCGCAGCATCACCGCGACCCGATGGCTGATGTGCCGTACCACCGAAAGGTCGTGCGAGATGAACAGGTAGGCGACGCCCGTCTGCTCCTGGATGTCGATGAACAGGTCGAGCACGCGCGCCTGCGTCGACAGGTCGAGGGCGCTGACCGGCTCGTCACAGACGATGAGCTTGGGGTCGAGGGCGAGCGCGCGGGCGATGGCGATGCGCTGCCGCTGCCCGCCCGAGAACTCCCGCGGGTAGCGCTGGCCGGCGTCGGAGGCGAGTTCGACCTGGTCGAGCAACTGGCGCACCCGGCGTCGGGCATCCGACCGGCTCGTGCCCTGCGCCGTGATGGGCTCGGCGAGGATCGCCTCGACCGTCATGGCGGGATTGAGCGAGGAGTACGGGTCCTGGAAGACCACCTGGATGTCCCGGCTCAGGCGACGCCGGGCCCGCCGCCGAAGCTGCGCGATCTCGGCCCCTTCGAAGCGGACGCTGCCGCTGGCCACGGGAACCAGCCCCAGCAGCGCGCGGCCGAGGGTGGTCTTGCCCGAACCGGATTCGCCGACGAGCCCCAGGGTCTCACCCTTAGCGATCTCCAGCGAGACGTCCTTGAGGGCATGGAACGGCGGCTTACGCCAGCCCCTCGATCGATAAGAGACGTCGAGGTTCTCGACGACGAGCAGCGGGGTTTCGGTCATCAGCTGGCCTTCCCGGTGATCGGGCGTTGCCCTCGCGCAGGGGCGCCCTCGAGCGTCGAGGCGAGCAGCATCTTGGTATAGGGGTGCTCGGGGGCTGCGAAGAGCTCCCGCACGGGACGCTGCTCGACGATGTGGCCGTTCTGCATGACGGCGACCCGGTCGCAGATGTCGGCGACGACCCCGAAGTTGTGGGTGACGAGGATCATGGCCATGTTGCGCTCCTGCTGCAGCTCGCGCAGCAGGCTCAGCACGTCGGCCTGCACGGTGACATCGAGTGCGGTGGTCGGCTCGTCGGCGATCAGCAGCTCGGGGTCACAGGAGACCGCACCGGCGATGAGCACGCGCTGCGCCATCCCGCCGCTGAGTTGGTGCGCGTAGGAGTTCATGGTGCGTGCGGGGTCGGGGATGCCGACGCGATCGAGCAGGGCGAGGGCGCGGGAAACGGCTTCGGCGCGGGAGATGCCGAGCTTGTAGCGCATCGGCCGCGTCAGCTGCGAGCCGATCGTGAACGAGGGGTCAAGGTTCGACATCGGCTCCTGCGGCACATAGGCCATGCGGGTGCCGCGCAGGCGCTGCATCTCGCTGTCGGTGCGACCGAGCAGCGAGTCGTCGCCGAGCGACACCCAGCCCGCCGAGACCACCGCTTCTGGCGGCAGTAGTCCGAGGATGCCGAACGAGGTCTGCGACTTGCCCGAACCCGACTCCCCCACAAGGCCGAGCACTTCGCCCCGGTTCACGTGCAGGCTCGCGCCCGCGACGACAACTTTCTCGCCGCCGTCGGCGGTCGGGTAGGCGATGCGCAGGTTCTCGACCCGCAACAGCGCCTCGGGGGCGGTGATCGTCGCGACCGGGGTGGTGTCGGCGGCGGCGATGGCCGAGACGTTGTGCCGCGCTGCCCGCTGCGCCTTCGTGGGCTTCGCGGCGCGTTCGGCACCGAAGGAGTCGGCGATGGCGGCGCCCAGGATCACGAGCGCCATAACGGTGAGGCCGATCGCGGCGCCAGGGGCGAACACCAGCTCGGGGGCGCGGAAGAAGGTCTGGAATGCCGCACTGAGCATGCCGCCCCAGCTCGGCCGGCTCGGGTCACCGAACCCCAGGAACTCAAGCCCCGACTGCACGATGATCGCGAGGCCGAAGACGAACGAGGCCCGCACCAGCAGCGGCCCGATGATGACGGACAGGATGTGGCGGAAGATGATGCTCGCATCGCCCAGGCCAGACACCCGCGCGGCGTCGACATAGAGCTCTGAGCGCACGGTGATAACGACACTGCGCGTCAGGCGGAACAGGTCGGGTGAGGCGAGGATGCCAAGGGTGATCATGGTCGGCGCGAGCCCGCTGCCGAGTGAGCCGATCACGACGATGATGATGAGGATCTCGGGCAGCGACATGAGCAGGTTGGATACCCAGCTCGCGAGCCCGTCAACCCAGCGCGAGTAGTACCCGGCGAGCAGGCCCGTCGGCACGCCGACCAGGATCGCCGTCGTGATCATGATCGCGCCGGCCTCGAGGCTGACCCGGCCGCCCCAGAGCAACCGGCTGAGCACATCCTGTCCGCTCGCGTCGGTGCCGAGCCAATGGGCCGGGCTCGGCGGGAGGAGAGTTTCGGAGAGCACGATGAGGTTGGGGTCGTACGGGGCCAGCCACGGCGCGAACACCGATCCCAGCACGATCACGAGGAGCACGCCGGCAGCAATCATCCCGAGCGGGTTGCGGATAAAACGCCGGGCGCGGCGGAAGGTCATGACGCTGCTCACGTCTTGCGTGGGGATGAGGTCGGTCATGCGCCACGCACCTTGGGGTTGAGGGCACCGTAGACGATGTCGACGATGAGGTTGACGAGAACGACCAGCAGCACCGTGAACAGCAGCACTCCCATGATCACTTGGATGTCACCGTTGCCGCTCGCGTTGATCGCGACGGAACCGATTCCCTGGAGACCGAACACCCGCTCGATGATCGCGGCACCGCTGAGCGCCGCGATGAACTGGAGGGAGAGCATCGTCAGCGCCGGAGGGGATGCGTTGCGGAGCACGTGGGTGAGCAGGATGCGCCGGCTGGAGAGGCCGCGACTGCGGAGCGTGCGCACGTAGTCCTGGGCGAAGACGGTGATGACCGAGTTGCGCAGCTGCTGGGCGATGGCGGCGATCGAGCCGATGGACAGGGCGATGATGGGCAGCGTGATGCTCTGCAGCCATTCCCCCGGCGAGTCGAGGAAGTGCACGTAGCCGGTTGCCGGGAAGAGCCGGAGCCGGACAGCGAAGATGAGGGCCAGGATGATCGCGACCCAGAAGTTGGGCAGTGCGAAACCGAGCACCATCACGACCTGCAGTGCACGGTCGAAGCGACCCGGGTTGATTGCAGCGATGATCCCGAGGATCGCGCCGAGCGTCGCCGCCACCAGGATTGCCCCGACGGCGAGTGACACGGTGACGGGCAGACGGGTGACGATCAGGTCGATGACCTGGGTGTTCTGGGCGGAGGAGGTCCCGAGGTCTCCTCGCACCGCATGCGTGAGCCAGTCGAGATATTGCTCGATGACGGGGCGGTCGAGGCCGAGCTGCTCGCGCTTGGTGGCGACCTGGTCTTCGGTCGCGTACAGGCCGAGCGCGCCGCGGGCGGGATCGGTGCCGGTGAGCTTCAGGAAGAAAAACATACCGGTGACGACCACCCAGGCCAGCAGCAGTCCCGCTGCCAGGCGCCTCGCAATGAATCGCAGCATCGGTGTCTCCTTGGGAAATAGTAGGTGGGGTGGGGCGCCCTGCGGCACCCCACCCCGTCTGGCGGGCTCTAGCTCGCGGGGGCGAAGAAGCGCAGGCTCGGAACGAGCTGGGCCTGCTGCATCGTCACCGCGATGTCGGAGCTCGACAGGTAGATGTTCTGCTGGGTCACGATCGGGGCGAACCAGGCTTCTTCAACCAGGTGGGTGTTGAGCTCCTGGTAAAGGGCCTTCTGCTCGTCACCCTGCGTGAGCGGGATCTCTTCGAGCAGAGCTTCGACCGTGTCATCCGTGTACCCGAAGTGGTTCCACAGCGAGGTCGGCGTGAGCTTGTTGAGCACGTCCGTCCAGGCCGGGATGTTCGTCGAGAACGACAGCATGAACGAAGGCTGGCTGGTCAGGGTCTCGAGGCCGCCGTTGGCGAACCCGTTGATCGGGACCGGGACCACCGTGATGCCGACCTCGGAGAGGTACTGCGCCACGATCGGGACCAGCGGGGTCATGAAGCCCTCCGAATACCCCACGGGCATCTCGAAGCCGTCGGCGTAGCCGGCGTCCTCAAGAAGCTCCTTGGCCTTCTCGGGGTCGTAGGGGTACTCGTCGTTCAGCTCATCGAGCCACGCGTCACTGGCAGGGTTGAAGGTCTGCGTCGAGACCTGGCCGAGCCCGTTGTAGTACGTCTCCAGGATCGTCTCGCGGTCAAGCGCGTAGTTGATCGCCTGGCGCACCTTCACGTCGCCGAGAGCCGGCAGCACCGTTCCTGCACGGTCCTGCATGATGACGCCCTGCCACTCACCGGGCACCGTCTGAACGGTCAGGCCATCAGCTTCGGCCGTCTCCACCATGTCGGCGGTGCCGTACATGAACTGGATCTGCCCGGTCGCCAACGCGTTGTAGCGCGCGGTGAAATCGGTGAACGGTTTGATCACGAGGGTGTCGAACGGGAACGCCTCGGCGTTCCAGTACCCCTCGCGGGCATCGAACGTGTAGCTCACCGCCGCCTCAGACTCTTCGGTGTTCAGCGTGTACGGCCCGGAGCCCACCGGGGTGGTCGCCAGGGTGCCCGCCTCGATCGCCTCAGGGCTTGCCATGAAGCCGAGGTAGGTGGCGAGGGCCGAGAGCAGGCCCGGGTTCGGGGCAACGAGGTCGAGCTCGACGGTGTAGTCGTCGACGATGACTACCTCTTCGATCGACTTGGCTGCCTCTGAGGCGCTACCGGCACCCAGCTTGCGCGCCTCGATGTTGGCCTTAACGGCTTCGGCATCGAAGGGGGCGTCATCACTGAAGGTGATGCCTTCCTGCAGCGTCAGGGTCAACTCGGTGAGGTCGTCGTTGTAGACGAAATCAGTCGCGAGGTTTCCTTCGATCTGGGCGTCGGCGGTCTTGCGCAGCAGCGGGTCGTAGATTGCTTCCGCATACTGGATGATCGCGCCTTCCTTCATCTCGCCCGGATCCCACGTGATCGCGTCCCCGTTGTTGCCGATGACGAGCTCGATGGGCCCGGTCTCTTCTTCTGCTTCGGGCGCTGCTGTGCTGCATCCCGTCAGCACGAGTGCGCCAGCGACGAGCACGGCACCCATCCTGTATATCTTTCGCACGATGATCTCTTTCCCTGTGGCTAAGGCCACGGTCAGGTGTTACTTGGGGCAATTGCAGAAGCGGGGTGGCGTCCGGACTAAGACACCCCGAGTTCCCGGGAAAGGACCATGACGGCGGCGCCGCGCATGACGATGTCCTCACCCAGGGCTGTCATCCGTACGGTCAGATCGCCGTGAAACTCGGCCATCGTCCGCGCACGAAGGGTCTCAACGGCTGCCTGCGCAAGCGGGCCGTCGAGAAGGTGTGTCGGACCGCTGAGCACGATCTCCGAGAGATCGAGCGCTCCGACGACGGGGGCGAGGGCGACGCCGAGGCGCTGCCCCGCTTCCCGAAGAATGTGGTCTTTCGAATCAGGGTCGCCAGCCTCCGCGAGCGCCCGCTCGAGGCGGGGCTCGGCAAGCCAGGCCTCCAGGCATCCCGACTTGCCGCAGGCGCACGCGGGGCCCGCATCGTCACCGACGACGACGTGCCCGAGCTCCCCCGCCGCGAAGTGGCTTCCGAAGACGGGTGTGCCCCCGAGCAGCAGGCCGGCGCCCACACCGTGGCCCACCGTGACGAGCATCATGTCACTGTCGGCGGAGCCGAAGCTGTGCTCCGCGAGCACCGCGACGTTAGCGTCGTTGGCGACGATGACGGGGATGCCGAAGCGGTCGGCGAGAGTGCGCTGGAGCGGCTCATTGGTCCAGCCGAGGTTCGGGGCGCTCAGCACCACGCCCGCGAGATCGACGATTCCGGGCGATCCGACGCCGAGGCCCAGCAGCGGCAGGGTGGCGGCCGAGACGAGGGACTCGACCAGCGAGATGACGAGCGCCGTGGCATCCGCCCCCGTCCGATGCGCGAGGGGCAATTCGGCGCGATGCAGGATCTGACCGTCAAGATCGAGAACCGCTCCGCGGAAGGTGGAGTACTCGCTGAGGTCGAGACCGATGATGTGGAAAGCCGAACGGTTGAGATCGATGAGGGTGGCGGGCTTGCCAGGGCGGGAGTCTTCGCGCTGGCCCATCTCGACGATGAGGTTCTCGGCCATGAGCTCGGCCACCAGGTCGGAGACCGTGACGCGGGTCAACCCGGTGCCCCGCGCGATGTCCGCACGGCTCTGGCTGCCCGACACGTACAGCGTCTGCAGTACGAGGGAGCGGTTGTGCCCGCGCGCGTGCTCGGGCAGCACTTTCTGGGTGGGGCGCAGGGATCTCCCACTCGCATAGCCGAAAACCATGTTTGTTAGTGAACCTTACGAACAAACATCCCGCAAGAGGTTTGCCAGGTGTTTACACCCCCGAAACGTCGCTTTACATGACCGTTACACCGGGAGTGCGTGCGCGGCCCTCACGAATTGAAGGACGGTCCTTCATTTCGGGAGCGCGCGTAACCATCGGCCGTGTTCGGCGGACGCCGACCGCGTGACGAGCGTTCGTTCAGCCGGCGCCAAGGTAATCCACAGCTCATAGTTCATGCTTGAACCATGCGCTCACTACACGACAGCAAGACACCCCTCGTCCTTCTCGCCGGGCTCTCGCTTGCCGGCATCCTCACCGGATGCTCCACCGCCGCGGACACGGACACGGGAAACTCCGACGAGACGACGGAAACCGACAGCACCGAGACGGACAGCGGCGCGACGGACAGCGGCGACGGCTCCGCGACCTACACCGACGGCACCTACACCGAGAGCGCCAACTACCAATCGCCGAACGGCTCGGAAACCGTCGAGGTCACGATCACGCTCGAAGGTGACATCATCACCGCCGTGACGGTCGTCGGCGACGGCGACAACCCCGACTCCAAGCGCTACCAGGGCGAGTTCGCTGACGGCATCGCAGCGGTCGTGGTGGGCAAAGACATCGACGAGATCTCGGTCAGCAAGGTGGCGGGCTCGTCCCTCACCAGCGCAGGCTTCAACGAGGCCGTCGACGCCATCAAGGCCGACGCCTCCTAACCGGGCTACGCCATGCACTTCGAGGCCATCGGGACGGCCTGGCAGATCGACACGCCAGCGCCAGTCCCGGGGCCGCTCGAGGCGGCAATCATGGCGCGGATCGACACGTTCGACCGCACCTACTCGCGGTTCAGGGATGACTCGCTCGTCGCCCGGGTCGCCTCGACATCCGGGCGACACGAGTTTCCCGACGACGCGGCGCCGCTCTTCGACACCTACCGCCGCCTGTACGGCGCGACGGGCGGCGCCATGTCACCGCTCGTCGGGCGCTCGCTCGACACCCTCGGCTACGACCGCCACTACTCGCTTCGCCCCTCCGGCAGCGCCATCGCCGCACCCCGATGGGACGACGCCGTCGCATGGGACGGGCGGGCGCTCAGTACGGTCCGCCCCGTGTCCGTCGACGTCGGGGCGGCGGGCAAGGGCTACCTCGTCGACATCGTCGGCGGGATGCTCGCGGCAGCAGGCATCCCGGAGTTCACGATCGACGCGAGCGGCGACATCCTGCACTCCGGCGCCCCGATCAGGGTGGGGCTCGAGCATCCCCTCGACCCGACCAAGGCAATCGGGGTCGCCAGTGTCACCGGCGCGATCTGCGCTTCAGCGGCGAACCGGCGTGCCTGGGGCGACGGCCTGCACCACATCGTCGATGCCACCACCGGGGTGCCGACAACACGGGTCATCGCCACCTGGGCGATCGCCGCAACGGCCCTCGAGGCCGACGGGCTCGCCACCGCACTGTTCTTTGCCGAGCCCGCCGCGCTTACCGAAGTCTTCGAGTTCAGCTACGTGCGGATGCTGTCGACCGGGCGAGTAGAGTTCTCGCCACACCTGGACGGGGAGATGTTCACATGAGGCAGCTCGTATGAGGCAGTGGCTGGATCGCGTCACCGGAACGGTGCCGATGTACAAGCTGGTCGTCGTCTCGCTCGTGATCACCGAGCTGGGGGCGATCGTTTTCTCGGCGCTCGGTTTCGTCAGCCGGGAGCCGCTCTCACTCCTGGTCTCCTCGGTGGTGGCCGTCGCCGTGAGCGTCGGGGCGACCTGGGTCGTCGCGCGGTTGATGCGGGCCAGCATGCACCTGGAGTCGTCGATCATCACCGGGCTGCTGGTCTTCTTCGTGCTCGAACCCTCCACCGAGCTCGTGCCCCTCCTCGGGATCGCCCTCGCTGCGGCGATCGCGAGCATCTCCAAGTTCCTGCTCGCGGTGCGCGGCCGGCACATCTTCAACCCGGCCGCCGTCGGGGCTTTCATCGTCGGGACCGTCGCCCCCTCCTTCCTTGGCCTGACCGACCTCGGCTACCCGCTCTGGTGGGCCGGCACCCCCGCGCTGCTGCCCTTCGTGGCCATCGGCGGCTTCCTCGTTTTGTACCGCTCGCAACGAATGACCGTGGGGCTCGCGTTCATCGCCCTGTCGGCCGCGGTACTCGGCATCCGGATCATCCTGGGCGGCGGCACCCTCGACAACTGGCTGGCGCTCGCCTTCCTGTCATCGCCGACCGTGTTCCTGGCGGCCTTCATGCTGAGCGAGCCGCTCACCCTCCCCCCGCGCCGCTGGCAGCAGCTGTTGGTCGCGGGCGTGGTGGCAATGCTGTTCACCATCCCGTTCTCTGTCGGCCCGCTGTATTCGAGCCCGCTGCTTGCGCTGCTTCTCGGCAATCTCATCGCGTTCTTCTTCGGCCAGCGCCGCGCGATCCGGCTGGAGTACCTCGGCAAGACGCAGCTCTCCCCCACCACCTGGGAGCTCGCGTTCCAGCCTTCGCGACCGGTGCGCTTCGTGCCGGGCCAGTACATGGAGCTGACCATCACGCACCGCCGCGCCGACTTCCGCGGCAGCCGCCGCTACTTCAGCATCTCCTCAGCCCCCACCGACGACGGGCCGATCACCTTCGCGATCTCGATGCCCGCGAAGTCGAGCAGCTTCAAGAAGGCGCTGCTCGAACTGGAGCCCGGCGCCCGCGTGCACGGGACCGGAGTGGGCGGCGACTTTGCGCTGCCCCGGGATGTCTCGGAGCCGCTGTTGCTCGTCGCGGGCGGCATCGGTATCACCCCCTTCGCCAGCCAACTCGCTGCCGCCACCGCGCGAGGGGACGGGCGCGACGTCGTGGTGGCGTACGCCACGAGCACCCCCGGACCTGTGCCATACGCTGCCCTGCTCGAGCAGTCGGGGGCGCGCGTCGTGCTCTTCGGCCCGAAGCCGGAGACGCTGCCCACCGGCTGGGAGTACGCCGGCGCCGGTCGGGTTTCCGGCGAGCGGCTGGCCGCCCTCATCCCGGATGTGGCACGGCGGCGCTCGTACGTGTCGGGCCCGCCCGCGCTCGTCAGCGAGCTGCGCCGAGCGCTGCGCTCGCAGGGCGCCCGTCGCGTGCATTCCGACGCTTTCTCGGGCTACTAGGGCGTGACGGCGGCGCGACCTACGATGTCGGCATGGTGTCGTTCGCAGACAAGATACTCCTCGAGGTCGACACGCCCGAGCGGTGGGAACGGTGGATCCTCGAGGAGGGCACCCACGACGGGGTTCGGCTGAAGCTGCGTAAACGCACGTCGACGGCGCCCGGGATCACCTATGACGAGGCGCTCGACGTCGCCCTGTGCCACGGCTGGATCGACGGCCAGGTCGCGCGCTTCGACGACGATTACACGCTGCAGGCTTTCACCCCGCGACGGCGAAGCAGCCCGTGGTCGCAACGCAATGTGGGGCATGTCGCGCGGCTCATCGAGGAGGGTCGCATGCGGCCCGGCGGCCAGGCCGAGATCGATCGCGCGAAGGCCGACGGGCGGTGGGATGCCGCGTACCAGGTCAAGGGTGCGACGGTGCCGCCCGATCTCCAGGCAGCGCTCGACGCCCACCCGGAAGCGGCCGAGTTCTTCGGCACGCTGAGTGCCCAGAACCGCTGGGCGATTATCTTCCGCCTGAGCCAGCTCAAGCGCGCGGAAAGCCGCGAGCGCAACATCGTGAAGTACATCGGCATGCTCGAACGCGGCGAGAAACTGTTCTGACAACGCTGTCAGCCTCCGGCGAACAGCGGGACTTTTCCCGGGTGCATCGCGTTGAATGTCATTAGTTGAGTCACACCGGCTCAAGTTTGGCAGAGCCGATCATCCCGGCCCCGTAAGGAGTTGACCATCATGGCAGTTATCTACAGCCCGTCCCGTCAGGCCGGTCGCGTCGCGTACCAGCCGCAGTTTCGCCAGGGCCCGCGCCTGGCCTCCGTCGACCTGTATCGCACCGAGGACGCTTTCGTGTTGAGCGCCGACCTCCCGGGCGTCGATGCCGGTTCCATCGATGTGGATGTCGACGGCCGCGTGCTCACGATCCGCGCACGCCGCACCCCGGCAGAGGTTGAGGGCGTCAACTGGATCTCGCGCGAGCGGCCGAGCGGCGCCTTCGTGCGCAAGTTCAGCCTCGGTGACGGTGTCGACGCCGAGAACATCGCGGCGGACTACGCCAACGGCGTGCTCACCGTGACCATCCCCGTCGCGGAGAAGGCCAAGCCCCGCAAGGTGCTGGTCTCCGGCGCTGGCGAGGTCGTCGAGCCCGCCGCGGAGTAACGCGAAACCACGAAGGCCCCCGGAGCGATGCTCCGGGGGCCTTCGTGCGACTGCAACGCTCCAGAATTGAAGGACAGTCCTTCAATTCTGGAGCGCGCGGGACGGGATTCCTATGCCAGGCGGGCGGCGAGGTTCTTGTCGAGGGTGTCGAGGAACTCCTCGGTGGTTTCCCACTTCTGGTCAGGCCCGACCAGGAGCGCGAGGTCCTTTGTCATGTGGCCGGCCTCAACCGACTTGATGACGACATCCTCGAGAGTCTCGGCGAAGGTCGCCAGCTCCGGGTTGTTGTCGAGCTTGGCGCGGTGCGCAAGTCCTCGGGTCCAGGCGTAGATCGAGGCGATCGGGTTGGTCGAGGTGGGCTTGCCC
Organism: Rhodoglobus sp.; assembly: GCA_044340535.1. Taxonomy (GTDB): domain Bacteria; phylum Actinomycetota; class Actinomycetes; order Actinomycetales; family Microbacteriaceae; genus Rhodoglobus. Next base: position 11,771 of record JBIITJ010000046.1, read on the forward strand.
GCCTGGTGCTGGCGGTAGTGCCGGGTGACCGTGCCGTGCGCGGCCTCGGCCTCGACGACCGAGCCGTCGGGAACGGACAGCACCGAGGTCATGAGACCGAGCGAGCCGAAGCCCTGCGCCACGGTGTCGGACTGCACGTCGCCGTCGTAGTTCTTGCAGGCCCAGACGTAGCCACCTTCCCACTTCATGGCCGAAGCGACCATGTCGTCGATGAGGCGGTGCTCGTAGGTGAGGCCGGCCGCCTCGAACTTGTCCTTGAACTCGTTCTGGAAGACCTCTTCGAAGATGTCCTTGAAGCGGCCGTCGTAGGCCTTCAGGATCGTGTTCTTCGTCGAGAGGTACACCGGGTAGTTGCGGCTGAGGCCGTAGTTGAGCGAGGCGCGGGCGAAGTCGATGATCGACTCGTCGAGGTTGTACTGCACCTGGGCAACCCCGTCGCCGGGGGCGTCGTAGACCTCGAACTTCATCGGCTCGCTGCCGTCGTCGGGAGTGAACTCGACCGTGAGCTTTCCCTTGCCTGCGAAACGGAAGTCGGTCGCGCGGTACTGGTCACCGAAGGCGTGGCGGCCGATGATGATCGGCTTGTTCCAGCCCGGCACCAAGCGCGGGATGTTGGAGATGATGATCGGCTCGCGGAAGATCACGCCGCCGAGGATGTTGCGGATCGTGCCGTTCGGGCTCTTCCACATCTTCTTCAGGCCGAACTCTTCAACGCGGGCCTCATCGGGCGTGATCGTCGCGCACTTGACACCAACACCGTGCTTCTGGATTGCGTGGGCCGCATCGATCGTGACCTTGTCGTCGGTGGCATCCCGGTGCTCGATGCCGAGGTCGTAGTACTCGAGGTTGATGTCGAGGTACGGGTGGATGAGCGTGTCCTTGATTTTCTGCCAGATGATGCGTGTCATCTCGTCGCCGTCGAGCTCGACGACGGTGCCTTCTACCTTGATCTTGGACAAGCTGAACTCCTTAGTCTTTGGGCCGAGAACAGCATACCCGCATCGCAGAACTATCTCGATATCAAGATACTTTTGGCCCCTGTTATCCTGTCAGCATGGCTGACCTGCGACTGGAAGAACTGTCCGCGAAGACCATCGTCGCGGCGAACAACCTCACGCTGCGGCGCGGCCAGGAGCAGTTCGTGACCCCGCCCAGTTACGCGATCGCCGACAGCTTCATCAACCCGGCCACCTCCTGGCCGCGGGTCGTGCTCGACGGTGACGAAGTCGTCGGGTTCATCCGGGGCAACTTCGACCCCGAAGCGGTGCAGGAGGAGTTCCGCAGCTGCGTCTGGCGGGTGAGCGTCGCGGCAGATGCCCAAGGCACGGGTGTTGGCAGGTTCGCCGTGCTGGCCCTCGGCGAGGAAGCCAAGAGCCGCGGTTTCGACCATCTCAGCGCGATCTGGGAACCCGGCGAGGAGGGGCCAGAAGAGTTCTTCCTCCGGGTCGGTTTCGTCATCAGCGGGCAGACCCAGTACGGCGAGAACATCGGAATACTCTCGCTGTAATGCGCGAGCCTGCCCCCGACTTCGTCAGTGCGGTGCTGGAGGTCGTGGCATCCATTCCGCCCGGCAGGGTGATGTCGTACGGTGACGTCGCAGCGAGCCTCGGCTCCCGTGCGGCGCGTGCGGTGGGCACGGTGATGTCGCACTACGGCTCGGAGGTGCCCTGGTGGCGCGTGGTGCGGGCGAGCGGGCATCCACCCATCGACCACGAGCATCGCGCCCTCGAGTACTACCGGGCCGAGTCAACCCCGCTGGCGTGGGGTCGCGACGGCGGCTACCGCGTCGACCTGAAGGCTGCCCGGCACACGCGCTGAGCGACCCGCGAGCACGACATATCGCCGACATCTGCTGGCGTTATCGTCGAACCATGGCAACCCCCCACATCTCAGCAGCCCCCGGCGACTTCGCCCCCACCGTGCTCATGCCGGGAGACCCGCGGCGCGCACGCCTCATTGCGGAGACCATGTTCGACGATGCCCGCCTCGTGACCGAGGTGCGCGGCATGCTCGGCTTCACCGGGACCGTCGACGGGATGCCCGTGTCGGTGCTCGCCTCGGGAATGGGCATGGCGTCGATGACGATCTACGCGACCGAGCTCGTGCGGGAGTATGGCGCGCGGCGGCTCGTGCGGGTCGGGACTACCGGGGCGCTGCAGGAGTCTATCGAGGTGGGCGACGTCATCGCCGCGTCCGCCGCCCACACCGACTCGTCGATGACCCAGTTGCGCATCCCAGGGGTCAACTTCAGCCACGTCGCATCCTTCCCGTTGCTGCGCGCCGCAGTCGACTTTGCCGAAGCCCACGGGCACCAGCTGCACGTCGGCCCGGTGCTCACGACCGACCACTTCTACCTGGAACGCCCGGGACTGCACGAGGCGCTCATTGCGTACGGCACCCTCTCGATCGAGATGGAGACCGCCGCGCTCTACGCGGTGGCGGCCGAAGCGGGCATCGACGCGCTGTCGATCCTCACGGTCAGCGACCATATCGTCAGGGGCGAGTCGCTGAGCGCCGAGCTGCGCGAGACCAACTTCGCCGACATGGTGCGGATCGCGCTGGCCTCGGTCGCCGGGGAGGCGTAACCGGATGACCGAGCTCGCGATCGACGGGGTCACCGCTCTCGTCCACCAGGCAGACGGTTCCGTGGCGTTCGCCGAGAACACCACGATCGCGATCGACGGCATCATCACGTCGGTCGGGGAACCCGCGGAGGCCGCAGAGCACATCGACGGTTCAGGGCTGGTGGCGCTCCCGGGCTTCATCAACACCCACACGCACTCACCCATGGTGCTGTTCCGGGGTTCCGCCGAGAACATCCCGCTCGAGCGCTGGTTCAACGAGTTCATCTGGCCGATGGAAGTCAACCTCACGCCGCGCGACGTCGAGCTCGGGGCCAGGCTGGCGATTGCCGAGATGATCCAGGCGGGGGTGACCACCTTTGCCGACCATTATTTCGAGATGCCCACCATTGCGCGGGTGGTGGAGGAGACGGGCATCCGGGCTAATCTCGGGGCGACCTTCTTCTCCTCGGGCGGCGAGCGCGCGGTGGATGAGGGCCTCGAGTTCGCCCTCGAGTACGCCGGGGCCGCGGGCGGGCGCATCACGACCTCGCTCGCCCCGCACGCCACGTACACCGTGACGGACGACGACCTGCGGCGCACCGGGGAACTCGGCCGCGAACACGACCTGCTCGTGCACGTGCACGCGGGGGAATCCCGCCCGCAGACCCTGCACCACCGCGAGCAGCACGGCATCTCGCCCGTGCAGACCCTCGAGCGCCTCGGCATCCTGGAAGGCCGCACGCTCATCGCGCACGGTGTCGGCATCGTGCCGGAGGACTACCCGGCGCTCGCCGCGGCCGCCACCCGCACCGGTGTCGGCGTCGCCCCGCGCGGGTATCTCAAAGAGTCGACCGACACCACGCCCGTGCGAGCGCTGCTCGCCCTCGGGGTCGCGGTGGGGCTCGCGACCGACGGGGCGGCGTCGAACAACACCCTCGACGTCTGGGAAGCCATGAACCTGCTGACCCTGACCCAAAAGGCCGTCGAGCGAGACCCCACGTGGATGACCCCGGCGCAGGCCCTCGGAGTCGCCACCCTCGGCAGCGCACGGGCTCTCGGTCTCGCCGGCCAGGTCGGATCGCTCGCGGTCGGCCACCGGGCCGACATCATCCTGGTTGACCTGTCGTCCCCGCGAACGCAGCCCATCCACGATCTCGCGTCGACCCTCGTGCACAGTGGGCGCTCATCCGACGTCGTGACGACGATCGTCGACGGCCGCGTGCTCATGCGCGATCGCCAGCTCCTGACCATCGACGTGCCCGAACTGCTCGCCGAGCTGCGCCCGCGCCTGGCCGCGCTGACCAACCGCGACCACGGCCAACGCATCCAGGACTACAACGCCTGAGCTACTCCGGGTCGCGGCCGAGCACCTGCTCCACCCGCTGGACCTTGCCCTCGAGTTCGCCCGTGTAGCCCGGTCGAATATCGGCCTTGAGCACGAGCGATACGCGCGAGCCGAACTGGCCCACGGCCTCTGTGGCGCGCTTGACGACGTCGAAGACCTCGTCCCATTCCCCTTCGATCGTGGTGAACATCGCGTCGGTGTGGTTGGGCAGCCCCGACTCCCGCACGATGCGAACCGCGGCGGCGACCGCCTCGTGGACGGAGCCATCGGAGCGGCCGTCACCACTGGGTGCTACCGAAAATGCGACGAGCATCAGTACCTCCTGGATCGGCGAATCATCTAGACCAGAGAATCACGCCAGGCGGCGTGCAACTGGGCGAAGCGCCCGGTGCCGGCGATGAGGTCTTCCGGCGTGCCATCCTCGACGATCCGGCCGTGCTCCATGACGAGCACCCGGTCGGCGATCGCCACTGTCGAGAGCCGGTGCGCGATGATGATCGCGGTGCGGCCCGCCAGCAGGGTCTGCAGGCCTTCCTGCACCAATCGCTCCGACGGGATGTCGAGCGAGGCGGTCGCCTCATCGAGAATCAGCACGACGGGGTTGGCGATGAAGGCGCGGGCGAACGAGAGCAACTGGCGCTGGCCGGCGCTCACGCGGCCACCACGCTTGTTCACGTCGGTGTCGTAGCCGCGGGGCAGCGACTCGATGAACTCGTGGGCACCCACCGCTTTCGCGGCGCGCACGATCTCGTCGCGGGTTGCCTCAGGCTTGCCGAGCGCGATGTTGTCGGCGACCGTCCCGGAAAACAGGTACGCCTCCTGGGTCACCATGACGATCGCGCGCCGCAGGTCTTTGGGATGCAACTGCCGCAGGTCAACCCCGTCGAGGGATACGGAGCCCGTCGTGGGGTCGTAGAACCGCGAGATGAGCTTGGCGAGCGTGGACTTGCCCGCCCCTGTCGAGCCCACGAGCGCGATCGTTTGCCCCGCCGGAATCTCGAGGTCGAAGGTCGGAAGCACCACGCGGTCGGCGGTGTAGGCGAACTCGACGGTGTCGAAGGTTACTCGGCCCTGGGCCTGGCGCAGGTCGATCGGGCGGGTCGGGTCGGGCACGGTCGGCTTCTCCTCGAGCACGCCCGAGATCTTCTCCAGCGCCGCGGCAGCCGACTGGTAGGAGTTGTAGAACATCGCCATCTCCTGCGCCGGCGCGAAGAACTGCCGGGTCCACAGCAAGACGGCCAACAGCACACCGATCTCGAGCCCACCACCGGCAACCCGCAGGCCGCCGACCAACAGCACGGTGGCGAGCGCCAGGTTGCCGATGAGCACGAGGCCCGGATCGAAGATGCCGAACAACTGGATGACGCGCATGTTGGTGCGGCGGTAGTCCTCGACCAGGCCGCCGAACTCGACCTCGTTGCGCTTCTCCTTGCGGAAGGCCTTGACCGCCCTGATGCCGGTCATCGTCTCCACGAACTGCACGATGAGGCGGGCCGAGGCCGTGCGGGTGTCACGGAAGTACAGCTGCGAGCGCAGCTGGAACCACCGGGTGAGCACCCCCAAGGGCAGGAGCGAGCCGAGCAGCACGAGTCCGCTGACCCAGTCGAACGAGAACATCGCGACGGCGATGAAGAACATGTACAGCGCGCCCTGCACGAGCTGGTTGATTCCCGAATCCAGGAGCTCACGAATCGCGTCGAGGTCGCTGGTCTGCCGGGCGATGATGCGGCCTGAGGTGTAGCTCTCGTGGAACTCGAGCGAGAGTCGCTGGGTGTGCAGGAATACCCGGCGCCGCAGGTCGAACAGGATGGCCTGGCTCACGCGGGCCGTCAGCACGGTGTACCACGCGATGAGCGCCGCACCGATGCCCCCGGTCACCAGGTATGCCGCTACGGTCAGTGCGAGCGGCATCCAATCGTTGTCCATGGCGGCGGGCAGGCCATTGTCGATTCCGAGCGCGATGAACGCCGGGCCGGCGACCTGGGCAAGCGTGCTCACCACCACGACGGCGAGCGTCACGAAGACCCGCGCGCGCACGGGCCGGATGAGCGAGCCGAGCAGGCGCAGCGAACGCGCCCTGATCTGCCGGCTTTCCTCTTTCGTGTAGTCGTTACGCTCTTCGCCCTCGACCCCGGTAACACTCATGAGTCGACCCCCTCACCCTCGACCGCGGTGCCGCGTGCGGCGTCCTCGCGGGCAACTTCATCTTCGAGACTCGAGATCACGAACCGGTAATGCTCGCTCGATGCCAGCAGCTCCGAGTGGGTGCCGACCGCGGTGATCCTGCCGTTCTCGAGCAAGGCCACCCGGTCGGCGAGCATGACCGTTGACGGCCGGTGCGCCACGATGAGGGCAGTTGTCGAGGCGAGGATGCGGCGCAGCGCGGCCTCCACGAGGGCTTCGGTGTCGACATCCAGTGCCGATAGCGGGTCATCCAGCACCAGCACGGCGGGCTTCGCGGCGACCGCCCGAGCAAGGGCGAGTCGCTGCCGCTGGCCGCCGGAGAGCGAGAGCCCTTCCTCGCCGACCCGGGTGTCGAGGCCGGAAGGCAAGTCGTACACGAAACCGGCCTGGGCGATCTCGAGCGCTTCCGCGAGCTCGGCCTCCGAGGCCTCCGGGCGCCCCAGCAGCACGTTGTCACGCACACTCGCCGAGAACAGGGTGGCGTCTTCGAACGCCATCGCCAGCAGCGCACGCAACTCTCCCAGTCGCAGCTCGCGGATGTCGACGCCATCGACCGAGATCGAGCCGCCCGTCACGTCATAAAGCCGAGTGGTGAGTGCGGTAATCGTCGACTTGCCTGAGCCGGTGAGGCCGACGAGCGCCATCGTCTCGCCGGGCTCGATCTCAAGGTCCACCCCGTTGACGAGGTCACGCACGTGTTCCGGCGAGTCCTGGTAACGGAAGTGCACGTCGTCGAACACGAGCCGGCCCTTCGGGTCGGTGACGGTCTTCGGGTGGGGAGGATCGACGATGCTGTCCTCGCTGTCCATCACCTCGAAGAACCGGTCGACCGCGGTGCGGGTGTCGAAGGTCATCGACAGCAGGAAGCCAATCGACTCCACGGGCCAACGCAGCACCGTCGCGGTCGCGAAGAACGCGAGCAGGTCGCCCACCGAGATCTCGCCGTGGACCGCGAGCCACACCCCCGCGAGCAGCGACAGCGCGAACGTGACATCCGGCACCAGCAGCAGCCAGAGCCAGATCCCGGCGATCGCCCGCGCCTTTTCAATCTCGGTGCCGCGCAACTGTTCGGCTTGGTCAGAGAAGCCCTGCAGGGCGTGCTTGCCGCGCCCGAACGCCTTCAACACCCGGATGCCGTGGACTGATTCCTCCACCGTGGTCGCGAGGTCGCCGGCCTGGTCCTGGCTGCGGCGGGCAACGACCGAGTACTTGTTCTCAAACAGGTAGCCGTAGATCCACAGCGGGATGGAGCAGACGATGAACAGCACCCCGAGCATCCAGGAGATGTTCAACAGGAAGATGAAACCGACGATGATCGTCAGCACGTTGACGACGAGCAGGACGAGGCCGAACGAGATCCACCGCCTGATCAGGTTGAGGTCGCTCACCGCCCGGGAGAGCAGCTGGCCGCTCGGCCACCGGTCGTGGAAGTTCACGGGCAGCACCTGCAGCTTCGCGTAGAGGCTGTTGCGCAGGCTCGCCTCGACGTGGGTGCCGGGGCTCAGCACAAACCACCGGCGCAGGTAAACCATCAGCGCTTCGAGCACCCCGAGGCCCAGGACGATCGCAAACGCCGGCCAGATCTGGGCCGAGTCACCGGACTGCAGCGGGCCGTCGACAAGTGACCGCAGGACTTGCGGGATGAGCAACGCCACGACCCCTGCGGCAAGCGCCGTCACCATCCCGGCATAGATGCGCGGCATGGCCGGCTTCATGTAGGGGTAGAGGCGACGGATGGCGGCGAAGGTGCCACCCGTGGTGGTGCGGGGCGTGGTACCGGGTGTCGTTGGTGACGACATGAACAGGCCTTTTGGGGAGAGTGTGGCGCTGGGCGCGTCACTGGATTGGTGGAGCGGGTGGTCGGCGTCGTGCGCCGTGGTGGGCGAGAGTGACCGGGGCGGGGAGGGTGGTGCCTAGGCGAGTCGGAGTCGCGACGTCGGGCCACCGAAGACAGTGCCCGTGGTCGCGATCGTGCGCGCCGTG
>JBIITJ010000006.1:0-74827 GCA_044340535.1 Rhodoglobus sp.
ACCAGCCGTACTCCAACACCTTCCAGGGCTAATGACGGCGACAACGGAAACGGCGAAGGCCCCGGACCCTCAGGGGTCCGGGGCCCGACCCCCCGTCCTCGTGATCGACGGGGTCGGCATGCGGTACGGCGGCGTCCAGGCCGTCGATGACATCACGTTGACCCTGCACGAGGGAGAGCGGATCGGGGTCATCGGCCCCAACGGTGCAGGCAAGACCACACTCTTCAAGATGATCGCCGGGGACGTGTTGGCGACATCCGGTGCGATAAGCCTCTTCGACAAGGACGTGACGCGGACCGGCGCTGCCCGCCGTGCGCGGATGGGCGTGGGCCGCACCTTCCAGATCTCGAACCTGTTCCGGGACATGACCGTGCTCGACAACGTGCGGGTTGCGGCCCGGGGCGGTTCTGCCCAGGCCCGGGTTTTCTGGTGGCCCCAGCGCGGCAGCGATGCCGTGACGCACCGCGCATTCGACGCACTCGCCCAGGTGGGTCTTGAGGACCGCATGGACGACACGGTCTCAGACCTGTCCCACGGCGAGGCTCGCCAGCTCGAGATCGCCATGGCACTCGTGGGCGACCCCAAGATCCTCCTGCTCGACGAGCCGGCGGCGGGGTTGTCGGCGATCGAGCGCGCCACGCTCAAGCACCTCATTGAGGACCTGCCGCGCACGCTGCCGATCCTCCTCATCGAGCACGACATGTCGCTGGCGCTGGGGCTCACCGATCGGGTGATGTGCATGGAGAACGGCCGGCACGTCATCACCGGCACCCCCGACGAGGTCCGCTCGAACGAGACGGTCCGGGAGATCTACCTGGGAAGACGGGACAAGAAGTGAGCCTCGAGGTGACTGGACTGCACGTGGGTTACGCGGGCGCCAAGGTCTTGCACGGCATCGACCTGACCGTCGCAGCAGGCGAGACGGTGGCCCTGCTGGGTCGCAACGGCATGGGCAAGACCACACTCGTGCGCGCAATCTGCGGCCTGCGTCCACCGACGATCACGGCCGGCAGTATCGCCTATGACGGCGCGGACATCACCAAGCGCACGAGCTTCCAGATCAACCGTTCCGGTATTGCGAGCGTGCCGCAGGGCCGGCGCGTCTTCGGCTCGCTCACCGTGGTGGAGAACCTCACGGCCGTGCGCAAGAGAAAGCCGACTACCGGTGAGGCGTGGACGCTCGAGCGAGTGTTTGACTTCTTCCCCCGCCTCGCTGACCGGCAGAAGTCGTACGCGAGGTCACTCTCGGGCGGCGAGCAGCAGATGCTCGCCATTGGTCGGGCTCTCATGACCAACCCTGCACTTCTCGTGATGGACGAGCCGAGCGAAGGCCTGGCGCCGAGCATCCTGGATGTCATCCAGGATCGCATCGAGGGATTGCGCGGCACCGGCCTCTCGGTGCTGATCGCCGAGCAGAACGTCGATCTCGCTCTCGAGATGGCGGATCGGGTCGTGATCATCGAGGACGGCGAGATCCCCTGGTCGGGCGCGCCGAGCGAGCTCCTCGACAACCCGGCCCTGCTCGAGAAGTATCTCGGCGTCTGACGCCGCCCCAACTCCCCTGAACGGAACCGCATCGTGACCGCACCGCAGGCCCAGCCCGTCGTCGACGTGCTGCTCGTCAACGGCCTGATCTCGACGCTCGCCGAACCCGGTGAGGGCCGCGCCGAGGTGGAGGCGCTGGCGATCGCCGGCGGCCGGGTGCTCGCTGCGGGAACAAGCGACGAGCTTGCCGGACTCGCCGGCCAGGCCGCGAGGGTGATCGACCTCGGCGGACGGCGGGTCATCCCGGGATTGGTCGATTCACACATCCACGCTATGCGCGGTGGACTCAGCTGGGAGGTGTCGCTGCACTGGGACGACGTGCGCAGCGTGGCGGAGGCGCTCGACACGATCCGGGTGCGTGCCGCAAAGTTGCCTGCCGGGAGCTGGATCCCGGCGATCGGGGGATGGCATCGGCGCCAGTTCGCGGAGGGGCGAATCCCCACGGCTGCCGAGCTCACCGCCGCGGCTCCCGAACATCCCGTGTACATCCAGGAGACCTACGACGTTGGCGTGCTCAATGCGGCCGGCCTCGCCGCCTGCGGTTGGGCGAGCGGGGATGTCGAGGACCCGCCGCGGGGCTCCCTTGAGCGTGGCGCGGATGGCTGCCCCACGGGCATCCTGCTCGGCAGCGGCGCCTTCGCCCTGCCCACCGGGCTGTCGCTCGCCGTCGACCATGAGCAGGCGAAGGCCGGCACCCTCGCCATGGCGCGCGAGTTCGCCTCGCACGGGCTCACCGGCGTGATCGACGGCGGTGGCCTCCTGGTGCGGCCTTCTGACTACGATGCGCTTTTCGACACCTGGCGCGAGGGTGCACTGCCGCTGCGCTTCCGCTTGTTCATCTCCGCCTGGGAACGCGGCGGCGAGGTTGGCAACTATTCGAGTTACACCAGCCTGCAGCAGCATGACTTCGGCGACGAGGTGCTGAAGGTGTCGGGCGTGGGCGAGGTGGTGCATCTCGGTTGCCACGATCTCGAGGGCATGGAGGAGTTCCACATCGAGGACGCGGCGGCCGCCGAACTCCTCGAGATCAGCCGTGCCTGCGCCGCGCGCGGCTGGCGGATGTCGATGCACGCGGTACTCGACGACACCCTCGGCCGAATCCTCGACGTGTGGGAGCAGGTGCAGGCCGAAACCGGGGGAGTCAAGGGTGCGCGCTGGTCGATCGTGCACGCCGACGCGGCGAGCCCGGCCAACCTCGACCGGATTGCTGCCTTGGGCCTTGGTGTTCTCGTCCAGAACCGCCACGTTCTGAAGGGCGGCGATTATGTCGAGAGCTGGGGCCGTCGGGAGGCCGCAGACGCCCAGCCGATCGCGGGGCTGCGGGCCCGCCGCATCCCGATCGGGGCAGGCAGCGATGCGACCCGGGCCAACTGGTTCTCGCCGTGGGCGTCGATCGCGTGGTTCGTGACGGGACAGTCGATCGACGGTGCTGGCGTGCGCTCGACCGAACACTTGATGACCCGTGAGGAGGCACTGCGCGCTTACAGCGCCGACGCGGCCTGGTTCACCGGCGAAGATGACCACCGTGGCAAGCTGCTGCCCGGCTATGCCGCTGATCTTGTCGTCCCGAGTCGTGACCCCTTCACCTGCGCAGACGAGGAGCTCGCCGGCATTCGCAGCGAGTTGACCGTCATGGGGGGCCGGGTCACCTGGGCCGCGACCGCCTTCTCCGAGGGAGCCACCGCATGAGCTCGCAGATCCCGGGCCCGCGCCCGGTGCCGAGTGGCGCCTCTGAGGTCCTGCATCACGAGGGCTTCGACGAGGCGATCCGCAGCCCCTTCGTGCCGGCGATCCGCACCGTTTCCGGCGCGCGGCTCGTCTTCATCAGTGGTGTCACCGGAGCGCCCGTTTACCACGACCATCCGCATGTCCCCGAGGTGTTCGACGCGGTGCCGCACGACATCGACGGGCAGGTGCGCAACCTGTTCAGCCATCTCGACCACGCGTTGCGCGCCGCGGGCGCCCAGCGTTCCGATGTCGTGAGCCTCACCCGGTTCTTCACGAACATTGAGGATGACCAGGACGTCGTCAACCGCGTGCAGGGGGAGTGGTTCGAGGGCCACATCCCGACCAGCACGACTGTCGAGATCACCCGTCTCGCCACCGATCCGAGGCTGCGCCTGGAGATCCAGGCGATCGCGGCGGTACCCGCCCACTGAGACCCAGCCGTTGGGCCATCCCGGTTCGACGTCCACCACTACAATCGATTGCATTGCGACGAAAGGAACACAATATGACCGAGGCCTCCCTTCCGACGGTCGGCTGGATCGGCACCGGGCGCATGGGCTACCAGCTCGCCAAACGCCTCCTCCGCGCCGGCTACGACGTCGCCGTCTACAACCGCACGAAGGCTAAGGCCGAGCCGCTCACCGAGTTTGGCGCCACCGTCGTTGATTCGCCCATCGAGCTCGCGGGCCGCGACATCGTGTTCAGCATGGTCTCCACCGGCAAAGACCTCGAGCAGGTCATGCTCGGCGAGGGCGGCCTGCTCACCGATCCCTCGCGGTCACCCAAGGCCATCGGCGACTCGTCGACCGTCGACATCGAGACCAGCAAGCGCATTCGCGCAGCGGCCGAGGAGCGCGGGGTCGGCTTCCTCGCCACCCCGGTCTCCGGCAACCCGAAGGTGATCGCAGCGGGCAAGCTCACGGTGGCCGCCTCGGGCCCGCGCGGCGTGTTCGAGACCGTCGAGCCCCTGCTCAAGACCTGGGGGCGCGGCGTGAGTTACGTCGGCGACGGCGAACTCGCGCGGATCGTCAAGATCGCGCACAACGTGTTCCTCGGTGTGGTCATCCAGTCGGTTGTGGAAATCACGCTGCTCGCCGAGAAGTCGGGGGTCAAGCGCAGCGACTTCCTCGCCTTCCTCAACGACTCGGTCATGGGTTCGCCGTACACCAAGTACAAGTCGCCGGCACTGGTCAACCTCGACTTCAAACCCACCTTCACGAACGTGCTCTTGCAGAAAGACCTTGACCTGGGTCTCGAAGCCGCGCACGAGCTCGGCGTGGTAATGCCCATCGCGGGGCTGACCCGGATGATCGTGGCGAGCGAAGTCGGCGACGGCAACACCGAGCAGGACTTCGCCTCCCTCATCGTCACCTGGGCTAAGCACTCAGGCATGACCCTCGAGTCGGAGAACGTCGAGTTCGACGACGGTCTCGCCCCGGAGGAATGATGAGCGGCGACCACGGACACCACTACAAGCCCAGCCGGTTCTTCGAGCGCCCATCGCAGCGGCCGCCGGGGGTGCGGCCGCTCGGGGCACCGGGCCAGATGGGCGTCGACTACGAGCACCGCGTCGACTTCGATCGTCTGCGGAGCTACCGTCTCGACCGGGCGAAAGCCGCGCTCGAGGCGAGCGAATGCGGGGCGTTCCTGCTCTTCGACTTCTACAACATCCGGTACACGACGCAGACCTGGATCGGCGGTGCCCTCGGCGACAAGATGATCCGGTACGCGCTGCTCATGCGGGGCAAAGACCCAATCCTGTGGGATTTCGGTTCGGCTGTTAAGCACCACAAGCTCTACTCCGACTGGGTTCCCGAGGAGAACTACCGCGCGGGCTTCCTCGGCTTCAAGGGTGCCGTTGACCCCACGGGTGGTGCCGGCCTGATGGTCGACGCGGTGGCCGAGATCAAGTCCCTCCTCGCTGAGAACGGGCTTGCCGACGCTCCCGTCGGCCTCGACCTGGTCGAGCCGAGCTTCCTGTTCGAAATGGAACGCCAGGGACTGCGAGTCGCCGACGCCCAGCAGCGGATGCTCGACGCGCGGGTGATCAAGAACCAGGACGAGATCATGCTGCTCAACCAGGCTGCAGCGATGGTCGACGGGGTCTACCAGGACATCGTTGACGCGCTGAAGCCGGGGGTGCGCGAGAACGAGATCGTGGCAATGGCCAACGCGCGGCTCTACGAGTACGGCAGCGACCAGGTCGAGGCGATCAACGCGATCTCGGGGGAGCGGTGCAATCCGCATCCGCACAACTTCACCGACCGGATCATCCGTCCCGGCGACCAGGCGTTCTTCGACATCATCCACTCCTACAACGGGTACCGCACGTGTTACTACCGGACCTTTGGGGTGGGCTGGGCGACCGAGTCGCAGCGCGACGCCTACAAGCAGGCCCGGGAATGGATGGATGCCGCGCTCGACGCCATCAAGCCCGGTGCCTCCTCCGACCAGGTCGCCGCGGTGCTACCCAAAGCCGAGGAGTTCGGGTTCGACAGCGAGTTGGCCGCATTCGGCCTGCAGTTCGCGCACGGCCTCGGCCTCGGACTGCACGAGCGGCCGATCATCTCGCGGCTCAACTCCATGAAAGACCCGGTGGAGCTCAAGCCCGGCATGGTCTTCGCCATGGAGACGTACTGCCCGGCATCCGACGGCACTTCCGCCGCGCGGATCGAGGAGGAGGTCGTCGTCACCGAGTACGGAACGGAGATCCTCACCCGCTTCCCCGCCCAAGAGCTGTTCATCGCCAACGAGTACTGATGCCAGTGCTGCCCGCATCCATGCCCGCCGCCGTGTACTACGGCACGCGCGACCTCCGCGTCGAGGATCGCGCGGTGCCCGCCCCGGCGGCGGGCGAGCTGCTGCTGCGCGTGGGCGTCGTCGGGGTGTGCGGTACCGACTCGAGTGAGTGGGACCACGGGCCGACACAAATACCGCTGCTGCAGCGGCATCCGGCGAGCGGGCACCTGGGGCCGATGGCGCTGGGACACGAGTTCTCGGGAACCGTCGTGGCGGTGGGCGAGCACGTTGACCCGGAATGGATCGGGCAGCGCGTCGCGTCGTGCGGGGCGGCGCCCTGCGGGACGTGTTCACCCTGCCTCCGGGGCGAGTCGAACCTGTGCCGCCGGTACGCCGGCGTGGGGCTGCATCGTGAGGGCGCCCTGGCCGGATACGTCGCCACGCCCGTCGAGAGTGCCGTTTCCATCGAAGGGCTCGGCATCAGCCTCGACGAGGCGGCGCTGTGCCAACCCATGGGGATCGCCGTGCACAACGTGCGCCGTGCGGGGGATGTGGCGGGGCAGCTCGTCGTCGTGCTCGGGGTGGGCGGTATCGGCGCGTTCCTCGTCTTCGCGCTCGAGGCTGCGGGGGCGACGGTGATCGCTGCCGACCTCTCCGCCGAGCGACTGGGGATCGCCCGGGAGATGGGCGCCCACGAACTCGTGCAGACCAATGCCGACGCGGGAGACGTGGAGCTACTCGCGGCAGCCGTTGGCGACCGTGACCTCCGCGTCGTATTCGAGGTGAGCGGGACTGCCGGCGGGCTCGCAACCTCGTTGGCGGTCGCGCCCGCGGGGGCGAGGATCGTCGCGGTGGGCATCCAGCGGCGCCCCGTAGAGATCGACCTCGGCCGGATGACCATCGGCGAGAAGTCCATCATCGGCACCAACGCCCTGGTTCGGGAGATCGACTTTCCGCGGGCCGTTGACCTGGTCGCCTCCCGCGCGGGCGGCTGGTCGGGCATTGCACCGGAGGTGCTGCCTCTCTCCGAGCTCGTCGAGGGGGCACTGCGCCCGATGAGCGAGGGGCGACCGCCCGCGATCAAGACGCTCATCGATCCCTGGGCGGACTCGCGGCGCCCCCTCACTGCTGGCTGACCCGACCTTCGCTCAACCAGCTCTTCCGTCATTTGGATGCCTCGACTCCTGAACCTGGCGCTTAACTGACACGACGAGCGGGATTCCACGCCGCGGGCGATCGCGGCGCAGACTCCCCGCTCGTCGTGAGCAGGCCAGTGCGAGAAGTTAAGTTACTTCTTGTACTGGTACGGGTTGAAGAGCACCTCAGACTCGGGAATCTCGGGGTGCTGCCCGGCGATCCAGTCGTCGCCGACCTCGGTCTCGAGGTAGCTGACGGTGGCGTCGAGCTTCTTGCGAACACCCGCAAGGTCGCCGGCGACAACCTTGCCCTCGGATTTGACGACCTCGCCGCCGACGAGCACGGTGTGCACGTCGCCGCGCTGGGCCTGGTACACGATCTGGCCCCAGGGGTTGATGAGCGGCGCCCACGTGGGTGAGTCCTCGTTCTTGAGAAGCACCACGTCGCCCAGCTTGCCCTTTTCGAGCGAACCGATCTGGTCATCCTTGCCGATAGCCTGCGCGCCACCGCGGGTGGCCATGTGCACGACCTCCTCGGCACGGAGCTTGACGTGGGTGATGGTTTCGGCGGGCTCCAGCAGGTGCGCGTGGTAGTGCTCGAGGGCGCGGTCGGCGTTCACCGTGGCGCGCATCGCCGAGAAGAGGTCGGCGCTGAACCACACGCTCGTGTCGACCGAGAGCGATGCCGGGATGCCGTACTTCCGCAGCTGGTGGATGGGCGGGTAACCTTGGCCACAAGTGTCCTCCGACTCGGTGGCGAGGGATACGTTGCCGCCCGTGGCCGCGATCTTGAGGTAGGAGTCGGCGCTGAGGGAGGCGGCGTGCACGTACGTGAAGCCCTCCTCCATGACCCCGGCGGCGTAGGCGTTCTTGATGCCCCAGTCGTTGGTGGCACCCCAGACGCCGGAGTGCGTGGTGACCCGCAGGCCAAGTTCCTTGGCTGCCTGGTAGGCCGCGAGCTCGGGGAAGTTCTCGTCCTGGTTGGGCACGTCGAAGGCGACCTGGGTGCCGAACATGCGGGAGTCGTCGCGCGACTTCTCGAGCAACGCGCGCACGGCCGGGTCTGCCGTCCATTCCCACGGGGACTGGTGGATGTTGCCGTACGCGAAGACGAAGCGCCCGGGCGAGTTGACCAGCGCGTCGAAGGCCGCCTCGCCGTGCTCGACGGTGCGCAGGCCGTGTGACCAGTCCACGCTCGTCGTGACGCCCGACTCGACGGCATCGAGCGCGGAGATAAGGTTTCCAGCGGCGTAGTCCTCCGGGCGGAACTTCATGCCGTGCTGGAGGTAGTACCAGACGAAGTACTGGGTAAGCGTCCAGTCCGCGCCGTAGCCGCGCATCGCGGTCTGCCACATGTGGCGATGGGTGTCGACCATGCCGGGCATGAGAATGCCGCCCGCCGCATCGATTTCGAACGTGTTGTCGGGCACTGAGACGCCGACACCGACCTCGGCAATCTTCCCGTCGACGACCAGCACGTCGCCGTTCGGGATGACCGTGTGCTGGTCATCCATGGTCAGGACGATCCCGTTGCGGAACACTATGGGTTGACCGGGCTTGGGGGTAGGGATACCGGACATTGTTGCGCTCATCCTCCTTGATGATCTGCGGGCCTGCCGACTAAGGTTAAGTGCTGCTGCACACCGATGTCCAGTGCCACTTGGTTTTCGGTTCCCGGGCAGACCCGTGTTTTCTATGAAGGGCAAGCGAACGTGAGCGAGAGAACCACCGTCGTCATCGGCGGAACATCCGGAATCGGCCTGGAGATCGCGAAGGACTGCATAGCCCTCGGTGACAACGTGATCATCACCGGCCGCGACCAGGAGCGCACGGAGGAGATCGCCGCGACGCTCGGCCCGAAGGCGACGGGTGTGGCCCTCGACATCTCAGAGCCGTACACCATCGCCGAGCAGCTCAAGCCAATCGGGCAGGTGCACGGTCTCGTACTCGCCGCGATTGAGCGGGACCAGAACAACATCCGCGATTACAGCATCGAGGGCGCCATTCGCCTCGTAACCCTCAAGCTGGTCGGCTACACCGAGACCGTCCACGCGCTGCTTGATCGTCTCGATCCCTCCGTCGACACGGGCATCGTGCTCTTCGGCGGCCGCGCGAAAGACCTCCCTTACCCGGGATCGACCACCGTGTCATCCATCAACGGCGGGGTCATGGGCCTGCTCAACACGCTCGCTCTCGAGCTCGCCCCCATCCGGGTCAACGCCCTGCACCCCGGCATCATCGGCGACAGCCCATTCTGGGCAAACAAGCCCGCAGGCGTCCTCGAGCAGTATGAGAGCCGCACGCCCGGGGGCAAGCTCGCGACCATGGAAGACGTGGTGGGCGCGACCCAGTTCCTGCTGCGCAACCGCGGAGTCTCGGCGGTCAACCTCTACGTCGACCGCGGCTGGGCCATCACCTGATCCATCGGTGATCGGCGGAATCTGAGCAGCTGGCCTGGACAGCATGGACGACGGGGATCCCAGGGATCGCGAGCGGGGGCGCGCGCTGCGGCGCACCGTGAGCGGGCCGGTGTTCTCCCGGGGCGACGAGGGGTACCGGGCAGAGCTCGAGGGGGCTAACACCCTCTCGCCGATGGCCCCCGACCTCGTGGTCGGCGCAGCGTCCGAGGCGGACGTGCAGGCCGCGGTCCGGTTCGCCGCGGAGCACGGGCTCGACGTTGTCGTGCAGGCCACCGGCCACGGCTCGTACCGTCCGGTAGACACGGGATTGGTCATCCGGACACACCGGCTGGACTCGGTTGCCGTCGATCCCGCGGCGTCCACGGTGACGATCGGTGCCGGCGCACAATGGATGCGTATCCTTCCCGAGCTTGCGGCGCACGGGCTGGCCGCGGTGACCGGGTCCTCCGCAACCGTCGGCGCCGTCGGCCTCGTCCTCGGTGGCGGGATCGGCCCGCTCAGCCGCACGCTCGGGTGGGCGGCGGACCGGGCCGTGCGCTTCCGCGTGGTGATCGGCGACGGCTCTGTGGTCACGGCCTCGGCGGACGAGCATCCCGACCTGTTTTGGGCGCTCAAGGGCGGAAAGGTCGGTCTCGGGGTCGTCACCGAGCTGACGCTCTCGGTGCTGCCGATGGCCGAGTTCTACGGCGGCGGGCTGTTCTTCGCCGAGGAGCACATCGAAGCGGCGTTCCGAGCGTGGCTGCCCTGGGCGCGGCGCCTGCCGGATTCAGCGAACACCTCGGTGGGCATCCTGAGGCTCCCCCCGGACGCACCGGAGCCGCTCGCGGGGCGCACAGTGCTCCACCTTCGATTCGCGTACGTTGACCCCGAAGCAGGCCCGGAGGAGCTACGGATGCGCGCGGAGGAGCTGCTCACCGAGATGCGCGCCGCAGCGCCCGTGCACCTCGACGTGCTGGGACTGCTCCCCGCCGAGCGCGTCGGTGAGATCCACGCCGAGCCCGCGGACCCGCTACCCGTCTGGGAGCGGGGCGAGTTCCTCGACGAGATCGACGACCACTACCTCACCGCGATCCTCGAGTTCGCGGGAGCGGGAGTTCAGTCGCCGTTCGTGAACGTCGAGACCCGCCTGCTCGGCGGGGCGATCGGCTCCGAGCCCGAGCTGCCGAGCGCGATCGGCGGGCGCGGGGCGGCGTTCTCGCTGCTCACCATCGGCATCGACATCCCCGGGGTCACCGACCGGGCGCTGCGCGAGGTGGGGGCGGCGCTCTACGACTCGGTCGCGAGCTACTCGCACCGGGAGATCAACTACAACTGGGCGGGGCACCCCACCGACGCGAACTGGGAGCGACTGTGGTCTCCGGAGACGGCAGCGAGGCTCGCCAGGGTCAGGGCGCAGTACGATCCCGACGGCCGTTTCGCCTTCGGCCGCTGACACTTCCCCTTCCGCCGCTGGATCGTGGCCTCAGAGCAGGTCGCGCCTGCTGACTTCGGCGATGGCTTCCCAGCCGTAGTTCTTGAGTTCCTCGTCAGCGAGGGCGCGCTCGAACACCGCGGTGAGCGCCGGAAGTGTCGCGGGGCGCACGCCCGTGGCGTCGGCGACCTCCTGCGCGAGCGCGAGGTCCTTTCGGCCGAGCGTGATGTGGAACCCAGGGTTCTCGTAGGCGCTGCGTGCGATCAGGTCGCCGTAGCCGGTGTAGACGACGCCGCCGAAGACCGTGCTCGTGAGCAGCTCGGTAAACAACTCTGGGTCGACGCCCAGGCGCTCCGTCATGGCCACGGTCTCGCCGATGGCCTGCAGGGCGTGGATGATGTTGTAGTTGACGGAGGCTTTCACCGAGTTGGCCACCGACGGGCGGTCGCCGAGGCGCCAGATGCGCTTTCCCATGGCCTCGAGGTATGGCTCGACGGAGTCGATAGCCTCGGCAGCGCCGGCGACCATGATGTTGAGCTGGCCGGCGGCGGCGACCGGCGGCCTGCCGAGCACGGGCGCCGCGACGTAGGTCGCGCCCGCCTCCGCGAAGGCCGCCGCGAGCTCGTCGGCGAGCGACGGGCTGATCGAGGCCATCATGACGTGGGTGCGCCCCGCCAGGGACTGGATCGCGGCGGGCGTGAACACTCCCTGCACGGCGGCATCATTTGCGAGCATCGAAAACGAGACATCCGCCGCCAGTGCATCAGCGGGATGCTCCGCGCGCGTGGCACCCGCGGCGACGAGTTCGTCAGCCGCCGCGGGCGACCTGTTCCACACCGTGACGGAGTGCCCCGCATCGATGAGGCGACGGGCCATGCCCGCGCCCATGCTGCCGAGGCCGAGGAAACCGAGGGTGCTCACGCTTCCCCGCGTCCCCACGTGGTGTTGAGGTGCGACTGCGAGTCGCGCTCAAGGTTCAGTGGACCATCGATCGTGTAGTAACGCTTTCCGGCGACGAGCAGCTCCTCGGCCGGGAACTTGGTGATGACTTCGCACCCGTCGGCGGTCACGACGACCTCCTCCTCGATGCGCGCGGCACCCCAGCCATCCTTCGACGGCCAGTACGTCTCGAGGGCGAACACGTTGCCCTCCTGCAGCACTTCGGGGTGGTCGAGGGAGGTGAGGCGCGAGAAGATCGGCTTCTCCCAGATGGAAAGCCCAACGCCGTGGCCGTACTGCAGGGCGAACGCCGCCTCCTCGTCGGCAAAGCCGAACTCCTGGGCCGTGGGCCAGACCTTGACGATGTCGGCGGTCGTCGCGCCCGGCTTCACCAGCGCGATCGCGCGGTCCATGTATTCGCGGGCGCGGGTGTACGCATCCTTCTGGGCGTTGCTCGCCGACCCGACCGCGAAGGTGCGGTAGTAGCAGGTGCGGTACCCGTTAAAGCTGTGCAGGATGTCGAAGAAGGCGGGGTCGCCGGGCCGGATCAGCCGGTCGGAGAAGACGTGTGGATGTGGCGAGCAGCGTTCACCGGAGATGGCGTTGACACCCTCCACGTATTCGGAGCCGAGGTCATACAGGGTCTTGGCGACGAGGCCGACGGCCTCGTTCTCGCGGACGCCGGGGCGGAGGAAGCGGTAGAGGTCTTCGTACGCGGCATCCACCATCGACGCGGCCTGGGTCAGCAGGCGGATCTCATCGTAGGTCTTCACGCGACGGGCCTCCATGAAGACCTGCTGGCCGTCGACGACCGTGATCCCCTCCTTCTGGAGTGCAAACAGGATCGGCAGCTCGATCACGTCAACGCCGAGCGGCTGGTCGGCGAGGCCGAACTTCTCGAGCTCGCGCTTGATCTTCTTGGCGACGCCCTCGGCGATCCCGGCGTCGGGCGGGAAGGCACCGCGCAGGGTCGAGATTCCCGCGCGCGCACCGGTCTCGAGCCGAGGGCGTTTGGCGCCCTCGTGCGGTGCGTTCGGGTCGGCATCCATCTCGGCGGTCGTGGTGTCGAGCCACGGGTTGTAGAGCTTGTGGTGCTTGGCGGCCGAGCCGAAGTCCCACACGACGGGATCGGTGTTGCGGGTGAGGAGGGAGAACCGGATGAGCTTGTCCATCGCCCACGTGCCGATGTGCGTGGCGCTCATGTAGCGGATGTTCGAGAAGTCGAACGCGAGCACCGCACCGAGCTCGGACTTATCGAGCTCGGCTTTCAGCCGGGCCAGCCGCTCGTCGCGCAGCCGGTCGAAATCGACCCGCGCCTCCCAGTCGACGGCGTTGGTGCCGGTGGTACCGGTGCTCTTCATCGAGTCCTCCTAGTAGGCATGGTGCTGCAAATTCACGCGCGGTTCGCTTTACGTGCGTACAGCGCTGCTTAACACTACAACAGGCTTCGGGCCGAGGACGGGGCGATTCTTCGCCGAATTCCTGCACTGCACCCGTGGGGGCGGCGCGCCCATCGCCTGTTACTTGACACGCCGCAGCGGTCGCGCCTCTACAATGGCAAAAAGCGGCCTGGCCGGCGATGGTTTCGGGCAGCTCCAGGGCTACACGATTTTGGGAGCTAACATGCCGGACGGCCTCGGGGCACGCCTCCGCGAAGCGCGGACCTCGCGAGGACTCAGCCTGCGTAGCGTTGCGCAGTCACTCGGAGTCTCCGCGAGCCTGATCTCGCAGGTCGAGATTGGCAAGACCCAACCCTCTGTCTCCACCCTCTACGCGATGGCGAGCCACCTGGGGGTCTCGCTCGATGAGCTGCTGGGAATCCCGACGCCGAGCGACGCCCAGACCGGCTCCCTGTTCGGCCACGCCGGCCCGGCCTTGCCCGATGTTCAGCGTGCCGCGGACAACCCGGTTATCGAGATGGAGAACGGTGTGCGCTGGGAGCGGCTGGCGGCCGGGGCAGGTGGGCCTGCCGACGCGCTGCTGGTGACCTACGAGCCCGGCGCAAGCAGCTCGGTCGAAGACAAACTCATGCGCCACGCGGGCATCGAATACGCCTATCTTCTCGAGGGCGAACTCACCCTCAACCTCGATTTCGACACCCACGTGCTCGGACCGGGCGACTCGCTGCAGTTCGACTCGGTTCGCCCCCACCTGTACACGAACAAGGGCACGACGATTGCGCGCGGCGTCTGGTTCGTGTTCGGTCGCCGCGCCCAGAACCTCGCGATGCGGGATGCCCCCGGCAGCGAGCCGCTCACGCCCGGCGCTGCCGTGGGCAACGCCGTGGACGTGCTCCGGGCGATGGACGACTTCGAGGCTTAACCCCGCCGCGACGTTAACCGCGGGCGTGCACCGCCGGGCGCGGCTGGGTCGCCCAGGGGTCGACAAGCGTCTTGATTTGCGTTGAACGGCCATCAATAAGGGGCTGAAGCGCGTCGTCCGCGACCAGTTCGAGCGGAATCACCTCACTCGCGATGTCAGACCAGTCGGGCCGGGTTCCCAGCAGCCGCACGGCCTCGGGGAAGTCGTCTGCGAAGACATGGGCGACGGTGCCGACGATCTTGTACTCGTTGAGCGTCCACGAGCCCAGCGGCAGTTCGGGTTCGCCCCGCTGGATGCCCACCGGCACGATGGTCGCTCCCGGTCGCGCGGCCTCGAGCACCGATGCCAGGCCGGGCGCCGAACCACTTACCTCGAAGAACACGTCGACATCCATGTCGAGCTCGGCGAGACGCTCGGGGAGAGTCGCCGACCCCGCCTTCAGGGTGGCGGCGGCGCCCAGGTTGAGCGCGAGCTCAAGCCGGTCGTCGTTGAGGTCGACGACGAGAACCCGGGCGCCGGTGGCCGCCGCGGCGACGGTGATGAAGGCACCGATGCCGCCGACGCCGATGATCACCGCGTCGTCGCCGGCCTTGAGCCCACTGCGGCGCACCGCGTGCACCGCGATGGCCATGGGCTGGGTGAGGCCGAGGGTGTCGAGGGGGAGACCGGAGTCCGTGGCATCCAGCACAATGCTCTCGGGGGCGACAACGTAGCCGGCGAGCCCGCCGTTGTGGTGGAAGCCGATGGTCGTGTAGCTGCGGCACAGGTTGGTGCGCCCGGCACGGCAGGGCTTGCACTCACCGCAGGAGATGCCGGCACCGCACACGACGGTCGCGCCGACCGGCAGGGATGTCACGCCCTCACCCACGGCCTCAATGGTGCCCGCGAACTCGTGCCCGAGGGCGACGGGAGGCTGGGCGAGCACGAGGTGGCGGCCGAACTCGGTGGCGTCGCTGCCGCAGACCCCGCACACTCCCACGCGGATGAGTACCTCGCCCGGGCCGGGGGTGGGGACGGTGATTTCCTCGACACGAAGGTCGCCCACCGCGTGGAGGACGGCGGCGCGCATCCCGCTCATCGGAACGCCCCCTCGGTGATCGGAAGCTGCACGGCGGAGCGTTCGGCGAGCATCCAGCCGATGAAGTTCTCGTAGACCTCTTTGTGGGCCGGGTGGTCGAGGTAGGTGTCGAGGCCGGCAGCATCGTCGACGATCGCGGCGACACCGTAGTCGGAGCCGCCCGGCCGAAGGTGCAGGTTGACGCCCGCGCTGTAGGAGCGGATTTCGGGGATGCCCGCAGCCATGTCGTTCAGCGCGGTGGTGAGAGCCGAGACGTCCGCCTCGGTGACCTCGTCCTTCCAGCGGAATGTTGCGATGTGGAGGATCATGGTCTCTTTCTCTCCTCGTTGAGTTGTCCAGCGATGATTTACAATAATCGAAGTCTGACTCCAAAATAGCAGGCAGGCAGCCCGGATGTGTACATCGGTGCTGTATTCGAGCAGACCACGGGCGACACCAACAAAGGAGATGGGGCCACCATGAGCGACCCGCGGATCGCAGTGCTCGGCGCAGGTGCCAACGGCGCATCCATCGGGGCGGATCTCACTGCCGCTGGCGCGGACGTCGTGCTCATCGAGCAGTGGCCCGCCCACGTCGAACGGATGCGCTCCGAGGGGCTCCGCATCCTGGCCCCGGAGGGCGAACTGCACGTGCGACCGCGAACCCTGCACCTGTGCGAGGTCGCCGAACTCAAGCAGGACTTTGACGTCGTACTGATGCTCATGAAGGCTTACGACTCGCGTTGGGCCGCCCACCTCATCGAGCCGTATCTCGCCGCTGACGGTGTGCTGGTGGGTGTGCAGAACGGTATGACCGCACAGGTCATCGAAGAGGTGGTGGGGCGCGACCGCACCCTGGGCTGCGTCATCGAGTGCTCTGCCACTATGGACGAACCGGGCGTCGTGCACCGTCACACCGGCGTACCCCGCTCCTGGTACGCGGTCGGCGCCCTGCCCGGTGGTCCGGCGGACCGCATCGAGGAGGTCAGCTCACTGCTGCGGCACTCGGGGACCGTGCAGCAGTTCGACGACATCCAGGCTGCCAAGTGGATGAAGCTCGTGAGCAACAGCACGCTGCTCGTGACATCCGCCATCCTCGGGCTGCCCATGCTCGACGCGCTGCACACCCCGGGCTACCGCGAACTCATGGTTGCGGCGGGCAACGAGACGCTCGCGGTGGGCGCGGCGCTCGGGCATCCCATTCTGCCGATCTTTGGACTCACCCCGGAGGAGATTGCAAACCCTGACGAGGTCGTCGAGATCATGACGGACAAGCTCTTCGCGGGATTTGTCGTGCCGGGCGCCACGACGACCGTGCTGCAGGACTGGAAGCGCGGCCGCCACAGCGAAGTCGACGACCTCAACGGCCACGTCGCGGGGGAGGGGAGGCGGCTGGGCGTTGGCACCCCCGTCAACGATGCGGTGACTGCACTCGCCCACCGAATCGAGCGGGGCGAGCTGCAGCCCGACCTGTCACACCTCGCGGCGATGATCGCCGCGATCGGCTGACAGGGTCAGTTGCCCCAGCCGGCCGGCGGCGCCAGGCGTCCCTCGCTGAAGTGCCAGTACTCCCGCAACTCCCGGCACAGGCCGTTCTCGTCGAACCGAAGCAGGAACTCCCCGGCGAGGGTCACTTCGGCACCCCCGTTGAGCATGGTGACCCACCACTCGACGGCGGCGCGGTCACCCTGCACCACCGGCGTGCCGGAAAGAAACGCCACCTCGTCCTGGGTGGCGGTCACGCCCGCCCAGTACGCGCGTACGCCGTCACGGCCGAGTTCGGGCTCGGAGTAGGGGGCGGTGCGGTAGCTCGCGTCCTCCGTGAACAGGGCGGCCGCGGCGTCCGGGTCGCGGTTCTCCCAGGCCGCGCGGTAGCCTTCGATCCATTCGTCAACGGTGAGTGGCATGACTCGTCCTTTCGTTGTGGGGTGTCACGGACCGTGACGGTGGGGTCGGTACGAGCCGTCGCGTCAGCGTTGCCGGAACTTCGACCAGGCGTCGAAGCCGACAGCGACGAGGATGATTGTGCCGAGCGCGATCCCCTGGAACAGCGGGTCGACCCGCAGCAGCGTGAAGCCGTTGTAGAGCATCGCGATGAACAGGATGCCGAGCACCGTGCGCCACACCGCCCCCTCGCCACCGAGGATCGACGTGCCGCCGACCACGATGCCCGCGAGCACCGTGAAGGTCAGCGTGGTCGCGATCGCATCGTTCTCTGGAACTGACGGGGTTCGGGCGAGGTCGATCACGCCGGCGATGCCCGCGGCGAGACCAGCGAGCGCGAAGGTCGAGATGCGCACGAGGTTGACACGGATGCCCGCGAGGCGAGCCGCCTCGGCATTGCCACCCGCGGCGTAGATGTAGCGGCCGAAGGTGGTGCGCCACAGGATTATGCCGAGTATCACCAATACCACGAAGGCAATCCACGTCGGCAGCGAGATGCCGAGGGGTTCGGTGGTGGCGAGCCATCGGAACTCGGGGAAGTCGACCCGGATCTGCCCGACGCCCTGCTTGCCGAACTGCGAGACCAGCTTTGTTCCGCCAAGGATGATGAAACTCATGGCCAGGGTCGCTATGAGCGGATTGATCTTGAGATAGGTGATGATCAGCCCGTTGGCGATACCCACGAGCAGGCCCGCGAGAATTCCCGCCGCTATGCCCAGCCCAGCGCCGGCAACGCCACCGACTTTGACGATCACCGTGCCGCAGATGACAGCGGTGAACATGTATGTCGCGCCGATTGACAGGTCGATGCCGCCGGCGATGAGCACGAGGGTGCTCGCCGCCGCGACGATCAGGATGCCCGACTGCCTGTCGAGCACGTTGCCGACGTTCTGGAAACTGAGGAACGCCGGGCTGCCGATGGATAGCGCGATGAAGACCGCGAGGAACGGTGCAACGATGGCGACGGATCGCCATGGGATGCGCTGCAGGATGTTGCGCGACGCGATACCGGCCGCCTGCGGCTGGACTGGGGTGTCGTAGCTCATGATGCTCAGTTGCTCTCGGTTGTGATCGGATCCGCGAAAGCCGCGGTGATGATGTTCTCTTCGGTCATGTTCTCTCCCGAGAACTCGCCCACGATGCGGCCACCGCGGATGACGAGGATGCGGTGCGCGAGGCCGAGCACTTCCTCCACGTCGGAGGAGATGACCAGTACGCCGATCCCCTGCGCGGCCTGTTCGGCGATGAGGTCGTAGATCGCGCGTCGCGAGCCGACGTCGACGCCGCGCGTCGGCTCATCGGCGATGAGCACCTTCCGCGAACGCTGGAGCGCCCGGGCGAAGAGGACCTTTTGCTGGTTGCCACCCGAGAGCGCGCTGACGCTCCGCCGGTCGTCGCCCGCGACGGTCACCCGCTCGAGCATGGCGCGCGCCTGGCGACGCTCCCGGGTGGGCCGCACCCAGCCGCCGCTGGCGACCTGGGTGAGATTGGAGAGGGTGACGTTCTGGCGGATGGGCCTGCCGAGGACGAGTCCTTGCTCTTTGCGCGATTCGGGGATGAGGAAGATGCCGCTGGCCAGCGCCGCGGGCACTGACGGCGCACATCCGACCCCGGCCACCTCGACGGTACCGCCTGAGCGGCGGACAGCTCCGTAGATGGCGTGCGCGATCTCGCTCCGTCCGGCACCGACGAGGCCGGCGAGGCCCACAATCTCCCCCGCGCGGATGGAGAGGGAGACGCCGTTGACGCCGGGGGCTACGAGGTCGGTCACGGTCAGGACGGGCTCTTCGGTATCCGGTGTCGGCGGTTTGGCCGGGAACACCGAGCCGAGGGTGCGGCCGAGCATCCCCTCGATCAGGGTCGCCTCGGTCTCACTGGCTGCCGGTGCCGTGCGAATCAGGTGACCGTCGCGGAGAATCGTCACGGTGTCGCACAGTTCGAGCACCTCCGAGAGGAAGTGCGAGATCAGCAAGACGGTGTGGCCGGATGTCGCGAGCTGGCGCACGACGCCGTGCAGCAGCTCGGTGTCATGGGCCGAGAGGGCGGCGGTCGGTTCATCCATGATGATCAGCGATGCACCGCGCGCGAGGGCGCGGAGAATCTCGACCTTCTGCTGGTCGGCGGTGCGCAGCGAGCCCACGGGAGTGTCGGGGTCGAGCGTGAAGCCCGTGCGCCCCGCCAGCTCTAGGTAGGCCTTGCGCAGCTTGCGGCGGCTCACCCACCCGAGAGTGCGGGGCTCGCGCCCCAGGAAGACGTTCTCTGCGACGGAGAGGCCGGGAACGAGGGCCAGCTCCTGGGCGATCGCGGCGATACCGCGATCGAGAGCCTCGCGCGGAGTGCCGAAACTCTGCTCCTCGCCGTCGACGATGAGCTCCCCCGTGTCAGCGGTGTAGATACCGGCAATGATCTTGCTGAGCGTCGACTTGCCTGCCCCGTTCTCGCCGACCAGGGCGTGCACGGAGCCGGGCTGCAGGCGGAGGTCGATGTCGGTCAGGACGGGCAGGCCGCCGAAGGACTTGCCGACGCCCCGCAGCTCGATGAGGAGCTGCGGGACGCCGGTCGCCGAATCAGTCGGCATTCGTTATCCGGCCCACTCGCCGGTGAACTGGCTTGCCGTGTCCTTCGTGATGACGCCGTCGTTCGGGAAGTCCGCGAACGGGTCGACATCGCCGTGGTTATTGCCGTTGCGGAGCGCGTCGATGAGGGCTTCCATGCCGAGTCGGCCCGTCGTGGCGGGAGCCATCAGCACATCGGCGAACACCGTGCCATCGGCGACGTGCTCCTGGCCCCAGACCGATCCGCCGTAGCCGACGAGCAGGTAGTCGGTCAGCGACTGGCCCGCCGCCTCGATCGCCAGCGCGGCACCCTGGAGACCCTGGTCGGAGGTGACGATCGCGTCGATGTCCGGGTTGGCGGTCAGGATGTCAGCGACAGCGGTTTGCGCGGCGGCCGGGTTCCAGAACGTCTCACCCTCGGCGACAACCGTCACGGGGGTTCCCGCGGTGACCTCGGTGAAGGCATCCCACAGCGCGATGCTGACAGCGGAGGTCTTCAGGTCGTGCAGGTAGGCGACGTTGCAGGGGTCGAGGTTCTGCGACGCGCAGGCCGCGACCGTTTCCTTGCCGAACTTCTCCCCGAGGATCGAGCCCACGAAGACGATGTTCGCGGACAGGCCCTCGAGCTGGGTCTCGCCGCTCGTGAAGTCGTCACCGAGGATCTGGTCGATGTTGACGACCGTGATTCCTGCGTCGATGGCCTCCTTGACCACGTCGTAGATCGCGGGACCGTAGATGGGCTGGACGATCATGCCGTCGTACTGGCCCGAGGCGATGACATCCTCGATGAGGGTGCCCTGGGTGGCGGGGTCGAGGTTACCGTCGAACACCGTGATCTCGGCGTTGTTTGCGGCAGCGACTTCCTGCGCAGCGGCGAGCATCGGCTCGTCGTAGGTGTTGGCCACGGCAAACGAGATGTACGCGATCTGGAGCGTCTCTTCGGTGGGGGCCGCGCCGTCGTCTGTTGCCGGGGTGGAACATGCTGCGAGAGCGAGTGCCGCTGTTGCGGCCGCCGCGATCGCGAGGGGGCGGCGGAACCGCACCGTCTGTGATTGCCTCATGCTGATTTCTCCTTTGAAACCGCTACTTGGCCAGGGATCGACAGTGATCCCGGCTGGTACTTTCCAGCGTCACTATACAAGTTGTGCGCTCAGAGTGAAATGAAAAACAGTGCTCCTGTCGACGCTCGGCCCTAGACTGTGTCCCGCAATCGGTTGCAAGCAGGGGAGACGACGATGTCTACCCGCCGTGGGCGACAACCCCGGTGAGATTTGCCGATAGGAGAGAACCATGAGCGCGCGATTCATAGTCAGCCGCAGCGACGAGGCGCAGTACGCGCCCCCCGGCGCCCTCGCCCCGGGCGCCGAAGGGCTGTCCCGATGGAATCCCGTCGGCGAGGCCGCAGGTGCCACGCACACCGACTTCGGGATCAGCCGGCTCGAGCCCGGCGGGTACGTTCCCGCGCACGTGCACTCCTTCGAGGAGAGTTTCCACCTGCTGGAGGGCTCCGCAATCCTGGTGACTCCGGAGGCGACGGTAGAGCTCGTCGCCGGCGACTATGGCGTGATCCCGATCGGGGTGCCCCACTCCTGGCGCACCGGTGAGGGCGGCGCAACCTGGTCAGACCTGATGACCCCGCCCCCGCGCGCGCGGCACGGCTACGACACCTACGCCGTGGCCGCGCTCCCTGAGGGCCGGCCGGTGCGGGTCGACGCCCGAGACCCGCGCACTCGTTCTTTCGGGTCGATCGATGTTGCCCAGCTCGACCCCAGTCGGCAGTCGCAGGAGCTGCTCGCGCAGTCCGCGAGCATGCGCACGGCACTGCTGGTCTACAGCGGGATTTCGCTCAAGATGATGGTCGATTCCGACCTCGGCTCCGTGCTCTCCACCATGTTCATGGTGCAGTACGAGGCCACGGGGGTCGCCGGTCCCCACGATCATCCGCTCGAGGAGGCCTACCTCATCACGGACGGCGAGGTGGACGCGACCTTCGACGGTGAGCAGTTCAGGCTGCGGCCCGGTGACATCGCCTGGGCCGCCGTCGGGTGCGTGCACTCGTTCGCCGCCGTCGGCGAGCCCGTGCGGTGGCTGGAGACCCAGGCTCCCCAGATGCCTCCGCGGCACGCGTACCGCTTCGCCCGGGACTGGACGTATCTCGCCGACAAACTCGCGGCCGAGGGCTGAGCGTTACACCATCCCGCGGCGGTCAGCCACGAGGGCGAGGCCGAGCGCTGCGGCGGCAAGCATCGTGGCCATGACGCCGACTGCGGTGTAGCCACCCCAGCCGTAGAGCGCCTGGGCTGCAGCGGTCGCAATGGCTCCGCCCGCGAAAGTGGTCGCCATGAACACGGTGTTCGCGCGTCCCGACTCAGCCGCGGGCACGGAGGCGAGCGCCAGAGCCTGCGAGGAGACCTGTGAGCTGGGCATCCCGAGAGAAACCAGGAACAAGGCGACCACGACCACCGGCAAAGACCCGTGGAGCAGCACGAGCGCGACGGCCCCCACGAGAACAAGGCCGAGACTGAGCGGCAGTGCCCGCCGTGGACCGAGCACCGGATGCAGCCGCGCGGCCACGATAGTCACCAGGCCGCCGAGCAACCCGGCGATGCCGAGGAGGGCGGCGGAGAGCACGGAAAGGCCGAGCCGGGTGACCGCGTACACGGTGATCGTCGACCAGGCCGTGATAAAGGCGCCGAACGAGAAGGTGTGGATAAGCGTCATGACGCGAAGCACGCCCGACGACAGGGCGACCCTCGGGATCGACGCGAGGATGCGCCCGTAGCTCGGCGGTTCGCCGTGCACGGAGGCGGGGGAGAAGCGCAGGCTCAGGGGCACGCACGCGACCATGAGCACGGCACATCCCACCAGCACCCAGCGCCACCCGACGACCCCGGCGAGGCTGCCGAGGATCGTGCGCACCGCGAACAGGCCGAAGATGAACGAGCCCATGAGCACGGCGGCGGTGCGGGCCCGCGCATCCGGTGGCGCGAGCCGCAGGGCTGCCGACACGAGGATCTGCCCGATCGTGGCGGCAGCCCCGGCGAGGAAGCACATCGCCACGAAGAACAGGTATCCGGGTGCGAGGGCGGCGGCCAACAGGGCGGCGCCTGTCGCAATGAGCTGCAGGGTGACCTGCGTCCGCGCGGGCACCCGGTCACCGAGCGAGACGAGCAGCACCACCCCGAGCGCGTACCCCGCCTGCACCGCGACGGTCGCCGCACCGGAGGCCTCCACAGGAACGCGGAACTCCTGCGCGACGAGCGTCTGGATCGGTTGCGGCACATAGATGATGGCAACCCCGACCGCGGCGAGCACGCCCATCGCCGCAACGCGCTGGGCCCAGCTCTGGGTCGCCCCGGTGTCGATCAGCCTTTCCAGACCGTCTTGAGGTTGCAGAATTCCTGGATGCCCGCTGCCGCGAGTTCCCGCCCGTAGCCGGAATCCTTGATACCGCCGAAGGGAAGCTCGGGGTAGGAGACTGTCATGCCGTTGATGAACACGGCGCCGGCGTCGAGCGAGTTGACAAAGAACTCTTCATCGTCGGCATCCGTGGTCCACACCGCCGAACTCAGGCCGAAGGTGGTTTGGTTAGCGATATCGCGGGCTTCCTCGCGACTGTCGACGCGGTACAGGGATGCCACCGGGCCGAAGGCCTCCTCAAGCACGAGCCGCATGCCCTCGTGCAGGTCGGCGACGAGGGTCGGTTCGTAGAACCAGCCCGGGCGGTCGGGGGTGTGCCCGCCCGCCAGGATTGTCGCGCCGTGCTTGACTGCATCGTCGACCAGCTCGGCAAGTTCGTCGCGACCAGACTCGGTGGCCAGCGGCCCGACCTGGGTGGCGGCGTCCATGGGGTCCCCGACCACGAGCGCGGACAGTTTCGCGGCAAACAGGCTGGAGAATTCGTCGTAGACATCGGCGTGCACGATGAACCGCTTGCCGGCGATGCACGACTGGCCGTTGTTCTGCACGCGGGCCGTTACGGCGACGTCAACGGCCTTGGCGATATCGGCGGAAGGCATGACGATGAACGGGTCGGAGCCGCCGAGCTCGAGCACGGCCTTCTTGATCTGGCCGCCGGCGTTCGCGGCGACCTCGCGCCCGGCAGGCTCGGAGCCCGTGAGGGTGACGGCCTTCACGCGGGGGTCCTGGATGACGGCGGCGACCTCTTTCGAGCCGATCAGCAGCGTCGCGAATGCGCCCGCCGGGAAGCCGCCGCGCTCGAACAGGGTGTCAAGGTAGAGCGCCGACTGCGGCACGTTGGAGGCGTGCTTGAGCAGGCCCGAGTTTCCGGCCATGAGGGCAGGGGCCGCAAAGCGCACCACCTGCCACAGCGGGTAGTTCCACGGCATGACGGCGAGCACGGCACCGAGCGGCTGGTAGACGGTCCACGCGGCAGAGGCGTTGACGGATGCCGGGTTCTCGAGCTTCTCTGGGGCCAGGAACTCCTCGGCGTGCTCGGCGTAGAACCGCATGCCCTTGACGCACTTGAGCGCCTCGGCCTTGGCCTGGGCGAGCGGCTTACCCATCTCGGTGGTCATGAGGACGGCCACCTCGTCGGCCTCAGCCTCGAGCAGGTCGGCGGCAGCACGCATCCAGGTCGCCCGTTCCTCGAATGAGGTTTGGCGCATGGCCTTCGTGGCCGCATCCGCGAGGGCGATGCGGCGCTCAATCTCTGCGGCATCGTGCGGCTCGAACGTCTTCTCGGTCTCGCCCGTGGCGGGGTTGATGGTAGCAATGGCCATGGTTGTGCCTTTCAGGGGTTGGGAAGCAGGTCGAAAACGTCAGGATGCCGGGCCAGGCCCAGTCGGGTGCGTCGGATGTGCCCGCCGAGGATCCGCTCGGCGTCATCGGCATCACCCGCGCGGATGGCGCCCACGAGCATGTGGTGCTCGTCGTGGACCACGCGGGTGGCGTGTTCATCCAGGAGCATCGTGAACGCGCGGCGGTAGTGCTGCGTCGTGTTCCACAGCCGGTGCACGAGGTCTCCGAGCACGGTGGTCTGGGCTGCCGCATAGGAGCCGAGATGGAATTCGCGGTCGAGCCGCAGGAACTCCTCGACTCCATCGCTTGCTTCCATCTCGGCGGCGAGCTCTTCGAGCCGCGCGACGTGCGCCGCATCGAGGTGCGGCATCGCGTAGCGCAGCAACAGCGGCTCCACCCGCTCGCGGGTCTGGTATACCTCGTCACACTCGGCGAGGCTCATCCGCGAGACCCACGCGCCCGTGTTGGCCACCAGGGTGACGAGTCCGTCGGCCTCGAGCGTGCGGAACGCCTCGCGCACGGGAACGCGACTGGCCCCGAACCGCCGCGCGACATCCTCCTGTCGCAGGCGTTGCCCGGGCTGGTACTCGCCGTGCAGGATCGCCGAACGGAGCAGCTCAGCGATGCGCGCGCTGGAGTTGCCGTGGGCGACGAGGTCGGCGACTGTCATGGTGTATCCCAGCCTGTCATTCCGCGGGGCGCGCCGGGTGCCAAAGCAGCACCGGGGCATCCTTCTCGTAGGCCTTGCCGTTGGGGTAGCTCACCAGCTCGAACTGCATGCCCCACGGGCTCAGGAAGTACACCCAGCGCTGGCCAAGGCTTGCGTTGGCGCTCGCGGTCGGCTCGCCCAGGATGGTCAGCCCCTCGGAGCGGAGGTAGTCGAGGGCGGCGTCAAAGTCGTCGACGTAGAAGGCGAGGTGGTGGCCACCGATGTCGCTGTTGCGGGGCTGGGGTGCCTGCCCGTCGGCCGGAACGTACTCGAACACCTCGAAGTTGGAGCCGTTGCCGCAGCGGTAGAAGTTGAGCCTGCGCATTACCGTGCGCGGATTGACGGCGAGGTGCTCCTGCATCCAGTCGGTGTCCGGATGCTCGAACGGCCCCAGCGAGTAGACGAAGGTGCAGCCCAGCACGCGGACGAAGAAGTCATCGGCAGCGTCGAGATCGGGAACCGTGAAGCCGATGTGGTCTGTACCGCGCAAGCCGGGAAGCGCCATGTCATCCTCCTCGACGACTGAATGAATCCAATTAATGCCAATCATGCCGCATCACGCGCTCAAATCAAGAGAAGATCTTGTGATTGTATTCAATCTGGGGTTATTGTCGTCTCACCACCCCCATCAAAGAAGAGAGGGCACAATGCCGAAGACGCGCAAACTC
The DNA here is from genome assembly GCA_044340535.1 of Rhodoglobus sp. Lineage (GTDB taxonomy): Bacteria > Actinomycetota > Actinomycetes > Actinomycetales > Microbacteriaceae > Rhodoglobus. The sequence goes on from JBIITJ010000006.1 coordinate 25,934, forward strand.
GCCCCGGCACAGCCCTGGGTTGAGCTCAGCACCACTGCCGCCGACTGGAAAGCCGCCGACCCGCAGCTGCTGGCCACCATGCTCGGCGAACTGCACCTCATCCGCGCATTCGAGGAGACAGTGCTCGAGCTGGCCGCCGAAGGCCTCGTGCACGGCCCGGCACATTCCAGCATCGGCCAGGAGGGCGGGGCGGTCGGCTCTATCGTCGGCCTGCGGTCCACCGACGGTGTCAACGGTTCGCACCGTGGCCACCACCAGTTCCTCGCCAAGGCCCTCACGCACGTGTCATCCGGTTCGCTCGACCTTGGCGCCCTCGTCACCGAGCCCATCCAGACCGTGCTGCAGCGCACCCTCGCCGAGATCCTCGGCCTCGCCCAGGGGTACTGCGCCGGGCGCGGCGGCTCGATGCACCTGCAGTGGTTCGAGGCGGGCGCGCTCGGGACCAACGCGATCGTCGGCGGTGGCGCTCCCATGGCAACCGGCAACGCCTGGGCGCAGAAACGTTCCGGCACGAGCGACATCACCATCAACTACTTCGGCGACGGCGCGAGCCAGATCGGCTCGGTGCTCGAGTCGATGAACCTCGCTGCGGCGTGGAAGCTGCCGGTGTGCTTCTTCATCGAGAACAACCTCTACGCGGTAGCGACGAAGATCGAGGAGAGCGTCGCCGACACCCGCCTCTCAGTCCGCGGCCAGGGCTTCTCCATCCCGTCCTGGCGCGTGGACGGCATGGACCCGCTCGCCGTGTACCTCGCGATGCAGGAGGCCGAGGCCGTGATGCGCTCCGGTGGCGGCCCCGCGGTCGTCGAGGCTGAGGTCTACCGCTTTTTCCACCAGAACGGCCCGTACCCGGGCAGCGCATTTGGCTACCGCCCCAAGGACGAAGAGAAGCAGTGGCGCGAGCGTGACCCCCTGCTGCGCGTCGCGAAGGAGATGATCGCCCTCGGCCTCATCGACCAGGCGGGTGTCGATTCGGTGCGCGAGCAGGCGCAGTCCGCGATGAAGGATGCCGCAGCGAAGCTGACCGAGCCCGATCCGGAGGCCGCGGGCAAGCGCCGCATCCGTGCAGAGCTCTGGCCCGACACTGACTTCGTCAACGTCGGCGTCCGCGGAGACCTCAGCGAGCTGGAGGGAGCACGCACCCTCGAACCGCTCGAGTACACGGGCGAGCTGGAGAAGACCAAGTTCGTGGATGCCGTCGCCGCCGTCATGGGCAGGCACATGGAACAGGATGACCGCATCGTGGTCATGGGAGAGGACGTGCACCGGCTCGGCGGCGGTACCAACGGCGCAACGAAGGGGCTGTCCGCCCAGTTCCCCGACCGCATCCTCGGCACCCCCATCAGCGAGAACGCGTTCACGGGTCTTGCCGGCGGCATGGCACTCGATGGCAGATACCGCCCGGTCATCGAGTTCATGTACCCGGACTTCATGTGGGTTGCGGCCGACCAGGTTTTCAACCAGATCGGCAAAGCCCGCCACATGTTTGGCGGCGTCAACCCGGTGCCGCTCGTGCTGCGCACGAAGGTCGCGATGGGCTCGGGTTATGGTTCGCAGCACCTCATGGACCCGGCGGGCATCTTCGCGACCAGCCCCGGCTGGCGCATTGTCGCCCCGTCGACGGCCGCCGACTACATCGGCCTCATGAACACGGCGCTGACCCTGCAAGACCCCGTGCTCGTCATCGAGCACGTCGACCTGTACGGCCAGCCCGATGAGTTGGTGCCGGCGGGCGACCTCGACTACCAGTTGCCGTTCGGCAAGGCGGGCATCCGTCGGGTCGGCACCGACGTGACCGTCATCAGCTACCTGTCGATGGTGCGCCACGCGCTCGAAGCCGTCGAGCAAACGGGCATCGACGCCGAGGTCATCGACCTGCGGTGGCTTGACCGGGCATCCCTCGACTGGGAGACGATCGGCGAGAGCATCCGCAAGACCAATAGCGTGCTCATCGTCGAGCAGGGCGCGCAGGGAACCTCATACGGCGCCTGGCTCGCCGACGAAATCCAGCGCCGATTCTTCGACTACCTCGACCAACCCATCGAGAGGGTGACGGGTGCCGAGGCATCCCCGAGCATCTCAAAGGTGCTCGAGCGCGCCGCCATCGCCCGCACCGAGGAGGTCGTCGCCGGCCTTGAGCGGGTTCGACTCGGGTTCGGGGCACGCTGATGGCTACGATCATCCGGATGCCCGAAGTGCTGGCCGGCACGAGCGAGGCCGCCATCCAGACCTGGCTGGTTGCGGTCGGGCAGGATGTCACGGTCGGCGAGCCTCTCGCCGAGGTGGAGACCGAGAAAGCCAACGTCGAGTACGCCGCCGAGACCGGGGGCACGCTGTTGAAGCTGCTCGTGGCCGAAGGTGAGTCGGTGAAGGTGGGGGAGCCCATCGCGATCGTCGGCGAGCCCGGCGAGAGCGTTGACGACGTGGCTCCCGCCACACCCACGCCCGCTTCAGCGGCCGAGTCGACAGCGCCGTCCGCCGCCCCCGAGCCCGAGACCGCTCCGGCCACCGAGCCGTCGCCGGTCGCGGATGCGCCGACCGAACTACCGGCGTCCGCACCCGCACCCGCAGCCGCGACCAGCGGTGAGCGCCAGTTCGTGAGCCCGCTCGTGCGGCGGCTAGCGAAGGAGCGCGGCCTCGACCTGGCCGGTGTCGCGGGATCCGGCCCCGGGGGGCGCGTCGTGCGCGCCGACCTGGAACGGATGCCCGCGCAGCAGCCCCCCGCAGCAACCACCCCCGCCCCCTCGTCGTCACCCGCGCCCGCCCCTGCGCCGGAGGCAGGTTTCACCGACATCCCGCACACGGGCATGCGCCGGGCGATCGCGCGACGCCTCACCGAGAGCAAGTCGACGGTGCCGCACTTCTACCTCGTCGCCGACTGCCGGGTCGATGACCTGGTGGCGCTGCGGGCACGAGTCAACGAGTCGACCCCGGTGAAGGTGTCGCTCAACGACTTCGTGCTGAAAGCCGCTGCCGGTGCGTTCCTGGATGTTCCCGAGGCGAACGCGACCTGGGGTGAGTCAGCGGTCCGTCGCTACGACACCGTCGACATGTCGGTCGCGGTGGCGATCGAGGGCGGGCTGGTGACCCCGGTTCTGCGTTCGGTCGAGAAGTTGACCCTCACCGAAATCTCGCGGACCGTGGGCGAGCTTGCGGGCCGTGCCCGCGAGGGGCGCCTGAAGCAGCACGAGCTGGAGGGCGGCAGTTTCGCCGTCTCCAACCTCGGGATGTACGGGGTCACCGAGTTCTCCGCGATCATCAACCCGCCGCAATCGGCGATCCTCGCGGTCGGCGCGGCACGCCAGCAGCCGGTCGTCGTCGATGGTGCGCTCGCCGTGGGCACGGTGATGACCGTCACGCTATCGGCCGACCACCGGGTGCTCGACGGGGCGCTCGCGGCCCAGTGGCTCAAGGCTTTCGTCACGCGGATCGAGAACCCGCTGTCGATCCTGGTCTGAGGGCAGAAAGGCTCAGACCTCGTAGTCGACGGTGCTCCTGCCGGAGATGACTGACCGGACGTAGGCGCCAGCCTCGAGGTGTGCCGGGTGCGCCTGGTACGCCTCGAGGGCGGCGTTGTCGTCGTGGTCGGAGACGAGAATCACGTCGGCGTTGCCGTCCAGCTTGCCGATGTCACCCGAGATCTTCAACGAGTGCAGCCCGGGGATGACGCCCACGAGGGCCTCGAGCCGCGTCGTGATGCCGTCGAGGGCGGCGGCGCGCTCGGCCGGATCGGTGGCGGCGAGGGTGAAGTGCACGCTGTGACGGATCATGGCCACCACTCTACGACCGCTTCGGTCAGACCTTCGAGCGCCAGTCGTCCTCATCGATCACCGGCACCGGCAGGGTGAACACCCCGGTCGGCGGGTCGATGATGGTGGCCTCGTCGCGACGGTGCCGCAGCACGGTGTCGACGTAGCTGGAGACGGCTTCGGCGAGCGGGATGTCGCGGTGCTCGTTCTGCGACAGGTACCACCGGTGGTCGAGCAGCTGGTGGAAGATCTCGGCCGGCTCGAGCTTGCCCTTGAGGTCTTTCGGGATCGCCCTGATGACCGGTTCGAACACGCGGGCCGCCCACTCGTGCGCAACCACTTCCTCGTCGAGATCCTGCTTGTCGAAGGCGGCGCGGTAGGAGTCGAGGTCGTTGAGCAGGCGACGGGCCTGGTTCTCCTGCGCGTCGAGCCCGGTCAGGCGCAGTAGCCGACGGGAGTGGTGCCCGGCGTCGACGACCTTCGGCTGGATGCGCACCTGGGTGCCGGTCTCATCCGTCTTGATCGCGAGTTCCTCGATGTCGAAGCCGAGGTCGTTGAGGCGTTCAACCCGCTGGTTGATGCGCCAGCGCTCCGACTGGTCGAACTCTTCGGAGGCGGTGAGTTCCTTCCACAACATGCGGTACTGGGCAACGATGCCGTTGCTGATCTCGACCGGGTCGATCTCTTCGGCGAGACGCCCGCCCGCCTGCAGGTCGAGCAGTTCACCAGCGATGTTCACGCGGGCGATCTCCAGGTCGTTCTCGCGCTGCCCGTTGGAAAGCTTGTCGTACAGCTGGCCTGTTTCGGCGTCGACGAGGTGCGCGGCGAACGCGCCGGCATCCCGGCGGAAGAGGGTGTTCGACAGCGAGACATCCCCCCAGAAAAAGCCGACGATGTGCAGGCGCACCAGCAGCACGGCGAGGGCATCGACGAGGCGCGTGGCCGTCTCGGGGCGCAGGCTCTGGGAGTAGATCGCACGGTAGGGCAGGGAAAAGCGGAGGTGCCGGGTCACGAGCACCGATTCGAGGGGCTCACCGGTGCCCGTGGTGCGGTTGGTGATCACCGCGACGGGGTCGACGCAGGGGATATCGAGGCGCTGCAGCGTGCGCAGCATGTCGTACTCCCGGCGGGCCAGGTCGGCCGACGTCTCCTTGATCGCCACCACGTAACCGCTCAGGTTGACGAACCGCACGACGTGCCGGGAGATGCCCTTGGGCAGGGCGGCAATCGTCTCGTCGGGCCAGGTCTCCAGGGGGAGTGACCACGGGAGGTCGAGAAGTGCGGGGTCGACCGTTGCCGCAGTGATGTTGAGGGAGCCGCTCATGGAATGTCCTTAAGGTGATCGAGCGGAGCCGAGATCCCACGCGTGGGTCTCGACTCCGCTCGATTGACGGTTGCTACCTAGCCCGCGACGACAGCCTTCTTCGACAGGCGCAGGCCCGACTCGGTGTCGAACACGTGGACGTGGTTGGCCTCCGGGAGGATGAAGACCTTGTCGCCGGCGTTCGGGTGCGAACGGCCATCGACACGCGCGACGATGTCGACGCGGTTGCCGTCGATCTCGGTGTGGCCGTAGAGGTAGCCGTCGGCGCCGAGCTCCTCGACAACATCGACGTCAACCGGGAGGCCCTTGCCGGTGGTCGACACCTGCACGTCCTCAGGGCGGATACCGATGGTGACCTTCTTGGCGGACGCGCCGCTGAGGGTCTCGCGGTCGACAGCGGCGACAGCGGTGCCGAACTTCAGGCCGCCGTCAACGACATCCGCGTCGAACAGGTTCATCGCGGGGCTGCCGATGAAGCCGGCGACGAACACGTTCTGCGGGGCTTCGTACAGGTCGCGGGGCGTGCCCACCTGCTGCAGCACGCCATCCTTCAGCACGGCGATGCGGTCACCCATCGTGAGGGCTTCCGTCTGGTCGTGGGTGACGTAGACCGTGGTGACGCCGAGGCGGCGCTGCAGCGACGCGATCTGGGTGCGGGTCTGAACGCGGAGCTTTGCGTCGAGGTTCGACAGCGGCTCGTCCATGAGGAACACCTGCGGCTGGCGCACGATGGCGCGACCCATCGCGACGCGCTGGCGCTGGCCACCGGAGAGCGCCTTCGGCTTGCGGCTCAGGTAGGGCTCGAGGTCGAGCAGCTTGGCGGCCTCGAGCACGCGGCTGGCGCGCTCATCCTTGTTGACGCCGGCGATCTTGAGCGCGAAGCCCATGTTCTCGGCGACCGTCATGTGCGGGTAGAGGGCGTAGTTCTGGAAGACCATCGCGATGTCGCGATCCTTCGGGGGCACATCGGTGACATCGCGGTCACCGATGAGGATGCGACCGTCGTTGACCTCTTCGAGGCCCGCGAGCATGCGCAGGGAGGTCGACTTTCCGCAACCCGACGGGCCGACGAGAACGAGGAACTCGCCGTCGGCGACCGAAAGGTCGAGAGCGTCCACGGCCGGCTTCGTGGAGCCGGGGTAGATGCGGGTTGCCTTGTCGAATGTGACTGTGGCCATAACTGTATTACTCCTTCACCGGCAGGTACGTGCCGGACGATCCGTAGTGAATGGATGTGGCGGCGCAAAGCCACCACCGTTGATTATGTCACTCGAAGCAGGGGTACACATCCCGGGTTTTCCGCTGCCCGGGTTGGGCGATTCCCAGCGACCCCTCGTAGAATTCCCCCGGCGCCCCTCCCGAGGCGCCTTCTTGACGAGTGAATGAGGATCGATTGAGTATCGGCAACCCCGGCGACAAGCTCTCGAAGAACCAGAAGCGCGAAGCGGCGCGAGAGCAGGCTCGTCAGCTCCGTGAGCAACAGCGCAGGAAGGATCGCCGCTCCAAGTGGATCCTGCAGGGCAGCATCATCCTCGCCTCCCTTGCCATCGTTGCGATCATCGCCGTCGTTCTCGTCAACTCGGTGCGACCCGCCGGCCCCGGCCCGCGCAACATGGCCAGCGACGGCATCCAGCTCACCCAGGGCGGCATCGCCACCCAGACCTCCGCGATCCCTTCCGGCGGCACGCCGGTTCCCAACGAGCGCGACGAGGCGGCGGGTGTGCTCGACATCCAGATGTATGTCGACTACCTCTGCCCCATCTGTGGTGAATTCGAGGCCACCAACGGCGACTACATCGCCAGCCTCCTCGAGAACGGAGACACGACTCTCGAGATCCACCCGATCTCGATCCTCGACCGCTACTCGGCGGGCACCAAGTACCCGACTCGCGCGGCGAACGCTGCGGCTTGTGTCGCCGACATGTCGCCGAACCAGTTCCTGGACTTCCACAACCTCCTGTTCGAAAACCAGCCGGAGGAGAACACCGCGGGCCTCAGCGATGAGGAGATCATCGACCTGACCGTGGAGGCGGGGGTGGAGAATGCGAGCGACATTGCCGCGTGCATCAGCGACCAGCAGTTCAAGTCGTGGGTGACCAATTCGACGGACCGCGCGACCACGGGGCCCATCCCGAACTCGAACATCGACAACGTGCTGGGCACGCCAACGATCCTCGTGAACGGCCAGAAGTATGAGGGCGCCGTCGACGACCTGCTGTCGTTCCAGGCGTTCGTCGTTCAGGCCGCCGGCTCAACCTTCAACGAGACCTCGACACCGTCACCCTCGCCGAGCGCCACGCTGTAAGGTCGCCGACCGTACCCGACGGTCTACTGTTGACTCCTGAGTCCTTGGTGCCTGCTGGCGCTGTGTTCACAGGAGAAGCCCCATGACGAGAGCTCGTTCCGCGCCGGTGAGTGCGTCGGCGTCGCGCCAGTTGCTGCGGGGCTTCGTCAAGCGCTCACCCTCGCGGGCGGCCGCGTTGATCTTCGTGCTCGTGGCGCTGGTGTTCTCCGGCATCCTGGCTTTGCCGATCGCTGCGGCGGATGGCAAGGCCACCCCCCTCACTGATGCGGTGTTCACAGCCGTATCCGCCGTCACTGTCACCGGACTGACCACGCTCGACACCGCAACGCACTGGTCATTCTTCGGGCAGGTCGTCATCCTCATCGCGATCCAGGTCGGTGGGCTCGGCATCGTCACCATCGCGCTGCTGCTCGCCCGTGCGGTCACCCGCCAGTTGGGCCTCGGCAACAAGATCTTCGTGCAGCAGAGCATCGGCACCTCCAAGCTCGGTGAGGTCGGCACACTCCTGCGCACCGTCGTGTTGACGACCCTCGCGATCGAGGGAGCGCTCGTCGCCATCCTGATCCCACGGTTCGTCATGCTCGAGAAGAACTGGTGGGACGGCATCTGGCACGGGTTCTTCTACGGCATCTCGGCCTTCAATAACGCGGGCTTCGTCGCCCACTCCGGCGGGCTCAGCCAGTTCGATGGCGACCTGTGGATCCTGGTCCCCATCATGGTCGGGGTGTTCATCGGCAGCTTCGGCTTCCCCGTTTACCTGACCCTCATCAACCATCGCTGGCAGCACAAGCGCTGGACCCTGCACGCCCGCCTCACGCTCGCCACCACCACCCTCCTGCTGCTCGCGGGGGCCGTCGCCTGGGGCGCGTTCGAATGGTCAAATGCGCGTTCGATCGGTGAACTCAGCCCGCTCGACAAGATGTTCCACGCCCTGTTCGCGTCGACGATGATGCGGTCGGGCGGTTTCTCGCTGACGGACCCGAGTGACTCCAGCCCGCTCACCCTGCTCGCGACCGATGCCCTCATGTTCGTGGGCGGTGGTTCGGCATCAACCGCCGGCGGCATCAAGGTCGTCACTCTCGCCGTGCTCTTCCTGGCAATCGTGGCCGAGGCTCGTGGTGACAAGCACCTTCTCGTGTGGGGCCGCACCATCCCGGACGGCACCCTCCGCCTCGCGATCAGTGTCACGTTCCTGGGCGCAACGTTGGTGCTGGTGGCAACCGGGCTGCTCATGCTCGTCAGCGATGCACCGCTTGACCGCATCCTGTTCGAAGTCATTTCCGCGTTCGCGACCTGCGGCCTCTCGGTGGGGCTCAGCCAGGAGCTCGACCCGTTCGGCAAATACGTTCTGAGCGTCCTGATGCTTGCGGGCCGCATCGGCCCGATCGGTCTCGCGGCCGCCCTCGCGGTGAAGCAGCGCAACCTGCTGTACTCGCTACCGGAAGAGCGGCCGATCGTCGGCTGAGGTCTTGTTCGTGGTTCACCTTGCCGAGTCGCGCTCGTTCGTCAATGAAAGGCCGAAGGTCGCGGCGCAGTGCAGAACTCGTCTCGCGGGGAGCGATCAGAAGTACTGGGCTGCGAGTTCTTCCCAGTTGTCGCCGATTCCCTCATTGGAGGTGCGACCGTCAGTGCGGATCATGGACAGTGTCCCATCGCTATTCTTGCGGATCTCAGTCTGAATTCCTTGAGGGCCGTCGATGATCCAGTGCCCGTCGGCAATGCCGCGGAACGTGTAGGCAGTGCCGTGGTGACTGATCGGCCCGATGGTCTGGTTCGGTTCAGGAAGTTCGTCGGGGAAGGTGCTCATTCCCGCACCCTACCGGCTGCGCTCCGCGAGGGCGAGAGTCGCATTGACGCTTCCTTCCGACAGCGAGCCTCTGGGCACCCGTGGCCTGAGCTACGAAACCTTGCGCCGGTAGGCGAGCATCGCGAAGACGTAGGCGACGACGAGGATGCCCGTGCACCAGCCCAACGCGGTGACGAGGTCGCCGCTCACCGGTTGCTCGGTCAGCAGGGCCCGGATCGCGTTCACGATGGAGGTCACCGGCTGGTTCTCGGCGAACCAGCGCACCGGGCCCGGCATGCTCTCGGTGGGCACGAACGCCGAACTGATGAACGGCAGGAAGATGAGCGGGTACGAGAACGCGCTCGCGCCATCCACCGACTTCGCGCCGAGGCCCGCGATCACGGCGATCCAGGTGAGGGCGAGGGTGAACAGCACCAGGATGCCGATCACGGCAAGCCACGCCAGCGGCCCGGCCCCCGAACGGAAGCCGATGAGCAGCGCCACGAGCACCACCACCGCGAGCGACACCAGGTTGGCCACGAGCGAGGTGAGCACGTGCGCCCACAGCACGGCTGACCGTGCGATCGGCATTGACTGGAACCGCTCGAAGATGCCGCCCTGCAGGTCGAGGAACAGCCGGTAGGAGGCGTACGCGATCCCCGAGGCGATCGTGATGAGCAGGATGCCCGGCAGCAGGTAATCCACATAGGGGACCGAACCGGTATCGATGGCCCCGCCGAACACGAAGACGAACAGCAGCAGGAACGCGATGGGCATCACGGCGGTGGTGATGATGGTGTCCGGGCTGCGCATGATGTGCCGCAGGGAGCGCCCGAGGAGTACGGCGGTGTCGCCGAGGAAGTGCGTGCGCATGGTCATCCCTTCTTTCCGACGATCGCGAAGAAGACGTCTTCGAGGGTCGGCTGTTTTTCGACGTACTCGACCGTGGCGGCCGGTAGCAGTTTCTTCAGTTCGGTGAGGGTGTCGTTCGCGATGATGCGCCCCTCGTGCAGGATCGCGATCCGGTCGGCGAGCTGCTCGGCCTCCTCCAGGTACTGGGTCGTGAGCAGCACGGTGGTGCCGTGGGCCGCGACCTCTTTCACGGTCGCCCAGACTTCGAGGCGCGCCTCCGGGTCGAGCCCGGTGGTGGGTTCGTCGAGGAAGATGACCTTCGGGTTGCCGATGAGGCTCATGGCGATGTCGAGGCGGCGGCGCATGCCACCGGAGTACGTGGCGACCCTGCGGCTCCCGGCATCGACGAGGGAGAAACGCGCGAGGAGGTCATCCGCAATCTGGCCGGGGTCGCTGAGATGGCGAAGCCGGGCGACGAGCACCAGGTTCTCCCGTCCGGTCAGGATCTCGTCGACGGCGGCGAACTGGCCGGTGAGGCTGATCGTGTCGCGCACGGCGGCGGCCTGCGTTGCGACGTCGAGTCCGTTGATGCTCGCGCTGCCGGCATCGGCCTTCAGCAGCGTCGACAGGATCCGCACGACGGTGGTCTTGCCGGCGCCGTTCGAGCCGAGCAGGGCGAAGATGCTGCCGGGCGCCACCTCGAAGTCCACGTCCCGGAGCACGTGCAGTTTGCCGTAGGCCTTCTGCAGGCCCCGCACACTGATCGCGGCGCTCATTCTGCACGCCGAATCGTGATGTCGCCGAACTGGGTCCGGGCGCGGACGGCGACCGTCTGCTCCGACTCGGTCGGGGCGCTGTCGCTCTCGAGCTCGCTGCGCACGCGACCCTCCTTCGATGAAAGGTCGAGCCACGCGAGCACACCGGGACGCACCCCAACGGTGACCTGGCCGTAGCCGCTTTCCACGTCGATCGAGCCGCTGGACACCTCGCCGAGTTGGATGCTGCCGTATGCGGTCTTCGCCGAGACGGATGCCCGTGCCGCAGCCACCTCGAGGTCGCCGTACGAGAGTTTCGCGTCGAGGTCACCCCCGGCCGCGCCGACAGCAATGGAGCCGTGCGACGCCTTCAACACGGCGTCGCCCGTGACGCTGCCGAGCCGGATCTGACCGTGGTCCGCGGTGATCTCGGCGCTGCCGTCGGCAGCCTCGACGGTGGCGTTGCCGTGCCCGGCCCGCACCCAGAGGTCGCCGGTGCTGCCGAGGTCCACGAAGCCGCCGACCGCCTTGATGCGCGTCGCGCCGAGGCTCCCGGTGGTGCGCACGCCTCCCATGGAGATGTCGGCGGTCAGGCGCGAGCTCGTCGGAAGCTCGATCTTCACGTCAATGGACTCGGTGGGGCCGATGAAGCTGATCCGTGGTTTCGGTCCAGCGACGGTCAGGCGCTCGCCGTCGAAGCTGACGACGGTTTCATCCGCGCCCCGCCGGTCGACGGCCTTCGTGGGGTTGGTGGGTGACACGGTGACGACCGTGTCGGGGCGGTCGCTCGCGACCACCTCGATCGCGCCCACCGGGAGGGTGATGGCGAGGTCGATGGGGTGGGGTGTGTCGTATCTGGGCATGCTGAAGATCCCTTTCCGTGGGCGTGGTTGTTCTGCCCCGCGCGGTCGCGAGGCTGGGTGAGTGCGGGACGGGCGGTGGCTTAGCGCGCCCACCCGGCGAAGTTGTCCCCGGTGCGCAGGGCGCGCTGGGTGGAGCGGCGTTGCTTGGGGTGCAGTGCGGTGGCGACGGCGCGCACCAGCCACGTGTTGACGGAGACTCCCTCGGCGGCGGCCGCGTCATCCACCTGCGCTTTCAGGGCGTCGGGAAGCCGCAGCGTCGTGCGCGACGTGCTGACATCGTCGAGGTCGACGGATGCCACGGGCTGCTCGTCACCCGCGGCATCGGGGCTGGCGCCCGCGACCACGAAGTCGATCTCGCGCCCGCGCAGTCGCAGGTCGACCGAGCCGGGGGCAAGCTCCCGGGTGATCTCGCCTACGGCAGCGGAGAGTGCATCGAGCAGCACGAGCCGGGTCGCGGCGTCCAGGCCTGCGGCGATCCGTTCGGCGGTGGCGCGGGTGTCTTCCCCGCCGTTGCCTGCGGCATCCGCCAGTCGGCGCTGGAGGTCGGTGATGTACGGCTCGAGTTCCATGACGCCATAGTGACACCACTGTGGTGTCATGTCAACACCCGGTGGTGTCACGGGATGTGTACGTCGTACACATCCTTGGCTATGATCGTCGGCATGACGAAACTCCGCGTCCACAACTTCGCCATCTCACTCGACGGTTTCGGTACCGGTGAAGGTCTCACATTCGACGCCCCCTTCGGGCACGCCGGTCACCGCCTGATGGACTGGTTCTTTCCCACCCGCACCTTCGTCAGCATGTCCGGCCACGAGGATGAAGCTGTCGGCACGGGCACCACCGGCATCGACGACGCGTTCGCCTCAGCCACCAACCGCGGCATCGGCGTGGAGATCATGGGCCGCGGAAAGTTCGGCCCCCAGCTCGGCCCATGGGAAGACGAAAGCTGGCGCGGCTGGTGGGGGGAAGAGCCGCCATTCCACAGCCCCGTCATCGTGCTCACCCACCACCCGCGACCCGACCTGGTGGTGGGGGAGACCACCTTCCTGTTCCGGGATGCCTCGCCGCAAGCAGCCCTTGAACTCGCCACCGAGTTGGCCGGCGGCCTCGACATCCGTCTGGGCGGCGGAGCCACCGTCATCCGCGAGTTCCTCGCCGCCGACCTCGTCGACCACATGCACCTCGTCGTCTCACCCGCCGTCCTCGGTCGAGGCCAGCGCATCTGGGACGGCCAGGAGGGCCTCGAAAAGCGCTTCGACATCGAGACCACCGCGTCGCCGTCGGGCGTCGTGCACCACGTGTTCACACGGAAGTAGCCGCTCACTGGTCGCGAACGCCCGCCGAAACTCCAGTTGTGACGGGGATTGGCAGCCGTCTCGTCTTAAGTGGAGTTTCGAGGGGCTCCGGCGATCGCACGGGGAGAGCGTGTGGCGGGTGACCGCGTTCGGTGCAGGGTTACATCTCGTCAGCCACATCATCACTCGCGAGCAGCGCGTCCCGGAGCGAGCTTCTCGCCCGCGCGTGCCTGCTTCGTACGGTGCCCGGTCGCATGGAGAGGATCGTCGCAGTCTCCTGGAGGCTGAACCCCTCCCAATAGACCAGCCCGATGATTTCCCGGTCCAGCTCGTCGAGGTCATCGATGAGCAGCCTGAGGTGTTCCACCGCCGACGCCTCCGCGTGACCGACCACCTGCTCTGCGATGACCTTGTCCACGCGGATGCGCTCCGTGAGGGCGGCCTGGCGACTCAGCGAGCGGCGATGCGTCGAGAGCACCCTCCTGGCCACCCCGTACATCCACATTCGCGCTCGCGTCGGGTCCGACGGGATTGCCCGGTGCTTCCGCCAGACCACCACCAGCGTGTCACCGAGCAGATCTGCCGCGTCGTCGGCATTCCGTAGACGCCGCGCGAAGTAGTCAAAGAGCCCGGGTGCCTCGCGCGCAACGAGCGAATCCACATCGATCGGTTCGGTGGATGACCGGATGATTGCCGCCATCGGAACGACCGACTCGCTCAATGCAGTTGCCCCGTGCAGTCAGAGTCGCCGGCGAGGTGAACCTCGCCGCCCGCCCACAGCGCAGACGGCAGTGCCAGAACGGTGAGCTCGTTCTCTGCTCGCTGCCACAGCCACAAGTCCCGTTCTGCAGGCGAGTTGAACACCGCGTCCTCCGGATGCGACACCTCGCTGTACTCCAGTGCGCGGTCGTAGATCTGCTGGCCGATCCCATTCCATTCCTGATCGCGAAGGTATGCCTGCATTGCGACAGCACCACCGTCGAAGAGTGAACCGGCCTCCAGGTAGACCGTGCACTGGATCTCGACGCCGGTATCGGTCACGTAGTTGACCGGAATGGTCGCGTCGGGGATCAGCGAAGTGACGTAAGCGCCGGCAGTGAGGGTGAGGGCGCCCAGTCCGATCGCGGGGATCGCCCACAGCGCGCGCGACCGTGCTCGCCGGCCGGTGGGAGCTGGATGACTCGCCCGGACGACCTCGGCAATGCGGAGTTCGGCGTCGGGCTCGCGAGGCGGGGCGCTTCGCACCAGCAACTCATCGAGGGTTGGCTTGATCATCGGGAATATCCTCTCGTCGTTCAACAGCGTCACTACGTACGTGGCCGGCAACTCGCCGAACGTTGCAAGCCGCCACGACCACCGGCATAGGCCCGAATTCAGGCCTATGATGGAAGCATGCAAACCCTGCCGATCTCCAAGGTCAAGGATCGCCTCAACGAACTCGTCGACTCGGCATCCCAGACGCACGAGCGGATCACCATCACGAAGAACGGCAGCCCTGCCGCCATCCTGATCGGGATGGCCGAATGGGAGGCGCTCCAGGAAACGCTGTTCTGGCTGAGTCAGGACGACAGCCGCGACACCATCGCGCAGGCACGCACCGAAATCGCCAACGGTGACGGTCTGACCGAAGAGCAGATTCGGGCGGAGTTCGGCGTTCCCAAGCGCACGGCATGAGCTACGAGGTCGTCTTCGCGCCGACCGCCCGACGCGAGATGTCCGCCGTTCCTGAGCGGGTCGTCCCGGCCATCATCGAATTCGTCTACGGCGACCTCGCAGCGAACCCTCGTCGCGTGGGCAAGGCCCTCGAGCGTGAGCTTGCCGGGTCGTTCAGCGCCCGGCGTGGCAGCTATCGGATCCTGTACGACATCGATGACGACGCCAACCGAGTGTTGATCCTCCGAGTCGCCCACCGTGCGGACGTGTACCGGACGCCCTGAGGGCCGGCGATCGAATCGAACCGCGATAGTGGGGTGAGCGCCGCAGCCGATCGGCAGGCTGGATGTCGAAAGGGGAAACCGTGATCGCAAGTCTCAACCGGCTCGTCGACCTCATCGAAGACAACTTCGGTGAGGAACTCGACATCGCCGCCCTGGCCTCCAGCCTCGGCACCACCGAGTACCACCTCCGGCGGATGTTCTCGTCGTTGGCGGGCATGCCGCTGTCGGAGTACATCCGCCGGCGCCGGATGACCGTCGCGGCAGCAGACATCCTCGGCGACGACGAGATGTTGGGCATCGCGGTGCGCTACGGATACGGCTCAACCGAGGCATTCGGTCGCGCCTTCCGAGCGGTGCACGGTGCCAGCCCGGCAGACGTGCGCCGCAACGGTGGCCCCCTTCGCACACAACCGCAGCTCAGGTTCCGCCTGACCGTAGAAGGGAACACTCCCATGGACACTCGCATCACCGACCGACCCACGTTCACACTCGTCGGGCATTCGGCCCGCGTGCCGCTCATCCACGAGGGCATCAACCCGCACATCCAGGCCCACATCGCCGCACTGCCGCCAGAGGAGCACGCTCGCCTCAAGGCGCTGAGCAACACCGAACCCGGCGGTCTCCTCCAGGTGAGCGCCGACGTCGACCCCGACTACACCGAGGGCAGCGAGCTCACCTACCTGCACGGCGTTGCCGTCGAGCAGGGCACGGACATCCCGGGCGGTCTCGACGTGATCGAGGTTCCCGCCGGCGAATGGGCCGTGTTCCGCACCGAAGGCCCGCATCCCGAAGCGCTCCAGGCCACGTGGGCGGCGACCGCCACCGACTGGTTCCCGTCCAACCCGTGGCGACTGCGGCCAGGACCATCGATCGTCGCCGTAATCAATCGAACGGATGACTTCAGCTCAGTCACCACCGAACTGTGGCTGCCGGTGGAGCGGGCGTAGGGGCACCGGGCCGCCGTCGGACGGTTCGGTCCGCCGCGCATCACCAGCGTGGAAGAGAAGCCACCTTCCGGTCTCGGGATGTGTCGCCGCACGGGCTCCTGCGCTCGCCACCTAGTTGGCCTGGGCCTCGGCATCCGTCTTGGCGCGGGAGCCACCGTCATCCGCGAGTTCCTTGCCGCTGACCTCGTCGACCACCTGCACCTCGTTGCCGAGCCGACAGTGGTGGCGATCGTTGCGCTGATTCAACCGCGGCCCTCAACGCGGCAAGCTTGAGGCGAGCGCGCAGCGCTCACTCATCGCCCTGCCGCTTCACCATGTAGTCCCGTGGCGAGACGGCGGCGCGACCCACACCAGCAAGGGGACAAGTCAGGAATGCACCCCTTCCTGTCTCACTGAGACGTAGGACGCCGCGCTACGATCGCGATGTGATATCGACTCAAGTCCTTGCCGGCGGTGCCTTGCTCGGCTCATGGTCAGTTCCCGGGGTTCAACCAGGGTCCCTTCTGAACATTCCCGCTGTTGCTGGTGAAGTCACCACCATTGTTGGTGCCAATGGTGCAGGAAAATCCGCGTTGGGTCTTTGGCTTCAGCAAAATGCCGGGACGGCAAAGGTCCGCCGTCTGATCGCCCATCGAAAGCTCTGGTTCGCTGCAGATGGCCCGTCTATCACTCCTGCGCAACGCGCAACTACGGGCGAACGCAAGACCATGTGGGACCAGATGCCTGACAGCCGGTGGGTGGACCACGCTCAGAACGACAGCACTGCGGTCCTCTTGTTCGACCTGCTCGCATCCATGAACTCGGAGAACCGACGAATTGCCGATCTGGCAGCCTCTGGGCTGGAGTATTCGGAGATTCAAGCGAGAACAGGTCCTCGGCTTCTGTCTCGGCTGAATGAGGTGCTCAAGTCGGCAGGGTTACCGATTCAGATTAGAGCTACAGACGAGCAGACTTTCAGCGCTGTGAATGTGGCTCGGGGAGCCGAGTACCCCATCTTTCAGATGTCCGACGGGGAGAAGAGCGCAGTCTTGCTGGCGGTTGAGATTCTGACCGCGCCCGCCAACGTCATTCAGATCATTGATGAACCTGAGCGGCACCTGCATAAGTCGATTTCATCCGGCTTGATCGAGTCCGTCATGTCAGATCGAAAAGACTGCCATTTCGTTGTGCTCACACATGACCTCGAACTCGCCGCGTCGGTTGGTGCCGAGCGAGGCACCTCGCTAGTGCTCACTGACTGCGTGTGGGCTGGATCGATAGTTTCAGCATGGGATCTATTCGAGGTTGGCGCGTCCTCTGCTGTGCCGGAGACGGCTCAGCGCGCGATTCTAGGCGGGCGGAAAGACATTCTTTTTATCGAGGGCGATGCCTCGAGCGTCGACATTCGGCTCTATGCGCTGCTCTTCCCCCACTGGACGCTGTCTCCTGCTGGCGGCGCAGATTCGGTGATTCGATCAGTCACCGGCCTGGCGGCGAGCCAGAACCACCACTGGGTCCGCGCGCGGGGCGTGGTAGATGGAGACGGGAGGAGTCCGGCCGAACGATTGTCCCTAGCGCAACGAGGAGTATTGCCTCTCCCTGTTAGCGAGGTTGAGAACCTCTACTACCTCGAATTCATCATTGATGAGATGGCAGAGGTCCAAGCTGCAGCGCTTGGGAAGTCAGCTGAGCATCTGCGGGATGATGCGCGCGCCAAGATCATTGCGTCCCTCCGCACCCCCGGAACTCTGGAAAGGTTGGCAGGCAAACTCGCTATATCTGAGGTGCGTCGGAGGATCGTGGACGAACTACCTCACGAGCTGGATGCGACTGTCGATCCGATTGAGATCTCGTTCGCTTCGCCGTTCCAGAAGATTCTGAATGAACTCCAACTCATGCTTGAAGTAGCGAATATCGACGACTTAATTCGCGCGGTTCCTATCAGAGATAGCGCCGTTCGGACGCAAGTGGCTAGTGCACTCGGCTACCAGAAGATCACCGACTACGAGTCGGCTGTACGTGTTCAGATTAGTTCCAACGAAACTCTTCGCACGCTCCTCCAAGCAATCGTTGGCCCGATCCCCGTCGGTGCGTGAGGAGCGCATTTTCGGCGGCCCTCATTGCGCCGCCTCGTCCAACCCGAAACCATCAGGACGAGCCGGGCTCTAGCATCGGCTACACGCTTTGATTATCAGACGAGACGCAGAAATGTAACCTTCGATCTTGGCGGGCGAGAACCTCGGTGACATCAAAAACAAGCCGGGCGAAATGTGGTTCAGGTTCGCCCCGTAATAGCGACGCACAACAATCGAATATGCCGCTCGCGACGTTGTATTTGCGTGCGCGATTCGATTCCGCACCGCCTGCATTTCGGAAATCACGAGAGAGTGCGCAGAGCATGCGGCGAGAAAGTGGTCCGAAGCCGACATCACATTTTGGGTGGTCTCGTTAATAAACTTGGTCTTGGACCATTTGGGGTAGCGCGGCTTCAGCCGCCCGTGATTCGTGAACAGGTCCATGGCTGCTCCAATGGATGTCGCTGGTGCGGTGAGTAACGCTGGAACGGATCCGTCACCGTAGGTTGCACCGCAGGTCAGTCGTGCCGCAATTCCAGACAACGCATCCTGGAAGTCGTCGAACAGGCGCATCATTACGAGCTCCGCCACCATTTTTTGTAACGCAGGATCCACGCCGGCGAGGGCTGCGACTATTTGGTCGTGCCGCTTCGCTTGCTCGACGAATCGGGCGTGAGGCACGGTGACCGCCGGGACGGGCAAGGCGCGACCTAGATGAACGACTCTATGTAGTCGAAGCGAGTCTGCCGCGACTTGATGCGTTGGGTGCTGGCAGTGCAGGCCGCGACGAACTCGAGGTCGGCCTCCGGGCGCTCGGCTGCCGGCCTTGGGTCATTGAAGTGGCTGTCAACATCGACTAGCAGCTCCTCGAGCTTCCCGCGCGAAGGCAGACGAGTCTGAGCGGCCAGCACTAGAACAAGCGAATAAAACACTGGCGATCGAGTAAATATGGTCGCGGTGAACAACTCAGGATCGATCGAGCTGACCAGCCCGTAGACCCTCTCAAGTTGCGCACCCACGTCCTCCCGCTCCGGGAAGTCCTCGTCCCACTCCCTATAGGCGTTGTCGACACGGCGAGCGCTGAAGTCGCTCATCCCATTAATGAGGGCGATCGCCACTTCCGCGGTGAACTGCACCTCAGTCATTCGTGAGATTTCAGTCGCGGTGAACACATTGAGGTCGCGCCAGATCGACAGTCGCTCCGCTGCCTCTCTCAAGCAGAACTGATGGAATTCCCCACTAAACTGGGCAGAACGCTTTTCCTGAGCGTTCAGGGTCTTGGAGACTGCATTCAGGCGCCCGAAGATCTCGATTACGTCTTTGTCATCAGCGCCAATGAGATAGGCGACTGGAAGTTTGGACATCAAGAATCTGTTGCGCTGCGCCGGCGTAAGTTCGCTAAAGCGAACGCGTCGAGAGTGCTCGGGATGCCTTGCCGCAAAGTTGTCGGCTCGGTAGTCAAGGATCGAGCGAATTCGCTGCTGACCGTCAACTACCTCCTTGACGGTCTTCTCAGTTTCGAGATCGAGGGCATGGCGTATATAGATGCTCGGGACCGGCATCGTCTCGAATATTGAGTTGATCAGATACGCCTTATGTGACGTAGTCCACACCGCGCGACGCTGGTACCAGGGCGAGATGTTCAGTTCGCCCCGCTCATGACCGGTCACGAACTCCTGCACGACCATCGACTCGTAATCCACGCGTTCCATTGAACGAAACCTCTCATCTGCTCCGCGTCGAGACTAGCGCGAGAGACGCGCGCGGCGCCGATCTACCGAGACAAGTGGGGATGGACGCCCGCGCGATCGATTCGGGAGGAATACTGGTTGGTGCCGCGAAGCGGCGCCTCTTTACTTGAATAGGCAACAGAAATTTGAACCGCAACGACCCCAGCGGCAAGCGTCGGGCGCCTCGGCCCCCGACGCGGCAGCTACCTACCCACCCGTCACAGACCAGGGCATTCCACGCGCTCGACCGCGAGGAGGGCTACGAACGGAGCGCTGAACACCGCAGAACTGCTAGCCGTACTCAATACGCGCATGCTTACGTTTCGCACTAGTGGAAGCGTGTCGAGCGTCGCGAGAAGGTTCTCGTGCGCCTGCTGCGCATCCAGACGGGACACCCGCCAGATTCGATGCGTAGTCGGGTTGCTACCGACCTGAGGCGCTCAACGTTCGACCGGCTCGAGGGTCCAAGTACGGCTCGGTGCTACTCGACCGCACCTTCCGCTGCGGCTGGTTCAACACGGGGGCGGATCGGGCCGACATCCGCAGCATGGCGCCGCACGAGCGGCGGGTACGCGCGCGAGCCGTTCGGTGTCGGTAGACGCGAGCGTCAAAGCTCAAGCGGTGATCGAGAGACGAAGCATGTCGCGTTTGTTGAGCGCGGCTGGTCCGTGCCGGAGAACACCGTTTCATCCATGCGGGCTCAGAAAAAGAGCCGAATCGTCGGCTCTTTTTCTGAGCCCCCTGTCGGATTCGAACCGACGACCCCCGCTTTACAAGAGCGGTGCTCTGGCCAACTGAGCTAAGGGGGCGTGTTGCCCGAACAACGATACCGAGTCTCGGGCGTCCGTAGACTCGTGCGGTGACACATTCCCGCGCCGTCGTAGCGCTTGCCGTCGTCGGAGCCGTTGCTTGTGGGGGTCTCGTGGCCGCGCAGTCGCGCATCAACGGTGAGCTCGGCCACCAGTTGGGCGACGGGTACCTGGCCGCGTTCATCTCGTTTGGGTCAGGGCTCGTCATCATGGCGGTCATCGCCGGCGCGGTGCCCAACACCCGGCGCGGCGTTGTCACCATCGTCCGGGGCATCCGGAGTCGAGAAGTGCCGTGGTGGTACATCCTCGGCGGGCTCTCCGGTGCGCTGTTCGTGCTCTCCCAAGGGCTCACCGCGGCCGTGCTCGGGGTGGCGCTGTTCACCGTCGCCACCGTCACCGGGCAAACCCTCAGCGGCCTGCTCGTCGACCGGCGGGGGATCGGCAGCATGCAGCCGAAACCGGTCACCGGATACCGCGTGGTCGGCGCCATCCTCGCGGTCGTGGCCGTCGCCTTCTCGGTGTCACCGCAACTGCAGGCAGGCATCGCCGCCTGGGTGCTCGTGCTCCCGCTCGCCGCCGGCCTCGGCCTCGGCTGGCAGCAAGCCGTCAACGGGCAGGTGCGCGAAATCTCTGGCTCACCACTGACGGCAACCTTCTTCAACTTCCTCGTCGGAGCCATTGCCCTCGGCGTCGTGCTCGCCATCCACGCCGCCGTCACCGGGCTGCCCGCCAACCTCACCGCCCAGCCGATGCTGTACATCGGTGGTGCCATCGGCATCGTCTTCGTGGCCGGCTACGCCATCGTCGTCACATACACCGGGGTGCTGCTGTTGGGTCTCGGCGCGATCGCCGGGCAGCTCGCGGCATCCCTCGTCTTCGACCTCGTGCTGCCCGTCGCCGGCCAGTCCCTGGAATGGACCACCGTCGCCGGCACCCTCGCCACCCTCGTGGCCATCGGAATCGCCTCGATCCCGAGCAGGCCTACGACAGCTGCTGCAGCACCTGCTCGCCCCTGAACTTGTCCCGGCGCGGCGGCTTGGTGCGCTCAGGAACGCCGCCGACATAGAGCCAGCCCAACAGCTTCTCGTTCTTGGCCAGGCCGTGCACCTTCGCCACCCTCTTGGTGCGGGTGACGTGCCCGCTGCGCCAGAACACTCCCCACCCCGCCTCGTCGAGCAGCAGGCTCAGCATGTGCGCGACACCCGCGGCCGTGGCATCCTGCTCCCACTCCGGCGCCTTGCTGCTGGGCTTGTGGACGGCGACGATCGCAATGAGGAGGGATGCCCGCAGCGGCTTATCCGCCGAGCTGCCCTCCTTCTCGAACGCGCGCCCCAGCTTCTCCCGCGCCGCACCGCGCACCTCGATCAGCCGCCACGGCTGCAGCCCCCCGTGGTCGGCTACCGTCGCGGCGGCCTCGACGAGCTGGAGCAGCTCCTCGTGGCTCGGGGCGTCGCCGGTCACATGGGAGTGCGACTGGCGCCGCAGCACGGCCTCCAATGCAGAGATCAGTTCTCCTTGAAGTCGAGCGACAGCGAGTTCATGCAGTACCGGTCGCCCGTGGGGGTCTGGTACGCGTCATCGAAGAGGTGCCCGAGGTGCGAACCGCAGGTGCCGCAGAGCACCTCCGTGCGGGTCATCCCGAGCGAAGTGTCGGTCTTCAGCTCCACCGCCTCCGGGTCGACGGCCTCGAAGAAGCTCGGCCACCCCGATCCGGAGTCGAACTTCGCGCCCGAGCGGAACAGCTCGGCCCCACAGGCACCACAGGTGTACGTCCCCGCCCGCTTCTCATCGAGCAGCGCCCCCGACCACGGCCGTTCGGTCGCCGCCTCGCGCAGGATCGAGTACCGGTCGCCCAGCTCCTCACGCCACTGCTGTTCGGTCTTCTCAACCTTGTACGTCATCGTTGTCTCCTTGGAACGGGGAAGAAGTCTTCCGCACCATTAAACTCGCAGCCGTGCCAGATTCTTCCGTCGTCACCAGGTCGTGGGGCGAACTCACAACCGACGAGCTCTACTCCTTCCTCAAATTGCGCACCGACATCTTCTTCGTCGAACAGAAAGTGGATGAAGAGGAGCTCGACAATCGCGACCAGGAGCCAGACACCGTCCACTACTGGATCCGGGATGACGCGGGCACCGCAGCCTACCTCCGGGTGCTGCTCAACGAGCATCCCGAACACCTGGATGCCCGGCGCATCATCGGGCGGGTTGTCGTGCGGGTCGATCGGCGCGGGGAGGGCCTCGCCCAGGTGCTCATGGCGCGGGTCATCGCCGACTTCGGCCACGAGGCACTGCTGCTGCACGCGCAGCAGTACGTGGCGCCGCTGTATGCGAAGTTCGGCTTCGAAGGGTTCGGTGAACCCTACGAGGAGGCGACGATCATGCACCTCTCGATGTACCGCGCGGGCGGGAAGTAAGGTTCGCCTAACTAATTCTTTGACAGGGGCATCGGTGCCCTCTATGGTCGAGGTTAGCTTAGCCTTAGCTAACCCGCCCAACACCGGAGATCTACGTGAACACAGCTGTGCCCGCCCGCCCCATCCGTCGACTGTGGGCTGCCGCCCTCACCTTGCTCATGGTCATCAGCGGACTCGCCCTAGGCGTTGCTCCGGCGAATGCCGCGGCAGGTGACGTGACGTCGGCCACGCTCGACTGGGGAATCAAACAGTCGTTCCGCTCATACATCTCCGGCTTCATTGCACACGGCGGCTGGACTACGACCGGGAACATTACGGGGGAGTTCTCCTGGTCGGCGGGGACGGGCACGGCCCAGCCTGCTGCCGGAACCGGTGCGGTGGCCTACACCGGCTCAATCCACTTCACGGGCCACGAAGGGTTCGGCGGAATCGGTGCAGGGGCGTACGCCCTCGACCTGACCGTCTCCAATGTGCGGATTGTGCAGGACTCTGCGGCGTCGGCAACCATCGTTGTCGACACGGTCTCCAACAGCATCGCGGCACCCACCACCTTTGTGACGAGCACCGACGTCGAGTTCGCCTCGGTCGACCTGAGCGCTGCGAATGTCTCCACCGAAGACACGGTGGCTTTCGCGGCTGCGCCGGCCTCGCTCACGGCAGCCGGCGCGGTGGCGTTCGCTGGTTTCTACGCGGCGGGTGACCCGCTCGACCCGGTGAGCTTCTCCTGGCCGGTGGAGAAGGCGCCTGCCCCAGCGGTGCCGACCGTTGTCGTGTCGAAGACCACCGACCTCTCTCCCGCAGGCGAACTGGTGACGGTCACCGGGACTGGCTTCCTGCCCAGTGCGCCCGCGACGACCGCGACGCGCCCCCCACTTGCAGGCAAGTTCGGCGGTGCCTACGTCGTGTTCGGAAAGTTCGCCGACGACTGGAAACCCAGCGCGGGTGCCTCAAGCAGCGCGCGCAAGATTGGCACGCAGTTGTGGGTCGTGAATCCTGAGGATGCCGCAGGGCTCGGCAGCCAGGCCGTCGCCGTCCGGGCCGATGGATCGTTCTCCCTCCAGCTGAAGGTCAGCCGAGGTTTCGGGGAGCCGGACACCGGCAACTACGGCATTTACACCTACAGCGGAGGCGGGGCGGCCTATGCAGGATTTGAGACCTACACCCCCGTGACCTTCAGTACGACTCCGGCCATCGCGGTATCGAAGACGTCCGGGCTCAATCCGCTCGGCGAGACCCTGACGGTGAAGGGGTGGAACTTCACCCCCCAGGTCCCCGCCACCACAGGCACCCGTCCGCCGCTTGCTGGCAAGTTCGGTGGTGCGTACATCGTGTTCGGCAAGTTCCCCGAGAACTGGAAGCCCAGCGCGGGCGCTCCCAGTGGGAATCGCAAGAATGGCGGCCAGGTGTGGGGCGTGTCCCCGGACGATCTCGCAACCGTCGGTACGGGGGGAACCGCAATCGCTGCAGACGGCTCCTTCACCGTCGAGCTCACCGTCAAGCGCAACTACAGTGGCGAGCCCGAGACAGGCAACTACGGCATCTACACCTACAGTGGCAGCGGGGCAGCGTACGCGGCCTTTGAGACGTACACGCCCCTCTCGTTCACTCCGGCTGCTTCGACGAGCGTCCTGCTCACGGCCACCGGTGCTGGAGAAGGCGAAAGCTCCACCCTCGTGGCTACCGTCTCGCCACAGGTCGACGGCACCGTGACGTTCCGTGACGGAGATAGTGTGCTCGGCACTGCGCCGTCAACCGCAGCGACGATCACGACTGGCGCACTGACTGCAGGGCAGCACGCGTTCTCGGCGC
The DNA here is from genome assembly GCA_044340535.1 of Rhodoglobus sp. Classification (GTDB taxonomy): domain Bacteria; phylum Actinomycetota; class Actinomycetes; order Actinomycetales; family Microbacteriaceae; genus Rhodoglobus. The sequence goes on from JBIITJ010000006.1 coordinate 50,568, forward strand.
AGTTCGTCCCGGCAGCTCCGCTGCTCTACTCGGGTTCGACCGGAACCGCCACCATCGACGTGGCGACCAAGCAGGTGGCAGCTGGCTCGTTGGCCTGGGGCATCAAGGAGTCCTTCCGCAGCTATGTCGCGGGCCCGATTGCGCACGGCTCCATCACGACCAGCGGGGTCAGCTTGTCGGGTGGCGCATTCGTCTTCGGCCAGGCGGCGGGCAGCACGTTCGACGGTTCCACCGGCAGCACCAGCTACTCGGGGTCGGTTCGGTTCCGCGGCCATGACGGGCTGCTGGATGTCTCGCTGTCCAATCCCGTCGTGACGGTTGAGTCCTCCACTCGCGCCACCCTCTCCGTCAGTGTCAACGGGGGAGCCTCGACCTCGTTCGCCACGCTTGACCTTTCCGCGGGGGTCCGTTCGACGCCCGGCAATACGGTCACGTTTAGCGGTGTTCCCGCCTCGCTGACGGCGGCCGGTGCACGAGTCTTCTCGTTCAACGGCTCGAACTTCTACGCCGCAGGCACCGCTCTCGATCCAGTGACGTTCTCGATCGGAACGGCCGCGTTCCTGACCGGTGGATCGAGCACTGTCGCGGCGTACCGCGGCGAAACCCAGCCGCCGGCGACACCGCCAGCCACGACGGGAATCGTCGTCGCACCGGAGATTCTCGCCGGTCTGGTGGCAGGCGGCGAGGTGACCTTCACGGCCGACGGCTTTGAGCCGAGCGAGACGGGAATCATGGTCGTGATCTATTCCGACCCAATCGTGCTCGCTCGCGATGTGGTGGCGGATGCCTCCGGCCGCGTCACCTGGACGGGGCGACTGCCGGCCGAACTGACCGGAACCCACACGCTCACCGTCCAGGGCTCGGTCAACCGCGGCGTCGTGCTCGACATCGCGGCCAACGTCACCACCGCGGCCATGTCGTGCCCCGTCGACGACGCCACCCTGAGCTGGGGCTTCAAGGAGTCATTCCGCAGCTACATCAGCGGCTCGATCGCCAACGGTGAGTGGACGGTCGCCGACGGCGCCAGCTACGAGACGCCCGACTTCAGCTGGTCGGATGGCGAGGGCTCCTACGAGGACGGCGGGGTGGTGGCCTTCAGGGGCTCCATCACGTTCACCGGGCATGGTGGCATCCTGAACACCACCGTTGCCAACCCGCAACTGAAGTTCATCGACGCTGACACTGCGGTGCTGCTGCTGGATGTCTCGGGCACGACCCAGGACGGCGCGGAGGTCAACTCGCCCGCCGTGGAGTTCGTTGAGCTCGACCTCTCGGCCGCCACCGTCGAGGAGACGGACGGGGTGATCACCGTCACCGGGGCGCCCGCCGTGCTCACCGCCGAGGGTTCAGCGGCCTTCGGAACCTACGAGTCCGGCGAAGAGTTCGACCCGGTGTCGTTCACCGTCGAGCCCGGCGCGGCCTGCGAGTCGGCTGCGGCTCCGAGCGGCGAGCCGACCGTGGCCGCTGACCCGACCTCGGCAGAGACGGCCAACCTGTGGTGGATCCTGTGGCTGGCCCTCGCGCTCGCCGTGATCGCGGCGGTCGCGGTCATCCTGGTCCGCCGCCGGTCACACACCGCCTAGCCCACGCCTCGAAGCCCGGGAGCCCGCACGTCGGGGCTCCCGGGCTTCGTGCATCCGGCGGCGGCTACTGGCCCGGGGCGTAAATGGCGCGGGCGAGAGCGTCGAGAACGGCGGCGGTGCGCGGACCGAAGGCCAGGATGTCGCCGTCGGCCATGTCCACGAAGCGGCGATTCTGGCCCGCATCGGTGAGTTCGATCGCGGGCTTCGACTCGAGCAGGCCGTCGACGCCACCGACACTCTCGAGTCCGTCCGTCATGACGAGAATCAGGTCCGGGTTCGCGGCAACCATCGCCTCATCGGTCATCGGCCGCATGCCCTCGAGCCCGATCTCCGCAGCCACGTCGATGCCACCGAGGGCGCTGATCAGCACATCGGCACCCGACTCGCTGCCGAAAAGGTAGTAGATGCCCGAGGTGCCGCGCAGGTAGAGGAACATCATGCGCAGCGGATCGCCAGCGGGAACTATCGCGGCGATCTCCGCCACCTTCTCTTCAATCCCCTCCACCAGGTCGGTGGCCAGCGATTCGCCGGCGGCCGGTGCGCCGAGCGCGGTCGCCACCTGCAGGGCGAGGTCCCCGACACCGGCGATACTCGGCTCCGTGTCGACGAAGACCACGGCGATGCCGGCATCCCGCAGCTGCAGCACCACGTCGACCGGCCCGATCGTGCCGTCGGTGATCACCACCGTGGGGCGCAGCGCGAGGATCGCCTCGCTGTTGACGGTGTGCCCGCTCGAGGTGACCAGCGGCAGCTCGGCCGCGGCGGGGAACGTGGTCGAGATATCCCGGCCGACCACCGAGTCGCCGAAGCCCAGGCCGAACACGGTCGCGGCAATCGACCCCGAGATGTCCATGGGCAAGATGCGTTCGGTCGACTCGACCGTCACCGTGGTGTCGCCGTCGAGGTCGCGGGAGGTCACCTTCGCCGGGAGGCTCTGCTCGGGCGCGACCTCGGGGGCGGCGACGTCGCTGTCGGGGAGCACCGCGGTCGACGGTCCGCTCCAGGAGTGCGGGTCGGCGAGGATGTCGAGCTCCGCGAGCGGTACCGCGGAGGAGGGGGAGACGGTGGGGTCGCTCGAGGTGGCGGGTGCGATCGAGCATCCCGAGAGAGCGACGACAATCGCGCACGCCGCAAGGAGCGTGGTGGTGCGGAGCTGCATGGAAGCCAATCCGAGTGAAGGTTCAGTTAGGTTACCCTAAGAATCGGGGCGAAACGCGACCTGCCCGGCGCCTTCTCGGCCCGCAGCTGGGCCCAGCCCTAGGATTTGCACAGGCGATGGGAGGCCCAGTGACTGCTCGACCCGAGCCCGCCCGCGAGCCGGAAACCTCCCTCGCGCCGCGCGATGCCGCGATCCTCGACTTCGAGCGGCAGTGGTGGCGCCACGCGGGGGCGAAAGAAGAGGCCATCCGTTCACAGTTCGGGCTGTCGGCGGCCCGCTATTATCAACTGCTGAATGCTCTGATCGATGTCCCCGAAGCAGTGCGGCACGATCCGATGCTGGTCAGGCGACTGCAGCGTGCACGGGATGCGCGCACAAGTGCCCGGGCAGCGCGGACATTCACGACCACCGATCCCGGCCTCGCGCCCCACGAAGAATCGAACGACTGAGCTATGGCGTCATACCCGAAAGACCGGTTCGACGAGCTGCCTCAGGACCTCAAGCGCGTCGGCGCCCATCGCGGCCCCAAGAAGAAGGGTGGCGGCTGGATCGGCTTTGCCTGGGCCCTGCTGGCCACGGGTGTTCTTGTCGTGGGCGGGCTCTTCGGCCTGAGCCGTTACCTCGGGGTCGAGGTGGGCATCCCCTTCTTCGCCGCCCCCTCGCAGACGCCGACCCCCTCGTTCACCCCGACCGCCGAGCCGATCCTCGACCCCAATGCCGAAGAGTTCAAGGCGCGGGGGCTCAAAGTCATCGTGCTGAACGGAACGCCCACCTCCGGGCTCCAGGACACCGTGGGTGACGCCCTGGCCGGGTTGGGCTGGGTCATCGACAGCCGCACCAACGCCGCCACCAAAGACATTGAAGAGACCACGGTCTACTACGAGGACGTCGCCAACGAGGACGCCGCGCGTGGCCTTGTCGTGGCGCTCGGTGTCGGCGAGATCCGCCTCGTTGAGCCCGGAACCTTCCCGGGTGCGCCGCTGAACGTCGTCATCGGGCTCGACTACCCCGGGGCGACCGCCACCGAGTAGGACTGCGCGAAAACACCGTCGAAATCTCGATCGTGTTACACCCGTGTTTAATCACTCCGGCACCCCTCTACAGCCACTCGTTTGCTCGCTACGCTCTGGTTTGGCCGCCCCGTCAGGCAGTCGCAGGATGCACAGCAGGGAGTAACACATGGCGAACGGAACCGTGAAGTGGTTCAACGCTGAGAAGGGCTACGGTTTCATCACCGTCGATGGCGGAGGGCAGGACGTTTTCGTCCACTACTCGGCCATCGAGATGGGCGGCTACAAGGTTCTCGAGGAGGGCCAGCACGTGACTTTCGAGGTCGGCTCGGGGCCGAAAGGCCCCCAGGCCGAATCCGTCAAGCTCGGCTAACCGTACGGTCAGCCACGATCACCGGTGCCGTCCCCTGAGGGGGGCGGCACCGCTCTCGTTAAGCGCCTGTGTTGTCTTGCACTCGCCCCGGGCGAGTGCTAATTTTACTTCTGGCACTCGCACGATTCGAGTGCTAACGAATTCGCTTGTACGACGTCCGGGAGGGACGAGAAACACACATGGCAAAGATCATTGCTTTCAACGAAGAGGCCCGTCGCGGCCTCGAGCGCGGCCTGAACATCCTGGCGGACGCCGTCAAGGTGACCCTCGGCCCGCGCGGCCGCAACGTCGTGCTCGAGAAGAAGTGGGGCGCACCCACCATCACGAACGACGGTGTCTCGATCGCCAAGGAGATCGAACTCGACGACCCGTACGAGAAGATCGGCGCCGAGCTCGTCAAGGAGGTCGCCAAGAAGACCGACGACGTCGCCGGTGACGGAACCACGACCTCGGTCGTGCTCGCCCAGGCCCTCGTCCGCGAAGGGCTGCGCAACGTCGCCGCCGGCGCCGACCCGATCAGCCTCAAGCGCGGTATCGAGAAGGCCACCTCGGCCGTCATCGAGGCCCTCATCGCGAGCGCCAAGGAGATCGAAACCAAGGAAGAGATCGCCGCGACCGCGTCGATCTCTGCCGCTGACACCGAGATCGGCGCCCTGATCGCCGAGGCCATCGACAAGGTCGGCAAGGAGGGTGTTGTCACCGTCGAGGAGTCGAACACCTTCGGCACCACCCTTGAGCTCACCGAGGGCATGCGCTTCGACAAGGGCTTCCTGTCGGCATACTTCGTCACTGACCAGGAGCGCCAGGAGGTTGTCTACGACGACCCCTACATCCTGATCGCGAACTCGAAGATCTCGAACATCAAGGACCTGCTCCCCATCGTCGACAAGGTGATCCAGAGCGGCAAGCAGCTGCTCATCATCGCCGAGGATGTCGACCAGGAGGCGCTGGCCACTCTCGTCGTCAACAAGATCCGCAACATCTTCAAGTCGGTTGCTGTCAAGGCTCCCGGCTTCGGTGACCGCCGCAAGGCCCAGCTGCAGGACATCGCCATCCTCACCGGTGGCCAGGTCATCGCCGAGGAGGTCGGCCTCAAGCTCGAGAACGCCACCCTCGACCTGCTGGGTACCGCCCGCAAGGTCATCATCACCAAGGACGAGACCACGATCATCGAGGGCGCGGGCGACCCCGAAGCCATCGCCGGTCGCGTGAAGCAGATCCGCTCCGAGATCGAGAACACCGACAGCGACTACGACCGCGAGAAGCTCCAGGAGCGCCTCGCGAAGCTCGCCGGTGGTGTCGCGGTCATCAAGGCCGGTGCCGCTACCGAGGTGGAGCTCAAGGAGCGCAAGCACCGCATTGAGGACGCCGTCCGCAACGCCAAGGCTGCCGTCGAAGAGGGCATCGTCGCCGGTGGTGGCGTCGCGCTCATCCAGGCCGGCAAGATCGCCTTCGAGTCGGGCGCCGTCACGGGCCTGGTTGGCGACGAGGCGACGGGCGCGAACATCGTGCGTGTTGCTATCGACGCCCCGCTCAAGCAGATCGCGCTGAACGCAGGCATGGAGCCCGGTGTCGTCGCGGACAAGGTTCGCAACCTCCCCGTCGGCCAGGGCCTCAACGCCGCGACCGGCGAGTACGTCGACATGCTGGCTGCTGGCATCAACGACCCGGTGAAGGTGACGCGCTCCGCGCTGCTGAACGCCGCGTCGATCGCCGGCCTGTTCCTGACGACCGAGGCGGTTGTCGCGGACAAGCCTGAGAAGAACAACCCTGCCCCGATGGGTGACCCGTCGGGCGGCATGGACTTCTAGGTCCCAGAAGAACCACACAACGGGCGGTCTCCTTCGGGAGGCCGCCCGTTGCGCGTTACGGTGGTGTGGTGGGGGAGCGGGCTAGCGTGCGAAGAGTCGCGCGTTTGCGGCCTCGATCTCGGCATACTGCTGGCCGGCGTGAGTGAGGGCCTGGTTGATGGCGGCGAGGTTCTGTTCCACCCGGTGCTGGGTCGAACTCCACTCCGAGACCACACCACCGAACGCGGTGGCGGCCTGCCCCGTCCACGATGATTGCAGCTGGGTGAGCTGGGCGTGCAGCCCAGACACCTCCGACTGGATGCGGCTGATTGATGAGCGCACGGCACCCGTGGCACTCATGACGGCTTCACTGTCTACCTGGTAACGAGTCATGCGGAGACGGTACTGAGGCCCGGTGCTCCGCGACCAGGGTCAGGCCGTGGTGGGAGCTGCAGGCGTTTCGCTGGCGCTGGGGAGGAGTGGCAGCGAGACCCGGAAAGTCGCACCCCCGCCGGGCGTCTCGACCACCTCAACCTCACCGCGATGGGCGGCGACGATCGCGGCGACGATCGCGAGCCCCAGTCCGCTGCCGCCCGTGGCCCGCTGGCGGGAGCTGTCCGCACGCCAGAATCGCTCGAAGATCTTGCCGCGGATCTGGGGCGGGACGCCCTCGCCATGGTCAATGACGGAGATCGTTGCCACCCGCTTCACCGCGTCCACTCCCACACCGATCTCGATGGGACTGCCCGCGGGGGTGAATCTCAGGGCGTTGCCGACCAGGTTGGCCACCACCTGGCGGATCTTGTTCTCCGCCGCGAGCACCACGGCGCGGAGTTCTGCGGGCGGCGGCACGGTGGCAGGAACAACGGCGTTGGCGGTTGCCCGGCTGCGACGGGCGCCGAGCCGTGCGAGGGTTGCTCCCGCAAAGGCGATCGGCCCGGTGGCCAGTGACGACACCCCGCGCGATGGCGTGGATGGCGGGATGACGTCGAGCACGAGTGTTTCCGTTGTCGGTTCCGGAGGAACATCCGTCCCCACCACCGTCACCACGCGGTCGGGCGCGCTCGCCATCGCGTCGAGCGCTGCATCGTGGGCGATCGGCACCAGGTCGACCTCGGTCAGCAGCAGGGGCTTGGCCTCGTCGATGCGGGCCAGTTCGAGGAGGTCTTCGACGAGCTCGCCCATGCGAATCGCCTCCTTCTCGATGCGCTCCATGGCCTGGGCGACATCGTCGGGCGTGGTCAGGGCGCCCATTCGGTAGAGCTCGGCATACCCCCGCACCGAGACGAGTGGGGTGCGCAGTTCGTGCGAGGCATCCCCGACAAAGCGGCGCATCTGGTCGATGGTGCGTGCGCGGTCGGCGAAGGCGCGGTCGATCCGACCGAGCATGGCGTTGAGGGAGCGGTTGAGGCGCCCCACCTCGGTGTTGGGCGTTGCCCCGGCGAGACGCTGGTTGAAGTCGCCGTCGGCGAAGCGCGCGGCGGTGGCCTCAACCTCGCGCAACGGGGTGAAGGTCGAGGTCACCAGCAAGCGGGTCAGGGCGCCACCGAGGATGACGACGGTGAGCCCGAAGAACAGGAAGATGGCGGAGAACTGCTTGATGGTGGCGTTTGACCTGCCGAGGTCGAGCCCGATGGCGATGGTGATGCCGATGCTGTTATCCGACCCCGGCACGGAATACACGACGACGCGCCATTCCCCGCCCGGGGTCGTGCTGGGCAGGGTAACCAGCGACGTATCGTTGCTGGCGGACGGCAGATCGAGCGCCGAGACCACCGGTTGGGTCTCCGACTCCTCACGATTGCTGCACAGCAGGTCGAGGTCGGCGTCGATCACGGCGATGAAATAGTCGGTGGGCGCGGTCCGGATGCCGCACTCCGGGTCATCCGCTGTGCCCGTGAACGTGATCGCGCTGATATCCAGTTTCGTGGATTTCAGCTGGGTGTCCACCTGCTCCAGGAGGTAGGTGCGCAGCACGGTCATGGTGCCGACACCGGCGACGAGCAGGCCCATGGTCAGCAGCAGCACCGTCACACCGGTGATCTTGGTGCGGAGGGAGATCCGGTTCCACCACTCCGTGATTGCGTGCATCAGGCCTTCATTTTAGGCGGGGGAGCCACGCTAGACCTTCGACGCTTTCAGCATGTACCCGAAGCCGCGCTTGGTCTGGATGACCGGCTCCTCCGAGTACTGGTCGAGCTTGCGGCGCAGGTAGGAGATGTAGCTCTCCACGATTCCGGCATCACCGTTGAAGTCGTACTCCCAAACGTGGTCGAGAATCTGCGCCTTCGACAGCACCCGGTTCGGGTTGAGCATGAGATAGCGAAGCAGCTTGAACTCGGTGGGGCTGAGCTCGATTTGCTCACTGCCGATGGTGACCTCGTGCGTGTCCTGGTCCATCGTCAGTTCGCCCGCGCGGATGACCGCCTCCTCGTCATCCTGCATGGTGCGGCGCAGGATCGCCTTGATGCGGGCAACGATCTCGTCGAGGCTGAACGGCTTGGTCACGTAGTCGTCGCCGCCGACCGTGAGGCCGGTGATCTTGTCTTCGGTGTCGTCCTTGGCAGTCAGGAAGAGGATGGGCGCCGTGTAGCCGGATGCCCGGAGCCGCTTGGTGACCCCGAAGCCGTTCATGTCGGGCAGCATCACGTCGAGGATGATGAGGTCTGGCTCCTCTTCCAGCACCGCCGAGATGGTCTGGGCGCCGTTACCGACGGCCCGCACGGCGAAGCCGGCGAATCGCAGCGAGGTGGTGAGGAGGTCGCGAATGTTGGGTTCATCGTCGACAATCAGAATTTTCGGTCCGTCAGCCATGAGGTCAGTATCTGCGAGTTGTCTGGAAGTTTTCTGGGAGCGCGATGACTGGACGTACGGCGATTGGTGCGCGAATACCATGGAGGCATGAGTGAGCCCGCCAGCCCGTCGCCCATGAACCGGCCCCTGTATCGCCTCGAGCACGCGATCGAGCGCTTCATGTTCGCCAGCCGCTGGCTCCTCGCGCCGTTCTACGTGGGCCTCGTCGTGTCGCTCGTGGTGATCCTCATCAAGTTCTTCCAGGAGGTGTGGCACCTGGTCACTCACCTGGCGTCGATTGAGGGGGAGCAGCTCATCCTGAGCATCCTTGCCCTGCTCGACCTGACGCTTCTGGCCAATCTCGTGCTGATCGTGATCTTCGCCGGGTACGAGAACTTCGTCTCGAAGATTGCTGCGGCGCGCGGCGCGGAGGATCGCCCGAGCTGGATGGGCCACGTCGACTTCTCCGGGCTGAAGATGAAGCTGATCGGTTCGATCGTCGCGATCTCGGTGATCGGCCTGCTCCAGGACTTCACCGGCTGGGTGCTGCCCGAGAGCGAATACGCGGTCACTGCCGAGCAGCAGTTCTGGCGCATCATGCTGCACCTGACGTTCCTGCTCTCCGGTGTCGGTTTCGCATTCATGGACTGGCTTGCAGAGCGGCGCCTCATGCTCTCGCAGCGCACGCACTCGGGCGGATGACCACTCGCGTCGTCTTCATCCGCGCGGTCAACGTCGGGGGTGGCGCGAAGCTGCCGATGGCGTCGTTTCGGGATCTGTTGGAGGGCCTCGGCGCTCGCGACGTGCGCACCTACATCGCCTCGGGTAACGCGGTGATCGAGCTCGACACCGACCCGTCTATCTTCGAGCGGGCGGTCGAGGTGGCGGTGCAGGACCGCTTCGGGTTCTCCCGGGAGGTGATGTCGCGCACACCGGAGGAGCTGCAAAGCGCCCTGGACGCTCACCCGTTCGAGGTGGTCGACGAAAGCTTCTCGTACGTGTCGATGCTGTCCGCAGCGCCGTCGGTCGAGGCCATCGCGGCGGCCTCATCGGTTCGTTCCGGTGACGACCGCTGGCAGGTGATCGACCGGGAGCTGCACCTGCGCTACGCGGATGGCGCGGGTCGGGCCATCCTGAACCACGAGGCGCTGGCGAAGCGCTTGGGCGTCGCCGCGACCGCCCGAAACCTGCGCACGGTGCGCAAGCTCATCGAGCTGGCCAGCTGACCTGTCGCCTCCTCTGTCTGTCCCTCCGTCCGCCCCGTTATTACTCAGGTGCACCTCCTGGACTCTCGTGCCCCGAAGCCACCGCTGGGCCCGCGTCCCCAACTCCCTCCAGTTTTGAAGGACGGTCCTTCAAAACTGGAGGGAGTTGGGGTGTGAGCTGTCCTCCCGAGTTCGTGGTCCGGCAGGGTTCCCCGCAGACCGCAGCGGAGTTGGTGAGGCCGCGGTCCGTCGGGCGAAGATGTGGCATGAACCTCTGGAAGGCGCTCGACAAACTGGGCGGGGTGGCGGCTCGGCGCGAGCTGGAAGCCTTGGGAGTCGATCCCGGCTGGATCACGGTGGCGGCATACTACGGTCGCCGCCTGACACGGGTGCGCAACGGGTGGTACGCGCGCACCGATGAGGCTGACAGCGTGTTGCGGGCGTGGAGGGTTGGCGGCCGACTCACGTGTGTGAGTGCGATCGCCTACCACGAGGGCGTGCCTGCTCCGCCGGTGCTTCACGTTGAGGTGCCCGCCAATTCGGCGCGCCTGCACGGGCCCGACCGGCCTGGGCAACCGTTCTCCCCGGATGCTGCAGTTGTCGTGCACTGGACCCGGCATCCCGGCCCGGGCAATTGTCGAACCGTCACCGCCGAGCACGCGGAAGCCGTCGCTGAACGCTGCGGAACACGCGGGGCTGGCGTGCCCCGCGGGAAGGCTCAAGCTCAGGCGGCGGCCAGGGAATCGGCGTCGAGAATCGTGTAGCTGTAGCCCTGCTCGGCGAGGAAGCGCTGGCGGTTCTGCGCGAAGTCCTGGTCGACGGTGTCGCGGGCGACGAGGGTGTAGAAGTTCGCGGGAAGCCCGCTCTCCTTCGGGCGCAACAGGCGGCCGAGGCGCTGGGCCTCCTCCTGGCGTGAGCCGAACGAGCCCGACACCTGGATTGCCACCGTGGCCTCCGGCAGGTCGACCGAGAAATTCGCCACCTTCGACACCACGAGAACCGTGGTCGTGCCATCCCGGAACTCCTGGTACAGCCGCTCGCGCTCGTCAATCGGGGTCGCGCCCGTGAGCTTCGGCGCGTTCAGCACGTCAGCGAGCTCGTCGATCTGGTCGAGGTACTGCCCGATCACGAGGATCCGCTCTCCGAAATGCTTCGACACCAGGTCGCGGACCACCTGGAGTTTCGCCGGAGCGGTCGCCGCCAGTCGGTAGCGCTCGTCGTCGGCGGACGCGGCGTACTCGAGACGCTCCTGCTCGGGCAGGTCGATGCGCACCTCGTAGCAGGAGGCGGGGGAGATGAAGCCCTGCGCCTCGATCTCTTTCCACGGGGCATCGAAGCGCTTCGGGCCGATCAGGGAGAACACGTCGCCCTCCCGGCCGTCCTCGCGCACGAGCGTCGCGGTGAGGCCTAGCCGTCGGCGTGCCTGCAGTTCGGCGGTCAGCTTGAAGACGGGGGCCGGCAACAGGTGCACCTCGTCGTAAATCACCAGGCCCCAGTCGAGCGCATCAAGCAGTGCCAGGTGGGCGTATTCACCCTTCCGGCGCGCGGTCAGGATCTGGTACGTGGCGATCGTGACCGGCCGCACCTCCTTGACCTGGCCCGAGTATTCGCCGACCTCCTCGTCGGTGAGAGTGGTGCGCTTGAGAATCTCGGCCTTCCACTGGCGTGCCGAAACGGTGTTGGTGACCAGGATGAGCGTGGTGGTCTTGCCCGCCGCCATCGCCCCGAGCCCCACCAGGGTCTTGCCCGCGCCGCAGGGCAGCACCACGACGCCCGAGCCGTGGGCCGCGAAATTATCGATCGCCTGGTGCTGGTACGGCCGCAGATGCCAGGCCGCCTCGTCGAGGGCAATCTCGTGCGGGGTGCCGGGGGTGTATCCGGCGAGATCTTCAGCCGGCCATCCCAGTTTCAGGAGTTCCTGCTTCAGCTGCCCGCGCGCCCAGGCCTGCACCACGTAGCTGTGCTCGCCGCGCTTCTCAAACAGCAGCGCGGCGACCTTGCGCGCCCGGGTGATCTCGCTGAGCACGGCGGCATCCGTCGCAGTGAGGGTAAGGGCGCCGTCATCCGCCCGCTCGATGACGAGCCGCCCGTAGCGGCCGACCGTTTCCGTCATGTCGATGATGACGGACTGCGGCACCGGGAACTTGGAGTACTGCTCGAGTGTCGCGAGCATGTCTTCGGCGCTGTGGCCCGCTGCGCGCGCGTTCCACAGCCCCAGCCGCGTGATGCGGTACGTGTGGATGTGTTCGGGTGCACGCTCCAACTCGGCGAAGACAGCGAGGTCATGCCGGGCATCCTCGGCATCCGGGTGGGCGACTTCGAGCAGCACCGTGCGGTCGGACTGCACGATGAGGGGACCGTTCGTGGACATCCTTACAGCCTAAGTCACCGGTGGTCGAGCGGAGTGGAGACTCGATGCTCGAAAACTACTGCGCGGGTGCGACCGCCACGATGCTCGACAACGGCAGCGTGCGCTCGATGTCAGACTTGCGGTCCCTCGCGCGCAGCCGCCCGCTCGCGACGCTGGTGGGTTCGAGCTGGTACGCCATTGTGCTGCCGTCGGGCAGGGTGACCGTGACCGTGACTCCGAGTTTGCCGCGGATCGCGACATCCAGCTGCCGCGACAGCCACGCCTGGCCGGTGGCCTCCGCGTTCGCGGAGCTGCCGATGCGCAGCCGCTCGATGAGGCTCGTCGCCGGGTTCGCCTCCGGCGCTGAGCTTGCTCGTGTGGCCTGCCGCCGGCTGATCGTGACCACCTCGCCCGCATCGTTCTCGGCGGCCACCGGGTAGCGCGCTTCGGCGAGGCTCCAGAACACCAGGTCCCGGTCGAAGCGGCTGAGCAACCGGCCTTCCACGCGGGTCAGGCCGAGCGCGGTGAGGCCGTGGTCGACGTTGATCGTGCGCAGGAGCGTGTCGTCGCTCGACGTGACGTAGGCCCCGCCATTGCTCAGGGCACCCACCCGCACCAGGCCGTAGCGCGAGGCGGCCTCCGTCAGCAGGTAGTCGAGAGGCTGCGGGATGCCCGTGAGCGAGACACCCGCGAGGAACGCCCGCAACGTTTCCGCCGTCTCGCCTCCCGCCATCGCGCGGTACAGGCTCGCGGTCGAAATCCGGTAGGTGGTGGCCAGTCCACGTCCCTCCACGTCCGCCATCGAGCGCAGGCGGGAGTCGAGTTCGGCGGCGAGCGGGCCAGGCGAGACGATCGACAGGTCGTGCTGGAGGTAAACCTCGCGGACCTCCGCCGGGAACTGCTCCCGCATCGCGGTCGCCGCCGGTGCCGTCCCCTCGGAGAACAGGATGCTGCCGGGGGTGCTCGGCACCGCGCTCGCGGTGATGCCGAGCAGTTCGGCATCCCGGGAGTAGGCGAGCACCCGTTCGTGCATCCAGTCCCGCCCGGCCGGGTACAACCATTCGGTGTAGCCATCGAGCCGGTCGCCCCACGCGGCGTGGGAGCTCCGGCCGAGCAGGGTGCGGATGTCGGCGGGCAGCCCGTCGATCCACGCACCGGCGAGGCGTGCCCAGCGGTCGGCGGAGGAGAGCAGTAGCCAGGCGGTGCTCGCGGCGGTGGGCATCAAGCGGCCGTCCTGCCGGGCTGTCAACCCGGCCCGGTCGGCGATCTCGAGCAGCGCGGGAACGGTGTCGAGCTCAACGCCCATCGCAGCGGCGAGGCGCTTGCTGTCGGGCAGGCCGATGCCACCGCGGGCCAACTCGCGTGCCGCCTCATGCTGCAGCTCGGCGATCAGTTCGGCGACCGAGGTCATCGTCGTGAACGCGCGCTCGGATGCCACGGTGTCGGTGAACCGCGCGTTCACGGTGCTCACGGGCGCGATGGCCGCGGGGGCGGGCACGCCGATCAGCTCGTCCAGGGAGGGCAGGCCGAGGCCGGGCCATTCGCGCAGGCGCTGGCTGACTGAGGCGGGCACGGCGTAGCGCCCGTCAGTTTCGGTCACGAGGGCGAGGGTGAGGGCGGCCCCCAGGTGGGCTTGCAACCCCGTGGCGTCGGCGCCCAGGCGGGTGAGGTGCGCGGCGGCATCCGTCAGTGACATCGCGGGTTGTCCACTGAGTGCCGCGATGGTGGTCAGTGTCGGGCGGTCGAGGTGGGCGAGGGCACGCTGAATGGAGTCGGGGTCGAGGAGGGCGTCGGCGAGGTCGAAGAAGTCGCGGATGCCCGCCTCCCTGACCTCGCGGGCAGCGAGCAACGCTCCCAGCGCGTCGTCCCCGAGCGTCCGCAACTGGCCGGCCAGTGCGAGCGCGGAGTCGTCAGTTCCCGGCATCCCTTGCTTCACGACCCCGGCGGAGGCCGCTGACCACGATGAGCACGATGATGAGCACGAGGCCGATCGGCAGGCCGATGAGGGGCAGCACGAAGACGACCGGCCAGATGCCCGCGCCGAAGTCGGTGACCCCGACCGCGGTGCCGACGATGATCGCGACGAACGCGAGGATGGACAGCCCGACGGCGGAGGCGACCATGAAAGCGAGGATGCGTTCGCCGCGGTGAGCTGTAAGGGGGGTGTCTTGTGCCACCCGACAAGGATACGGGGTCGCGCCGGTCATCTAGTCTTGGGGGTACCAGCAATATAAGGAGTACCGCGATGCCCACCGGTAAGGTCAAGTTCTACGACGACGAGAAAGGTTTCGGCTTCATCACCTCTGATGACGGCCAGGAAGTCTTCCTCCACGCGTCTGCGCTGCCCGCTGGCACCACCGGCGTGAAGGCAGGTACCAAGCTCGAGTTCGGCATCGCCGACGGCAAGAAGGGTGCGCAGGCCCTGTCGGTGCGCGTGCTCGAGTCGCCCCCGTCGCTCGCGAAGCTGAACCGCAAGCCTGCCGACGACATGGCGATCATCATCGAAGATCTCGTTAAGCTCATGGACGGCATCGGCGCGAACCTGAAGCGGGGCCGCTACCCCGACAAGGCCCACAGCTCGAAGATCGCGGCCATGCTGCGTAAGGTCGCGGACGAACTGGATGCCTGAGCAGCCGTCAGCCGAACATGCCCAGCTCGAGTCACTCGCGAGGGAAGCGCTGCTGGAGATCACGCCCGCGGCGACCGTTGGTGAGTTCGTTAGCACCACGGACGAGGGCGACGGCGTCGTGTCCCTCCTCTTTCCATCACTGATGCCCGGGTACCCGGACTGGCGATGGACCGTGTCGGTGACCCAGGTTCCCGGTGAAGAGCCGACCGTCCTGGAAACCGAGCTGATGCCCGCGGAGGGTGCCTTGCTGGCGCCCGACTGGGTGCCCTGGTCTGAGCGTCTCGCCGAGTACAAGGCCGCGCAGGCGGCGGCAGAGGATGCGGCCGCCCCTGAGTCGGACGGTGAGAGCCCCGACGAGGACACCGATTCCGACGATGACGAGTCGGATGACGAGGACGACGACGAGCCAGACGAGGATGACATCCTCGGCAACGACGTGCTGCACGGGGGAGACCTCGACGGTGTCGACATCGATGACCTGGACAGCGACGACGACTCGGACGACGACGACTCGGACGATGACGATGACTCGGACGATGACGACGACGACGGTGATGATGACGGCTTTGACGACAATGCCGACGAGGGTGAGAAGGCTTACTAGTTCTTGTCGCGCTAAGTTCTCGTCGCGCTAGTTCTTGTCGCGCTGCGCGTGCGTGTAGCCGAGGCCGATGAGCCCCAGGGCCAGTCCGGTGATGCAGGCCCAGAACCAGCTTGGGCTGGCGTCGGTGGTAATGGGGTTGGCGACGATGACGACCGCGGCGAGGGCGACCAGCCAGAGCGCGAGCCCGACAAGCACCGCCTTGCGGTCGTCGGTTGCGACCGGTGCCGGGTCGGGTCGGCGCTCGGAGTCCTTCAGCCAGATGCGCACGCCTCCATGCTAGCTGGAGCTACTGCTCGCCCCGCCCTTTGCCGGCTACCCCTTGGCAGGCGCGGCCCCTTTGCCGGTACAGTCCCTTTGCCGCCCCGCCCTTTGCCGGGCCCGGCCCTTCAGCTGGCCCCTGCGTCCGCTCGAGGCAGCCAGCCCCAGGTGGTTCCAGCGAGGGCCTGACAGGCGTTGGCCTGTTCCAAGGCTTGCTCAATCGAGACGGCTTGCCGGCTTCCGGTGATGCGGTTCCGCGTCCAGTGGACGATCACATCGGCTTTCGATGACCGCAGTCGTGATGCGGATCGGGGCACGGCGATATGCAGCTCATTCGAGAGGGTGCCGCCGAGGCCGTGGTGTTCGAGGGCGCTGGCGCAGGCAAGCTTGCCGCCGATGCGGGCGGCCGCGACGACCGCGTCGGATAGCTCGAGCGTGCCCCACCACCCACGCCGAATCCGAATGATCCGTTTGTAGGTGTAGGCCATTCGTATCCGATCGTGGTCGTAGCCACGGTCGAGGAGTTCGCTTGTCCGTGCGATTCCGCCCATTCGCCGGATCGCCTCGGAAAACATGAACCATGCAGCGATGATCGTCGCTGCCGGGCTGTCGCTTCGCGAGACCTACCCCGGCGGTGCGCATCCGGTCGTGCTCTGTCCTGTGGAGGACGAGCATCGCGCGCGCGAATGGCCCCTCTCGCGAGATGTCCGCGTCGAACGAGCGAGCATCTCGCGCTTCGCGACGGCGCCGCCCGGCCCTTCTCCCTTCGCGACGGGACCGACCCTGTACCTCTCACGCCTTCCACTTTGCAGGACACCAGGGACTGCGTCCTGCAGAGTGGAAGGACTTGCGGTTCAGGGGTAGCTGGGACTCAAAATGCTCGGCGAGACGCGAGACGCGAGACGCGAGACGCGAGACGCGAGACGCGAGACGCGAGACGCGAGACGCGAGACGCGAGACGCGAGACGCGAGACGCGAGACGCGAGACGCGAGACGCGAGACGCGAGACGCGAGACGCTACAGGTTCTCCACCACGTACTCGATGGACGAGATGAGCTGACGCACGTCCGACGGATCAATCGCGACGAACGTCGCCACGCGCAGTTGGTTGCGGCCCAACTTCCGGTAGGGCTCAGTGTCGACGATGCCATTGGCGCGCAGGGCCGTGGCGACGGCTGCGGCATCCACTGACTGGTCGAAGTCGACGGTCACGACCACCTGCGAGCGATGGGTGGGGTCGGCGACGAACGGGGTGGCGTAGGCCGAGGCATCCGCCCACTCGTACAGCGCGTTCGACGACTCCTTCGTGCGGGCATCAGCCCAGGCGAGGCCGCCGTTGCCGTTGATCCACTCCACCTGGTTCTCGAGCAGCAGCAACGTCGAGATCGCGGGGGTGTTGAGCGTCTGGTTGAGTCGCGAATTCTCGATCGCGTTCTTCAGCGACAGGAACTCCGGGATGTACCGGCCCGAGCCCGCGATCGAGAACACCCGCTCCACGGCCGCGGGTGAGAACAGCGCGAACCACAACCCGCCATCTGAGGCGAAGTTCTTCTGCGGTGCGAAATAGTAGACGTCGGCCTGGCTTGCATCGAAGTCGATGCCGCCGGCAGCACTCGTCGCATCGACGACCGTGAGCGCGTCGGCGCCAACCCGGGTGACGGGCGCCATCACGCCCGTGGACGTTTCATTCTGCGGCCAGGCGTAGAGGTCGACGCCGTCAACGATCTCCGCCTCGGCGCGCGACCCCGCGGCCGCGGTGATCACGTGGGGGGCTTCCAGGAACGGCGCACCGGCGGCGGCCGCGAACTTGGAGCCGAACTCGCCGAAGCTCAGGTTCTCGCTGCGGTGCTCGATGAGGCCGAACGCCGCGGCATCCCAGAACGCCGTCGAACCGCCGTTGCCCATGACCACCTCGTAGCCCTCAGGCAGACTGAACAGCTCGCCAAGACCGGAGCGCACGCGACCCACCAGGTCTTTCACCGGCGCCTGCCGGTGTGAGGTGCCGAGGAGCGCCGCACCGGCGCCCGCAAGGTATGCAACCTGCTCGGGCCTGACCTTGGATGGGCCGCAACCGAAGCGTCCGTCGGCGGGCAGCAGTGAAGAAGGAATGGTCAGCGTGGGCATGGTGTCAATCCTATTGACGAAGCCAGCCTCGACGGCGGCATCCCGATAGTCTTGAGCCATGACTGATCTCGTGGACACCACTGAGATGTACTTGCGCACGATTCTCGACCTCGAAGAAGAGCACATAGTCCCACTCCGGGCACGAATTTCTGAGCGTCTCGGCCATTCCGGCCCCACGGTGTCGCAGACTATCGGCCGCATGGAGCGCGACGGCCTGGTCAGCGTCGAGGGTGATCGCCACCTCGAACTCACCCCGCAAGGCCGCACCCGGGCCGTGCAGGTCATGCGCAAGCACCGGCTGGCCGAACGACTGCTCGCCGACGTCATCGGCCTCGACTGGGCGTACGTCCACGACGAGGCATGCCGCTGGGAGCATGTCATGAGCGAGCAGGTGGAGCGCCGACTGCTCGACATGCTCGACCACCCCACAGAATCTCCCTACGGCAACCCCATTCCCGGGCTGGAAGAGCTCGGCGACCCCGCAGCGCCCGCCTTCATGGACGGCGTGGTCAACCTGGTGGAGGCGGCAGCGAGCGCGCCGGAACCGGTGAGCCGGGTCATCCGTCGACTGGGCGAGCCGGTGCAATTCGAGCCGGAGCTGCTCCAACAGCTGCAGTCGGCGGGCGTGCTGCCTGGGGCAACGGCGACCGTTTCGACGGTCGGCTCATACGTTCTTGTGCAGGTTGACGGCTTTGGCGAGGGGCTCGAACTGCCGAGCGAAGTCGCCGTCCACATCTTCGTCACGCGCTGAGTTCTCCCCAGCCTTGGCTGGGAAAAGCCTGCGCCGATGTGACAGGTCCACGCTGGGGTGCGTATAGTCGCTAGGTCTTCCGCGACCAGAAATGCCGGTCAGAAGGCCCTGATAAGAGCGTCTCGTTAACCCGTCTCTTGCAGGTACGTGAATACATACGAAACAGATGGGGCAGCGACCTAGGGCTGCCGAGGCGCAGGAGGTCATTCTCTTGGCACTAGTTCTACCCGAAAAACCCGCACCACAAACCCCGATAAAACCCCAAACCCGCCGCCGTTCGAGCGCCCTGAGCCTCGCTGTCACCGCGGTGATCGTCCCCGGGATGTTCGCTACCGTCGCTCTCCCGGCGTACGCGTACGAACCCCACGACAGCAGTGCCGCCGATGCGGCAGCGCTGCAGGACTACACGCTGGCGGCCGCCCAGAGCGTTCGTGTGGCGGCGGATGCCCCGGCAGCTGCCATCACGCGCGACGCATTCACGGCCACCTCGGCCGCTGAGATCCAGGCTGCCGCGGCCGCCGCGGCAGCCCTGACCGCGGCATCCACCTCCTCATCCAGCAGCGCACTGGCGAATCCGGGGCTCCCGTACTTCAGCCTCGACACCATCGTGTCGATCGCCATGCAGTACCAGGGCGTCCCGTATGCCGCCGGAGGAACCACGCCCGCGGGCTTCGACTGCTCTGGCTTCGTGCAGTACGTCTACGCGCAGGCGGGTGTTGCCTTGCCGCGCACGACCGGCAGCCAGTCGGCCGCGGGCACGCGTATCTCCCGCGACGCCGCCCTGCCCGGAGATGTCGTGGTGATGGGTGGCCACAACGGCATCTACCTGGGCGGGGGCATGATGATGGACGCCCCGGTTCCGGGCGACGTCGTCGGCGTGCACAGCATCTGGACCTCGAACTACACCATCGTCCGTTTCGGCATCTGATCCGGTGGCGCGCCGTGCCCGCGGGGGCGGCGCGCCACGGGATAGTTGCCCACCGTTTTTGGGTTAGCCTGTAGCTCTTGGAGTTCACCAGTGAACCGGAGAGCCGAATGCTGATCGAGCGCATCACCCAAACCGTGGGTGTGCGCGCTCGTTTCTACATACGGCACAGCAGTCAAGGCGGCGAGGTAACTCGCTTCCCGCAGCACTAGGCATCGTCTTTCGACGGTGCCTTTTTGCGTCTCTGCCCTCTTTTCACCGTTGAGACCTAAGGCAGTCGAACGCCTGCAAGCCGTGCAGGCTCTTTCGAGAGGATGACATGCGCACACTTGTCCTGAATGCGGGCTACGAGCCCCTCGCCGTCGTGTCTTTCAAACGCGCGCTCGTCCTGGTGATGAACCAGAAGGCGACGATCATCGCGGCGGATGTGGAGCATCCGGTGTGGGCTTCGGGTGGCGCGTGGGATCGGCCATCCGTCATCATCCTGCGCAACTATGTGCGCATTCCGAGCGGTCGCCATGTGCCGGTGTCGCGCCGCGGGGTGCTCCGTCGTGACAACAACCGCTGCGCCTACTGCGGTGGGTCGGCGAACACCATCGACCACGTGCTGCCGCGCTCTCGCGGGGGCAAGGACAGCTGGGAGAACCTGGTCGCCTGCTGCCTGCGCTGCAACAACATCAAGGGCGATCGAACCCCGGCCGAGATGAACTGGAGCCTCCGGGTGACCCCGCGCCCGCCCCACGGAAGCGGCTGGCTGGTGCGCGGCGTTGAGCGCGCTTTACCGGACTGGGAGGAGTACCTCGCCCCCGCTGCTTAGGCGCGGCGGGTTGCCGTATGTGCCGTAGTCACGTACCGTGGTCGAGGTCCCAGTTCTCCGAGGGGAAATACGTAACGTGGTTGATGCTTCAAATTCCGGCTCCATCGAGGGTTCGAGCGAACCCAAAATAGGGAAGCTGGAGGCGACCCGTTCCCGGGTTTCGCAGCGTCACCGCAGCAGCATCAAGGCTCTTCGTGCCGAAACCCCGAAGGTCTCCCGCAAGAACCCCGCCAGCGTCCTGCTGACGATGGCCGCGGTTGGCGGCATGTTCACCGTTGTCGCCCTCCCCGCCTACGCCATGAGCCCGACGCAGGAGCAGGCAGTGTCGCTTGTGGCCAGCGTTGGCGCGCAGAGCATCGAAGTGGATGCCTCGGTCGTATCATCCGGAGCGGTGCGCGACGCGTTCACCGCCACCACGCCTGAGGAACTCGCGCAGGCCAAGCGTGAAGCACTCGCGGCGGCGGCTGCGGCGGCACGGTACTCCTCGAGCGGTTCATCGTCGGCGTACTCGGCGAACCCGGCTGACGACTACCCGTGGCGCGGCCAGAGCGGGATGTCTCCGCTGCGGTACTACAAGGGCGAGTGTGTTGACTTCGTGGCGTGGCGCCTGAACCGCGACCAGGGTTCGACGAGTGCACCGTTCAAGTGGGACTGGGGCAACATGACTCCCGGCGGCGGCAGCGCCCGCAACTGGACTTCGGCCTGGCAGGCCAAGGGTTGGCCCGTGAGCAGCACCCCCATTGCGGGCGCGGTTGCGGTCACCGGCTACAACCACGTGGCGTACGTGAAGGAAGTCTTGGGAGACGGCACTGTCGTTCTCGAGGAGTACAACGCGGCCGTGTACCACGGCTACAGCCAACGCATCATGGCAGCATCGGCTGTCGCTGCGTTCTTGTACCCCCCGAGCTAGTTCTCGTCCGCTTTTGTGCGGACATCCGGCGTGGCCGTTGCTAGGCTTCGTTATCGTGCTGTGACAATTAGACACCGCCCGATATATCCCGTAATCTCTTCCACGTCCCGATCCCCCCGAAGGGAACCAACTCTTGGTTGATGTGACGCCATCCAGTGATATGGATGACCTCTTCAACTTTGGTTCATCGCCTCGGGAAGTGAAGCCAACTCAGTCGTTTCCTGCGGAGTTGGGGGTAGCGCAGGTCTCAGGGTCGTCGAGTTCCTCGGCCGTCCCGTTCTCGCTGCCGACCGATTCGCAGCCGCAGCACGTGTCGCGTCGTGCGGCCCGTGAGGCCGAGTTGCTTCGCGCGGCTCCAGCAGAATCTCCGACCCGTCGGGAGGCGAAGGCCCAGCGCCCTGCGGGGCGAGGTGCCGAGAAACGGCGCTCAGGGAAGGTGCCGTCGCCGAACCAGGGTCGCGTCTCCCGGGTCCAGCGTGAGTCCTCCGCTCCGATTCCGGCAACCCACAAGCTGCGCCGCACCGATCATGCCCTTGTCCAGGGGACGGTCGCGAAGGCGTCACGCAAGCACCCGTTGAGCGTCCTGTTCACGATGAGTGCCGTGGGCGGCCTGTTTGCTGTGGCCGGTCTTCCGGCTTACGCGGTGGACACCGACACTGAACTGAAGTCGAGCACGGTGTTGGCTTCTGAGTTGACGTCTGAGCTGGTGCCGCAGTCGATTGTGGTCAGCTCGGATGTCGCGGCACTGACCGCCGAGCGTGACGGATATCAGGCGACGACGCCGGCCCAGTTGGCGGCTCGTTCGCGGGACCAGCTGCGCGCGCAATACAACGCCGCATACCTGGCGTCGGGTGCGCGTGCTCTCGGTGACGACTACCCCTGGCCTTATGAGCTCCGCTCCTGGCAGGGTGGCGGCTTGTCGCCGTTGAACTACTACTACCGCGAGTGTGTCGACTTCGTGGCGTGGCGGATTAACCGTGACCAGGGTTCGTACGCGGAGCCGTTCAAGTGGGTATGGTCGAACCTCACCCCGAATGGCGGTAGCGCGAGCCAGTGGAAGTCGTCGTGGGTCGCCAAGGGCTGGCCCACCAGCACGACTCCCGTTGTCGGTTCGGTCGCCTGGTTCGGGTCGGCCAACCACGTCGCCTATGTGAAGAGCGTGCTCGAAGACGGCTACGTCGTACTCGAGGAGTACAACTTCTTCCCGGGCGTCTACAGCCAGCGCACGATCCTCGCCTCCGAGGTCAACCTCTTCCTGTACCCGCCCAGCTAAACTGGCGGAGCCAGCCTCTGTAGCTCAATGGAAGAGCAGTTCCGTCCTAAGGAAACGGTTGGGGGTTCGAGTCCCTCCAGGGGCACGAACGAAAGGAAGACCGCAGCAATCGTCGGTCGAGCGAAGTCGAGACCCTGCTGCGGTCTTCCTTTCGTTCGTCCCCCTGGGTGGCCCCTCGAAGCCCGGGGGTCCCCGTCCGAGCAGTCCGGCGCATTCGCTGACGTGGTGGCGGTTCTTGCTCGGGTGACCGCGAATGTGGCGGCGGCACGGATGGGGCGTCGAGTCCCTCCAAGGGCACGAACGAAAAAGAGACGGTCGCACGGTCACTGAGATTGCCGAAGTGGCAACCGCGACCGTCTCACGGGCGACCCGGCAGACCTGATCGTCCGCTTGGCGAGCACCGCTGAGTCTCACGTTGACCGTCTCGTGGACTTGATGGTCGACTCGTCGGGAGTTGGCAGTCATTCGTTCGGTCGGGCCGTTGTTGAGGAACTGCAGATGGAGTTCCGGCAAAACTGGACCACACGTCATGCCTGGCTGAAGGAGAGCTTGACGTCCTAATCAATGCGCGAAATGCGATCGTGCACGGAGGAGGGGCGTTGACCTTCCTTCAGATGCGTGACACCAACAAGCGCGTTGCCTTCGAGCGGGAGCTGGCAAGAGTCTTAGCTGTCAAACTGTCTGGCACGCGCCTGATGTACTCGGCTTCGACGCCCGAGCTCGCTACAGCGGTTGCACGCAAGTACCTGCTGCGGTTGGACACTGAGTTTAACGACGCTCCGCGAGCTGTGCGCGTTGCATCCCTTCATCCGTAAACACGAGGAGCTTCGGCTCGGTGGTTCCGTGGTGAGGTCCGGGAGATATCTGCCACGACCTGGCAGCGCTCGCTCCGACGGCGCCGGCTACGGGCCTTCGAAGCCGGTCCCAGGTCGCATACGACGGAGTCCGCCGCCGAGCCATATTTACGCTTACGGCCATAAGTGTAAATATGGCGCTTGCTAACTAACACTTAACGGAAGCCGTTCTCGGCTGCATTTTGACTTCAACTGAAACAGAACAGGCTGATCAGCGATCTTGTTGGGTCAAGATTCCCAGTAAGAAGCTGGGATACTTCAACCTCTGCCGCACCACCCAAGGGGGCGATATCGGGTTGAGTGCCCGAGGCACCCGTGCTCCCTCTGGCCTCCTGGAATGCAGGGACATTTCTCCTACCTCATCGCGCACGCCCACATCTCGCCCAATTCTGCGGGAGTATTTACCTCATGTCGGCGCGGCGGGTTGTGGATGTGACATTCGAGTGAATATTCTCATGGCTATGTCACACATCCCGGCGGACGTTCTCGAACAACTCCAGTCCATCGCGTTCGAGATGCGCGAAGTCTTCGAGGAACGGGGTTACCGCGTAGACACCGCGCTCGACCTCGACCCTGCATTCAAGAAATCCGGTTGGAGCCGTTCCACTCTGAGCCGCGACCTGGTGGGGGAGGGGTTTCGCACCGGTGCCTCCCGAGTAGGTGTCGACCTGGACACCAGGGGCGGCGTCAACCAGTTCCGTGTCGAGGTTGGCGGCGGAATCTGGCTCTTTCGGTTGAAGAGGGCACACGCGAGTGCTGATGCCTATCGCATCGTCACAAACAGCTCGTCGACTTGGGGCGAGATAGACGAGAACACGCTTGTTGTGGAGACCCCGTGGGTTTTTGCATACG
>JBIITJ010000081.1:0-9537 GCA_044340535.1 Rhodoglobus sp.
ATATATTCGTCGCGCACGTGCTTGAGGTCGTTGAAGGGAACCCGGGGCACCTAGTGCTGGGGACTCCTACATACTTGGGGTCGCACGATGGTCCGAACGGTCGGGGCTTCAAGCCGGACACGAGCGAAGCGCTCCCTGGCCTCGACGATGACCTTGACTTCGGCCTCCAAAATGACGTTGCCTAGACCCGCTCAACCATCCTCGCCGTCCGAAAGTTCACGTCGTGGTTGACGTAACTCGAGTTGGAGACCGGATTCGTCGACTTCGACTGGGACTGGGGCTTGGGCAGGTTGAGCTTGCGGAGCGGATCGGTCTCGCGACTGGCTCCCTCTCGATGCTCGAGAACGGACGTATGCCCATCGACGACGGGATCCTCGAATCCCTGTCGGCAGTGCTCGGCTGTTCCTCTGATTACTTGACGCGCAATGTCGCCGAGCTTGTTTCCACGCAGCCGCATCTTCGAGCGTATGCGGACGCTTCGAAGAAGACCGTCGACCGCGCCGTGGCCGATAGCGTCACCGCGGTGGAGTTCGCTCGCACGCTAGGCCTTCGCACGGTCAGGGACGTGCTGCCCCTTTATGAGGGCGATCTGAACGACGAGGACGAGATCGAACGATTCGCTTCCGAAGTGAGGGCAATAGGCGGGCTCGACAGTGCAATAGCTGTTGGGAATTCGGTCCGTACCGCGGAGCGTCTTGGGTGTTTGGTGCTGCCTTTGGACTCGGAGCTCGGGCGGCACCTTGGCCTCTCCATGAGGGTGGACGGAGTGCCCGTGATCCGCATCAGCAGATCATCAGAGGATCCGGACCTAGCAGTTCCGGGAGACCGGCAACGCTTCACTGTCGCTCATGAGCTTGGGCACCTAGTGCTCCACCACTCGATTGCCCAGCCCAATTCGCCGGTCGAAGCGGCGAAACTCGAGCGGCAGGCGCATCGGTTCGCGTCCGCCTTCCTTGCTCCAGGCGACGCGATCCTCGAGGATCTAGACGCGTTAGGTGGACGGGTCACTCTTACCACTCTCTCGAGCTTGAAGGCAAAATGGGGGTTTGCGATCAAGGCATTCGTAGTGCGCTTTCAGCAGCTTGGGGTTATCGACGATGACCACGCGCGAAGTCTCTATAAGCAGATTTCTGCCAGGCGGTGGAACAAGTCCGAGCCAGTTTCGGTGGGAAACGAGTCAGCGGTTTGGTTCAGCAAGGCTTTGGAGAAGCGCTCATTCGAACTCAGTCTCCCCTTGGCGTCGCTGACGAGTAGAGCGGGCGTCGATGTCGCCTATCTCGACCGATGGACAAACTGGAGCCCGGCAGCCCGCTCGAACGAAGGCGCGCTAGTCAGCCTTCTTCCAGCACCTAGGAACCGGCAGGGTAGGCAGCAAACGGTCGCTGATAGGGACGTGGCGCGTCTGCCGTTCAGGCCCTCCCTTTAGGTGCACCATGGCGACAGTCCGGTGACCGGCAGTTGCTGGGCCTTTCCGGACCATCCTCCCTGCTCACTCTCCGAGCGCAGTGACGCAGGCGGTGAGCCCGCGCGCGAGGGCGGCGGTCTCCGTCGTGGACAGGTGCGCGAGCATCCGTTGCTGTACGTCGTCGACGAGGTGCTGCGCAGCGTCGAGCGCTTCGGCACCAGCATCCGTCAGGAGCGTGGGGAGGGCACGCCCGCTCTCCGGGCGGGACGGTCGTGTCACGAGATCACGATCGATCAGTTGCTGGAGCATCGCGTTCATCGACTGGCGGGTGACGAAGGTGGCCCGGGCGAGTGCGGCCGCTGAGATCCCGGGCTCGCGGCGGAGGTGATGCAGGCAGGAGTACTGCGACACCGTCAGCTGAAGCGGCCGCAGTGCTTCCTCCATGCGGAGGTGGAGGAGGGACTGCGCCTGTTTCACCAGGTACCCGACCTGGGGGGACGTGTTGACCATGTCAGTATCCTGACATACTCTTGCATGTAAGGAAACTGACATAGAGGAGATTTGCCATGGCCGTCACCGGTCCCGATTTCATTGCCCTGCAGGTGCGCGACCTCGAGAAGGCCGCAGCCTTCTACGAGGAGGTCGTTGGGCTGACCCGCGCCCCGTTCTCGCCGCCTCACGCGGTTGTCTTCGATACTCAGCCCACGTTCGCCGTTCGCGATCCCGCGCCGGGTGTCGATCTCGACGCCGGCCCGGCCGGGCTGGGCGTGGCGCTCTGGTTGCACGACCCCGAGGCGGTGGCGCTGCACGCGACCGTGGCTGCCGCCGGTGCCGTGGTCGTGCAGGAGCCGTTCGAGGGGCCGTTCGGCACGACGTTCGTGTTCCAGGACCTCGATGGGTACCTGGTCACGGTGCACGATCGGGGCACGCTGGGTTAGCAGTCGGCGTGACAATCGGTGCCGCGCCTGCCTACCGCGACACCGGCTTGAGCGTGGGTCGCTTCGGTTCGCGGTTGTCTCCCGATGACCGGCCTGTCAGGCGCCGGCCGATCCAGGGCAGCACGTACTCGCGCCAGTACTCGGCGTTGCGCGGGCGCGTTTCATCCGGGCCAGCGGCGGGGGAGTCCGGCGCGGGAGCGCCGAGGGCGGCCAGCACGTTGCCGGCGACGCGGGCGTGGCCGAGCGAGTTGAGGTGCAGCTTGTCGCGAGACCAGTACCGCAACTCACTGAGCTCGGCGTCAGACCAGTTGTCGACCCACGTCACGTTGTCTTTCGGTAGGCGAGCCGTCACTGCGGTTGCGAGCTGGTCGCCCCTCGTGCGCATGAGGGCGCCGAGGGGGAGGTGACGGCTGGGGTTTGCTCCGCTGACCAGGAGCACATGGATCCCGGCGCCGGTTGCCGCGTCGATGGCGCGTTCGAGCCCGTCGGCGACGGAGCTGATCGACACCCGCGGGCGCATGATGTCGTTGCCGCCGCCATTGATGCTGAGCAGTTCGGGATGCAGCGCCAGCGCAGCCCGCAGTTGCTCGCCGACGATCGGGGCGAGAAGTTTGCCGCGGATCGCCAGGTTCGCGTAGGTCACGGGTTCTGGCGAGGCCTGGGCGAGCCCGAGCGCGACGAGGTCAGCCCAGCCGCGCACGCCGCCGTCGGGAAGGTCATCGCCCATGCCCTCGCTGAAGCTGTCGCCGATGGCCACGTAGCTCGAGAAGATCACGACACGAGTCCATCACACTCCGCCCCGTGTGTGCACGGATCCGAACCTGCGCGGGCCTTCCGGTCGAAACGCTCCAGTTTTGAAGGACTGTCCTTCAAAACTGGAGCGTTCGGAGGGCCGGCCTCGGCCAGGCGCCGGGCAAAGAGGGGGGCTTAGGTGCGCGGGCCCGAGGATTCGCGGACGACGAAGGTGGTGGGCATCGGGGTGCTTTCGGCGACGTCGTCCGGGTCTTCGATGGCGATGAGGACTTTCTGCATCACCAAGCCGCCGAGTGCCGCGAAGTCTTGCCGCACCGTGGTCAGCGGCGGCCTGAAGTAGGCGGCCTCGGGCACGTCGTCGAAACCGACGACGCTGACATCCTCGGGCACGCGCAGGCCGCGCTCGGCGAGCGCCGAGATCAGGCCAAGGGCCAGGTAGTCGTTGGCGGCGAACACCGCGGAGCCCGGGCCGATGTCGGTCAGCCGCATGCCTAGGTCGTAGCCGCTGCGGGCCGACCAGTCGCCGTTCGCTACCTCGTGCACGGTCAGCCGGTTTTCCTGCACCTCATCGCGCCAGCCCCGGATGCGTTCGATGGCGTCGGGCGCCTTGGGTGGACCGGCGAGGTGGAAGATCTCGGTGTGCCCCAGCTCGATGAGGTGGCGCACCGCCGAGCGCGCTCCCCGGTACTGGTCGATGGAGACGACGGCGGGGCTGCGACGAGCAGACGCCGCCACGATCACGATCGGGATGCTCAGCTCAAGCGCCAACACCACCTCGAGCACCGCGATATCGGCCACCACGAGCACGATCGCGTCAACCCGCTGGCGCAGCAGGGATTCGACGATCGCCCGCACGCCGGCCGGGTCTGAGTCGAGGGCCGTGACCGTGTCGACGCTGAACCGGGCGGCCCGCGCCGCGACGTTGAAGTTCACGGCGGTGGAGGTGGGCCCGTACTCCGAGGCACCGGGTGTGATCAGCCCGATGGTGCGGGTGCGCTTGGTTACAAGCGCGCGGGCGGCGGGGGAGGGGCTGTAGCGCAGCTGCGCGATAGCCTGCTCGACCCGCACCCGAGTCGCCGGGCGAACATTCGGCACGCTGTTGATGACTCGCGACACCGTCTGGTGGGAGACCCCGGCGAGGCGCGCGACATCGAAGATGTTGGCCGCGCGCGCGGACTTGTCGTCGCCGTTCGGGCGGCGCTCCGGCTCAGTATCACTCATCGGGTTTGGCGATCATCGCCATGAGGGTTTCGACCGTCAACTGCTCAGAGGGGAGGGTCTCGATGGCGCGACCGTCACGCAGCAGCGTAACCCGTGACGACACCCGCAAGACCTCTTCCAGTTCTGCCGAGATGAACACCACAGACATCCCGTTGTCAGCAAGCTCGCCGACAAGCCGCTGCACCTCGACCTTCGCGCCGATGTCGATTCCGCGCGTCGGTTCGTCGAGCACCAGCACTCGCGGGGCAAGGGCGAGCAGCCTCGCCAGCAGGACCTTCTGCTGGTTGCCTCCCGACAGTACACCGGCGCGCTGGTCGATGGATGTCGGCCGGATGCCGAGCGCCTCGATCCAGCTCGCCGCCAGCTCACGTTGCCGCGACTGCCGGATGCGACGGAAGATGCCGCGCTGCGCCTGCAGGGCGAGAGTGATGTTCTCACCGACGCTCAGTTCGGCGATGATGCCTTCGGTGCGGCGGTTCTCTGACGAGTAGGTGAGTCCGAGGCCCATCGCGCGGTGCGGGCTGCCCGGGGTGACGTGCGCGCCGTCGAGGATGACCGTGCCCGAGTCCGGCCGGTCGATGCCGGTGATGAGTCGCGCCACCTCGGTGCGCCCGGACCCCAGCAGCCCCGCGAAGCCCAGCACCTCACCTTCCGTGAGCACCAGGGCGACGTCGGAGACCCGGCCAGAGCTGAGCCCGCGCGCCTCGAGAATGGTGGCCTCCGGTTCGGCCCGGGCCTCGTGGTGCGCGGCGACCACGAGCTCGGCGCTGGCGTGCCCGAGCATCTTCTGCACGAGGTCGATGCGCAGTAGTTCGCGCGTGAGGTACTCGCCGACAAGCTGGCCATTGCGCAGTACCGTGACCCGGTCGCAGATTTCGTAGACCTGGTCGAGGAAGTGGGAGATGAACAGGATGGCGACGCCGCGGTCTTTCAGTTCCCGGATGATGCGGAACAGCTCGGCCACCTCGTCGATGTCGAGGCTCGAGGTCGGTTCATCCAGCACCAGCACCCGCAGCTCGCCCGACACGGCGCGGGCGATCGCGACCAGCTGCTGCACGGCTAGGGAGTGGGAGCCGAGCAGTGAGGCCGGGTCGATGTCGAGGCCCAGCTCGGCGAGCACCGCTGCCGCCTCGCGTCGCATGGCCCGCCAGTCGATACCCCACCAGCGCCGGGGTTCGCGGCCGAGCATGATGTTCTCGGCGACGGTCAGGTTCGGGAGCAGGTCGATCTCCTGGTACACCGTGCGCACGCCAGCCCGCTGGGCTTCGGCGGGGTTCGCGAAGTGGATGGGAGTGCCGTCGAGGGTGACCGTGCCGGAGTCGAACTGCAGCGCGCCCGTGATGCCTTTGATGAGGGTCGATTTGCCTGCGCCGTTCTCGCCCATGAGCGAGTGGACTTCGCCCGCGAACATCCGGAAATCGACGCTGTCGAGGGCGGTCTCCGAGGCAAACCGCACCGTCGCACCGACAACGTCGATAACGGCACCGACGACGTCGATGACGGGCGGTGTCGGCGTAGACATGCTGTCTATCTTGGCACCCTACCGGCGGCTCGAACGGGCGACGATGACCCGCTGCACCACGACGAAAACCAGGAGCAGACCGCCGATGGTGATGCGGGTCCACGATTGTTCGGCGCCGAGGAAGGAGATCGCCGTCTTGATGGTGCCGTAGACGAACACGCCCACCATCGAGCCGAGCACGTAGCCACTGCCGCCGGTCAGCAGGGTGCCGCCGATGACGACGGCCGCGATGGTGTCGAGTTCGGTGCCGATGCCGTTCAGCGGGTAGGAGGCGCCCGTGTAGGCCGTGAAGACCACCCCGGCGAGACCCGCGCACACGCCGCTGATCGCGTAGGCGAGCAGCTTCGTGCGGACCACCGGCAAGCCCATGAGTCGCGCCGACTGCTCGTTGCCGCCGATGGCGTAGATGGTGCGACCGAAGCGCGTGTAGGCGAGCACAAGCGCACCGATGGCGACGATGAGCAGGGCGAGGATGCCCGTGGGGGTGATGAACCAACTGCCCGGCATCGCCTGGATGCGCGTGGACTGCAGCCAGAGGATCGCCGGCTCCTCGACCTTGATCGACGACAGGCTGACCATGAACGCGAGGCCGCGGGCGGCGAACATGGCGGCGAGGGATGCGATGAACGGTTGCACCCCGAAGAACTGCACGAGCACCCCGACGCCGAGCCCCATCGCCGCACCGATCACGAGCATGGCGGGCACGACGGCGGCGACCGGCAGCCCGTCGCGGAGCAGGCTTGCCCCGAGCATCCCGGTGAAGGCCATCACCGCGCCCACCGACAGGTCGATACCGCCGGTGAGGATGACGAAAGTCATGCCGACGGCGAGGATCAACAGGTAGGCGTTGTCCAGCAGCAGCGACGAGATTACGCGCGGGGTCAGGAAGTTGCCGAAGTAGGCCTGCGCCCCCACGAACATGATGATGAGGATGAGCAGGGCCGCAAACACGGGGACCCAGCTTCCTCGGCGGCTCAGGAACGTCTGCACGGCAGCCGTGACGGGGTGCGGCGGGGCGGGGGTCAGTTTGGTCGTGGTCATTATGACGCCACCTCCGTGCTCGTCGGGGTCTTCCGGCCGCGGACGGCCTGGCCGAGGGTCATGGCGAAGTCGCGCACGCGCTGCGACTGCACGAGCACCACGATCACCACGACGATCGCCAGGAACAGCGGGCTCACCGCTGGAGGCACCCCGAGGAAGGTGATCGTTGACTTGAGGGTCTGGATCGTGAACACCCCGACGACGGTGCCGGCGAGGGTGAACTTGCCGCCCATGAGCGAGGTGCCGCCCAGCACGACCGCGAGGATCGCGTCGAGCTCGATATAGAGCCCCGCGGCGTTGGCGTCGGCGGCCATGATGTTGGAGCTGTACAGGATGCCGGCGAGGCCCGCGAGCAGGCCGCTGACGGCGTAGGCAGCCCAGATGATGCCGCGCGACCGCACCCCGGCAAGGCGGCTCGCCTCCGGGTTGATGCCCACCGCCTCCGTCAGCACGCCGAGTGCGGTGCGGCGTTCGACCAGCGCAACGACGATGACCGCGGCAATCGAGACGTAGAACGCGAACGGGAAACCGGCGACGTATCCCTGCGCCATGAAGCGGTACGGCTCGCTGTTGATCGTGGTGATGAACCCGCCGGTGATGAGCAGCGCGATGCCGCGCCCGGCGAGCATAAGCACGAGGGTGGCGATGATCGGCTGGATTCCGACGACCGAGACCAGGAAGCCGTTCCACACCCCGAGCACGAGCGCGACCAGCACGCCCGCGGCGATCGCGATGAGCACGGTGCCGAGGCCATTCGGGTCGGGAGAACCCTGGATGATCGTGAGCGCGACCGCCCCGGAGACCGCCATGATGGCGCCGACCGAGAGATCGATGCCGCGGGTGGCGATGACGATGGTCATCCCGAGTGCGACCAGCATGAGCGGCGCACTGTTGCGCAGAATGTCGATGAGCGGGCCGTAGAGCTGGCCGCCCTGCACCGTCACGCTGATGAACGACGGGCGCGCGATCGTGTTGACGACGATGAGCACGAGTAGTGCTGCGATCGGCCAGAACAGCCGGTGTTTGATGATCCTCTTCATGCGACGCTCTCCGGGGTCTCCAACTGGGCTGTGACGTGATCTTGCGCGATGAAGTCGATGAGATCCCCGACTTCGATGTCGTGTGAGATGAGCTCCCCGATCTTACGACGGTCGCGCATCACGACGACGCGCTGGGCGATGCGCAGCACCTCCTCGAGTTCGGAGGAGATGAACACGACCGAGAGGCCCTGGCTGGCGAGTTCGGCGACCTTGCGCTGGATGTCGGCCTTCGCGCCGACGTCGATGCCGCGGGTGGGTTCGTCGAGGATGATCAGTTGGGGCGCGGTCGCCAGCCACCGTGCGAGGAGTACCTTCTGCTGGTTGCCCCCCGAGAGGTTGCGCACCAGCCGGTTCGGGTCGGCGGGGCGGACGCCGAGAGCATTGATGTAGTCGGCGACCACGGCGCTCTGCTCGGCCTTGCTGACCTTGCGCAGCCAGCCGCGCTTGGCCTGGATGCCGATGACGATGTTCTCGGCGGTCGTGAGGTCGCCAATGATCCCCTCGGCCCTGCGGTCTTCCGACGAGAAGGCGATGCGGTGGTCGATAGCGTGCCGGGGCGTGCTGATGCGTGCCGGGGTGCCTCGCACCTCGACCCTGCCCGAGTCGGCGCGATCGGCCCCATACATGAGCCGCACCAGTTCGGTGCGGCCCGAGCCCAGCAGGCCCGCGATGCCGACGACTTCACCGTCGAACACGGCAACGTCGGCGGGTTCGAGCACTCCCTTCTTGCCGAGGTCGTGCGCCGAGAAGACCGGGACCGCGTCGCGGTCAACCTCGCGCACGGCACTGCGAGAGAGGGCGGCCAGGTCATCCAACTCGCGACCGATCATGAGGGAGATCAGGGTGGCGCGGGGAAGCTCGGACAACGGGTACTCGCCGACGAGGGTGCCGTTGCGCAGCACCGTGACCCGGTCGGAGATTTCGTAGACCTGGTCGAGGAAGTGCGTGACGAAGAGAATGGCGACGCCGCGATCGCGGAGGTCGCGGATGACCGCGAAAAGCTGTTCGACCTCGCTTCGGTCAAGGCTCGAGGTGGGCTCGTCGAGCACGAGCACCGTCGACTCGGTCACCATCGCACGGCTGATGGCCACGAGCTGCTGGATGGCGATGGAGTGCACGGCCAGCATCGAGCGGGTGTCGATCCGCACACCGAGGTTCTCGAGGTGGCGGGCGGCTTCTCGGTGCGTGGCACCCCAGTTGATCCGGCCGGCGGTGCGCACCTCGTGCCCCAGCATCACGTTCTCACCGACGGTGAGGTTCGTGCAGAGGTTGACCTCCTGGTACACGGTGGAGATGCCCGCGGACTGGGCATCCGCCGTTCCGCGGAACTCACGGGGGCGACCGCCGACGGTGATCGTGCCGCTGTCGATCGGGTAGACGCCGGTGAGGGCTTTGATGAGTGTCGACTTGCCGGCGCCGTTCTCACCCATCAGGGTGTGGATCTCGCCGCCGCGAAGGGTGAAGTCGACCCCGGCGAGTGCCTTGACTCCCGGGAACTCGATGGTGATGCCGCGCATCTGGACGATGGGGGGGACTTCGGTGTCCGCAGGCATGGGTTCCTCGTAGGTTCGAAGGTTTCGAAGGTGGAGTCCGCCGGGGGCCTGTGCTGGCCCCCGG
>JBIITJ010000102.1:0-4580 GCA_044340535.1 Rhodoglobus sp.
CACCATCCCCAACGAGGCACTGACGGATGCCCTCTTCGCCGCGCAGAACATCGGCGTGCCGGAGGACCAACAGGAACGTTACGCGCAGACGAGCGTCTGGTTCGACATCGATGCGACCGACGAGGAGATCACCGAACTGAAGGACCGCATCAGTGACGCGGGTTACAGCTCGACCTCGGTCGCCGACCAGCTCGGCACCTTCAAGACCGTGATCGATGCGATCGTGCTCGTGCTCAACGCCTTCGCCGTGATCGCGCTGCTCGCCGCGAGCTTCGGCATCGTCAACACCCTGCTGATGAGCGTGCAGGAACGCACCAGGGAGATCGGCCTGATGAAGGCCATGGGTATGGGCAGCGGCAGGGTGTTCGCCCTGTTCAGCCTGGAGGCCGTCTTCATCGGGTTCCTGGGGAGCGCCATCGGGGCAGGCATCGGGATGCTCGTCGGTGGAGCGGTCAGTTCGGCGCTCGCGACCGGGCTGTTCGCCGACCTGACCGGGCTCACCCTCATCGCCTTCGACCCGGTGTCGATCGCCCTGATCATCCTCGTGGTGATGGGAATCGCGTTCCTCGCCGGGACGCTGCCCGCCCTGCGCGCGGCCAGGGCAGACCCGGTGTCATCACTGCGGTACGAGTAGCACCCGCCGCATCGGGCCGGTCAGCACCACCCTCTCCGGGGCTGGCCGGCCCTCGTCGCTTTCCTCTGGGCGGCACGGGCGTTCCCATCCGCGAAGATTGAGAGATCGCCGAGGTGGATCAGCACCAGCGACCACCGAGCCGAGACAGATAAGGGACTTCACCGTGAAGATTGTCGTACTTGCAGGCGGCGTTGGCGGCGCCCGTTTTACCCGTGGGCTTATCCATCAGTTCGAGCGTTCCGGCGAGCCGTTGGACCTCACTGTCGTCGTTAACACCGGTGACGACATGTGGCTTAACGGCCTGCGCGTCTGTCCGGACCTCGACACCGTGATGTACACGCTCGGTGGAGGCATCAACGAGGAACAAGGCTGGGGCCGGCCGGATGAATCATCCCGAACCTCCAGCGAGATCCACGCTTACGGTAAGGGTTGGCCGTGGTTCACCCTCGGCGACCTCGACCTGGCAACACACATCGTCCGCAGCGACTTGCTGCGCAGCGGCCACACCCTGACGGAGGCGACGGCATTCCTCTGCGAACGCTGGCAACCGCAGGCGCGTCTCCTCCCGATGAGCGACCAGCCGGTTGAAACCCATGTGCGCCTCCGGGAAGACCTCGATGAACATCGCGCCGGCGACCTTATGCACTTCGAGGAGTGGTGGGTACGGTATCGGGCGGCTGCCGAGGTCTCGGAGTTTGTTCAGGTCGGCCTCTCGGAGGCCACACCCGCTCCCGGGGTCCTTGCCGCGATCATGGACGCCGACCTGGTCATTGTGCCCCCCTCGAATCCGGTGGTGTCCGTCGGAACGATCCTCGCCGTTCCCGGGCTCCGCGACGCCGTGCGCTCAACGCGCGCGGTTGTGGTCGGCGTCTCTCCTGTCATTGGTGGCGCTGCGGTGCGCGGCATGGCAGACCAGTGCCTGAGCGTGATCGGCGTGGAAACCAGCGCTGCCAGCGTCGGCCTCCACTACGGCTCGCGCCGATCGGATGGTGTCATCGACGCATGGCTTGTCGATTCTGTCGATGGAGCATCAGTGCCCCGCCTATCGGCCGCAGGCATCCGGTCGGTCGCCGTTCCACTCTGGATGAACGACCTGGCGTCAACCGCCGATATCGCCGCTGAGGTACTCGCCATAAGCGCCCTCGTGTGAGCGCCCACGCCCTGTCGTAGCGCTGCCCTGAGATCATCCGCGACGTCAACATCGCGGCGAATGCCCGCGGCGGAGGGGAACGCCAAGGGGACATGACCGTCACCCTGGTGGGCCGCAGAGGATCCGGTCCCGAACCGCGGTTCAACCGATACGCCAGCGAGAGCAAACAACGCTGCCGTACCGCTGCCGACAGAATCCGGAACCATGGAGCGCTCAAAAGCCGCCGCCCTGGCCAGCGCCATATCGACGTCGCGCGGCAGCAGGGACGGAAGATCCCCCGTGAACACGGCGAGGTTCGCGGCGGGATCGCGTAGGCGCGCTGCCGCGAGGCCCTGGCGTATCGCGCGATTGAGGGGGTCCCCCTTCCCTGGTTCTTCGTAGAGCACGCTCGCACCGAGCGCGGTGAATTCGGTGCTGAGCTTCTCGTCACGCGTGACGACGACGACGTCACGCACCTGGGTCGCCTCCCGAAGGGCGGCGACGGTATCGAGCGCAAACGCCAGCGCCAGGCTGGTTCCTTGGCCTGTCGGATTGAGGCGACTTTTGGCCGAACTCGTGCCCTTCACCGGGACGATGGCGATCCAACTCATCTCACGCCCTCAGGTGTGGGACGCGAGGCAAGCAGAGACGCTTCCAGGAGCGCGAGCCGGTGCTCGAACTCCGCGACGGTGCCCGGCCACAAGAGAGTGAGCCGACCACTGCGATCATCGACATACCAATTGCTGCAGCCGCCAGCTACCCACGGCGTTGACGCACTTCTCTCCACGATCTCGGCGGTGTAGTCGGCTTCGGCTGCATTCGACACGGTGACTCGACCTTCGGTCCGTGCGATCAACCTGCTGGCGAATGAAGCCTGGCTCTCCATCATGAGCACGGCGGAGTTATGACCCAGGGATGCGTTGGGGCCGTTGAGGATGAACATATTGGGGAAGCCGGGAACAAGGGTTGATCCGACCGACGTCATGCCAGTGGACCAGTGGTCGTCGAGGCTAGTACCGCTTTCTCCGATAACGACTTTCGCGTAGGGCTGGCTGGCCGTTTCAAAGCCGGTCGCGAGCACGAGCACGTCGGCTTCATAGTGAGCGCCGCTGTCGGCGACCAGCGTGCCCCCGGAGACTGCTGCCAGCGCCGATGATTCGAGGGTCACGGTGCCGGACGAGATCGCCGGGTAGAAATCGTCTGATAGCAGCACGCGCTTGCATCCGAACGAGTACGTCGGCGTCAGCTGCTCACGTAAGCCCGGATCTGCTACCTGCGAGCGCAAATGCGCGAGGGCCTCGTCGCGCGCTGCCGCGCTTGCCGCCGCATCACCAGACCGCGAAGCATATCGAGCCTCCCCCTCCTCGTAGAGCTCGCGACGAGTGCGCGCCAGCGAACGGGGGCTCCGCGACCAGTGTCGACGCACCCGGAGCGAGTACGGGCTATCCCCGCGCGGGACGATCCAGGCAGGGGTTCGTTGGAACAGGGTGACGTGGGCACCGCGACGCGCAAGCTCGGGCACGATCTGGATCGCGCTTGCGCCAGTCCCGACGACGGCTACCCGCTTGCCCTCGATCGCGACAGTGTGGTCCCATCGGGCGGAGTGGAACATCGAGCCGGCAAATGACTGCAATCCGGGAACATTCGGCACCCGCGGCTCCGCTAGCCTCCCGCATGCCAACACCAGGTACTCGGCGAGCACCTCCTCCTCACCGGCGGTGATCAGCCATCCGTCGCCGGTCCACTCCGCGCGAGTGACGTTCGTATTGAGGCGTAGTCGGTCGGCGAGCGCCGCACGTTGCACAACGGCCTCAAGGTAGTCACGAATCTCAGCTCCATCCGCGAACACCGTGGACCACAGGGGGTTCGGGTAGTCAGCGAGCCCGTAGAGGTGCGAGGGAACGTCACACGCGACACCCGGATACGTGTTGTCTCGCCAGGTGCCGCCGACCGATCCGGCGCGCTCAAGCACGACGAATGAGTGTTGACCCGCGCGTTGCAGCGCGGTAGCCATGGCGATCCCGGCGAACCCCGCCCCCACGATGGCGGTTTCGACGGCGATCATTGCGCGAGGCGATTCGGCCGGACGTCACCGTAGCTCGTCGTTCGCTGTCTCAGCGGACGGAACATCGATCGTGCTATTCCCCTGGCGGTAGTAAGCGGCAGTTCCAGCCCCGCATCGGCGCCCAGGTCGGGCAGTACGCGACCGTCCAGGAGAGTGCCGCCCAGGTCATCAGCGCCCGCTCGGAGCATCGCCGCCGAATTCTCGAGCCCCAGGCGTGTCCAGGGAACCTGGATGTGGGCGATCACTCCCGACAGCATCAAGCGGGCGACCGCGAACATCACCCGATGTTCATCGACCTGGGGCCGACCCGTGACGAGGGGCAGTCCAAACCCGGGCAGCGGGATCGGGACGAACTCCGTGAATCCATTGGTCGATTGCTGGATGGCGATGAGGGTTCGAAGGTGCGATACCCGCTCCAGTGCCGTCTCGTGGTGACCATAGAAGAGCACTGAAGACGACCGCAGTCCGGCTTTGTGCGCGGCCGTTATGGTCTCAATCCAGCTGTCGATCTCCAGGTCCTCCGGCGCGACGAGCCGACGCACGCGTTCGGAGAGGACCTTAACTCCTGTACCGGGGATGGTGTCCACCCCGGCCGCGTGGATCGCCTCGATCGCCTCCGGCACGGTGAGATGAGCGCGCCGTGCGAAGTCGACGACGTCCTGGGGACGGAACGCATGCAGGTGGATGCCGGGTGCCGCCTGCTTGACGATCGTGGGGAGCTCCACATACGCCATCGGGTCCACCTCGGGTGC
>JBIITJ010000047.1:0-19242 GCA_044340535.1 Rhodoglobus sp.
TGCGGCCGCGACGGTTGCGCGAGGCGGCGGCGATGTGGCAGGCGGTCTCCGATGCGGTGGGTGATGCCCAGCGCGACGAACTCTGGTCGCACCCCGACCTGGTGCCTACGGGTGACGATATTGACTACCCCGACGAGCTCGTCGCCCGCATCACGGCGGGCCCGCCCGCCCCGGACGACATCGACCAGGCGATCGAAGACCTGCTCAACGACGACACGACGGAGCGCCCGCGCGAGGATTAGCGCTCGGTGTGGATGACCGGCGACGCCTGGGGCTGCGCCGCGTCACACTCGGGGAATGGTCCTGCGGCTCGACCCCCGGTTGCCCCTCGTGTGGCGCTCCCCCTCTGACGTGCAGTTGGGCATCGACCCGCCCGTGATCGTACTGCGCGAAGTCTCGCCAGTGCAGGAACGGATGATCGCCGCGCTCGTTGCCGGAGTGAGCGCCCCGGGCCTCACCATGATCGCGGGCGGGCAGGCCACCGAACGGGATGAGCTGTTGGAGCGGCTCGCGCCCGCGCTCGAGCCACCCCGTGAACTCGCCGGCGACAGCGGACCGATGCTCGTGGCGGTCTCGGGCGGCGACGAGCTCGCGGCGGCGATCACCGAGTTGCTCGCCCGCAGCGGCGTCGCGGTGACAACGGCCGTTGAGGCGAGTGCCCTGGCCGACTCCGGGGCCGACCTTGCCGTGCTGACGGGGCAGTTCGTGCTCGCCCCCACCGAACGCTCGGTGTGGC
The DNA here is from genome assembly GCA_044340535.1 of Rhodoglobus sp. Taxonomy (GTDB): domain Bacteria; phylum Actinomycetota; class Actinomycetes; order Actinomycetales; family Microbacteriaceae; genus Rhodoglobus. The sequence continues at coordinate 737 of JBIITJ010000047.1, forward strand.
TGCGGCGCGACGTGCCGCACCTGCCCGTGGTGCTGAGTGACACGGCCGCACACATCGGCCCCGTCATCGAACCCGGCACCGGCCCATGCCTGCTGTGCCTTGAGTTGCACCGCCGCGACAAGGATGTTGCGTGGCCCGCGATCGCATCACAGCTGCTGGGGCGCCGCAGCCCGGCACAGTCGGCGGCATTGCTCAGCGAGACGGCGGCGCTCGCGGCACGCGCGGTGCTTGAGCGACTGGTCAGCGATGCAGTGACGGGCTCCGCCGTGTCGGTGCGGCTCGACGGGGTTACGGGTGAGCGCCGCGAGAGGCGGTGGAGCGTTCATCCGGAGTGCGGGTGCACGGGCATCCCTGGTCCGGGTCGCTGAGCTGGCGCGGCGCCAGACCAGCGGGAGGCCAGATCAGCGGGAGGCCAGGCCAGCTATGCCGGGTCAGCCCAGGTCGGCCAGGAATCGACTGGGCGAGCGCTGTCCGCTGCGGCCCTGCTGGGGGGCGGATGCCCAGCTCAACGAGAGCGAGCGGCGGGCGCGGGTGATACCGACGTAGAGCAGCCGGCGTTCCTCCTCGATCGTCGCTGGTGTTTTCGCATAGCTGATCGGGACCAGGCCCTCCGCGAGGCCCACGAGATAAACGGAATCCCACTCCAGGCCTTTCGCGGAGTGCAGGGTTGCGAGCGTCACCGCCGACATCGTGGGCTCGTGCTGGCCCGCCTGCCGCTCGAACAGGTCGTCGACGAACTGCTTGATCGTTGTTCCCGGCGGGGTTTGCTCGGCGAGGTTCATGATCGCGTTGAGCGATTCCCACCGGTCACGCACCGCACCGGGTACCGAAGGCGGTTCCTGCGACCAGCCGATCGATCGCAGCACGTCGCTGACCGTCTTGAACAGCGGCTCGATGGCCGCGTTGACGGCCGCCCCCCGCAGCACCATGAGGGCTTCCTTGACCTCCCGCTGTTCGAAGAACCGGGTAGCGCCACGCACCACGTAGGGCACACCCGCATCGCCGAGGGCCGTCTCGAGCGCCTGCGACTGCACGTTGATCCGGTACAGCACGGCAATGGACTCCGGGCGCGTGCCGGTGGCCAGTTCCGCGGCGATCGAATTCGCCACCGCCCGGGCCTCGGCGCTGTCGCTCGCGTAGCTGTTGACGGCGGGCGCGGGGCCCGGCCTGCCGGTCGCCGCGGAGTGCAAGGTGAGCGCCCCCGGCCGGTCGCGCATCAGGCGGTTCGCCGCCGAGACGATCGCCGGGGTCGAACGGTAGTTCTGCTCCAGCCGCAGCACCACCGCGCTCTCGTGCTCGGCGCCGAAGCCCAGCAGGTAATCGGGGCTCGCCCCGGCGAAGGAGTAGATGGTCTGGCTGACATCCCCCACGACGCAGACATCGTTGTGGTCGCCGAGCCACAGCTGCAGCAGGTCGTGCTGCAACGGCGAGACATCCTGGTACTCGTCGACGACGAAAAAACGGTACTGCTCGCGCACCTGCTGCGCCACGCGGGGCTCCGCTTCGAGCATCCCCGCCGCGGCCAGCAGCACATCCTCGAAGTCGATCTGCCGGCGCTCGTCTTTGACCGACTCGTAGCTGCGTTGCAGCGCGACCATTTTGTCCGTGGTCAGGGCCGGCGGCAGCGGGCGCTCACGGGTCGCGTATTCGTCGATGGAGAGGCGTGATGTCTTGCGCCACTCGATCTCCGCGGCCACGTCGCGCAGGGTCGCCGTGTCGAGCTTGAGTTTCAGCGCGTCGGCGGCGTGCGCGATCACCCGCGCCTTGCCGTCGAGCAGCCGGGGCATGCTGCCACCGATCACCTGTGGCCAGAAGAAGTTCAGCTGCGACAGGGCCGAGGCGTGGAAGGTGCGCGCCGCCACGCCGGCCGCGCCCAGGTCACGCAAACGGGTTCGGAGTTCGCCCGCGGCCCGGGCGGTGAACGTCAGCGCCATCACCCGGTTCGGCGGGTAGACGCCGGTGGCGACGCCGTAGGCGATGCGGTGCGTGATCGCCCGGGTCTTGCCGGTTCCGGCACCCGCCAACAGGCAGACCGGCCCGAGCAGGGTCTCGGCCGCGAGACGCTGCTGTTCGTCGAGCCCCTCCAGCAGCGATTCCGCTTCAGCGGCCGTCACGGCTGCCCGTCGGGGAGCTGGCCGCCATACCAGTCCTCAATGATCGCCCGGGCGATCGACGAACGCCCCGGCAACAGGATTTCGCCGAGGGCCGCAAGAAGCTCATCGCGGCTGAACCAGCGCAGGTCGAGGATCTCAGACCCGTCTGGCGTGGTCTCCGTGCCGTGCGCCGGGTCGACCCGCGCGCGGAAGCCGAGCATGAGCGACGCCGGGAAGGGCCAGGGCTGGCTGCCGAGATAGATGGGATCGATGACATGGATGCCCGACTCCTCGAACACCTCCCGCACGACCGCCGCCTCAAGCGACTCCCCCGGTTCCACGAAACCCGCAAGCAGCGAGAACCGGTTGCTCTCCCACAGCGCGTTCGAACCGAGCAGTATCCGGTCGTCGGAGTCGGTGATTCCGACGATGATCGCGGCGTCGGTGCGGGGGAACACCTCGAGCTCACTAACGGGGTCGCGACGCACCCACCCGCCCTTCTCGGAGATCGTGGGTTCGCCGGTGCGCGGGGAGAAGCCGTGCGAATCGTGCCAGTTGATGATCGCGAGCGCCTGGGTGAACATGCCAGCATCCCGGTCGCTGAGCACGGTGCCCAACTGCCGAAGGTTGCCCCACTCCGACTCGGCGAGGTGGCCCGGGTCATCAAGACGCACGGCGACGATCGGGGTTCCGGGCGGCTCGGGGCTCGTTCTCGACAGCGAACGCCCCAGGTAGACGCGTAGCCCACCGTCGGGGATCGCATCCACGGGCAGCAGCGCGAGCGAGGTTGGCGACGACAGCAACGCTGAGCCCTGGTAGAGCGGGAGTACGCGCGTCGCAGGATCGGCCCACAGCTCGTCCATGAGCCCCGGCCGCTCGCGTCCGAGGCTGTCGCGGTCCAGCTCGAACCGCGCGAGCGGGAGGTTCGAGAGGAAGGACTGCGACATGTGTGAACCCCGTCGGAAGTGCGTGGCGTGAAGCGATGGGATGGGGTGGGCAACTTACCCTGTGGGTATGGCCAGATCCCATCTCACTCTAGCCGCGCTCGCCACCTCGGCCGTGCCCGGCCTCGACATCGCTGTCGCCGCGGGTTTCGGGTCAGGTCACGGTAGCGACTTCGACTCGGCGCTGCTCACCGGTCGGGATGGCCGGCACTGGATCATCCGGGCCCCCCGCAATCCCCGGGCGGAGTCTGAGCAGTCCGCCGACCTTGTCGCGCTGCGCGCGCTGAGCGCCGGCGTCCGCACGCGGCTGCCCTTCGAGGTATCGGCCTTCGCCGGGCAGGTGCCCCTCGACGGCACGCGCGCGATCGTCTACGAGTTCGTCTACGGCAACAAGGTCCCGCTCGGCAACTACGACACCGGCCCCGACTCGCTCGCCGCCTCGGTCGGCAAGGCGATTGCCGCGATCCATTCCCTGCCCACGAGCTTCGTCGCCGACTCGGGCCTGCCGGTGCTCACCGCCGGGGAATGCCTGCGCGCCTGCGTGACCGTTATGGACCGTGCGGCGGCCACCGGGCTCGTGCCCGCCTCGCTCATCGGGCGCTGGGAGCGGGCCACCGAGGACGCCGGGCTCTGGCAGTTCCAGCCCACCGTCATCAACGGCTCGCTCGCCGCAGACTCCTTCCTGAGCGCGGACGGCGTCGTCACGGGCGTACTGGGCTGGCAGGACCTCCGGGTCGCCGACCCGGCCCGAGACCTGCAGTGGCTGTTGGCCAGCACCCCGGTCGCCGACAGCGCGCTCGATGCATACTCCCGCACGCGCGGCGCGGGCGACCGGCAGGTGCGCCAGCGCGCCATGTTCTATGCCGAGTTGGAGGTGGCCAAGTGGCTGCTGCACGGCACCGAGACGCGCAGCACCGAGGTCGTGGATGACGCCGTGGCGATGCTCACCGGGCTCGCGGACAACGTGCGCAACGACGTGATGAACCCCATCGGTGCGCAAACCATGCCCACGATGGCCGTCGACGAGGTGGAGGCATTTCTCGCGAGGAGCCAGCGGGCGGTTTAGCTCGGGTTATGCACGGGCGCTCTTGCGCCGGGGCACGATTGCCACCCACTTGCCGCGCTTGGCCGACACTGCCACCGTGAGGCGCCCGCTCTGCGCGAGCACGATGGAGATGGCGATCGCGGCCGCCGCGGGCACAGCGCCCGAAATGACCATGGCGGTCTTGGCACCAAGGTGCTCGGTGAACCATCCCATGAGCGGTCCCCCTATCGCCTGCCCGCCGACGACCACCATCACCCAAAAGGCCATCACTCGGCCGCGGATCGCCATGTTCGACGACAGTTGCATCATGGTCTCGCTGCCCGTCATGTACAGCAGGCGTGCAAGCCCGATCGTGGGGAGCACCACGAGAAACAGCGGATAGAACGGCGCCAGGCCCGCGACAATCAGCGCGAGACCATAGATGACCGCGCCGATCATGATCGTCCGCAGGCGCAGGGTCGCCCGGCGAGTCGAAGCCAGTGCTCCCAGGAGGGCGCCGATCGCCGCGAGTGAGTTGTAGAGCCCGTAGCCGGTGGCCCCGGTGTCGTAAACGGTATCGGCCATTCCGGCGAGGAGCGCGGGCATGGGCATCCCGAACACCGCGACGAAGGCGACCATGACAAGCGTCCAGAACAGGGTCGGCTTGGCCACGACGTAACGCAGCGCCTCGCGGATCTGGCCCTTCGAGTGGGGCACCCGAGGGGCGACGAGCAACTCTCGCGTGCGCATCGCCAGCAGTAGCACGATGCCGATCGCCACCGCGACGACGTTGCTCGCGATCGCCCATCCCGAGCCGACCGCGACAATCAGCACACCGCTGATTGCGGGGCCGAGCAGGGCGCCCAGGTGGAAGATCGAGGCGTTCACGCTGATCGCATTGCGCAGGTGGCGCGGGCCGACCATCTCGCTGACGAACACCGAGCGGGCCGGCCCGTCGAAGACCTGCATGACCCCGATCGCAAGCACGAGGGCGTAGACGACCAGCAGGTGCGCTGCGCCCAGGATGGCGATCACGGCGAGCACGAGGTTGAGGGCGCCGGCCACGGCCTGGCAGAAGATCAGGACGCGACGCTTGGGGAACCGGTCGGCGATGACGCCCGCGTAGGCCCCGAGCAGCAGCGTCGGCAGGAACTGCAGGGCGATCGTGAGCCCCACGAGTGTCACGCTGCCGGTGAGCTCAAGCACGAGCCAGTCGACGGCGATGCGCTGCGCCCACCCCGCGGTGTTGGCGATGAACTGGGCGACTACGTACAACCGATAGTTGTGCATCCGCAGCGCGCCGAAGGTGTCGCGCCAGGCGGGGCGCTGCATCGCGATCGAGATGGGGACGGTGGCGGGACTGGGTTCCGTCGTCATAGCCACATCTCCACGCTAGCCGCGGGATGCCCATGCGCTGGCATAATCGTGCCAATAAGTACGATCACATAACGTAATGAGAGCGGTGCCATGTTCGATCCCGTGTTGTTGCGCACGTTCGCCGCCGTCGCTGACACCCTCAACTTCACGCAGGCCGGATCGCGACTCGGGCTGAGCCAACCGACGGTCAGCCAGCACATTCGCAAACTCGAGCACGCTGCCGGGCGCATTCTCGTCGCCCGTGACACCCGGGCCGTCGCCCTCACCGACAACGGGGAGGTCATGCTCGGCTTCGCGCGGGCGATCCTCTCCGCCCACGACCAGGCCACGAGCTACTTCACGGGCTCCGCGATGCGGGGGCGCCTGCGGTTCGGTTCGGCAGACGACCTCGCCCTGACCCAGCTGCCGGGCATCCTGCGCGACTTCCGCCAGCTCTACCCGCAAATCAACCTCGAGCTCACGGTCAACCAGAGCCCCGTGCTGCTGCGGCGCCTGCAGGCCGGCCAGCTCGACCTGGTCTTCATCAAGCAAGACCCCGGGGCCGGCGAGGGGCGGCTGGTGCGCCGCGACAGGATGGTCTGGGTGGGACACCGCAGCGTCACTCTCGACCCCGGCCAGCCGGTGCCCATGATCGCCTACCAGGCGCCCAGCATCAGTCGCAGCTACGCGATCAGTTCGCTCGAGGCCGCGGGGCGCACCTGGCGCATCACCTGCAACGTGCGTGAGGTCAACGGCGTGCTCGCGGCGGTGCGGGCTGGGATCGGCGTGGCGGTGTTCCCTCAGTCGCTCATCCCGCCTGACCTGGCCAAGGTCTCCGCGAACTACGGCCTGCCCGAGATGGGTGACGTCGACTTCATGCTGCTCGACAACCCGGGCGCGCCCCGCGAGCCCGTCGAGGCCCTGGCGGCGGCGATCATGAGTCGGCCGGTGCAGTAGCCCGGCGCCAGGCGGCGAGCAACTCGGCCTCGTCGTAGATGTGCTCGGGCCGGATCACCCGGTCGTCCGAGACGTAGTAGAACACCGCGTCGATCAGGCCGGGGTCAACACCGCGCCACTTTGCGTAGGCGAGACGATACAGCGCGAGTTGGAGCTGCTTCTCCTCGAGATCCTTGTCGCTCTTGGGCGCCTTGCCGGTCTTCCAGTCGACGATTTCGAAGCGCCCGTCGTTCTCGTAGACGGCATCGATCTTGCAAATGACGATGCGCCCGTCGAAAGGCAGGTGAATCTCTCGCTCGATGTCCACGGGTTTGCGGTCGGCCCAGTCGCTGGCCTCGAAGATGCCGCGAAGCCGCGCAAGCTCGACATCCTCGACCAGGTCGTCGGTATCGACCTCCGTCGACAGGGCATCGAGTTCCTCCGAGTCGCCTCCGACGCCGTAGCGGTTCTCCACCCAGGAGTGGAACAGGGTTCCCAGCTGGGTGGCGCGATAGGGGCGCTCAGGCATCGGTCGGCGCAGCGCCGAAGCGACGGATGCCGGATCGGCGATGTAGTCCTTGAACCGGGATGCGGGTACCCGCGCGGGGATCGTCACGAGGGCGCCACCCTCCAACCGGAGCCGGCGCTCCTCCAGCAAGAGCTCAAGATCGCGCTTCCAGGGCCCGTCGATCGCGGGCGCCGCAGCGCGCACGGCGGCGGCGGCTTCTTCCACGGCGCGGCGGCGACCCCCTAAGGGATCCATGGGCCAGGTGATCCGCTCCAGGTTGTCACCGAGCGGGTTCTCCTCGTTCAGGGGCACGGTGGGAGGTTCAGGCACCACGGCAGCGGAGGCCAGTTCGTGCAGGAAGCCGCTCGGCATGCGCGGTTTCGACTGGGTCGCCCAAAACGAGCCGGTCAGCAGCAACGAATCCCTGGCCCGGGTGATGGCGACATAGGCCAGCCGGCGTTCCTCGGCGAGCAGGTGACTGCGCACCCGGTCTTTGAACGCCGCCTGCTCGTCGACAAGCTCTTTGCGCGTGGTTGCCTGTTGCCAGCCAAACACCGGCAGTTCCGCCGCATCGCCACGGAACTGCCACGGCAGCTGCCCAAAGCCCAGCCAGCCCTGGTACCCACCCTCGACAGGGCGGCCGGGCAGCTCGTCGTCCACCACCCGCGGCACCACGACGAGGTCCCATTCCAGGCCCTTGGAGCCGTGGATGGTGAGCACCTGCACGGTGCCGGGTTCGGGATCCTCCGGCCGGGGTGACAGGTCTTCCCGCAGCTCCGCCTCGCGCAGCCACGACAGGAAGCCCCCGAGGGTGGCCACGTCATCGATGGCCAGGTAGCCGTCGAGGGCGTCGTAGAAGGCTTCGATCGTCGCGGTGCCGAGCGCGCGGTAGTCGTTGGCGGCGACCTCGATGTCGAGCTGCAGCTCCTGCAGCACGACAGCCACAAAGTCGGGAAGGTCGAGGCCCGCCCGTGACCGCAGCCTTGCCAGCAGCCGGGCGGCATCGCGAAGCCGGGGCAGGCCGAGCTCACTGAACGCGCTGAGCGCGGCGTGGCCTTCGCGGGCGGTACCGAGAAAATCGAGGGCGTCGACGATCGAACCACCCTCGCCCTCGGCGACCGAAGTGCGCAGCTTCTTCGCGAGCTCGTCGTCGTAGCGCTGCTGGGCGTAGTCGCGGTCACGAAGCCAGGAGGCCAGGCGGTTGAGCGCGTGCAGGTCCTGGACCCCGATTCGCCAGCGGGAGCCGGCGAGCAGCCTGATCAGTTCGAGCCCCGCGGAGGGGTCGTGCACGACGGTCAGCGCGCTGACCAGGTCGGCGATCTCGGGCTCAGACATCAGCCCGTTCAGCCCCAGGACATGGAACGGGATGCCGCGCTTGCGCAACGCTTCGAGGAAGAAGCCCTGCATCTTCCTGGTGCGGAACAGCATGGCCGCGGACGGTGTGTTCCCCGCCGCCGGCGTGAGTCGAGCAGCGAGCCACTCGGCCGCGGCCTCCGCCTCGGCAACCACGGTCTCCTCGAACGCGAGGTCCACAGGAAGCCGCGAGGCCGTCGGGGCCGCCTGCAGGCGCTCCACCTCGACGCGCGCTGTGGCCGTGAACGGCGCGACGATCGTATTGGCCGCGTCCAGGATCGCGGTGCCGTTGCGCCAACTCGTCGACAGCGCGTAGCGCGCCCGGGCACCGAAGGCGGCTGAGAACTCATCGAGGTTGGAGGCGCTGGCCCCCCGCCACCCATAGATCGACTGGTTGGGGTCGCCCACGGCCATGACCGGATGCCCCGCAAACAGTTCAGCGAGCAGCCGGGTCTGGGTCACCGCGGTGTCCTGGTACTCGTCGAGCAGCACGACACGGAACTTGTCGCGCTCCTCCCCCGCGATGCCGGGCTTCCTGCGCAGGATGCGCAGGGCGAGAGCGACCTGGTCGGAGTACTCCACGAGCCCGCGCTTGAGCTTGGCGGCCTCGTATTCGGCGGCGAGGTCGAGCAGGGTGTCGAGCGCGCCGACGTTCTCGACGAGGGTGTCGACGGCGGCGTAGGCGCCCCGACCGCCGGGTGGCAGCTCCGCCAGGGAACGGAAACGGGCCGCGAACTCGCGCACCTGCCCGGGGTCGGTGACATCGTTCTCGGCAAGCGCGCGCGACAGCCCAAGCACGGCCTTCGTGATGGGGTCGAGGTTCTTGGCGAGATCGGGGAGCCGGGCATCCCGACTGCGGATCACCGTGGTGCGCGCCAGCTGCCAGGCCGCCGCCGCCCCGAGCACCGCGCCGTCGGCTTCACGACCGAGCACGACGGCGTTATCGCGGTACAGGGCGTTGGCGTAGGAGTTGTAGGTGGCCACCGTGGGAGCCTCGAAGGGGTCGTACTCGTCGCCGAGCATCCCGACCGCCGCGAGGGCCGCGATCCGCTCCCGGATGCGCGCGGCAAGCTCACCCGCGGCCTTGCGGGTGAAGGTGAGGCCCAGGATCTCGCTCGGGCGCACATGCTGGTTGGCCAGCAGCCACAGCACGCGGCCCGCCATCGTCTCGGTCTTGCCGCTGCCCGCACCGGCAACGACGAGCGACGGTTCGAGGGGTGCCTCGATCACGGCCCGCTGCTGCGCAGTGGGGTGGGGTCGGCCGAGCGCATCGGCGATCTCGATTGCGGTAATGGGCGCCCCAGTCACTGGTGGTTCAATCACTCGAGACCGCCCTCACCCGGTGCGACTGCAGCCGCGAGGTGTCGCCGTAACCGAAGGTCTTCAGCTCGACGCTGCCCTCGAACTCGGCCGCAGCAATCAGCATCGCCGCGTCGCGAACTCGCTGCCTGAAAGCCTCGAGCTGCTCAGGCTCGAGGCGGGCCTGCACCGCCTCGCGGTACTTTCGGCCACCCAGCCCCTCCTTCACGAACAGCAGCTTCGCCCCGCCGCCGCTGTGCGGGCCGTGCGGGGCGAGCGGCTCATCGAGGATGCCCTCGGCATAGGCGAGCTGGTATGCACCGAGCTGGGGGTGCTCGTCGATCTTCGACTGGGTGGTGACGGGGGTGCCGGTCTTGAGGTCGACGATGACCACCGAGCCGTCGGCCGAACGCTCGACCCGGTCGATCGAGCCGCTGACCACGGCGTTATCGACCTCGAGGGTGAAGCGGCTCTCGGCGCCCACGAGGGTCTTGCCGTCGCGCTCGAAGTGCTGCAGGTACTCCGAGAGCGCCTCGGTGAACCTCATGGCGATGCGTCGCTGCCGTTCGGCGAGCCACGGGGCCTCGAACAGGAGCTCGTTCCAGCGCGACTCGATGACCGCCCACAGTGCCTCAACACTGGAGTCCTCGGCCGTCTCCATCGCCGCGTGCACGATGGTGCCGACATTGGCGAGTACCCCGGAGTCTGAGCCTGCCATCGTCTCCAGGAACCAGTCGAGGGGGCTGTCGATGAGCTTCTCGATGCTCGACGGCGAGACAGGCACCTGCTGTCCCTCGTACAGCGGCCCGGTGCTGGAAGGCTCGAGCAAGCCGTGCCAGTCGCGCGGGTCGGCACCGGGCACGCCCTCTGCGGCGAGGGCGGCGAGGGATGCCGCGGCGAACGGTGCCCGCACCGACCCCGATGTCACCCCGGCCACCACTTCGCGGCGCAGGCGGCCGACCATCCCGCGCAGCGACATCGGCGGCACGCCTGCGGAATCGAGCTGCGGCGTGCCGGCGGGCACGAGCCCGAGGAAGACACTCGCGGCCTCGTCATCGTTGGCGACCGCAGCGAGCACGAGCCGGTGGCGGGCCCGCGAGATCGCGAGTGCGAACATCCGCAGTTCGTCGCCGAGCACCTGGCGGCGTTCGTCGACGGCGGCCGACTCCACCCCCGTGACAGCGCGCACGAGTTGCTGGGGCGCCAGCAGCGAGCCACGCAGGCGCAGGTTCGGCCATACGCCGTCCTGCAGGGCGGCGACTACCACGGTGTCGAACTCGAGCCCGACGGTCGCCGAGGGGGTCGTGACGAGCACGGCGTCGTCGGAGGGTTGCGGCGACAGGGTGTCTTCTGGCACCTCGGCGTCGAGGACGTTCTCGAGGAACACGGCGGGCGCGGTGCCCGGCTGGCGCTCGGCGAAGCGCTTGGCCGAGGTAAACAGAGCGACGATGCCGTCGAGGTTGCGGTTCGCCTCGACAGAGGTGATGCCGGTTCCGAGAGCCTGCTCGCGCCAGGTGCGGGCAAGGCCGCTGCGTTCCCAGGCCACCCACAACAGCTCTTCGATAGAGCCGTCGCTGGCCGCCAGCAGCCCGAGGGTCTCGCCGAGGCGCTCGGCGGCGCGGCCCACCCGATGGTCGATCGTCACCAGGCGCCCTGGCGCGGAAAGCGCCTCCACGAGGAGTTCATCGGCCGAGCGTGTGCCGCCGCCAGCGACCTCCTCCGCGCGCAGGGCGAGGCGCAGGCGACGCAGGCCGAGCCGGTCGAGACCGCCGAACGGCCCGAGCAGCAGCTCCGTCGCGAGGGCGGCAGTGAGTGGGGTGCGACCGATGCCGACGTCCACGAGGGTCAGCAGGCTGCGCGCGGCATGGTCATCGCGCAGGGCAGTTCCGGCCAGGGACGTGCGGGTCGGCACCTCGGCGAGCGCCAGCGCGCGGGCGACGGTCGCGATCTGCGCGCGGCTGCGCACCACGACCGCCATGTCGGCCCAGCCCACGCCGCGTTCGAGGTGCTCCTGGCGCAGCACGCGGGCGATCGCCGCCCACTCCCGCGCCGGGCTGCTCGCTTCGATCGTCGCAATAGGGGTCGGGGATGCCTCGCCGCCCGCCACCGCCGCGCGCTGGGTTCCTGCGGCGGCCGCACCAATGCGGGCCGTCACGGCGGCAGTGAAGCGGCGGAGATCCTCCCCCTGGCGGTAGCTCGTGCTGAGCGCCAGGGTCACAACAGGCCGCGCGAGCACGGCGGCGAGGCGACCGAGGGCGTCCGGTTCGCCACCCCGGAAAGCGTTCGCCGCGACATCCGGGTCACCGAAGGCGATCACCGCGACACCGCGGCTCGCGAGCGCCCGGAGGATCGCCAGGGTCGACTCGGTGGCCTCCTGCAGGTCGTCGACGAGCACGAGGCGGAGACCGGCAACCCGCTCCCCCGCCGAACCGGACTCGATCGCGGCGACCGCGAACCGCGACAGCTCGGCCGCATCAAACTGGGCGGGCCGCGAGCTGCTGGTGACAGCGAGATACTCGTCGATGAAGTCGGCCGCAGCCACCCACTCGGGCCGTTGTTGGGCAACACCGAGGGCCGCGAGCTCCCCCGGGGCCACGTCGTACTCGGTCGCCCGCATCATGAGCTCGCGCAACTCGGTGCGGAAGCGCGACAACCGGCGCACCTCGGGCCCGAGGGACTCGGGCCAGCCAGGGCCACCGCCCTCCTCCAGGTGCCCCTCGATGAGCGCGGCGAGGTCGGCGTCCTGCTCGCCACCGGTCACCAGGCGCGGCGGGGTGGCACCGGCGGCCCGCGCCGCATCGCGCACGATCTCGAAGGCGAGGGAGTTGATGGTGCGGGCGAGCGGCCCCGTGCTGGGCACTCCGAGCCGCAGCGCCGCGGCATCACGCAGCCGGGTCGCCGTCGCCCGGGCGGTCGTGAGCGCCAGCACCTGCGCCGGCGACCAGCCGCGGACGAGCACCCGGTCGGCGAGCACCTCGATGAGCGTGGAGGTCTTGCCGGTGCCGGGGGCACCGAGGACGGCGGCGCAAGCCTCGTCCGCAAGCTCGAGAACTGCGCGCTGCGAGACGTCCAGCACCGGCGGCGTTACCTCGAGCCTGCCGCTGCCAAATCCGCTCATGCCCACGGGACCAACGGTAGTGCGCTGCGCTGACAGAGAACGGCGCAAACCTCGTGCCACCGGGTGCCGTAATCTGTGACTCGTGGACATTCGAATCGGCATCGCCAACAGCCCCCGTGAGATCAGCTTCGAGTCGAACCAGACCTCGGCTGAGGTCGAGAAGGTCGTCTCCAGCGCACTCGATTCCGACGCCAAGTTCGTCAAACTCAGCGACGGAAAAGGCAACACCTACCTCGTTCCGGTCGCCTCGCTGGCCTACCTCGAGATCGGTTCCGAAGAATCGCGTCGCGTCGGTTTCGTCGCCTGAGCTCGCCATGGAACTGCTTTTCGTCACCGTTATCGGCGCGGGAATCGGCGCGATAGTCCGATACAGCCTGCCTCGCCGCGGGATGTACGGGGTGCTGCTGCTCCCCGCGGTTGCAGCCGCCGTGACCTCGGTCGTCTGGGTTGCCCTGCTGTGGCTCGGCCTCACCTTCGACGGCGGCTGGATCTGGGTGGCGAGCCTCGGTTCCGCAGTTGCGGTCTCACTCGCGGTCGCCCTGCTGTTGCCACGCCGCCGCATCGAATCGGACGCGGCGCTGCTCACCAAGCTGTCCGGCGGGAAGGCCTAGCTTCGCTGCCTCTCAGGCCGTGAGGCCCAGGCGGTCCATTCGCCGGGTGTGCGCCGCAATCAGCTCGGTGAAGACCGGCTCGATGCGGGCTTCATCTGAGCGGTGGTTCTCGGTGTACTGCAGCGCAGAGCGGGCCACGAGCATCGTGTCGCCCACGAGGCGACGGCCCCACATGGCCAGGCGGGACGCCAGTCGCGGCTGCTCTTCGATGGCCTGAGTCAGCAGTTCGCCGAGCAGCGGCTCACCAGACTCTGTGGCGTAAATCGCGTCAACCCGGTGTGCGGCATCCGCGGGCAGTCCGCGCGCTAGGCGCGCGAAGAAGTCGTCGAGGAAGCCCGCCGTCAGGTAGCAGGTCACGAGGTTCTCGTACCAGTCAGCACCCCGGGTGGCCTGCTGGAGGCGATCGACGACGGCCGTGTATGGCTCCATCGCCGTGGCGGCATCGCCACCGTCGCGAGCGATCTCGTCAACCAGGCTGCGGTGGCGGGCCAGCGACAACTCGGCGGCGCGGCCGATCGTCGTCTTCGCCGCGGTGCTCGGCGCCGTCGACATCGCCCAACTGAGGTTTTCGAAGATCATCAACTGCACGTACGCCGCGCGACCCAGGAAGCCCGGGAGGTCGGGGGTGAACTCAACGAGGTCGACTTTGGTGGTGGCAAGGTCGTCGGAGCGGAGCCGCAACCGGGGTGCGTCGGTGCGCCGGGTCCTGCGTGAAAACCAGTTAGCCACCACGCCAGCTTAGGAGCTTCGGAGCGTGGTGAGGGGCCGAGGCCCCCACGACCAGCTAAACTGTGCCCATACCTCCCATTCTGGCGGAGGTCCTGCGCCCCAGGACAGAACGGGCGTACCTCGTTGCCCGTGAGGGCCCTGTTTAATGGACGCAGACTTTGACATTCGCAGAACTCAATATTGACCAGGACATGGTCGACGCGCTCGCCACCAAAGGCATCGTCGAACCTTTCCCCATCCAGACCCAGACGATTCCCATGGGGCTGGCCGGCCAGGACATCATCGGCCAGGCCAAGACCGGCACCGGCAAGACCCTCGGCTTCGGCCTGCCGCTGCTGCAGTCGCTCGGCACCGACCCCGAGCCTGGCGTCAAGGCGCTCGTCGTGGTGCCCACCCGCGAGTTGTGCGTGCAGGTGGCCGAAGACCTCGTGCTCGCCGCCTCCAACCGCAAGACCAAGATCGCCGCGATCTACGGTGGCAAGGCCTACGAGGGGCAGGTTGAGGAGCTCAAAGCCGGCGCGCAGGTTGTCGTTGGGACCCCCGGCCGCCTGCTCGATCTCGCGAGCCAGCGCCTGCTGTCGCTCAAGGACGTCAAGGTCATGGTTCTCGACGAGGCCGACAAGATGCTCGACCTTGGCTTCCTGTCTGACATCGAGAAACTGTTCGCCCAGACATCCCCCACCCGCCACACCATGCTGTTCTCGGCGACCATGCCCGGCCCAATCGTGGCCCTCGCCCGCCGCTTCATGAACCGCCCGATCCACATCCGTGCGACCGACCCCGACGAAGGCCTCACGCAGGCCAACATCAAGCACGTCGTGTACCGCGCGCACAACCTCGACAAAGACGAGGTCATCGCCCGCATCCTGCAGTCGGAGGGTCGCGGAAAGACCGTCGTCTTCACCCGCACCAAGCGAGCCGCCGCGAAGCTCGTCGAAGAACTCAACGACCGCGGCTTCAACGCCGCCGCCGTGCACGGTGACCTCAACCAGGAGCAGCGTGAGCGCGCCATGGCCGCGTTCAAGGCCGGCAAGAAAGACATCCTCATTGCGACGGATGTCGCGGCTCGCGGCATCGACGTCAACGACGTGACCCACGTCATCAACCACACCATCCCCGACGACCACGACACCTACCTGCACCGCGCCGGCCGCACCGGCCGTGCGGGCAAGACCGGCATCGCCGTCACGTTCGTGGACTGGGATGACCTGCACAAGTGGTCGCTCATCAACCGGGCACTCGAGATGGGCATCCCCGAGCCGGTCGAGACCTACTCGTCGAGCCCGCACCTCTACACGGACCTCGACATTCCCGAAGGCACCAAGGGTCGCCTGCCCGGCGCCCCGCCCGCCCGTGCCCGCGAGGCCGCCCCGTCGTCGGCATCCCGAGACGGCCGCTCGCCGCGATCCGGCGGTGACCGCGGGGGTCGCCCGGCACAGTCATCAGGCAACCGCCCGCCGCGCGAGCGCACCACGACGACGACCGACGCCGTGCGCGAAAGCGCCGACGGCGGCGGAACGCACGACGGTGCCGGTCCTGCTCGCCGCCAGCGCGTTCGTCGTCGCCGCCCGAGCAGCGGCGGGGCGACGCCCGCGGCATAGTCGCCGCAGTGGGCGCTGAAATTCATTCGGGTCGATTGCTGCAGGATGAGGCAGGATTAAGCCATGCCTGAGCAGAGCACTCCGCACCGTGCGATCGTCGCCGAAAACGAGCGGATCATCGCCATGCTCCAGGCGGTCATGCGCACGATCGAACCCGTCGTGCCGGGGACGGCGGAAGTGGTTCTGCACGAGATCGCGAAGCTTCCCGAGTCAATCGTGGCCGTCGTCGGCAACGTCACGGGCCGCTCGGTCGGCGACCCAGCCACGGACGTCCTGCTGGAGGCCGTCGCGAGCGGAACCTCGCAGGACTTCCTGCAGGGATACTCGACGGTCCTGCCGGACGGCCGGTCGCTGACCTCATCGACGACCATCTTCCGCAACTCGCAGGGCGACCCGATCGCGGCACTGTGTGTCAACGCCGACTCCGGGGCCTGGGAACGACTGCGAGAGCTTGTCTCGGCCATGAGCGGTGGCCCCGTGGCGCCTTCCCCGGCGAACACCTCCGGTCCGGCCTCCGGCGAGCGCTTCGCCCATGACGTCGATGAACTCGCCGAGCACCTGATCACCGACACCATCCAGCGGATCGGCGTGCCCGTCAACCTCATGCGCAAAGAGCACAAGCTCGCGGTCGTAGCGCGCCTCCAGGAGCGCGGGATGTTCCTGCTCAAGGATGCCGTCGAGACGGTGGCCGCGGCACTCGAGGTGACACGGTTCACCATTTACAACTACCTCAACGAGCTCGAAGCGAACCCGGCGGAGCACGTCTCAGCTGACGAGGGCTGAGGCGAGGCGATCGACGATCGTCTCCACGAGGGGCCGCGAGGTCGCGATGTTGAGTCGGATGAACCCGTCGAACCCCACCCCGAAGGCCGGACCGCCGTTGACCTGTACTTTCGCTCGCTCCAGCAGCGCCGCGCCGATCTCGCCGTCGACCTCATAGGCGCTGAGATCGATCCAGGTCAGGTAGGTGCCCTGCTGCGGATTGAGGCGGGCTTCCGGTAGCGCCGAGGCCAATGACTGCTGCAGCACGCGGTAATTGTTCTCGAGATATCCCCTGACCTCGGCCAGCCACGGGGCCCCGGAGGTGTATGCGGCCGTGTTGGCCCGGATTCCGGGCGTGCTCGCACCGTGGCTGGCCATGAAGCCGATCGACTTCCACTTCTCCCGGTCATCGTCGGCCGACAGGATGATCTGGGCACACTTCAGGCCCGGTAGGTTCCAGGCTTTCGAAGCCGAGGTGGCGGTGATGGCGGTGCGGGCCGCGGCATCAGACACGCTCGCGAACGGGACGTGCCTGTTGCCGAACAGGGTGATGGGCGCGTGGATCTCGTCGCTGAACACGCGTGCGCCATAGCGGTCGGCGAGGTCAGCAAGCGCGACGAGCTCCTCGGCGGTGTGCACTCGACCGGTGGGATTGCCGGGATTGGCGAGGATGATCAGGTTCGCCCCTGCTTCGAGGTGAGTCGCCATGCTCTCCAGGTCGAAGACCAGCAGGCCGGCATCATCACGGAGCATGGGAACCTGGATGACCTCGCGGCCCAGAGTCGGTGGTACGAACAGGAAAGGCATGTATGCGGGGGTCGGAACGATTACCGCACCGCCGGGCGGGGTGAACTCCACAATGGCAAGTTCCAGCCCCTTGATCACGTCGGCAATGGGCGCGACATCCTCGGCAGCGATGGTCCATCCGTACTGCGTGGCGTACCAGGCAGCCGTGGCCTCCGACATCTCGGTGGCCAACCACTGGGGCGGGTAACCGAACTCCAGCAGCCGCTCGGAGGCATGCCATGACTCGATCACAGCCGGTGCCGTGCCATAGTCCATCTCGGCGACCCACGCCCCGATCACGTCATCGCCAACGGACCACTTAACGTTGCCTCGCTGCCTGAGTTCTTCGACGGTGAGGGCGTCCCAGTGCGCGGCTAGTGGAGATTCCATGTGTGTCATTCTTCGCCTTTTCCCGCTGCCGCGAGTTCATTGAGATAGTTGTAAATGGTGAAACGGGTCACGCCCAGCGCGAGGGCGATTACTTCGACGGCATCCTTCAACAGGAAGAGACCGCGGGCCTCCAGGTGCTCGACAACCGCCATCTTGTGGTGCTTCTTCATCAGGTCTACCGGAACCCCGGTCTGCTCAATGGCGCTACCGATGAGCTCAGAGACCAACTCGTCAACGCTGCGCGGAAAGGTCTCGCCTCGCTCGTAGACGGGCGATGATACCGACCGCTCGAGACGCACAGGTTCCCGCACGCGCACGCCGGCGTCACGACCGGCGACCATCACGTCGGCCTGTTCCTGCACCAGCAACCACCCGGTGATGTCGGTGTTGATGCACAGGGCCGCGACGGGGACGCCACCGAGGTCACGCACGATCATCGTGGATGACCGCAGCCGCCGGCCGTCTGGGAGCACACTCTGGTAGTCGACCTTGTTCTGCTCGCGGTCGACGTTGCGCAGTTGCTCGAGCAGCAGGTCGGTGGCAGGGTCGCCCACCTGCCTGCCGGTGACGGTGCCCGCGATCGCGACGACCGAGTTCGGCAAGCGACCGATTTCATGCAGCACGACCTCGCTCTCCGTGCTGAGACTGCGCCACAGAGGTTCGACAATCCCCGAGAGCAATTGCAGCACCCGCTCGCCATCGGGGCTGAGTTTGCTCATCGCAACGGGCATGCGCCCATCAGTTCCCGGAGCTTCGGGAGTCATCAGCGGGGAGCCAGCGAGAACATCGGTGCGGGCGTCGAGGTGCCGTCCACCAGGTCGGCGAGAATGCGCCCGATGCTCGGCGTGAACTTGAATCCATGGCCAGAGAACCCCGCGCCCACGACGATGGGGCCCCTCCTGTCGAGGACGAAGTTGCTGTCTGGGCTCGTCGTGTACGTGCAGCTGATGAGGGTGGCATCCTCCCAGTCCGCTCCGGGTAGCCAGTCGCGCGCGT
>JBIITJ010000103.1:0-4488 GCA_044340535.1 Rhodoglobus sp.
GCGACCTCGCGCATGCGGTCGAAGAGCTCGAGCACGGCGAGCAGTTCGTCGTCCGTTTTGTCGGAGAGTGCAGACATCCAGCTTCCCGACATGCCCGCGTAGAGTTCGCCGACCTCCATGCGCCGCACCTTCTTCAGCACGACAAGCACTTTGCGCCGGTCGTGGGTGTCGGGGTGGCGCACCACCCAGCCGCTGAGTTCGAGCCGATCGATCATGCGGGTGGCAGCACCCGTCGTCAGGTCTGCCGCCTCGGCGAGCTCACCGGCGCTGGCTGTGCCTTTGCGCATGAGCAGCGTGATGGCGCGTAGTTCGCTGGATGACAGGCCCAGGTGCTCGGCGATGGCCTGCTGCAGTTCGACACCGTCCGCGACCGTGGCCGCGACATCCGTCTGGAGGCGCTGGACGAGTTCGGCGCGGCTGGCCATGCCTGCATGCTAGGCGCGTCTTCGCCGACTTAGTTCAAACCACGCCGGGGTAGCGTCGGCGCTCTCGGTGGCGCGCCATTCCCTAGAATCGTCGAATGCCGGATCAGCAGCCGTTTGCCGACGCCGAGGCGGAGGAGGGCCAGAGCGCCGTTGAGCAGGCGCGGGCGGGTATCCGCGTGCGGCTCGGCTCGATGCTGGGCCGCGACGATCCGGTTCTCGGAGCGCTCGTCGCCGCGACGTCCCTGACGACAATCGCCCGAGGAGTTTTCCTCACGGCGCTCGTGCTCTACCTGACGCTTGTGGCCGGACTCAGCCCCGAAGAGATCGCGCTTTCACTGACCATCGCCGCCGTCATCGGAATCGGTGCGTCGTACCTGGGCGGCTGGTGGTCAGACCGCGTCAGCGCCCGACGGCTCACGGTAATCGCACAGCTCGCCGAAGGCATCGCCCTCATGGCCTACGTGTTCGTCGACAGCCTGTCGCTGGCGATCATCGTCGGGGGCCTGACCTTCTTCACCCAGTCGATCGCCCAATCGGCTCGCTCCGCCATCATCGCCCGCGGTTTCGTTGGGCCGAAGCGGGTTCGGGCACGCGCGGTGCTCCGCACTGTCACCAACGTCGGCATCGCACTGGGCTCCGGTGTCGCCGCCGTGCCGATCGTCGTCGGCACAGCCGACGCCTACCGGCTCGCCGTGTTCGCGGCCGGGCTGCTCTTCTTTGCCAGCACGTTCCTGCTCCTGCGCCTCCCCGCGTCGGTCGACGTCGGGGGTGCCGGCTCGGCAGAGTCTGTCGCCACAAAGCCGGTGAAAGGCCGCAGTCCCTGGCGAGATCGTCGTTTTCTCGCCTTCGTCGCGCTCAGTGCGATCTTCGGCATCCAGTTTCCCATCCTCGACTACGCGATGCCGCTGTGGATTGCTCACAACACCGCGGCGCCGAGCGTGCTCGTGTCGGTGCTGCTCATCCAGAATTGCCTGTTCGTCACCGTCTTCACAGTGCCGTTGTCACGAGGCACCGAGGACCCGCTGCGGGCGGGTCGGGTGTTCGCGATCGCGGGCGGCCTGATGGCGCTGGCGTGTGTCGTCTACGCGCTCGCCGAAGGAGCGCCGGCCTGGCTGGCGATCACCGTTCTCGTTGTCGGTGCGCTCGCGCACGCCCTCGCCGAGGTGCTCAGCCAGGCGGCAGGCTGGGGACTCTCCTTCGAACTCGCCGACCCCAATTCGGTCGGTGCCTACCAGGGTCTCGTCGGGATGGGGTGGGGCATCATTACTGCGATCGGTCCGCCGATCCTTGCATTCACCGCCCTGCAGTTCGGGCTCCTGGGCTGGATCGCCCTCGGGGTGATGTTCGCGGTCTCAGCGCTGGGCGTGCTCGCGATCGGGCGCAGCGCCGGGCGCACCTGGACGCCGGCCTGAGGGGTCGATCCGCAGGGGAGTCAGTTCAAAGCGCGCCGGTCGAGCAGGGGCTGGATCTCGGCGTCACGCCCACGGAAATCGCGGAATGCCTCGAGCGGATCCTTCGACCCGCCGACCCCGAGCAGGCGCTGCCGGAACCGGTCGCCGTTCTCGCGGGTCAAACCTCCGTTGGCCTTGAACCAGTCGACGGTATCGGCGTCGAGCACCTCGCTCCAAATGTAGGAGTAGTACCCGGCGTCGTATGCGGAGGTCGACATCACGTGCTGGAAGTAGGTGCTTGAGTACCGCGGCGGTACGGCCGGGTTGTCGAGCCCGAACCTGGCGAGCGCCGCCGCCTCGAACGCGGCCACATCGGTCACGGTGTCGTCGGCGGTGATGGTGTGCCAGGCTTGGTCGAGGAGCGCTGCGGCCAGGTATTCGCTCGTTGCGAAGCCCTCGTTGAACGCCGAGGAAGCCTGGATCTTGTCCACGAACTCCTGCGGCATCGGCTCACCGGTCTGGTAATGCACGGCGTAGTTGGCCAGCACCTCGGGCCACAGCATCCACATCTCGTTGACCTGGCTCGGGAACTCCACGAAGTCGCGGAAGGTGTTGGTGCCCGAGAACTTCGGGTATGTCACCCGCGCAAACAGGCCGTGAAGCGCGTGGCCGAACTCGTGGAAGAAGGTGTTGACCTCATCGTAGGTCAACAGGGTCGGCTCGCCCGCGGCGGGCTTCGGCACGTTGAGGTTGTTGGTGACGATGACGGGATGCCCCAGCAGCTCCGACTGGGAGATGAGCGAGTTCATCCACGCCCCGCCCCGCTTCGAGTCACGCGTGTAGAGGTCGAGCGTGTAGAGGCCCACGGGGGAGCCGTCGTCATTGCGCACCTCGAACACCCGCACGTCGGGGTGGTAGGCCGGAATGTCGCTGCGCTCGCTGAACGTGATGCCGTACAGCTTCGTGGCCGCGAAGAACACCCCGTCATGCAGCACCCGCTCGGCTTCGAAATAGGGGCGCATCTGCGCGGTATCGATGTCATACTTCGCCTGGCGCACCTTCTCGCTGTAGAAAGCCCAGTCGTGCGCCTCGATAGGGTGGCCGGCCTGTCCCTGCAGGTCGGCTTGCTCCTCCCGGGCATTGCGAGCGGCCGCCACTGCGAGCTTGTCGAGCATTGCGGCCACGTTCCCCGGGGTCTTGGCCGTCTCGTCGGCGATCACCCAATCGGCGTGGGAGGCGAAGCCCAGCAGCCGGGCGCGTTCCGCCCGCAGGCGGGTGATCTGCAGCACGAGCTCGCTGGTGTCCCACTGGCCGCCCCGGTTACCGCGGGAACGGGAGGCGGCCATGATGCGCTCACGCACGCCGCGGTTGGTCAGCGACGACAGCCACGGGTGGCCGGTCGGCAGCACGAGGGTGACGAGGTACTTGCCCGCGAGGCCGCGCTCTTTCGCTGCCTCGGCCGCGGCGGAGATCTCGCCCGGTTCCAGCCCGTCGAGGTCGGCCGCGTCATCGATGACGACTGCGAGGTCGTTGGTGTCGGTGAGCAGGTTCTTCTCGAACCGCGTGGTCAGCGTTGAGAGCTTCTGGTTGTACTCGCGCAGTGCAGCCTTCTCATCCTCGCCGAGACCCGCACCGGCGATGGTGAACTCGGCGTAGTAGCGCTCCACGAGGTAGCGCTGTTCGGCATCCAGGCCCAGCGAATCCAGTTCGTCGTGGATGCCCTTGATGCGCCAGTACAGTTCGGAATCGAGCCGGATCGCGTCGGAGTGCGCCGCGAGCTGGGGTGCCAACTCCTCCTCGAGCGCCTCAGTAGCCTCGTTGCCGTCGGCGGACGACTTGTTGAAGAACACGGTCGCCACGCGGTCAAGGAGCTGGCCGGAGGTCTCGAGCGGCACCATCGTGTTGTCGAAGGTCGGTGCATCCGGGTTCGAGGTAATCGCGTGGATCTCGGCCAGCTGGTCCGCCATGCCCTTCTCGAACGCCGGGCGGTAGTGCTCGTCGGTGATCTCGGCGAACGGCGGCATGCCGTAGGGGAGGGTGCTCGGCTCGAAGAAAGGGTTGGTCATCGGGCAAGCCTATTCTTTTGCCATGACCCCTCCGGAAGAGCGCTACACCCACGGTCACCACGAGTCGGTGCTGAAGTCGCACACCTGGCGCACCGTCGCGAACTCGGCCGCGTACCTTGCCGACCGGCTTAAACCCGGGCTCGCCCTTCTCGACGTGGGATGCGGGCCGGGCACGATTACCGTCGAATTCGCCGACCGGCTCGCGCCCGGCCGGGTGGTGGGGCTGGATGCTTCGGTCGAGGTCATCTCCAAGGCCGCCGAGTTCGAGCGGCCCAACCTCTCTTTCGTGGTGGGTGACGCCTACGAGCTGCCGTTCGATGACGACACGTTTGATATAGCCCACGCCCACCAGACCCTGCAGCACGTGGCAAACCCGGTCCGGATGCTCCGGGAGATGCGCCGCGTCGTAAAACCCGGCGGCATCGTGGCGGCGCGCGACGTTGACTATGCCGGCACGATCTGGTTCCCCCAGCTTTCGGGGCTCGACGCCTGGATTGACCTCTATGAACGCGTGCACCGCAGCAACGGCGGCGAACCGGACGCCGGTCGGCGCCTCAAGGCCTGGGCGATGGAAGCCGGCTTCGAGGAGGTGGCGACCACCGCGTC
>JBIITJ010000049.1:0-18679 GCA_044340535.1 Rhodoglobus sp.
CCAGTAGTCGTACCTGTCGCCCTCGGGCAGCGGCGTGTGGTTGAAGCTCGGCCAGGGCATCCCCTCGTCGAGCTGCCGGAAGTGCGCGGGCTGCTCCTGCGTGACGACAAGCCGAGGAGTCTCCACGATCCCTCCCAGCAACTTCGAGGTCCAGGCGCCGACCGTGATGACGACCGTGGTTGCCAGGTAGGTCTCTGCGGGCGTGACGATCTCAACCGTGCCGTCGCCCAGCACCGAAATGCTGGACACCGGTGAATTGTGCTCAACCACGCCGCCGAGGGCGACCACCTGCTGTTGCAGGGCAGTGACGGCAGCGTCGGCATTGACCCGGCCGCCCTCCGGCATGAACTGCACATCGGTCTCGAAACGGATGCCCGGCCAGCGCTCCTGCGCCTCAGCGGCGCTGAGCATGTCGACGGGAACGTCGTGCGCCCGTAACCAGTCGTTGCCCGAGAGATCGATGAGGCCGTGGTTGACCGTGCCGACGATGCTGAGAATGTCGGTGCCGGAAGCATCCTCCAGCTCGCGCCAGAGCTTCCGCGCCTCAGTGATCATCGCGTTGTACGTGGGGTCGGTGTAGCCGGTGGAGAAGTTGCGGCTTGCACCGTGGGAGGCGCCGTTCTTGTGCCCGGGCGAAAACCTCTCGAGCAGCACCACCTCCCGCCCTCGTCGCGCCAGGTTCCAGGCCGCCGCAGAGCCCATGGCTCCCCCGCCGACTACGACGGTCTCAACTGTCTGGGTCATCGTATGGTCCTCTTTCCGTGCTGCTGGGTCGCCGGTGCGGCGGTACTGATTCGCGGGATCGCCGCGAGAAGTTCCTTGGTGTACTCGTGCTGGGGCCGCTCGAATATGTCGTCGACGTCACCCTGCTCCACCACCCAGCCGTCCTTCATGACCAGAACGCGATCGCTGACATGGCGAACGACGCCCAGGTGGTGGGAGATGAAAAGGTACGACATGGTGAACTCGGCCTGCAGGTCGGCGAGGAGGTCGAGCACCTGCGCCTGGATCGACACGTCCAGGGCCGACACCGCCTCGTCACACACGATGACCTCGGGGTTCGTCGACAGCGCGCGGGCGATCGCGACCCGCTGGCGTTGCCCTCCCGACATTTGGAGGGGTCGCCGTTCGAGCATGGGAGCGGCCAGCCCCACCAGGTCGAGCAGCTCGAGCATCCGGCGTCGGCGGTCGGAGCGGTCGTGGTCCACGCGGGCAAGGGACTGGCCCAACAACTGGCGCACCGTGAACCGGGGGTCGAACGAACTCAGCGGGTCCTGGTAAATCACCTGGATACGAGGCCGACGCACTCGGCGCTCGCGCTCCGGGATGCCAGACCACGGTTTACCGTCCAGCAATACGGAACCCGAGTCGGGCTGGTCGAGCGCGAGTGCCAGCCGGGCGGTCGTGCTCTTGCCGGAGCCGGACTCCCCCACGATGCCGATCGTCTCGCCACGGTGCAGGTCGAAGCTCACGCCGTGGACGACAGTGCGGTCGCCGAAGCTCTTGACCAGGTCTCTCGCGCACAGCACCACCTCCGAGGAAATGGCCGCCCGCGCTTGCACCTCAGTACCCCGGTCGGTGACCGAGAGCCGAGTGCCCTTGGCATGCTCGACCGGGTCAGCGGCCAGCAACGCCTTCGTGTACTCGTGTTGCGGATCGGTGAGTACCTCTGCGGTGGTGCCCCACTCGACGAACTCGCCGAAGCGCATCACGTACACGCGGTCGGCAATCTGTGACACGACGGCCAGGTCGTGGCTGATGAGCAGGATGCCCGTGTCGCCGCGTTTACGCGCGCCGAGCAGCTCGAGCACTTGGGCCTGCACCGTGACGTCGAGTGCGGTCGTGGGTTCGTCGGCGATGATCAGGGCCGGGTTGGCGGCGATCGCAGAGGCAATCAATGCGCGCTGTCGCAGGCCGCCGGAGAGTTGGTGCGCGTGCTGGCTCGCCCGCAACTCGGGCTCCGGAACGCCCACCTCACGCAGCAGTTCGATGACGCGCCCGGCAAGTTCCGCTTTCGGCACGGTCTTGTGCAGTTCGAGCGGCTCCGCGATCTCCCGGCCGACGGTGCGCAAGGGATCAAACGACACCAGGGCGTCCTGCAGCACGAGGCCGACCTGCACCCCGCGCAGTTCTCGCCAGTCCCGATTGGACAGCGCCATAATGCTGCGCCCGCCCACGGTGATGTCTTCCGCGGTCACGACCGCGTCGGCGCCCGTGAGGCCAATGAGGCTGCGGGCCGTCACGGTCTTGCCGGAGCCCGATTCACCGACGATCGCGACGCACTCCCCCGGGTTGATGGTGAAGTCGACGCCGTGCACGACCTCGACGAGGTTGCCGCCGGTGCCGAACGAGATGCGCAGGTCGCGAACGTCGACGACGGGCGTGCCGGCGCTCACGCGCTGCGCCCGTCGAGGCGGCGCTGCAGGTACTGGCCGAGCACCGTAATCGAGAGCACGGCGAGCGTGATCGCCAGGCCCGGGAACAGCGCCGCCCACCATGCGACGGAGAAGTAACTCTGGCTGGATGCGAGCATCGCGCCCCACTCCGGTGCGGGCGGTTGGGGGCCGAGACCGAGGAAGCTCAGCGTCGCGCCGGTGCCGATCGCCGATCCGATCCCGATTGTCGCGAGGATGAGCACGGGCCGGATGGCGTTCGGGATGATGTGCTGGCCGACGATCTGCAGCCGCGGGATGCCCAGTGACACCGCCGCATCGACATACCCGGACCTGCGAATGACCAGGATCTCCGACCTCACCAGCCGCGCGTAGCCGGGCAGCGAGAACAGGGCGATGCCGATGATGACGTTGATGGTGCCTTTGCCGAGCACGGCGATAATCACCAGCACGAGCAGCAGGCCGGGGATGGCAAGCAGGATATCGACGAACCGCATGACGATCGTGTCGGCCCATTTGCCTCCTTGGGCGGACAGCACCCCCAGCAGGGTGCCTGCGACGAGCGCGAGCGCTGAGGCGCCGAGCCCCGTAAGGAGAGAGGGGGTCGAGCCGTGCACAATGCGCGTGAAGACATCCCGTCCGTTCTCGTCGGTCCCGAAGATGTGCTGGAGGCTGGGAGCCTTGAGGCTCTGTAGCGGGTCGGCCGCGAGCGGGTTGCCGGGCGCGATGAGGTTCGGCCAGACGGCGGCAACCACGAGAAAGGCCAGTACGAGCGCAGAGAGGATGACCGTGGGCGGTGCGCTGGCGAATGCGCGCCAGGCTCGCCGAACGGAGTCGAGGGGTCGGGGCTGGACAGCAAGGGTGGTCATGAGCGCAACCTCGGGTCGATGATCGGGTAGAGCAGGTCGATGATCGTGTTGACGACCACATAGAAAACGGCGGCGACGATCACGATGCCCAGCACGATGGGCATATCCCGGTTCAGCACCGCGGTGAAGATCATCCGGCCGATGCCGGGGCGGGAAAAGACCTGCTCGACGATGACGGCACCACCGATCAGGGTCCCGGAAAGCCAGCCCACGAGCGTGATGACCGAGATGAGGCTGTGCCGGAGGGCATGCCGGACCCGCACGGTGAACTCGCCCGCCCCTCGGGCGCGCACGGTGACGATGAACGGTTCGTCGAGAGTCTTCTCCAGGGTGTCGCGCATCACCTGGCTGAGGGTTGCGGCGACGGGCAGGCCCAGCGCGATGCTGGGCAGCACGAGCGCGAGCGGGCCGTTGGCTCCCGTCGATGGGAACAGTCGCAGGCCGAACGAGAACACCGTGATGAGCATGATGCCCAGCCAGAACGCGGGGACGGCCACGCCGATGGACTCGAGCCCCTGGAAGATCCCGCGCACCCGGCGACCGCGGTGGGCGGTCAGCAGTGAGATGACGAACGCCGAGACGACGCCGAAGGTCGTTGCCGACAGCAGCAGCGTCATGGTGTTCGGGAGCTGCTCCATGATCGCGTCGATGACGGGGCGGCGAAGGGAATAGGAGGTACCGAAGTCACCGCGCAAGATGCTGCCGAGGTAGTTGAGGTACTGCAGGATGACCGGCTGGTCCAGCCCATACTTGGCAATGATCTGCTCGCGCAGGTCGGGCGTGACCTGCACCATCCCGCCGGCGATGGACTGCACCGTATCGCCGCCCATGAACTGCAGGGCGAGGAACGATGCCGTGATCGCACCCCAGACCACCACTACAGCGATCCCAATGCGCTGGAGGATGGCCTGGGCCAGGCCCCGGGACTTGCGCCCCGGGGCCGTGGCGAGCAATTCGGCGGTGGCCGAAACGCTCATTCGGACTTCCACGCGTCGTAGAAGGTGGGGAACGCCTGGGGCTCCCAGTCGATCCCCTGGGTGCTGGCGCGAGCCCCCAGGATGTAGGAGAACACGTACTGCGGGAAGACCGCGGCCTGGTCGGCGATCTCCTGCTGGGCGACCCCGTAGAGCTCGGTCAGTTCATCCGCATCGAGGGTTGCCAGCGCGTCGGCGAGCGCATCGTCGATGACCGGGCTCGAGATTCGCGAGAACCCGGTGTTGAAACCACCGTCCGGGATGTTCTCCGAACCGAAGAGCGTGCGCAGCACGTCCGGTGACGATCGCTGCCAGCTGATCTCGATGAGGTCGTAGTCGCCGCTGCCGAGGGATTCGATGTACGTGCCGATGTCGACCGAGTCGATCACCATGTCGAAGCCCAGCTTGGCAGCCTCTGCCTGCACCTGGGCGGCGAGAGTGTCGCGCTGCTCGCGTGCCCCGGCAATCATGGGCATGTGGATCTCGAGCGGCTCACCGTCCTTCTCGCGGACTCCGTCGGCTCCCATCACCCATCCGGCATCGTCGAGCAACGCCTCCGCCGTCTCCAGGTCGTACCGGTACGAGGCCTCCTGCGCTTCGCTGTAGTACGCCGTGTTGGGGGCGATCGGGGAATCGGCCGGCGCAAAGCTGCCGAAGTACACCGAGTCGACGAGGGTGTCGAAGTCGATGCCCGCGCGGAACGCTTCCCGCACCGCGAGGTCAGAGAAGACGCCGAACTCGGTGTTGGGGTAGTAGTTGTAGTTGCCTCCCGGGGCGGGCGCGCTGTCGATGTAGAGCGAGCTGTCGCCCTCGACCGTCTCAACGTTCACCGGGGGCACGCTCGCGATTGCGTCGACCTCACCACTGGACAGCGAGCCGAGGCGCACCGAATCCTCGGGGACGATCGTGATCTCAAGCGCATCGAGATAGGCGGCACCCGTGTGGCCGGCCGTCTCCGGCGCCCAGTCGTAGTCGGGGTTCTTGACGTAGCTGATGCCCTGCTGCGCCGTGTAGCCACCCTCGCTGACGAACGGCCCGGTGCCGACGATGACCTTGCACAACTCCGCGGGATCCTGCGCGAGGGTTTCGGGTGCTTCCATGCCGAAATAGGCGGTGGCGACGGACGGCAGGAACGCGCTGAACGGCTCCGAGAACTCCACCGACACCGTGTAGTCGTCGACGACGGTCGCGGCGACAAATGGCTGGATGTAGCCTGCCGACAGCGCCGAGGCGGTCTCGGGGGCGACAATATGGTCGAAGTTGGCCTTCACGGCAGCGGCGTCGAACTTCTCGCCGTTCGTGAACGTGACATCATCGCGCAGTTCGAAGGTGTACGTGAGTTGGTCATCCGACACCGTCCACGACTTCGCGAGCCAGGGGTGAACCTCGCCGTCGTCGGTCAAGCTGACGAGGGAGTCGAGGATCGGCCGGGCGTAAAGGGCCGCTACGTCAGCGGCGCTCTGGTGCGGGTCGAGGCAGTCGGTATCGGTGTTGGAAGCGAAGACGAGCGTGCCGCCGGGGACAGGGTCGCCCCCACCGGCGGTACCGCCATCGTCGCTGCTGCAGCCGACGAGGGCGGCGGTGAGGGCGAGGGCTACTGCCCCGCTCGTGACGAGGCGGGCTGTGCGCCTCGAGGGTCGGTGATGCATCGTGTCTCCTTGGGGGGTGGGCGGCAAGAGAAGTGGTGCGGTAACGAGGCGGCGGTGGCGCGTTGACGCGACGTTACGACAGACCGTGGAACACTTGCAACAAGTGTTGAAGGACGCAACAAGGAAGTTACATAGACCACAATTTGTGGAGAGATTCGAAACACTGTTGAAACAACAAGGGAATCTCTACGTGATGTTGAGACCGCTCAGGAGCGGAACGGAACCGCCCCCGTCGCCCTGGCGACCAGTTTTTCGAGCACCTCGGGGCTCGTCGAGTTCTCCGCGAGACGGTTGGGTTTACCCTCGCCGTGGTAATCGCTCGACCCCGTGATCTCAAGTCCGAGCTTCGTCGCGAGTACGCGCAGGCGGGCCTTGCCCTCCTCCGTGTTGTCGCGGTGGCCGACCTCAAGGCCGAAGAGCCCCTCGTCGCGGAGTTGACGGATGACCGTGTCATCCATCGGGCGGTACTTGCCGTAGGTGGCCGGGTGGGCGAGCACCGGCACTCCCCCCGCGGCAACGATCATGCGCACGCCCTCGAGCGGCGAGGGCGCGTAGTACTTCTCGTAGTACCCGCTGCGCCAGTGCAGGATGCTCTCGAACGCGGCGCTGCGATTGGGCACGAAGCCTTTGCGCACCAGGGCATCGGCGATGTGCGGGCGACCGAGGGTGGTGCCGTCGGATGACTCGGCGAGCACGTCATCCCAGCTCAGGTCGTAATCGGCGGCAATGCGCTCAACGATACGTTCGGCGCGGTGCAGGCGGCCGTCGCGGATACGCGCCGTCTCGGCGATGACGTCGGCATCAAGCGGGTCGAAAAGGTAGGCCAGCACGTGCACGCTCGCTGGCCCGTAGTTGGTGCTGAGCTCCATGCCCGGGATGACCGTAAGCCCGGTACCGGATGCCGCGGCGAACGCTTCCTGCCAGCCCGCCGTCGAGTCGTGGTCGGTGATCGCGACCGTACCGAGCCCAGCGCTGACAGCGGCCCGGATGAGCTGGCTCGGCGTCTCGGTGCCGTCGGACACCGAACTGTGGGTGTGCAGGTCGATGGGGCCGGGCATCCTCAAAGCCTATTGGCATAGGCTCGTGCAGCCATGTTCTCCCGAATCCTTGCAGCTGCGGTCATCCTCCTCACGGCTGCGGCCCTCCTGGTCCTGCTGTGGCCCCAGCTGTTCGGGCTCGCGGGCGCCCCCGTGATTGCCCAGGCCGTGTCACTGCGCGGCGCGGGAATTGCCGTCGCGCTCGTGCTGGTCGTCGCGTTGACGCTCGCCGCCCTCATCATCCCCGGAGCGCGGCGCTTCCTTGCCTCCCTCGCGGTCGTGCTCCTGGGCTTCTCCGTGGTGAGCGTCGCGGTGCTCGCAAGCCGCGGATTCGGAAACACGAGCTTCGAGACCGCAACCGCGAGCGATGTGACTGTCCTCGCCTGGAACACGCTCGGGGACGAGCCGGGGGCCTCGGTAATCGCCGATCTCGCCCTGGAAACCGAGGCCGACGTCGTCTCGCTGCCGGAGACCACGCGCGCCACGGGCCGGGAAGTGGCGGAAACCATGACGGCCGCGGGTCGCCCCATGCAGTACTTCACGACCGCCTACGACGAGGTCTCGAAAGCGAAGTCGACCTCGCTACTGATCAGCACAGAGCTCGGCGAGTATTACGCCGACGAAGAACTCGTCACGACCGCCGTGCTGCCGTCGATCATCGCGAGCCCCATCGATGGCACGGGGCCGCGCATCATCGCCGTGCACAGTGTCGCCCCGGTTCCCGGCGAAATGCAGAACTGGCGGGAAGACCTGCAGTGGCTGAAAGGCGCGTGCTCGGGCGACAACGTCATCATGGCGGGTGACTTCAATTCGACGATCGACCACTACACCGGTCTCGGGGTGGACGGCGGCACGATCGGCGAGTGCGTGGATGCCGCCGTGGCCACCGACAACGGCGCCGTCGGCACCTGGCCCACCTCATTCCCGTCGCTCGTCGGGTCACCGATCGACCGCATCCTGGCCACAGAGAACTGGCGGGTCACGGGCATGCGGGTCATCCAGTCCCACGACGGCTACGGCAGCGACCACCGCCCGGTGCTCGCACAACTCTCACCCAGTGCGTCAGGATAGAAACATGGCCGAGTCATCCACCCCCACCCCGCGCGCCACCTCCAACAGATCGACGACGCCCGTGTCAGACACCTTCACCCAGTACATCTCCTCGCAATGGGCTGACCGCCCCGAGATAGCCCCCGCGCTCCGGGAGTCGGCCTCGTACGCCGCTGCCCGTCGTGCCAGCATCTCAGCCGCGCACGGCGGCAAGCGCCTCATCGTGCCGGCCGGTGCCGCGAAGGTGCGCTCGAACGACACCGACTATCCGTACCGCGCCCACTCCGCGTTCGCCCACCTGACCGGATGGGGCTCCGACGCGGTCGCCGGCAGCGTGCTCGTTCTGGAGCCGACAGCTGACGGCCACGAGGCAACGCTGTACTTCCGCGAGGCGGCCGGCCGCGACACCGACGAGTTCTACGCCAACCCCGACGTCGGCGAGTTCTGGACCGGTCCGCGCCCGTCGCTCGCCCACGTCGCCGCCGACCTGGGGCTGGCCACGAAGAGCCTCACCGAGTTCGCGGCCGTGCTCGACTCCGTCGACGCGTCGACCCTCGTGGTGCGAGACGCGGATCGGGATGTCACGGACCAGGTTGACGGCAGGAGGCTGCTGGCCGCCGACTCCGGTGCGCTGGATGCCGCGGGGCTCGAAACCGACGGCGACACCGCGTTGGCCCGCGACTTGAGCGAGTTGCGCCTGGTCAAGGACGAGTTCGAGGTCGCGGAGATGCGCGCGGCCGTCGCCGCGACGAAGCTCGGTTTCGACGATGTCATCGGTGACTTGTCGGCGATCGTCGAGCACTCCCGGGGCGAGCGGCTCGTCGAGGGAACGTTCAACCGCCGCGCCCGTGCCGACGGCAACACGGTCGGCTACGACACGATCGCCGCCTCGGGCCCGCACGCCTGCATCCTGCACTGGACCCGTAATGACGGGCCCGTGGTGCCGGGCGACCTGATCCTGATCGATGCCGGCATCGAACTCGACAGCTACTACACCGCCGACATCACCCGCACGCTGCCGATCAACGGCACGTTCAGCGACGTGCAGCGTCGCGTGTACGAGGCGGTGCTGGAGGCCGCGGATGCCGCATTCGCGATCGTCAGGCCCGGCATCAAGTTCCGCGAGATCCACGCGGAAGCGATGAAGGTGATCGCCGCTCGCACGGCTGAGTGGGGCCTGCTGCCGGTGTCGGCGGCCGAGTCTCTCGAGCCGGAGCACCAGTACCACCGCCGCTACATGGTGCACGGGACATCCCACCACCTCGGGATCGACGTGCACGACTGCGCCGCCGCCCGTCGCGACCTCTACCTCGACGGCACGCTTGAGGCCGGGATGGTGTTCACGATTGAGCCGGGGCTGTACTTCCAGCCGGACGACCTGAGCGTGCCGGAGGAGTACCGCGGTATCGGCGTGCGGATCGAGGACAACATCCTCGTGACCGCCTCGGGTGCCGAGAACCTGTCGGTGGGCATCCCGCGCACGGTAGCCGACGTCGAGGCCTGGCTCGCCCGTTCCTAGCTCAGGCATCGACCCCGGCGCGGAACCTTCGCAGCCCGGCCAGACCGACCCGGCCCCGACCGACCAGCCCGACGCTCCGCAGTCAACCCCGATCCACGGGCCCAATCCACGCGCCCAATCCACGCGCCCGAGCTTCCGCACCGCGGTCCGACCACGCCTCCTTACGCGCCCTCCGCCCGCACCTCCCACTCTGCAGGACGCAGGGAGTCGTGTCCTGCAGAGTGGGAGGGACACGGCGACGGAGTAGGCCCCGCTTTCCCGGGATCCCAGTTCCCGGGATATCAGCGGGACGGGCTGCACCCGGAAGTTGGGCCGAAAACCCCGCGCAAAATCAGCGCAGAAGGCAGCAGAGCTGAACCGAAGACCCGCAGGCTACGGCAGCTACTCGGCCGGGTGCTCCATGAGGGTCTGCTGCGCGCGGGCGGTGAGCTCGGGGTCGATGATGATCTGGTAGTTCGAAGCGAGCACCTGGTGCGTTGAGGTGAAGTCGCGGCGGCGGCGGTTTACCGCGTAGCTCACCACGCCAAAAATCACGCCGAAACCCGCCCCGATCAGGGTTGCGGCGCCGACGAAGCCGAACGACTGCGGGGTGGGCGGCGTGAACAGGGTGAACACCAGGCCGAGGAAGAGACCAAGCCACGCACCGGATGCCGCGCCCGCAAGAGCGGCGCGCGGGTAGGTGAGCTTGCCGGTGACGCGCTCGACCGTCTTCAGGTCGTTGCCGACGATCGAGAGCTTGGCGACATCGAAATCCGCCTTCGACAGCCGGTCGACGACCTGCTGCGCTTCCGGATACGTGTCATAGGTGCCGAGGACGTCCCCCTTGGGCAGTGAGG
This sequence comes from Rhodoglobus sp., assembly GCA_044340535.1. Classification (GTDB taxonomy): domain Bacteria; phylum Actinomycetota; class Actinomycetes; order Actinomycetales; family Microbacteriaceae; genus Rhodoglobus. The sequence continues at coordinate 10,328 of JBIITJ010000049.1, forward strand.
GCTGGACGGGGCCGCTACGGCCAAAGGCGCTGGAGTTGGTCACGGGGTCATTCTTCCACGCAGGGGTAGGTCCGCGCTGAGTAAACTCAAGAGGTGAGCACCACGAGAGTATTCGCCGCCCGATTGGTCGGGTGCTCCGTTTTCGACCCCAACGGCGACCGGGTCGGCAAGGTTCGTGACGTCCTCGTCGTTTACCGCACCGCGGGCGGACCGCGGGTGGTCGGAATGGTCATGGAAGTTCCCGGCAAACGCCACGTCTTTCTCTCCATTGGCCGGGTGACGAGCATTGGCTCAGGGCAGATCATTGCCACCGGGCTGATCAACCTGCGGCGGTTCGAGCAGCGCGGTGGTGAGATCCGCATCATCGCCGAGATGCTCGGGCGCACCGTGCGGCTTCGCGATGGATCGGGCGAAGCGCACATCGAGGATGTCGCGATCGAGGAGACCGCCCTCGGCGAATGGGAAGTCACCCAGGCCTTCCTCCGGCGCCCCAAGACGACGGCCTTCGCGAAGGGCGCCACGGTGTTTGCGCCGTGGTCAGACATCATCGAGAAGGTTGCCGTCGGGCAATCCCAGTCCGCGACCCAGCTCGTGGCCAGCTACGCCGACATGCTGCCGGCCGACCTCGCCAACGCCATGCTCGACCTGCCGGAACAGCGCATGCTCGAGGTCGCGGAAGAACTCTCCGACGACCGCCTCGCCGACGTGCTTGAAGAGATGCCGGAAGACGAGCAGGTCGACATCCTGAACCAGCTCGACGACGACCGTGCCGCCGACGTCCTCGACCACATGCAGCCGGATGACGCGGCAGACCTCATCGCGCACCTGAGCGACGAGCGCGGCGAGACCCTGCTCGACCTGATGGAGCCCGCCGAAGCGGAAGACGTGCGCTTCCTGCTGTCGTACGCACCCGACACCGCCGGTGGCCTCATGACCACCGAGCCGATCATCGTCTCCGCGGATGCGACGGTCGCGGAGGGGCTCGCCCTCATTCGCCGCCACGAGCTCGCCCCCGCCCTCGGTGCCGCGATCTGTGTGACCCTGCCGCCGTACGAACCGCCCACGGGGCGTTTCCTCGGCATGGTGCACTTCCAGCGAATGCTGCGCTACCCGCCCAATGAGCGACTCGGCACCATCGTCGACACCAGTCTCGAGCCGGTTCAGGGCTCAACGAGCGCTGCCGAAGTGTCGCGCATCCTCGCCAGCTACAACCTTGTGTCGGTCCCCGTGGTCGACGAAAACCATCGCCTCGTCGGGGTGGTGACCATTGACGATGTCCTCGACTATCTGCTGCCGGACGACTGGCGAAGTACCAACGACGAAACCCCAGCCCTGACCGCACCGCAGACTTCACCCGTGAGGAGGACATCCCGTGGCACGCGCTAACAACAGCCCTCGACGCCGCACTGACGAGCGCCTGGACTCACCGCGGGGTCTTCGCCAGGGCCTGCCACTGTTCCGGAGCCGAGACCGCATGGGTCGCTTCTCCGAGGCCTTCGCCCGCGCCATGGGGACTCCCTGGTTCCTGGTTGGAATGACCGTGTTCGTGACCGTCTGGCTGGTCTACAACTCGACCGCCCCGGAGGACGCGCAGTTCGACCCCCGCCTGACGAACTTCACGCTGCTGACGCTCATCCTGTCGCTGCAGGCCTCATACGCGGCACCGATGATCCTGCTCGCGCAGAACCGGCAGGATGACCGCGACCGGGTGCAGATCGAGCAGGACAGGCAGCGCGCCGAGCGCAACCTCAACGACACCGAGTATCTCGCCCGTGAGGTCGTCGCCCTGCGGCTCGCCATGAAAGACCTGGCCAGCAAAGAGTTCATCCGTTCAGAACTGAAGTCGCTGCTGGAGGAGCTCGACCGCGACCGCGACGAAGAGAAAACCGGTGGCTGAGGCACTCGAAGCCGCCGTTCGCCAGTCGCTCGCCCGCGTCATCGACCCCGAGATCCGCAGGCCCATCACCGAGCTCGACATGGTTGGCGCGATCTCCTCCGACGCTTCCGGTGCGGTTTCGGTCGACCTGAAACTGACGATCGTGGGATGCCCCGCAGCAACCACCATCGAACGTGAGGTCACCGCGGCCGCCGCTGGCACGACCGGGGTCACCTCGGTGGCGGTCACCGTCGGCGTCATGACCCGCGAGGAGCGCGAGGCCCTCACCGAGAAGTTGCGCGGCGGGCGCCCGAAAGCCCTGCAGTTCGGGCCCGACTCCCTCACCCGCATCTACGCCATCACGAGCGGCAAGGGCGGGGTGGGCAAGTCGACGGTCACAGCGAACCTGGCGGTCGCCTTCGCGGGGCTCGGACTGCGCACCGGGATCGTGGATGCCGACGTGTTCGGCTACTCCATCCCGGGGTTGCTCGGCGTCGAGGGCGCGAAGCCCACCCAGGTCGGCGAGATGATTTTGCCGCCAGTCGCCCACGGGGTGAAGGTCATCTCGATCGGGATGTTCGTTGAGGGCAACTCAGCGGTCTCCTGGCGCGGGCCCATGCTGCACCGCACCATCCAGCAGTTCCTCACCGACGTGTTCTTCGGGGATCTCGACGTGCTGCTGATCGACCTGCCCCCGGGCACCGGCGACATCGCGATCTCGCTCGGGCAGTTGCTGCCCCAGGCCGAGGTGATCGTGGTGACCACGCCGCAGGCCGCCGCCGCCGAGGTCTCTGAGCGCAGCGGACTGGTGGCCCGCCAGACCGGCCAGACGGTTATCGGGGTGGTCGAGAACATGGCGGGCCTCCCCCAGGCCGACGGCACCATGCTCGAACTCTTCGGCTCGGGCGGTGGGGCCGCGACCGCTGCGCGACTTGAGGTGCCCGTGCTGGCCTCCATCCCCCTCAGCGTTGCGCTGCGCGAGGGCGGCGATGCCGGAATGCCGGTGGCGCTCGCCCACCCGGAGGACCCTGCGGCAGCGGTCATCCGGAGCCTGGCCGCCAGCCTCGCCACCCGCGAGCGCGGTCTCGCGGGCCGTCCACTCGGCCTCACCGTCACCTGAGCTGCCCGGCACCTGGCGAGTGTGCATGATCGACCCTGCGGCACTCGTCGGAACGGTCGATCGTGCACACTCGCGGGGCGGGGCGGGCGGCGCGGGCGCGAGTGCGCATGGGCGCTGCCTGTTAACAGCAGAACGCCGCAGCGGCGACGCTGCGGCGTGTGCGGTAACCGCGCGAGGCGGTGGCTCCGGTTAGAAGCGGCGGGTGGGGACGCGGTGGTAGCCGTCGCGCGCAACCGCGAGCACGGAACCGGCGATCCCAGCGGCGGCAATCGCCACGAGGATGAAGAGCTGGATGGTCATGGGACAATTTCACCGCACGCAACCCTGTAGAACAAGATCATCTTTCTTTGCTTATTGTGTAGCGTAACTACATGGACATTCGCCGCCTGGAGCTGCTTCGCGAGCTCGCCGATCGCGGGAGCATCACCGCGGTCGCGCGGGCCACGCGGCGCACCGCATCCGCCGTCTCGCAGCAGCTGAAGATCCTCGAGCGGGAGGCCGGCGTGCCCCTCACCGAGCGCTCGGGCCGCGGCATCGTGCTGACCTCAGCTGGCCGCGCCCTCGCCCGTACGGCAGCCGATGTCGCCACGGCGATCGAGCGCGCGGAGGCACTCTGGGAGGACTTCCGCTCCGCCCCGCAGGGCGAGGTCACTCTCGTGATCTTCCCCACCGGCGGCCAGATGCTGCTGCCAGGGCTGCTCACCGCGATTGACCGGATGCCGGGGCTCAGGCTCACCGCAAACGACCTCGATTCCCACATCACGAACATCGCCGACCTCACCGCGGACTTCGACGTGGTGGTGGCCGATTCGCCGGGGATGCTGCCCTCCTGGGCCGAACGCGGCATCGCCGTCGTGCCGCTCATGCGCGAGCCCCTCGACATCGCCCTGCCGGAGGGTCACCGGCTGGCCCGGAAGACCTCGCTGTCGCCGTCCGACCTCGCCGATGAGACCTGGATTGGCACCCCGGTGGGCCTGCCGTTCGACCGCATCCTGCGCAGCATCGAGGCCGCAAACGGCACCCCCGCACGGATTGCCCAACGCTTCGCCGACAACGGCATCGTCGAGTCACTCGTGGCGGCGGGGCACGGCATCGGGATCCTCCCCCGGTACACCACGCGCGACCGGGAGAACGGGCTCATCACGCGCCCGTTGTCGGGGGTGCGGGCATCCCGTCTCATCTCGGTGCTCATGCGCCCCGATCGCGCCGAGCGCCCCTCGGTGCGCGCGGTCGTCGAGACGCTGCAGGCGATCGCGACCGAGTTCGAGGCAACCCACGAGACGCCCTGAGGCGCGGCGATACCGGGAGGTCAGCGCGGCTCCACCACCCGCGCGATCAGCTCGGTGAGCAGTCGCTCGGTGAGGTGTGCTGGCAGCGCCGAGATGAGCGCGAGGAATGGCGCCATCCGCTCGGGCAAGCCGCCGTCATCCGTCGAGACGAGGCCGATCCCCGCGAGGATTCCGAATGCGGTGTCGGCGTCGAGGGCCCCGACGGTAGCGAGCCCGTCGAGCATCCCGGCGGGCAGGGCGGCGAGCACATCCTGCGGGCTCACGGCGGGCACCCCGCGCACCTCATCGGCCGCGAGTGTGAGGGCGGCTGCGAGAGGCTCGAGCACGCTTTCGGTCACGGGGGTAATGGTGAGGTGCGTGGTGTGCGGCAACACGGAGCCGCCAGGCTGCGCGAGGCCCGGCTGCAGCTGCAGCAGCCAGCCGTGCGAGCGCACCTGGTCGGCCCAGTGGTGTGGGTCCACCTGGCGTTCGGCCGGCACCGCCTCATCGACCGCGACCGCGATGAGCGGCCCCACGGGGCGCCCAACGACGCGGAGGCCGTCGATCGAGTCGATGACGGCCATCAGCGCAGTTGTCGATCGTTCACAGGATGCCGCGAGCTCCCCGAGCCCCTCGCGACCGAGAGCCCGCGTGATGGCCCAGCCCGCGGCGAGCGCCCCTGCCGACTTCGAGCCGAGCATCGTGGGGTTGACCACCGGGTAGCCGGGCCAGCGCGTGGTGGCGAAGTATTGCCCGCGCTGCCGGTCCCGGCCCCGCTGCAGTAGCACCGAGATTCCTTTGGGGGCGTAACCGAACTTGTGCAGGTCGGCGCTGATGCTCGTGACCCCGGGGACGCGGAAGTCCCAGGCCGGCAGGTCACTCCAGAACGGCAGCACCCAGCCCCCGATGCAGGCGTCGACGTGGCAGTCGATGCCGCGCTCGGCGGCCGCCGCGGCGACCTCGGCGACGGGGTCGAGGGCGGCGTGCGGGTATGACGGGGCCGAGACCACCACGAGCGCGACATCCGACCCCATGCGCGCGATCATGGCCTGCGCATCGACCCGACCGTCCTCCCCCACCGGCACCAGGTCGAGCTCAAGCCCGAAATAGTGCGCGGCCTTGTGGAACGCCGCGTGCACGGTGACGGGCGCGAGCAGCCGCGGCCGCCCGCCGGACGTTCCTCCCGACCTTTCTCCGGAGAAATCGTGATTGTCGCGCGCCGTCTTGACCGCGAGCAGGCAGCTTTCGGTGCCACCCGTCGTGACACTGCCCACGATCTCCGGAGAAACGTCACCCGAAGAGCCGCCCAGCAGCTCGCGCGCGAACGCGATCACCTCACGCTCCATCACGGCGACCGAGGTGAACGTGGTCGGGTCGAGGCCGTTGACCGGCTGCACCGCCCTGATCGCGGCCGCCGCCAGCTCGTCGAGCTCGGCGAGCCCCGAGTCGTAGACGTAGGAGAGCACGTGCCCGCCGTGGGTGGGGGCATCGGCGGCACGCAGCTCCGCGAGACGGGCCAGGATGTCTGCGGGCTGCTCCCGGAAGGTCGCCACCTACGCCACCTCGCCGTCGCTGCCATTGATACCGCCGCCATCGATGTCGGCCTTGCGCAGCGGGTACCGGGCAAACGACCACAACGAGGCGGCGATAACCAGCGCGGGCACGAGACTGAAGCTGAGGATGATGCCGGCGATCGCCGAGCCGGGCTGAGCGACATCCTGCCCCGCAACAGACTCCACGTAGCCGGATGCCGCAAGCACGAGGGTGAGGACCGTGGCGCCGAGCGCCATCCCGATCGTCTCCCCCGCCGTCCACACCCCGCCGAAGGTACCGGCGGTGCCGCCGCCGTGCCGCTTAGCGTCGTGGGAGATCACATCGGGCAGCATCGACATCGGCAGCGACTGCATGCCGGCGTAAGCGGCACCGGCGAGGGCGACGGGAGCGTAGATCCACGCGCCTGGCGCCCACAGCTGCACTACCAGCGCGAGGGCTGCGATCCCGAACAGCAGCGAGGCCAGGCGGAAGGCGCGCTCCTTGCCGACCCGGCGGGAGATAATCGCCCACACCGGTGCGAACAGGATGGCCGGCGCGATGAGTGAGACGAACAGCAGGGTCACACCGGTGCCGAGCACCCAGGTGGCGACGTACTGCGCCCCCGCGAGCATGAGGCCCGTCGCGAGACCCTGCAGCAGGAAGGTCAGCAGGAGAGCGCGGAACGGCTGGCTCCGGCGAAGGGCGGCGACCCCGGACCGGTAGTTCTCGAGGATCGACTGCCGGGGCACCTCGGCGGGGGCAACCCGGGGCGCCACTGATGAGGAGACGAGCATCCCGACGCCGATCACAACGCCGGCGACGAGCGCCATCACGAGGTAACCCGCGTACTCGTTGTCGAAGGCGTCACGAATCTCGGGCCCGCCGGCGCCGAAGAGCAGGATGGCGATCGTCAGCACCACCACTCGCACCGACAGCAGCCGGGTGCGCTGGTCGTAGCCGCTGGCAAGCTCCGCGGGCAGCGCGATGTATGGCACCTGGAACAGGCTGAACGCGGTCGCGGTGAGCAGGAATGCGATGAGCACCCAGAGCCCCGAGACGAACGGGTCGAGCCCCGCGGGCACCGCGAAGGTCAGGATGAAAAAGACCGGCAGGGCTACCGCGCCGGCCACCATGAGCGGCCGCCGGGAACCACGCACCGCAAGGCTGTGGTCGCTGCGCGCGCCGATGACGGGGTCGATGATGACATCCCACACCTTCGCGATCGTGACGAGGATGCCCGCGGCGAGCGCCGCGATACCGAGGGTGTCGGTCAGGTAGTACACGAGCACCAGGCCCGGGAGCGTCGCGAAGCCCCCCGTGCCGAGGGACCCGATCGCGTAGCGGGCGACAGTGCTGCGGCTGAGAACGCTCTCCATCGCCCGAGTGTATCGAGTGCCAGAACCGTAAACTGGCGGCATGCCAGCATCGACGCTCACCCCGCCCCATGTCGGAGAACTTGCCGGAAACCTGGTCGGCGACCTCACCGCCTCAAGCGGCGAGACCGCCCCCGTGATCGCGCCGTTCACGGGAGAACTGCTGCACGAGCTTCCCCTCAGCACGGCACGGGATGTCTCGGACGCCTACGCCACCGCTCGGGCCGCGCAGAAGGCCTGGCGAGCGGCCGGGTTCGCCCACCGGCGCGCCGTGCTGCTCACAGCGCACGACCTGCTGCTCGAGCGGCGCGAAGAACTACTCGACATCCTCCAGACCGAGAGCGGCAAGACCCGCGGGCAGGCTTTCGAGGAGGTATTCCAGGGCGCGACCGTGACCCGCTACTACGCCGTCACCGCCAAGAGCGTGCTGCGCACGCGGGGCCGGCGCCCGGGCATCCCGACCGTCGTCTCGACGCGGGTCAGCTACCGGCCCAAGGGGGCCATCGGCATCATCACGCCGTGGAACTACCCCATTTCGCTGAGCCTCATGGACGTCATCCCTGCCCTCGCCGCCGGCAACGCCGTGGTGCAGAAGGCCGACAATCAGGGTGTGCTCAGCATCCTCGCCAGCCGCAGGGCGTTTATCGACGCGGGGGTTCCTGCAGCGCTGTGGGCGGTCGTCGCGGGGCCGGGCGACGAGATCGGCAACGCCGTCGTCGACGGAGCCGACTACGTGTGCTTCACGGGTTCGACGCCCACGGGCACGAAGGTCGGCGGGCGCGCCGCAGCGGCCCTGCACGGCGCGTCCCTCGAGCTCGGCGGCAAGAACGCCCTCATCGTGCTCGACGATGCCGACCCGAAGCAGGCCGCCGCCAATGCCCTGTACTCGGTGATCTCGTCGATGGGCCAACTGTGCGTCTCCATCGAGCGCATCTACGTGCAACGCGCCGTCGCCCCCGCCTTCACGGAGGCGCTCGTCGAGCGGGTGCGCTCGATGAAGCAGGGGCCAGCGCTCGACTACTCCACCGACATCGGCTCCCTCACCTCACAGGCGCAGCTCGAGCGGGTGCAGGCACAGGTCGACGATGCGGTCGGCAAGGGCGCGACGGTGCTCGCGGGCGGCAAGGCCCGCCCCGACCTCGGCCCCTACTTCTTCGAGCCGACGGTGCTCGGCGAGGTCAC
>JBIITJ010000005.1:0-77510 GCA_044340535.1 Rhodoglobus sp.
CAGAGCATCTTCGACCACACGAGCATGCACCACAGGCACAGCGTGCTCAGGTTGAAGATGCTCTGGTAGGCCAACCACAGGCAGAACGCGAACGCGGCGGCGACCCCGGCATTGAACACGACCCAGAACCAGCGGTCGAACGTGGCACCGGCCAGCAGGGCGACACCGACGGCGATCGGGGCGACGAACCCGCCCAGGCCCAGGATCGGGTTGGGAAAACCGAGGATCGCACCCTGCCACGAGTCGAGGTTCTTGCCGCACTGCACGATGACGCTCACGTTGCATTCGAGCACCGCGTCGGGGCTCATGAGCACCGCAATCTTGTCGAGCGTGAGCCGGAACGAGGCATACCAGCCGGTGGCACCCGTGACGATCAACACGATTGCGAGGGCGAGGGGGCGACGGGATGCCACGGCGGCGGTCATCCTCGGATTATTCCACGCCACGCCTGACGGCCAGCACCGCGGCAGGCTTTCGCAGCGTCGCGTGCGATAATGATGAACAGTCAGTCGGGCCGCGCCCGATGAGACACCCAACACAGCTTTGCCGGGCACAGAACCGGGCCGAGAATGCAGCACCAGCTGCCCGAGGCGGATAGCCAGTTCCGCGGAATAGTGACAGACAAGTGACAACAGTGTGGTGACAGCACACGACGCAGCGCGAGCCCCCGTGACGGCAACAGTGCCAGGAGCACGGGGCCCGCTGTGAGACCTGAAGAATTGGCAGCAGTCCGGGAGCTACGAGCTCCGGGATGGCGCACGAGAGAGTTCCCGGTGGGTGGCGCGGTTCGCCCGCCCGGGTGAGGAGTACGCCAGCAATGGTGAACACAAACGAAAACGAAGAAGCCCCGAAGAAGCGGTCACGCCTGTTCGGCGGACGCAAGGCGGCGGTGCAGAAGCCTGAAACGGAAGCAGCCCCGGCTCCCGAACCCCAGCAGGTTGAAGCGCCGGCGGCAGAGCTCGCCGAGACGCAAGCTCCCAAGCGCACGCGCACCGCCCCGGCCAAGAAAGCCGCAGACCACGTCAACGCGGCGGCGAGCGAGCTGCCCGAGCTCAGCGACGAGGCCCCTAAGGCGCCCGTGAAGCGCCGCAGTGCTCCGAAGGCCGCCGAGGCTCCGAGCGAGACCGCGACCGTGCCCGAGCCGAAGAAGGCGCCCGCGCGCCCCAGCACCTCGCTACTGTTCCAGGCCCCCGACCTTCCCCCCATGCCCGATCGCCCCGTGCGCGAGCCGCGTGACATCGATCGCGCGAGCCTGCCCGATGAGGACGGTGGCACGGTTCGCCGTCGCTCGCGTCGTCGCCCCGGCGAGGAGGCTCGCCCCGGCGACGAGGCCCCCGGCACCGTCGTTCGCGTGCGCCAGCCACGCCCAGAGCCCGTGCTCAGCAACGAGCCGACCCGGGTCAAGGGCTCCACCCGTCTCGAAGCCAAGAAGCAGCGTCGCCGCGACGGTCGTGACGCCGGCCGTCGTCGCCCCGTCGTCACCGAGAGCGAGTTTCTCGCCCGCCGCGAGAGCGTCGACCGCGTCATGGTGGTGCGCTCCAAGTTCGACCGCATCCAGATCGCGGTGCTCGAGGATGGCGTGCTCGTCGAGCACTACGTCGCCAAGGCGCAGGACGCGAGCCTCATCGGCAACGTCTACCTCGGCCGCGTGCAGAACGTGCTGCCCTCCATGGAAGCGGCATTCGTCGACATTGGCCGCGGCCGCAACGCCGTGCTGTACTCGGGCGAAGTGGACTGGGATGCTGCTGCCGCCGAGTCCGGCGAGGGCAAGACGCAGGCCCGCCGCATCGAACTCGCGCTCAAGCCCGGCGACCGCGTGCTCGTACAGGTCACCAAGGATCCTGTCGGCCACAAGGGTGCGCGCCTGACCAGCCAGGTCAGCCTGCCCGGCCGCTACCTGGTCTACGTGCCCAACGGGTCGATGAGCGGCATCAGCCGCAAGCTCCCTGATACCGAGCGCGCGCGCCTGAAGAAGATCCTCAAAGAGGTGCTGCCCGAGAACGTCGGCGTCATCGTGCGCACCGCCGCCGAGGGTGCAACCGAGGAGCAGCTGACCCTCGACGTGCAGCGCCTGACCAGCCAATGGGCTGAGATCAGCCGCCTCGTCGAGACCCAGCAGGCCCCCGCGTTGCTGCACAGCGAGCCCGACCTGCTGATCAAGATTGTTCGGGATGTCTTCAACGAGGACTTCCAGAAGCTCGTGGTTGCCGGTGACGACGCGAAGGCCACCATCGAGGGCTACCTCAGTGCCGTGGCTCCTGATCTCGCCGAGCGGGTCGAAAGCTACACCGACACCAACGTCGACTCCTTCGACGCCTACCGCGTCACAGAGCAGATCGAGAAGGCCCTCGACCGCAAGGTCTGGTTGCCGTCGGGCGGCTCGCTCGTCATCGACCGCACCGAGGCGATGACGGTTGTCGACGTCAACACCGGCAAGTTCGTCGGTTCGGGCGGCAACCTCGAAGAGACGGTCACGAAGAACAACATCGAGGCCGCCGAGGAGATCGTGCGCCAGCTGCGACTGCGCGACATCGGCGGCATCATCGTCGTCGACTTCATCGACATGGTGCTCGAGTCGAACCGTGACCTCGTGCTGCGCCGCCTCGTCGAGTGCCTGTCACGTGACCGCACTAAGCACCAGGTCGCCGAGGTCACCTCGCTCGGCCTCGTGCAGATGACCCGCAAGAAGCTCGGCCTCGGCCTGCTGGAGACCTTCAGCGAGCCCTGCGAGACCTGCGCTGGCCGCGGCATCATCGTGCACCACGACCCGGTCACCAAGCACCGCCAGCAGCAGCAGACCGCCCAGCCCGAGGTCGGTGGCGGTCGTCGCAACCGCAACCGCAACGGCAACGGTGGCGGTGGGCAGTCCAGCCCGTCGACGACCGTGAAGAACGGCGTTGGCAGCACCGGCACCCACGCGATCACCGAGGACGTGCGCAATGCCCTCGCCCGTGTGGCCGCCAGCACCGTGGTTCAGACCACCGAGATCACGCTTCCGGATGCCTCGGCCGCCGCAACAACGGAGCAGGCCGGCACCGCCGAGCAGGCCACCGTTGCGGCAGCGGAAGCGGCCGTCGCGATCCTCGATATCCCGCTCGCGAAGGCACCGCGCCAGCCGCGCAAGATCTCGACCCACGACGCAGAGCAGATCCTCGACTCCGTGCTGGAGGCGCTGCCCGAGCCCAAGCAGCCCGGCCAGGGCCGCTCGCGTGTCTCGCGCCGCGTCTCGTCACCGGTGATCACGACCGACAACAACTAGCTCCATTCGGGCGGGGCTGGCGATTCCTCGTGGGTCGCCAGCTCCGTTCGAATTAGCATTCCCCCGTGGACGTGCGGGAGGCTTCGGTGGTGCACTCCGGGAGTGGCGAGCACGAGCATCCGCCGCCGGGCCGCAAACGCTACATCTGGCTTGCCGTCGGCGTCATCGGCATCGCCGCCCTGCTGGGGCTGCGCGCCTTTCTCGACGGTACGGGCATCGCGCTGCCCAACCACCTGCAAGACCTGCTGACGCTGAGCTTCAGCGTCGTCATCGAGTCGCTGCCGTTCGTGATCCTCGGGATCGTGCTCTCGCTGATCGTTCAGGTGTGGCTGCCCGAGGGCATCCTGATGCGCTATCTGCCGCGCAATCCGTTGCTGCGGCGGCTGTGCATCTCGATGTTCGGGGTGTTCCTGCCGGTGTGCGAGTGCGGCAACGTGCCGCTCGCCCGCGGTCTCATCGTCGGGGGGTTCACGGTGCCCGAGAGCATGACCTTCCTGCTCGCGGCCCCGATCGTGAACCCGATCACGATCATCACCACCCACCAGGCCTTCGGTTTCGACGACGGCATCCTGGTCGCCCGCATCCTTGGTGGCCTCGCGATCGCCAACATCGTCGGCTGGCTGTTCAGCCTGCATGCGCGGCAGGATGCCCTGCTCACGCCCCGCTTTGCCGCCGAGTGTCGTCGTCCCGGCGGCCACGAACACGCGCGCACCCGGCGGGAGAAGAGCCTCGACATTTTCGTGCGGGAGTCGGGCGTGATTATGCCTGCGCTGTTCATCGGCTCGCTCGTGGCTGGGGCTATCCAGGTCGTCGTGCCGCGCGACGTGCTCGTGGCGCTCGGCAGTAATCCGCTGTGGTCGGTGCTCGCGATGCTCCTGCTGGCCTTCGTGATCGCGGTGTGCTCGAGCGTTGACGCCTTCTTCATCCTGCCGTTCGCGAGCACCTTCATGCCGGGGTCGATCGTGACGTTCCTGGTGTTCGGGCCGATCATCGACGTCAAGATGCTCGCCATCCTGCGGACCACGTTCACAACCCGGGTGCTCGTGCAGTTGACCGTGCTGGTGGGGCTCATCAGCGCGTTCATCGGGCTGGTGGTGAACTATGTGGCGTGAGCTGCAGCGCTGGCGCGGGGTGATCCTCATCGGGCTCGCCGTGGTGGCAACGGTCTGGCTGGCCTGGGGTAACCAGCTGGTGCTCTACATCCATCCTCGCTACATCGTGTTCACCGTGGCGATGGCGCTGGTCGCGGTGGGCCTCGTGGTGGCGAGCGTGCTCGCGCGGCCCGGCCATGACGACGATGACGAGCAGCCGCGTGGCCTCCCGCGCCTGGCATCCGGTCTCGCCCTCGGGCTCGCGGGTGCCGCCGCGGTCGCCCTGATCGCCCTGCCTCCCGCGACTCTGACGAGCGCCACGGCCAGCCAGCGCGACATCAACTCCACGACCGTCGCCGCCGAGGTGCAGTCCGTCGACGAGGCTGACGCCTCCGGCGCCACGGCGGGCTTCACGGTGCTCGACTGGCAGTCGCTGCTGCGCCAGACCAGCGACCTGTCGTTCTACAGCGGCAAGCCCGTCGACGTGGTCGGCTTCATCACCGCCGACGCGGATGACCCGCAGAACGTGTTCTACGTCTCGCGGTTCGTCGTAACCTGCTGCGCCGTTGACGCCCAGCCCACGGGCATCCCGGTGTACCTGGAGAACTGGCAGTCGAGTTTTGCCGCAGACCAGTGGGTGCGGGTGACGGGGGAGTTCGGCACGAACCCGAGTGCGCGCAGCCAGCACGGCATCGCACTCGAGCCCGCCGACATCGAGATCGTGGAGCAGCCCGGTGAGCCCTACCTCTTCTGAGGGCACCCGGTTTCGCCGGGTGTTCACCGTGACTGTGATCGCCCTGGCGGGGCTCTGTGCCGTCTTCCTCGCCCTCGGCTACCTGCAGGGGCCGAAGCTCTCGAGCGCCCTCGTCGACACCCGCGGCGTGATCGAGCAGGACGGCCAGCAGTTGCGCCTGTTCGCGAACCAGCAGCTGGCCGCCGTGACGGCCGAGCAGGTCACGATCAGCCCCCCGACGCCATTCACGGTGTCGTCGAGCGCCGACCTCGTCGCGGTGCAGTTCGAGGAGCGGTTGCGCTACTCCACCGAGTACCGGGTGACGGTAACGGGTGTGCATAGCACCGCGCTGCCCCAGGAGTCCACCCTCGAGTACCGCTTCACGACCGGCGCCCCAGAGCTCTACTACCTCGACCGCGGTGAGCCCGACGATGAGGTGGTGCTCACGGGGCTCAGCGGTTCCGAGCGTGAGGTCGCCTACACCGCGCGCCGGATCCAGGACTTTGTGGTCATGGATGACAGCCTCGCCGTGGTCAGGCTTACCGACCTCGGTACGAGCGAGATTGACATCGTCACCATCAGCACCGGTTTCGTGGAACGTCTCCCGCTGCCGGCCGAGGGCCTGGTGGAGCACGTGGATGCCGCAGACACGGGCCGCCTGCTCGGGTTCACGTTCGCCACCGGCACGTCGACGACCCTCTACACGATCGACCTCGATGCGGGGCGCGATTTCGTGGCGGCCCCGGATCTCGACGGCTCACCCCTCTTCCCACTCGGCTGGCAGTTCGTCCCGGGCACCACGACGCTCGCGGCCCTCGGCACCAGCCAGACCCTGCTGCTCATCGACCCGGCCACTGGCGAACTCACCCCGCTGGGACAGTTCCAGGAGTTCGACCGGGTTTCGGCCGACGGGCGCATCGCCACCCTCAGCGATCCCGGCGGCGCAATCGCGGTGACCCTCGCCGACGGCGGGCAGCAGCCGCTCTCCGCCTCGCCGGTCGACGGACAGCCGGCGTTCCTCGGCGCGGTCGACGTGCTGCCCAACGGCGACCGGGTCGAGAAGGTCGTGGTCGCCGACCCGTCGGGCACAGCGTTCAGCAGCCTGCTCGTCTACGACGACGGCGAGACCTCGCGGGTGCTCTATGCGGCCGACGGGGGCAGCATCACCGACTTCACAGTGTCACCCAACGGCCAGTACGTGGCGATCGAGACCATTCCCGACCTGTCCGTGAGTGTCTCAGACGACTACGACCACGACGCCCGGTCGACGAGCGTGACGACCGTCATCGTGCCCGTTGACGGCGGGATGTCCGTGCGCAGCATGACCGGGTTCCGCCTGCACTGGTAGCGCCTCAGTGACCGCCCCGGTCGCGCTGCGGCACCCGCAGGCCGCTCGCCCGCAGGCGGGTCACGAACTCCCGCACGCCCACGGGTTCGGCGCCCTGGTCGACGAGCTGCTGCCACATCCGGGCCGGCACGTCGTAGTGGTCGAGGTCGAAGGCGCGATGGGGGAGGCCCGCCGCGGCAGCGAAGGCGTGTAACTCCTCGAGCGAGGTGTCGCTGACAATGTGTGCCCAGACCGTGTCGTGGGCCGGCCACATGGGCTGGTCGATCAGGACGGTCATGGCCCGATTGTAAGGCGAGTTGTAGGTTGGGATCATGTCGCTTGCACCCCAGCCCACGCGTCGCAACGTCGTCGCCATCGCTGCCGTAACCGCCGCCGGCGTTGCCGCCGTGATCCTCGTGCAGCAGCTCGTGAGCCTGGTGATCGGCTGGCTGAGCTCCCTCCCGTACATGGTCGACGGTCTTTATGACCTGACCTATATGGGGGGTTATGGGCTGAGTTATGTGGAGGTGCTGAGCCGCCTGATGACGGTCGCCGTCCCCATGGGCACTGGATTCTTCCTCAGCCTGTGGCTTCTTGCCCCGATCGCCGCGGGCCAGCGCCTGCCCGGTGTCATCGGCAGGGGTGCCATCGCGACGGCAGCGGGCGCGGCCGTGATGCTCGTCCTGAATGCTGTCCTCGGCGTTCTCTCGGCGTTCGTCACGAGGGGCTCGCTGTTCGGCAACTCGTTCCCGTTCCCCGATTTCAATGAGGGGAATGCGTTTTACGGCATCAGCAGCGCCTTCTCGGGTGCCTTCACGACCCTCGTGGGCGCCCTTCCGCTGGGGGTTCTCGCGGCCGTGCTGCTGTGGTTGTGGCTCCGGGAGCGAGCGGCGAAGCATCCCGCCACTGCAAGCGCGGATGAGGTTTGACCGCGACGGCAATCGTCGCGTATTGTTGACCCTTGGTGTCTGCTGGGCCAAGCCCGCTTCGATCACCAACAGCTTCCAACAGAATTTGAGGACCAAGTGGTTTACGCAGTTGTGCGCGCCGGTGGGCGCCAGGAGAAGGTAGAGGTCGGCACGATCGTCGTTCTCGACCGCATCGCGGCCGACAAGGATGGCAACGTCGAGCTCGTTCCCGTGCTGCTCGTCGACGGTGACAAGATCACCCACGGCGCGAAGGACCTCGCGAAGGTCAAGGTTGTCGCCGAGGTCCTGAACGACCTCCGCGGGCCGAAGATCGTCATCCAGAAGTTCAAGAACAAGACCGGATACAAGAAGCGCCAGGGCCACCGCCAGGAGCAGACCCGTATCAAGATCACCAGCATCGCGTAGGGAGTCGACTAATGGCACACAAAAAGGGCGCAAGCTCCACTCGTAACGGTCGCGACTCCAACGCGCAGTACCTCGGCGTCAAGCGCTTCGGCGGCCAGGTCGTCAAGTCGGGCGAGATCATCGTCCGCCAGCGCGGCACCCACTTCCACCCCGGCGTCAACGTCGGCCGTGGCAACGACGACACGCTGTTTGCCCTCGCGGCCGGTGCCGTCGAGTTCGGTGCAAAGGGCGGCCGCAAGGTCGTCAACATCGTCGCCGTCGAGGCCTAACCCCGACGCGCTCGATTAACCCATTGCTTTACCGCAAGAGCGAGCTTCGGCTCGCTCTTGTCAGTTAACAGAACGGAGAGTGCCATGGCGTCATTCGTCGACCAGGTCACCCTCCATCTCCTCGCGGGGCACGGCGGCAACGGCTGTGTCTCTGTCAAACGCGAGAAGTTCAAGCCGCTTGCGGGCCCCGACGGCGGCAACGGCGGTGACGGCGGCGACATCGTGCTGGTGAGTGACCCACAGGTCACGACCCTGCTCGGTTTCCACCGCGCCCCGCACCGCAAGTCTGAGCACGGCCAGCCCGGCCAGGGCGACCACAAGAGCGGCACCTCCGGGCAGGAGCTCGTGCTCGCCGTCCCCGTCGGCACCGTCGTCAAAGACGCCGAAGGCAACGAGCTGCTCGACATGGATGCCCCGGGCATGCGCATTGTCGTGGCCCCCGGCGGCCAGGGCGGGCTCGGCAATGCCGCCCTTGCCACCACCAAGCGCAAGGCCCCCGGCTTTGCGCTGCTGGGCACCCCCGGTTTCGAGGGCGACGTCTTCCTCGAGCTGAAGACGGTCGCGGATGTCGCGCTCGTCGGTTACCCCTCCGCGGGCAAGTCGAGTCTCGTCGCCGCGATGAGCGCCGCGAAGCCGAAGATCGCCGACTACCCGTTCACCACCCTGCACCCGAACCTCGGCGTCGTCGAGTCCGGTGACATGCGCTACACGATCGCCGACGTGCCCGGCCTCATTGAGGGCGCGAGCGAAGGGAAGGGCCTGGGCCTCGAGTTCCTGCGTCACGTCGAGCGCTGCACTGCCCTGCTGCACGTTCTCGACTGCGCGACGCTCGAGCCGGGCCGCGACCCGATCAGCGACCTCGACGTAATCCTCGGCGAACTCGCCGCCTACCCGGTGCCCGAGGGCCAGCTGCCCCTGCTGGAGCGCGCCCAGCTCATCGCGCTCAACAAGATCGACGTGCCCGAGGCGCAGGAGCTCGCGGACCTCGTGCGCCCCGAACTTGAGGCTCGCGGCTACCGTGTGTTCGAGATCTCCGCGGTCTCCCGCAAGGGGCTGCGCGAGCTGTCGTTCGCGCTCGCCGACCTCGTGGCCGCCGACCGGGAGACGAGAGCGCTCGAGCCGGCCAAGCAGCGGATCGTCATCCGCCCCCGCGCCGTCAACGAGAAAGAGTTCGTCGTCAAGGTCGAGGGTGGCTCGGGCGGCAACATCTACCGCGTTATCGGGACCAAGCCGGAGCGCTGGGTTGCCCAGACCGACTTCACCAACGAAGAGGCCGTCGGCTTCCTCGCCGACCGGCTCGCGAAGCTCGGCGTCGAGGACGACCTGTTCAAGGCGGGCGCCGTGCCCGGTTCGACCGTCATGATCGGTGCGGGCGGTGGAGTGGTGTTCGACTGGGAGCCCACCCTGTCGTCCGCCGCCGAACTGATCGTGAGCCCGCGCGGCACCGACTCCCGGCTTGACGACAACCAGCGCGACACCAACCGCAAGCGCCGCCAGACCTACCTCGAGCGGATGGACGCCAAGGCCGCCGCCCGAGCCGAGCTCGAAGCTGAGCGCCGGGCGGGTGTCTGGAATGACGACGAGGGGTTCGCGGTGTCGCGCGCCGTGGAAGCAGAGGAAGACGCCCGGAATGCCGAGTGAGGTGACTTCGCGCGCCGACATCCCGGGTGCGCGCCGCATCGTCGTCAAGGTCGGCTCATCCTCGGTGAGTGGCCCCAACGTCGGCCAGATCGGCCCGCTCGTCGACACTCTTGCGGCCGCCCACGGCCGCGGGTCTGAGGTGATCCTGGTGTCGTCGGGAGCTATCGCCACGGGCATCCCGTACCTGAAGCTCGACGGCCGACCCACCGATCTCGCGACCCAGCAGGCGGCCGCGGCGGTCGGCCAGAACGTCCTGATCGTCCGCTACCAGGAGAGCCTCGACCGGTACGGCATCGTCGCGGGGCAGATCCTGTTGACCGCCGGCGACATGGAGAACGCCACCCACCGCAGCAACGCCCAGCGTGCCATGGAGCGCCTGCTCGGGCTGCGCATCCTCCCCATCGTCAACGAGAACGACACGGTAGCCACCCAGGAGATCCGCTTCGGCGACAACGACCGGCTCGCCGCGATGGTGTCGATCCTGGTGCACGCCGACGTGCTCGTGCTGCTCTCAGACATCGATGCCCTCTACACGCGGCCGCCCGGAGAGCCCGGTGCGGTCAAGATCGCGCACGTGCCGTTCGACGACGAGCTCGGCGGGGTGACGTTCGGCGACATCGGTGCCGCGGGAGTCGGCACCGGGGGAGCGGGCACCAAGGTCGCCGCGGCGAAACTCGCGGCGGCAGCGGGCATCCCGGTGCTCCTCGCGGCGACCGGCAGCGTTGCGGATGCCCTCGCCGGCGCCGACCTCGGCACCTGGTTCGACCCCGCGCCCGCTGGGCTTGTGGGGTAGGTTCTACCCGCATGGGACTCGCGACTCCGCCCTGGCTGGCGAGAGTGCTTGGTCTGCCGGGCGCGGTGTCGTTCCGCCGCTTTGACTCCCTGGTGACCTCCGCGGCTGCGGGGGAGCTCGAGGTCCGCGCTCTGACTGACAGTGCACTCGGCGCGGCGGCCTCCGATCTCCGTTTGAACACCCGAGGAAAGCTGGCTCCGGTAGCGTCGTCGGCATTCCTGGCCCTGGCGCGCGAGGCGGCCGTCCGGGCTCTGGGCTTGCGACCGTTCGATGAACAGCTCATCGCCTGCTGCGCCCTGCTGTCGGGCCACGCTGTTGAGATGGACACGGGTGAGGGCAAGACCCTCGTCGGTGCACTCGCCGCGGCTGGCCATGCCCTGGCGGGTCGGCGCGTGCATGTTCTCTCGGTCAACGACTATCTCGCCGAGCGCGACGCCGAATGGATGGGCGGGTTCTTCCAGCTCCTGGGAATCAGCGTGGGCTGGCTGGGGCAGCAAACGCCGCACGGTGAGCGGCGGCGCGCCTACGGCTGTGACGTCGTGTACGCCGCTGCGAGCGAGATCGGCTTCGATGTGCTTCGCGACCGGTTCGCCACCACTCCCGATGAGAAGGTTGGGCCCGTTTTCGACGCTGCGATCGTCGACGAGGCCGATGCGGTGATGATCGACGACGCGATGGTTCCGCTTGTGCTGGCCGGGGCGTCGGACGATCAAGCGGATGACTTCGCCGAGGCGACTGCCCTGGTGGGGCAGCTGGCTGAGGTGAAGCACTTCGCCGTCGATCCCGACCAGGCGACCGTTTCGCTCACTGATGAGGGCCTCGACCGGCTCGAAGCGAATCTCGGAGGGATAAACCTTTACGCCTCCGAGAACAGCCCGCTGCTGACCCGGATCAACCTCGCCCTGCATGCCCGTGTTCTCGTGCGACGCGACGTGGACTACCTCGTCGAGGGGGACACGATTCGTCTGGTCAACACCGCGCGGGGGCGCATCGCCCACCTCCAGCGGTGGCCCGACGGCCTCCACGCCGCGATAGAGGCGAAAGAACGCCTGACCATCAGCGAGCCGGGAGTGATCCTCGACACGATCACCATCCAGGACCTGCTTCTGCGGTACCAGACCCTCGCGGGAATGAGCGGAACCGTGGTCGCGGTCGCAGAGGACCTCGCCGAGTTCTACCGGCTTCCTGCGGGCCGGGTTGACCGGCACCGCCCCAACATTCGTGTGGATGAGCCGGACACCGTGGTGGCCCGGCAGGCCGACAAACTCGCCGCAATTGTCGCCGCGGTCGCTTCTCGGCACGCCGCCGGGCAGCCGGTGCTGGTGGGAACACAGAGTGTCGCGGAGTCCGAGTCTCTCGCTGCAACGCTCGCTGGCGCGGGGATCGAAGCGCGCGTGCTGAACGCCTCGAACGACGGCGACGAGGCAGCAATCATCGCTCGCGCAGGGGAGCACGCCGCCGTGACGATCTCAACCCAGATGTCGGGTCGCGGCACCGACATCCGACTCGGGGGCGCTGACGAGCGCGACCGCGACCGGGTGGTCAGCATCGGCGGCCTCGCCGTCATTGCCACGGCACGATACCCCTCGCGCAGGCTCGACGCACAACTTCGGGGGCGGGCCGGTCGACAGGGCGACCCGGGCACGAGTGTGGCCTTTGCGAGCCTGGAGGACGACCTCGTCAGGGCGAACGCCCCGGGCCACCTGCTTGCCGAGGCTTCGCGTCACGGTGATGCGCTCCCCGCCAGTCGCCGACGAGCAATCGTCGCGGCATCCCAGAGGATCTCAGAGGGCGTGCGGCTCGGCCGGCACCGGGCCACCTGGGCCTACACTCGGGCGATCGCCGCGCAGCGGACTGCGGTGCTCGCACAGCGGGACGCGATCGTCTCGGGCGACCTGGCGTTGACGATGATGCGACGTCTCGCGAATGCGCACCTCGCAACATTGGAGGGGAGCGGGGCGACCGTCGACGACACTGCCCGCGCGGTTTGCCTGTACTACCTCGACGAGCACTGGATGCACCATCTCGCGGTACTCCAGGAGGTGCGCGACGGTATCCACCTCCGGGCCTTGGCGGGGCAGAAGCCTGTGGAGGAGTTTCATCGAATCGCACTTCGCGAGTTCCAGGGTTTCTTCGATGCGGTGTACCGCGACGCCGCGGCCTTCATCACGACTCTCGGCGCAGAGGATATCGGGCGCGATCTCCACGAGCTCGGGCTCAGGCGGCCCTCCGCGACCTGGACCTACATGGTGACGGATGACCCATACGGCAGCCCCGGTGACCGGCTCGCCAAGGAACTCGGCAAGCAGTGGCGCGCCCGCGTGCTGAAGATCGAGTAGCCCAGTGCCGTAGCAGCGGGGCCCGGTCCGGACCTCATCGCCCGCCACCGAACGAAAACACAGGAGATACGCCCGGAAACGGCCTCGGGATGCCCCTGCACGCGACATCCCGCAGCATCTCCTGCATTTTCGTGCCGCGCGTAAACTGGGCGCATGGCTGACACCGTGCTCGACGCGCCCTCGTTCACCGACAAACTCAGTGCTGCCCGTGAGGCCGCGCGAGTGCTCGCCACTGCAACGACCGGCCGCAAGAACGCGGCCTTGCAGGCGATCGCCGACTCGGTGATGCGCAACCAGCGGTCCATCCTCGAAGCCAACGAACTCGACCTGGCCAACGGGCGCGAGAACGGCATGGCCGAGGGCTTGCAGGATCGACTGCGGCTCGACGAGAAGCGACTCATCGCCCTGTCGCAGGCGGTGCTCGAGATCGTCGCGCTGCCCGACCCGGTCGGCGACGTCGTGCGTGGTTCGAGCCTCGAGAACGGGCTGCAGCTCACCCAGGTGCGCGTGCCGTTCGGCGTCGTCGGTGCCATCTACGAGGCCCGTCCCAACGTCACGGTCGACATCGCGGCTCTTGCCCTGAAGAGTGGCAACGCCGTCGTGCTGCGCGGGGGGTCAGCCGCCGAGAACACCAACCGGGTGCTCGTGGAGGTCATCCAGTCTGCCCTCGTCGAGACGGGGATACCCGCCGAGTCGGTGCAGACCATCGACGAGTTCGGTCGCGAGGGTGCGAAGCAGCTCATGCAGGCGCGCGGTTTCATCGATGTGCTCATCCCGCGCGGCAGCGCGGACCTGATCAACTCCGTCGTCGCAGAGTCGACCGTCCCGGTGATCGAGACCGGCGCGGGCGTCGTTCACGTCTACCTTGACGAAAGCGCCGACGAGTCGATGGCCGTCGAGATCGTGCACAACGCGAAGGTGCAGCGCCCGAGCGTCTGCAACGCCCTCGAGACACTGCTGGTGAACTCGGCCTCCGCTGAGCGCCTGCTGCCGCCGGTTCTTGCGCGCCTGCGCGACTCGGGGGTGACCATCCACGGGGATGACCGCACGCGCGCCATCGTCGCCGACGCGCTGCCCGCGACGGAGGATGACTGGAGCACCGAGTACATGTCGCTGGACCTTGCGGTGCGGGTCGTCGATGACCTGGATGCTGCGCTTGAGCACATCCGCCGCTACTCGACCCACCACACCGAGTCGATCATCACTAATGACCTCGGCCGGGCGGAACGCTTCCTCGCCGAAGTGGACTCCGCCGTCGTCATGGTCAACGCCTCCACCCGGTTCACCGACGGTGGCCAGTTCGGGTTCGGTGCTGAGGTCGGCATCTCGACCCAGAAGCTGCACGCCCGCGGCCCGATGGGCCTGCCCGAGCTCACCAGCACCAAATGGGTCGTGCGCGGCACCGGCCAGGTCCGCGGGTAGTATTCCTGTACGGCCTGAACGGAGAACTGGATGTCGCTGCTCGTCACCCTCGTCGCTGAGACAGAGGAACTCGCACCCCTGCTGATGCCCCCGCTGGCATTCGCGGGTGTCGCCGCCGCAGTTTTCATTATTCTCGGGTTTGTCACCTGGAGCTTCCGTGACGTTGCCAACCGGCACAGCCAGAAGACCGGCGGCCAGGGTGGTTCGCACGGCGCAGGCCACTAAGGACCTCACGCCGCATGCCCGAGGAGACAGCACAGCGACGTGCCCGCATCGGGGTCATGGGTGGAACCTTCGATCCGATCCACAACGGGCACCTTGTGGCCGCCAGCGAGGTGCAGCAGAAGTTCGACCTCGACGAGGTGATCTTCGTCCCCACGGGTGAGCCGTGGATGAAGAAGACGGTCACCCCGGGGGAGCACCGTTACCTCATGACGGTGATCGCGACAGCGGCCAACCCGAGGTTCACGGTCAGCCGGGTGGACATCGACAGGGCAGGCCCGACCTACACGATTGACACGCTTCGTGACATCCGTTCGGCTCGCCCCGATGCCGACCTGTTCTTCATTACCGGCGCCGATGCCGTCGCCCAAATCGTCGAGTGGAAGGATGTCGCGGAGGTCTGGAGCCTCGCACATTTCGTCGCGGTGTCGCGCCCCGGCCACTCATTAACCATTAGCGGTTTACCTGAGCAAGGCGTAAGCTCGCTTGAAGTGCCGGCGCTGGCGATCTCGTCCACCGACTGTCGGAGCAGGGTGAGCCGGGGTTTCCCTGTCTGGTATTTGGTTCCTGATGGTGTGGTTCAGTACATCGCCAAGCACCACCTGTATCGGAGTATTTCATGACCACTTTCCAAGACCCGCAGCCGCAGTCGCGGCGAGCGGTGCGGCAGAGTGAGCGCGGAGAAGCCACCGAGCCGCAGCCGTCATTCGGACAGCCGCCAGCCCCGCAGTACTACGCAGCGCCCGAGTCGTCGCGTGACATGTGGGACACCACGGCACGCCGCGCGGCACAATTGCCTCCCGCCTCCGTACGACCAGAATCTCCCGCGCCGGGCCGTCGTGCCGCAGGCCCTGCAGTGCCGCTTGCCGAACCACTGACCTATTCGACTCAGTCCCGCCCCCAGGTACCCTCCTACGACGGCCCGTCGTTCCGCAATCGAGCCGTAACCGAGACCGGTTCCCCGGAACAGCAGCAGTTCCGTGTTCGTGACTTCAGCCCGGAAGGCCGCAGGGCCGCCCCCTCAGCGCCGTCCAGCTGGAGCCAGGTAGCGTCGCCCAACTCCAGCGACCTCGACTATCACACTGAAGCCCGGCCAGCGGCCGAGGCGCCCCCGGCACAGGCGGCCCCAGCTCCCATCGCCGAGCTGCCGCCGTCGATTGCGCCGGCGCAGCCCTACCCGGCCTACGCCAGCCAGCTGCCCGTCGAGCACACTCTCACTCGGCGCGAACTGCGAGCCATGCAGCAGGCCGAAGAGGCCGCCCTGAACTCCCAGGTTCCCGAGCTCGTGCAGCCCCAGGCCCCCGCTCCCGCGGCCCCGCCGCTGGTCGACTCGTCTCCTTTCGAGGCACTGTTCCGGTCGCAGGCTCCCGCCAGCGAGCCGACACCGGCGTCGACATTCACCACTGGTGGCTCGGTGTTCGACGTGATCTCCGCTGAGTCGCAGCAGCCAGTCCAGCAGCAGCCAGTCCAGCCGAGGGAGCCCGGTACCTGGACTCCGCCGCGGGGGCACTGGTCGACCCAGGTCGACGCCGAAGACGACTTCCCCGAGAACACCATCAACCGTCGCATCAACAGTGGCTCGACCGCGACAAACGCGCTCGTGCTCCCGTCGATCCCGCTCGGCGACATCCGCGGCCCGCTCACCGGAACCGGCGAGATCATGCTCACGGGCTCGATCGACTTGCCGAGCATCCTGTCCTCCACCGGGCAGACCGACCGCTTTGACAGCCGCGGCATCGACGACCTCTTCGATCTCAGCGACGCCGAGGTCACCTCGACCGATTCATCCCCGGTCCGTGCCATTCGCGCCGTCAGTACCCACACCTCGGGCCACAGCGTGACCCATACCCAGAAGCCCAAGGGCACCAAAGCGCTCACTGCGCTGCTGATCGCGGCCTCGTCGATGGCTGTTGTCGTCGCGGGCCTGCTGGTCGCCGCGTTCGCGTTCAACGTGTTCTGATTAGCTTGACCATTCTCCGTAA
Organism: Rhodoglobus sp.; assembly: GCA_044340535.1. Lineage (GTDB taxonomy): Bacteria > Actinomycetota > Actinomycetes > Actinomycetales > Microbacteriaceae > Rhodoglobus. The sequence continues at coordinate 16,413 of JBIITJ010000005.1, forward strand.
CTCCCTAAGGACCCTGTGACTGCATCTGCGCGCGCGCGCGAACTTCTCACCGTGGCGGCTCGCGCTGCCGACGCCAAGCAGGGTGAGGATCTCGTCGCACTCGATGTCTCGGGTCCGCTTCCGCTGACCGACATCTTCTTCCTCGCGACGGGGCGCAACGAGCGCAACGTGCAGGCGATTGCCGGCGAGATCGAAGACAAAATGCTTGAGGCGGGCGCCAAGGCACTGCGCCGTGAGGGCCGCGCCGAGGGCCGCTGGATCCTGCTCGATTTCGGGGATGTCGTCGCGCACGTCTTCCACGAGGAGGACCGCATGTACTACTCGCTCGAGCGCCTCTGGAAAGACTGCCCAGCGATCCCGCTCGACCTTCCCGTCGCCAAGGTGTCCGAGTAGCGCGACACATTCGGTAACAGGATTACAGCCCGGTTGCGGCCTCGGGCAGACTAGTTACCTGATTCGCCCGGTGTCGTGCGGTCTTCTTCTTCCGTTTCGACTTACCCAGGTACCCAGTGATCTCCCTCAGCCATGTCAGCAAGTCCTTCGGGGCCGCCGATAATCGCACGCTCGCACTCGATGACGTGAGTCTCGATATCGCGCGTGGCGAGATCTTCGGCGTGATCGGCCAGAGCGGTGCAGGCAAGAGCACCCTCATCCGCAGCGTCAACCTGCTGGAACGGCCCGACGCCGGCACCGTGACGGTCGACGGCCGCGAGCTGACCGCCCTGGGTGTTACCGAGCTGCGCGCCGCGCGCCGCAATGTCGGGATGATCTTCCAGCACTTCAACCTCCTCTCCAGCCGCACGGCGCGAGGCAATGTCGAGTTGGCACTCGAGATCGCCGGGGTCGGCTCGAGGGAGCGCGGGCATCGGGCATCCGAAATCCTCGACCTCGTGGGTCTCGGCGACAAGGCCTCCGCCTACCCCTCGCAGCTGTCGGGCGGGCAGAAGCAGCGTGTGGGCATTGCCCGGGCGCTCGCCTCGAAGCCGAGCGTGCTGCTGTCTGACGAGGCGAGCTCGGCGCTCGACCCCGAGACCACGCGCTCGATCCTGCAACTGATCAAGACCATCAACGCCGAGCTCGGCCTGACGGTGCTGCTGATCACCCACGAGATGGATGTCGTGAAGACCATCTGTGACTCCGCGGCGCTGCTCGAGTCGGGCCGCATCGTGGAGACCGGCAGCCTGGTTGACCTGATTTCGACCCCGGGCTCACGCATGGCTCGTGACCTGTTCCCACTGGGGGAGGCGACGCTGACGCCCGGCTCGACCGTGATCGACATCACGTTCAGCGGCGGCACCGCTGACCGACCGGTAATCGCCCAGCTCGCCCGCACCCACGGAATGGATGTCAGCATCCTCGGTGCCGTCATCGAGACGATCGGCGGCAGCCAGGCCGGTCGCACCCGACTCGAACTGCCCGGTACCCCCGAGAAGAACGCGGCGGCGATCGCCGACCTTCGCTCGCAGAACCTGCTCGTCGAAGTGCTGGGAGCTGACTCATGATCGATCCCTCTGCTCCCGGATTCTGGGAAGGGCTGTTCGAGGTCCTGCTCGTGGGCACCGGCCAGACCCTCTACATGGTCGGCATTGCGCTGCTCGTGACGATCATCATCGGGCTCCCGCTCGGCGTCATCCTGGTCGGCACCGAGGCCGGCGGTGTGTTCGAGCGTCCGTTCGGCTCCCGCGCGGCCGGTGTGGTCATCAACCGGGTGCTCGACTTCATCGTCAACCTTGGCCGCTCGGTGCCGTTCATCATCCTGATGGTCGCGCTCATCCCGGTCACCCGCCTCATCGTCGGCACGTTCATCGGCTCGACCGCCGCCATCGTGCCCCTTGCGGCGGTCGCCATCCCGTTCTTCGCCCGCATGGTCGAGATCTCCATCAAGGAGGTCGACCCGGGGCTGGTCGAAGCGGCCGAGTCGCTCGGCGCGACCCGCTGGCACATCGTGTCGAAGGTGCTCGTGCCCGAAGCGCTGTCGTCGATGCTGCTGGGGCTCTCGACCACGATCACCTCGATCATCAACTTCTCCGCCATGGTCGGCACCGTCGCCGGTGGCGGGCTGGGTGATGTGGCCATCCGCTACGGGTACCAGCGGTACAGCGTCATCCACATGGTCGCCGTCATCATCATCATCTTCGTCATCGTGATGATCCTGCAGGGCGTCGCCACATACTTCGCCCGCAAGTTCGCGCGGAAGTCGATCGACGCCTCGGCGTCGAAAACCCAGTACGTCGGCACATTCGCCGGCTAACCCCACACGTGCGACCGAAGTCAGCATCACGGTCGCCAGGCGACGTCATCCCGGCGTTGCCCGTTTCATCCCAAGAGAAGAGGAACCACATGCGATTCACCCCCCGCACCGCGCGCCTTGCTGGTGCCGCCGTTGCTGCTGCCCTCGCGATCGGCCTCGCCGGCTGCGCATCAACTCCCGAAGCGGAGCCGACCGACAACTCGGTCGAGAGCCTGGGCACCCTCACGGTGGGCGCACTGGCTACCCCGGCCGGAGACATCCTGAAGTTCATCCAGGAGAACCTGGCTGCCGACGCTGGCCTCACGATCGAGTTCCAGGAGTTCACCGACTACAACACGCCGAACATCGCCCTCAGCGATGGCTCGATCGACGCGAACCTGTTCCAGAACGCGACCTTCCTGAAGAACTACAACGAGTCGGTCGGTGGCGACCTGGTGAGCGTCGGCGAGGCCTACCTGCCGAGCGCCGCGTTCTACAGCGACAAGATCACCAGCCTCGACGAGCTTGAGGACGGCGCGACGATCGCGATCCCGAACGACCCGACCAACGAGGGGCGTGCCCTGGGCATCCTCGCTGACGAGGGCCTCATCGAGATCGCCGACGGCGCGACGACGCTCGACGACATCACCGACAACCCCAACGATTTCGAGTTCGTGGAGATCGAGAACGCGACCCTGCCGCAGGCGGTTGCTGACGTGGATGTCGCGTTCGTGACGATCTCATTCGCGCTGCCGGCCGGCCTCACCTCCGACCAGGCGATCCTCATCGAGGGTGACTCCAGCAACTACTTCAACGTGCTGGCCACCACCCCCGCCCTCGAGAACGACCCGCGCATCCTCAAGCTCTACGAGCTGCTGACCTCCGACGAGGTTGCCCAGTTCGAGCTCGACACCTGGGGCGGACTGGTCGTTCCCGTCTCCTAAGCGCTTGTCTTGTGGGGCCACGCCGTAGCATTGCGGGCGTGGCCCCACACTTGCGTTCGAGCGCCGATAAGGCGATCCACCAGTTCTCCTTCGTCGACGCGCTCGTCGTGGGGCTCTTTGACGGGGCCTTCCCCACGTCGGCGGTGCTGGAACGCGGCGACCTCGGCGTGGGCTGCGGTGACTCGCTCGACGGCGAGCTGGTGATCATCGACGGCCTCGCCTACCTGTGTCGCGGCGACGGCGAGGTGTCGCTCGTTCCCGGAGATGAGTTGGTGCCCTTCGCGGAGGTGGCGCGCTTCGAGCCGACCTTCTCCCGCACGGTCACGGGCCTCAGCGAGCACGTCTTCGAGAGCCTCGTCGAGGAACTGGTGCCGAGCGACAACCTGTTCTACGCGATCCGCGTCGACGGCGCATTCGACCGGATGACTGTGCGCGAAGCAACCCGCCAGCAGCGCCCCTTCCCGGGGCTTGCGGAGGCGGTGCAGAGCCAGCACGAGAACACCGTGGAGGGCACCTCGGGCACCATGGTCGGTTTCAAGGGCCCCGACGTGTTCCAGGGCCTCAGTGTCGCCGACTTCCACCTGCACTACCTCGATGAGGCGCGCGCTTTCGGCGGCCACGTCATGGACTTCCAGCTTCGGGATGCCCGGCTCACCATCGAGGCATACTCCACGTTCACCCTGCACCTGCCGGAGGTGGAGTCGTACCTCGACGCCGAGCTCGACGACATTGACGCGGATGCGGACATCCGTTCAGCCGAGAGCTCCTAGCGGCTTAACCAGGGTCGAAGCGCACGCGTCACGAGCGGCATCGCGAAGTAGGTCATCACCGGGCTCACCAGCGCGACCGTCAGCAGTACCCGCAGCACCAGCGGCCAGTCGTGGGTGAGTGGCCCGAGCGCCCAGTTGGCGAGCAGGCTGAGCGGGAAGAACACGATGAAGATGGAGACCAGCTGTTTCCAGCGGGGCGGGGCTGCCGGTGGCGGTGCGATCACTTCGACGGATGACGGGGTGTCGAACCATCCCTCAATGCCGGTCCGTCGTTCTTCGGGGGAGTGCTCGACCATTCCGAGGGCTGACGCCACCCACCAGGCCCGTTCCGGCGATTTCTCCCAGGTTTCAAGGGATGCGGCATCCGCAAACCGAAACAGCATGTGCCATTCGGGGCTGTTGGGGTCGGGGCGGATCCACCCTGAGCCAAGGTAGCCGGGGGAGGCGCTCAGCAGGTCTTGCCCGGCTCGAGCCCACGCGGCGACCTCTTTGGCATGCACGGGGTCGACGATGCGGGTGATGGAGACGGTGATGGGTTGCGCCATGCCTCTATTGTCTGCGGTTCGCCAAGCCCGCGTTCTGTAGTAATCTTGACAAGTTGCTTTCCCGCGAGGGTCACAACATGGGTCCATGGCGCAGCCCGGTAGCGCACCTGCATGGCATGCAGGGGGTCAGGGGTTCGAATCCCCTTGGATCCACAGAAACAAAGAACGGCCACCAGAGAAACGCTGAGAAGCGTGGATCGGGTGGCCGTTCTTTATTTCTGTCGCCCCGAGTGCCGTGAGAACTCACCTCGGGGGCCCCCGCCGCGCAGTCCGGAAAATCGTGCCGCTCTCGCATCTCGCACCTGCGAGTGACCGCACGGTTTTCCGGCGGCACCGGTGGGGAGTCGAATCCCCTTGGATCCACGACGCAGAGCGGCGAACTTCGCCAAATCTCGGGTGCCGTCAGATCTCCCGGTGAATTTGGCGACGTTCGGTGAGTGCTAGCCCCGAGACAGCACCCGCAGCGTCTCCGGCATCGGAAACCCGAGCGTGTACGTGACCTGCGTGGCGGTCATGTCGCCCCAGTCGTCCTTCTTGACGACGATCCGCTCGGTCGAGACCTCCAGGATGCGGACGCGCAGCCAGGCTCCGGTGTCGAGCAGGAGTTCGTAGGGGTCGGCGAGGTACCCGATTCCGAGCGCGTCGAGCAGCTCTTCTGCGGGCATCCACTCGAGTACGTCGGAGACGGTGCGGCCGAGCAGGTCGATCACCACGAAGCCGTCATTCTCGGGGCGCAGCCAGCCGATGAGTTCGCCGTCGCCGCGGCGGTGTTCGATCCAGTCGGAAGGGGCGGGCATGGGCGACAGCCTAGCGGCGACCGGGATGAGCGCGACCAACGTCATACCCGCGTGACAGGCTTGACCCATGCCCGCCGCATCCCGCCCCGAAACAGGCGGCGAAGACTGGCGGGCGGCACTCGAGGGCTACTTGCCGGATGCAGCGGCCGAGACATCTCCCTCCCACACCGCCCTGGCCCTGCAGTTCGAGCTTCGGGAGCTCACGCCCCGAACCCCCAACCGGTGGAACGGGCCCACCTCTCGCACCGTGCCGCCCTCCGCGCGCGAGCTTGACCCGCATACCGAGTATCGCCTGGGGGTCCGCCCGGTCACCCGCACCGAGCGGTGGTGGGCGCGCGGTGCGCTCACGTGGACGAACATCCCGCACCAGCTCAACCGGCTAGGGCTCGACCCGGAGCAGCACCGCTGGTTCTGCCAGTTCGCGGCCCTGCATCGCGCCGGTACGCCCGTGCCCGGGGCCGACGCTAGCTGGGTGTTCCTTGACGAGTTCGTGAACCCGGTGCTGTGGACGTTGCTGGCGCAGTCGCGCGAGCTGGGCATCCCGTTGGTGGGTGCCACTGCTGCCGAGCAGGTGAGTGTTGCCGCGCTCGCCACGGTCGCGCTCGATGCCTCGCGCGATTCCTCCGGTGTGCGGCTGGACCCGGCGGTCACTGTCGACGGAGAGCCGGTGGCGGCGACGGATGCCCGCCCGATCGCCAACCACGGCCTCTACCTCATCGAACTCTCGAAGCCGAGGCGCATCGTCATCGCCCCGAGCTCCCAACCGCTGTCCCCGCAGGAGCTGGCGCTGCTCGGCCGGCCCGAGGTGGTGATCCCACCCGAGGGCGTGGAGGAGTTCGTGACCGACTACCTGCCCGAGTTGAGCAGCCGGGTCGCGATGGTGAGCCCGGACCGGTCGGTTGCGATCCCGGATCCGCTGCCCCCGCAGTTGGTGCTCGTGGCCACGCACGGCACCGCGCGCACCCTTCAGCTGGCCTGGCGGTGGCAGCAGCGCGGCCGCGCCCAAGCACTTCCGCTGCTCGCCGATGTACTGCCGCCGGGCATCCTGCCGCTGGAATGGCTGCCGGAGGAGGACGGCCCGGGCGCGCTCCCGGCTGCGGTGACCCTGCGCGGGGCGGACTCTGCCGACGTCGTACTGCACCTGGTGCCCCAGCTGGAGAAGAACGGTGTGCGGGTCGAAACCCGCGGAGTCGCGCCGAAGTACCGCGAGCTGCTGGGTGCGCCCCACCTCGCGGTGACGACGGTGCCGAGCGAGAAGCGCGACTGGTTCGACCTCGGTGTGACGGTCACCGTCGACGGCCACGTGGTGCCGTTCCTGCCCCTGTTCAAGGCGATCGCGAAGGGCCGGAAGCGGCTGCTGCTCGCCGACGGGCACTACCTGGGTCTCGGGCATCCCGCGTTCGACACCCTCGCGACCCTCATCGCTGAGGCGCGCGAGCTCGCCGAGTGGGAGACCGGCCCGGTCATCAGCCGCCACCAAACCAGCCTCTGGGCCGACTTCGAGGATCTCGCCGACGAGGCCACCCCCGCCGTGGAGTGGCGGGCGCTGTTGGCCGAGGTGAGTGCCCCCACCCCTGTTGAGCCGCCCGCGGGCTTGACCGCAGAGCTGCGCCCCTACCAGCGCGAGGGCTTCGCGTGGCTGGCGTTCCTGTGGCGGCACCGGCTCGGCGGCATCCTCGCCGACGACATGGGGCTCGGCAAGACGCTGCAGTGCCTCGCGCTCGTGCAGCACGCCGTCGAGCTCGATGCGGGGGCCGCGCCGTTCCTCGTGGTGGCACCTACTTCGGTCGTGCCGAACTGGGTGGCGGAGGCCGCGCGCTTCACCCCTGGCCTGGTTGTGCGTGAGATTTCGGCCACCCAGGCCGCGTCGAAGACCTCGATTCGGGATGCCGCTGCCGGCGCCCACATCGTCGTGACCAGCTACGCCCTCCTCCGCCTGGATTTCGAGGCCTACCAGGCGGTCGCCCTCGGCAGCGGCTGGTCGGGGCTCATCCTCGACGAAGCCCAGTTCGTGAAGAACGCGGCTTCGAAGGTGCACGAGTGCGCCCGGGACCTGGCGGTGCCGGTGACTATCGCGGTGACGGGCACCCCGATGGAGAACTCGCTCTCCGAACTGCATGCGCTGCTGCAGTTGACCGCGCCGGGGCTCTTTCCGTCGGCGCGGCGCTTCACGGAGGAGTTCGTGCGCCCCATCGAAGACCCGGCGGCGGGCATCACGAGCGGGGTTGGCGCGGGCTCGGCCGAGGCGACGCTCGCCGGTCTCCGTGACCGGCGGCTGGCGACCCTCCGCCGCCGCATCCGCCCGTTCCTGCTGCGCCGCACGAAAGAGCTGGTCGCGCCGGAGTTGCCGCCCAAGCAGGAGCAGACCCTGATGGTGGAGCTGGCGCCTGAGCACCGGGAGCTATACGACCTGTGGTTGCAGCGGGAGCGGCAGAAACTGTTCGGGCTGCTCGAGGATCTCGACCGCAACCGCTTCATTGTGTTCCGCTCGCTCACCCTGCTGCGGCTGTTGGCCCTCGACGCGAGCCTCATCGACCCGAGCTACGCCGACGTGCCCTCGAGCAAACTCGACGCCGTGTTCGAGCAGCTGGGCGACGTGCTCGCCGAGGGCCACCGCGCCCTCGTGTTCAGCCAGTTCACGAGCTATCTCGGCAAGGCCGCCGCGCGACTGGAGGGCCTGGGCATCCCGTACGTCTACCTCGACGGCAGCACTCGCAAGCGCGGGGAGGTGGTTGAAGAGTTTCGGAGTGGGCAGGCGCCTGTGTTCCTGATCAGCCTGAAGGCGGGCGGCTTCGGGCTGAACCTGACGGATGCCGACTACGTGTTCCTGCTCGATCCGTGGTGGAATCCGGCGAGCGAGAACCAGGCCATCGACCGAACCCACCGCATCGGGCAGACGCGGTCGGTGATGGTGTATCGGATGATCGCCGCCGGGACCATCGAAGAGAAGGTGATGGCGCTCAAGGAGCGCAAGGCCGCGCTGTTCGATGCGGTCATCGACGACGAGGCGCTGTTCAGTGCGGCGCTGACCGCGGATGACCTGCGCGAGTTGCTCGGCTGAGCCCTGTTCATCGTCCCGCTCGCTCACTAGGCTGGCCGCATGAGCCCGACCCCGGTCCTCGCATTTTGCGGGAGCCTGCGGTCTGATTCGCTCAACCTCGCCCTGCTGAACCTCGCCGGGAGCATCGCCCCCGAACTGCAGTTTGTCGGCGGCGACCTCATCGCCGACCTGCCGCTCTTCAACCCCGACCTCGACCTGGCACCCGACGGTGCCCCTGCGAGTGTGCGCCACTTCCGTGGGCTCGCGCGGGCCGCGAAAGCCGTCGTGATCGCGTCACCGGAGTACGTGTTCGCCCCCTCCGGTGTCACCAAGAACGCACTCGACTGGCTCGACGGCTGCGGTGCCCTCGACGGCAAACCCACCCTGCTGATGAGCGCGTCTCCCGGCCAGACCGGGGGAGTCCAGGGGCTGGTTGCACTGTTCCCCACCCTGCAGGCGTTGGGTGCGGTGCTCATCGATCCGGTGAGCATCTCGCGGGCATCCACTCGGCTGGATTCGGCGGGCAACGTTTACGACCCGAGCGTCTACCAGCGGGTTGAACTGGCGATGGATGACCTGCGCAGCGCGATCGACTTCGCCTACGGTCACCCGTTGGCCGCGAAGGGTTTCTAGGGCGGCTACAGTAGGCCGGTGATGACCGACTCCACCCTGCGACTGCCGAACTCGACGCTGCGGGCGGTGTTCAACCTCGGGCCGAAGCGCGCCGCCGCGATCACGTTGCCCGCGCGATTCAGCGACCCGGAGTTGTTCGCCGACTGGGACCCCGAGGAGGGCGTCAGCTCGATGTTTGTCTCCTTCGAAGACGGCGAGCTGCACCTTGAGGGCCGGGATGACCTGGTCGAATGCCATTTCCACGACGCCGAGGGTGTCGACAGCGATGTGAGCCCGTGGCCCGCCGCCGACACCGAGGTGCTCGTGGAGTGGGCATCCCTTTTGGTCGCAGACTTCCACGCGTTGCTGCCGGGGCTGTTCGACGACATCACGCAGGCTGCTGGCTGGCACGAGGCGGGCTTCGACCTCTACGTGGGTGAGGTGGATGAGCCGGTGCAGCTTGACCTGCTCGAGGTTGAGATCGAGGGCGAGCTCATGACTCTGCCGTGGCTGGGTGCCGGGGTCGTCACCAACGACCACGTCGAGGGCGAGGGGCACCGGGTTGCCCTCTACTGGGCGGCGAGCGATACCGAAGAACCCGACCTCGCGATCGCCGAGGCGTGGCTGCACCCCGAGACCGAGGATGTGCTGACCCAGGCCGTGCCCGGCATCGACTGGAACGCGATCGGCCTGCCCGCCGACGAGGTGCTCGAGTGGCTTGCGAGCATCTACCTCAACCACCACGTCATCCCCGCCGCCGAAGGCACCCTGCTCGACGCCGCACTCCGGCGCCTGGGCGGCCTCGACGCGGCGTAGTTTCGCCACGGGCATCCCGCAGTCGTCTTTCCCCGGATTTCCCGCCTTCGCACCAGGCCGTGGCGGTCGCGAGGTCGCCGATGGCCCTCGAAACTCCAGTTGTGACGGGCGATCCCCGAAACTGGGTAACTACTGGAGTTTCGACCCCGTTCGCGAGCAAGCCCCGGGTGCCCCGAGCTCTCGCCCCGCCTCGAGCTCTCGCCCGGCCCCGAGCGCCCGGCCCCGAGCGCCGCCGATGTCACTTCTCCGGAGGTTTCGGCCCAGACCACCCCGAAAGCCGTCACCAGTGTGGTTGGGAGTCGTTGTCTCCGGAGAAGCGAACGGGGCGGCGAGAAGAACGCAGCAGGGCAGGAAATGCCGCGCGGCAAGAGAGCGCTCAGGCCGCGGCGCGGGCTTCGGCGGCGAGGCGACGGTTGCGCACGGTTGCCTTGAACCAGGGCGCATCCGGGATGCGGGCGAGCAGGGGCCCCGCGATGACCGTGATGAGCACATAGGCGGTGGCCAGCGGTGCGAGCATGGGCTCGACCCCGGCCCCGACGGCGAGGCCCGCGATGACGATGGAGAACTCCCCGCGGGGGGTCAGGGTCAGCCCGGTGCGCCAACGCCCGGGGATCCCGATGCCTGCCCGCTTGGCGGCCATGTAGCCGGAGAGGGTTTTGCTGCCCACCGTGAGCGCCGCGAGGATGAACGCGGGGACGAGCACGGGCACGATGTCGGCGGGGTCGGTCGAGATACCGAAGAACACGAAGAACACGGTCGCGAACAGGTCGCGCAGGGGTGCAAGCACCAGGGTGGCGTTGTGGGCGACCTGCCCGGAGATGGCGATGCCCACGAGGAACGCACCGACCGCCGCCGAGACGCTCACCTGTTCTGCGAGACCGGCCACAAGCATCGTCAGCCCGAGCACGCCCAGCAGCAGCGGTTCGGCGTGGTGCGCGGAGAAGGCCCGCGACAGCACCTTGCCGTAGCGCAGCGCGATGAACAGGATGACCGCGACCACGCTCACGGCAACGACCACCGTCGTTGCTCCTTGCAGCAGCCCCGCCCCAATCACAAGCGCCGAGAGCACGGGCAGGTAGAACGCCATGGCGAGATCTTCGATAACCAGGACCGACAGGATGACCGGGGTCTCGCGGTTTCCGAGGCGCCCCAGGTCGCGTAGCACTTTCGCGATCACCCCGGATGACGACACCCACGTCACCCCGGCGAGCGCGAACGCCGCAACGGGGCCCCAGCCGAGCACCAACGCGAAGGCGGCGCCCGGAACGGCGTTCAGCAGCCCGTCGAAGATCCCGGCGATTCGTGACTGCTTGAGCGACTTGATGAGTTCGGTGGGGGAGTATTCAAGCCCGAGCATGGCCAGGAGGAGGATGACGCCGATCTCTGCGCCAATCTCGAAGAAGTCTTCGCTGGCGTTCAGCGGCAAGAGCCCGCCGTGGCCTACGGCGAGGCCCGCCAGCAGGTACAGCGGGATTGGCGAAACACCGAACCGGATCGCGACCCGCCCCAGCACGCTGAGCACGAGCAGCAGGGCACCGACCTCGATCAGCAGCAGGGTGGTGTCGTGCATGCGGGCTAGCTCGGGCCGTGGTCGATGAGTTTGCTCAGTGCATCCAGGCCGGCCCGGGTGCCCACGGCAACGATCACGTCGCCCTGTTCGAACAGCACCTCGGGCCCGGGGGAGGGAAGCACCTGTGAGCCTCGCGAAATGGCCACGATCGACGAACTCGTGAGGGTGCGCGCCTTGGTGTCGCCCATGGGACGGCCGACAAAGCCCGAGCCGAGCGGCAGCGAGATTTCTTCCGTGTAGAGCCCGACAGCCTTGTCGTCCAACGCAGAAAGTCTGCTCAGTGCGATCGAGGCCCCGAGAAGCTCGGCGAGGGCTGCGGCTTCATCATCGGTCAGCGAGATCGAGTCGGTGCTGGCATCCGGGTCGTCCTCGTCGAAGAGCGCAAGGTCGCGCTCGCCGCTGCGCTGCGAGACCACGCTCACACGTCGCCCGCCGCCCGTGATCACGTCGGTACGCACGCCGATTCCCGGCAGGTCTACTCGTTCGATTCGTACGCTCACGCAGCCAAGTTACCAGCGGGCGCGATCACGCGGCGACGTAGCCGTACTTGTTGCGAAGCGAGTTCTCGACGATGGTCAGCCCCTCGAGCCCGGGCATGCGCGAGATGTGTTCGTCGAGCTTGCGGATCTCGCGCAGGCCGTCCTCCCCGGCGAAGATATGGCCCATGACGTGGGTGACTTCCGCGGGTTCCATGACGGATGAGCCGACCGGCCCCCACGCGTTCTTCAGGGCGAAACGCGCGATGACCTGGGCCTTGCGGCTCTTCCCGAGGCGCTCGCGGGCCTGGGTCGCGTAGAAGGCGACGTGCCGGGCCTCCTGCTTGGCGATGCGGCGCAGCAGTTCGGCGAGCACCGGGTGCTGCTCGAGGTCGGCCATCCGGTTGTATGCGGCGACCGCCGACCACTCGTTGGCGGCACCCCAGATCATGTGCACCGCAATGAAATCCTTGCCGACGATGTTGCCGAGCACCGACTGCTTGATCGGGTCGAGGCGGTCTTTCCAGCCGAGCTTGAGGCGGGTGGCCTTCAGCTCGTCGAAGTCGAGGGTCACGCCGTGGGCGCCGAGCACGGCCGCGAGGGCTTCGCCGTGCCAGAACTCTTCGCGATTCCACATGGTCATGAAGGCGGAGACATCCGCCTCCTTGTGGGAGGGCGTGACGAGCAGGTCGCGCAGGTAGCAGACCGTGTGGTACTCGATGTCGGCCATGTAGCGCAGGCTGCGCAGGGTCGCCTCGGGCAGCGGGTTGGTGCGGAACTGGTCGAAGTCGAGGTCACCCCAGACGACCCGCTTCGAGGTGGAGGTGTACTTGTCGATATCGAATGCCATGGCTGCAGCGGGCGGCTAGGAGGCCTGCCCGACTCCTTCCGCATTGCTCGGTGTTGCACGGGATACATCGATGGTCGGCTCTGCGCGGCGCTTCCAGTCGAGCACGGTCCAGTGCTTCTCCTGGGCGTGGCGGTAGAGCTGGATGTCGGGATTGACGGCATTCGGATGCCCGAGCAACTGCAGCCACACCAGGTCCGCATGGCTGTCACCGTAGCCGTAGGACTGCTGCAGGTTGAAGCCGTTGTGCGCTGCGTAGTGCCTGAGCCAGGCGGCGCGGGCCTCGTCGACGAGCGGGGGATCGGCCAGGAAGCCGGTGAGCACCCCATCGCGCTCGTGCATGCGTCCGGCAACGACCTCGTCAAAGTAGGGAAGGAAGGGCTGCACCGTGAGGTCGATGGATCCGGTCACGAGGATCGTGCGGTGGCCTGCATCCCGATGCTGCTGCACCCGGCGCATGGCGTCAGGCAGCGCCCGCCGCAGCATCGCCCGCCCGAAACTACCGCGCACGAGCCGTTCGATCTCGCTCACTTTGAAGCCCTCGTACCGGCGCATGAAGGTGCGGATGAACTCGCCGCGGTCCCGCTTCTCGGCGCGCTGGTAGCGGCGTAGCGAGAAGGTGAAGTCGGCGAGGTCGTGGGCGACGCGGTTGCGCGGCACGCTGCCGGCCCATAGCAGGAGGTACTGCTTGATCAGGTTGGACTGCAGCACCGTGCCTTCGAGGTCGAAGACGGCGACGACATCGCTGCGCACGGGGAGCGCCTTGGTCGATTTCGCTTTCGCGGAGGGCCGCTTGCCGAAGGCGCGCGTGAGCGTGGTGACGGCGGGGAAGTGGATGTCTTGCCAGTACCGTTCCCAGTCGATTTCGGTGACGTCAAAGCCTTCGGTGCGCCGGATGTCGTCGGGCAGGCTTGCCAACAGGGCGCGCGTGTTGGTGTCGTCGAAGATGATCTCGGTCTGCACGTAGGCGCGGTAGAGCTCCGTGAACGCGCGCAATTGCCGCAGCCCGTGCTTGCCTTTGGAGATCGTGTCGAGCCACTGCCGGGTGCGCTTGGTGGTGGGGAGGCGCTCGATGAGCTTCTCGGCCCGTTCCGCCTGCTTCTCCCGCTTGGTGAGCGCCTTTTCTACCTTTTGCCCGCCGGGGAACCGCCACAGCGGAACGGCGATATCGCCGTTGTCGCCCTTGTCGTCGGGCAGCGGATTGGCGGTGAAGTAGGTGTTGACGTTCTCGTACATCCGGTGGAACGGCAACGGGTTGGTCTTGCCGGAGACCACCTGGAAGTACTGGGCTGCGTCGGGCTCGGCCGGTCGCGCGGCGACGGCGAGGGCGGCGTTGACGACGAAGTCGACCGGGATGACATCGAGCACCGAATCCGGCAGCCCCGGGAAGTCGGGAAGCTGGCCGCGACCGTAGGCGATGATGAGCGGGTCCGCGACCTTGAAGCCGTCGATCCAGCCGGGGAACGGGTGGTACAGCGAACTCTCGATGATCGACGGCCGCACGATCGAGAGCCGGTGCCCGGCCTGCGACCAGAGCTCTTCGGCGGCGCGCTCCGCAAAGGCCTTGGTGAGCGTGTACACGTCGGTCCAGCCCAGGCTCTCCGCCCGGGTGCGGCCGTAGTCGACGAGACGCTCGCGCACCCACTCTGCTCGGGCGGCTTCCGCGAAACCGGCGACGGCCTGGGGGCCGGTCTTGCCGTGGCGAGCCTTCGCGTGTTCCAGCTGCCGGCGAAGGGCCTCGGGTTCACGGGACTCGTTCTCGACCCTGACGCGCGCTGACCTGGCCGCCTCGTACTCTGCGCGCCAGTCGACGGTGTGGGTGAGGGATGCCTCGGGTGCGATGCCCTTGCGGATACCACCGACGTACGCCGTCGAGATGTGCACGACGTGCGGGTCGCTGCCGCTGGCCAGCAGGGCACCGTAAACCCCGTGCGCGCCGCCGACGTTGGTGTCGAATGCCTCATCGATGGGCGGGTCGAAAGAGACCGTCGAGGCGCTGTGCAGCACGACATCGATGTCACCGGGGAGATCTCCGACGTCGCCTAGGGAGCCTTCGTGGGCCGTGACCCGCTCGGCGAACTGCCGTTTGGCTTCGTCTTCACCCACGCGCTCGATCCACTTCGCGAACACGGGCTTGCGCAGCAGGTTGGTCAGCCGGGCCTCGCCGCTCTGCGTGCCTTTGCCGCGCACGAGCACGGTGATCCGGGTATCGGGATGCGAGGACAGCAAGCGCTCGAGGATCGCCTGCCCGAGAAACCCGGTGCCCCCGGTGAGGAAGATGTGCTCGTTGGTCAGCACTCGGGCGGTCGCGCGTTCGGAGCTCACAGCCGGGCGGCCTTTCGGATCAGGGCGAGCCCGGACTGGCCGGGCAGGGTGTCGATGCGGGCGTCGAGTTCGCTGATGACAGCGGGGACGGCAGCGAACAGGTGGTGGAAGAAGAACTCGGTTTCGTGCGCCGGCTCGGCTTTGGCGCCGATGGGCCAGGGCGTCCTCGCCAGGCGGCGGCGGGTGAGGCGTCGACCCATGTCGGATTCGGTGAGGCGATAACGGGCCTGGGCCTCGAAGAAGGTCAACTGACGTTGCTTGAGGGCGAGGAAGGCGGTGATGGTCTCGGTCAGCTGGGTGTTGTTCTCCAGGGCGCCCAGCCGCGCGTATGCGGCCTGGTTCAGCCAGTTATCGATCGTCCCCAGGCTCATGTGCACGGCGATCATCGGAACCCCGACGATGTTGGCGAAGATCGACTCCCGGATGGTGCGCTCGGGCGGCGTGGTGAAGGGTGCCCGGTCGACGTCGGTGCCCTCGGGCTGGTGGGCGAGTTGGATCTGCTCGAAGGCGTCAGCGATCCAGTACTTCTCGAAGGCCCAGGTGGTCAGGAACGCGGTAATCCGGGCATCCTTGTGCGTCGCGGTGACCAGGACGCTGCGCAGGTGGGTCATGGTGGCGCGCTCGACGATCTGCAGGTACCGCAGGATGCGCAGCCCCTCGGCGCTCAGCGGGGCGCTCGCGTATGACTCGAGCCCGAGCGTCTCGCGGTGGGACGCGGCAGCCGTGCGGGCATATTCCCTGACATCGAAATCGGGTGCCGGGAAGCGCATGATGTCAGCGGGCGCCGCGGGAAGCTCTGGCAACCGGAACACCTCCATCACGCAGGACAAGTGCCTGAAGTCTATCAATCGTCGCTACGGTGCCCGTAGCGTAATGTATGCGACATGGCATCGGCTCTCATCACGGGCGGCACCTCAGGCATCGGCGCCGAGTTCGCCCGGGTGCTGGCTGCCAGCGGGCTCGACATCGTGCTCGTTGCCCGTGATCCGGGCCGGCTCGCGCTGGTCGCCGAGCGGCTTCATGCCGATTCGGGCATACACGTCGAGACGATCAGCGCAGACCTCGCAATGGCATCGGATGTCGCGCGCGTCGCCTCCCGCATCGAAGACCCGGAGCGCCCCATCACGGTGCTCGTCAACAGCGCAGGGTTCGGTGTACACACCTCTCTTATCGACCCCGACATCTCCCGACACGACGAGGCGTTCGCGGTGATGTGCCGGGCGATCCTCGTGTTATCGGGCGCGGCCGGGCGGTCGATGCGCGACCGCGGCGGGGCCATCATCAACATCTCGAGCCTGCAGACCTACCTCGCCACCGGCTCATATGCCGCAATCAAGGCGTGGGTGACGGCATACAGCCAGAGTCTCGCCGTCGAACTGCGGGGCACCGCTGTCACGGTAACCGCCGTGCTCCCCGGGTGGGTGCGGACCGAGTGGCACGAGCGCGCAGGGGTTCGCCGCAGTTCGCTTCCCGCCTTCCTGTGGATCGAGCCCGAGGTTGTCGTGCGCGCCGCCTTGCGAGACAGCGCCCGCGGTAAAGCGATATCGATTCCCACGGTTCGCTACCGGGTACTCGGGTGGTTCATCCGGCACCTGCCGGGGTCAGCGACCCGCGCGATCTCGGCGCGCATCTCGTCGACCAGGACCACGGAAAGTATCGAGCACTGATGGCAGCAGACCGGTTCACGTCGCCCTCCGTTGCCGCCGTGCGGCGGGTCGCCCAGCGCGGCCTGCTCAAACCCCTCGTGTGGCGACTGGTGCGGGTGACCGTGCACGGCCTCGACGGTTTGCAGGGGGTGGAGGCACCGTTCATCGCCATCGCGAACCACTCCAGCCACCTCGATGCCCCACTCGTGATCGGCGCGCTGCCGCGTCGGCTCTCCCGGTTCCTCGCCGCGGGGGCGGCCGCCGACTACTTCTTCGACGTGCAGTGGCGCAAGTGGCTGACCACGCTGTTCTTCAACGCCTTCGCGATCGAGCGCAACGCGGAGGGCAAGCGCGGCAGCTCGTCGAAAGCACTGCTGGAGCGCGGCGTACCACTGCTGATCTTTCCCGAAGGAGGCAGGTCGCGAACCGGTGAGATGGGCCGGTTCAAGATGGGGGCCGCGGCCCTCGCCATGTCGACCAATGTGCCCTGCCTGCCGATCGCCCTGGTCGGCGCGAGCGATGCGATGCCGCGCGGCACCAGCTGGCCTCGACGAGGCCGGATGCCCGTTGCTGTCGTCTTCGGCCCACTCATGCGCCACGAGCCGGGCGAGACTACCGAGAGTTTCTCCAACCGCCTGGCGGACGAGGTCCGCAGGCTCCACCAATCCGTGTTGCCACTGCCGGCGCACGCGCAGAAGGGACAGCGATGAGCGACGTCAAACACATGAAGTGGTGGGGTTGGGGCATTGACGGCGTGGGATTCCACCACGAAGACAAGCCGGGCTTCGCGCCGTTCGTGAAGTACGCCGTTGGCCTCGACCTGCTCACCGCCGAGCGCACGGGGGAGCCCTCCTTCGACGAGCTCACCGTCGGGGCGAGCACAGCGTCCGCAGCGTTCACCGCGACGCTCGCGGGCATCGTGGGGGAGGCGCACGTCACGACGGATGACATGGCGCGAGTCATCCACACGTACGGCAAGAGCATCCGCGACCTGATGCGGGTACGCGGCAACGCCATCCTGCGCAGCCCCGACGTGGTGATCTACCCCGCCGATGAGGCCGAGGTGCAGGCGATCGTGGATGCCGCGATCACCGAGAATGCCGTCATCATCCCGTTCGGCGGCGGCAGTAACATCGGCGGCAGCCTCGAGCCGCTGCCCGAGGAACAGCGCACGATCGTGTCGCTCGACCTCGGTCGCCTGCGCACCGTGCTCGACATTGACGAGGCCTCGGGGCTCGCCCGCATCCAGGCCGGGGCCCAGGGGCCCGACCTCGAGGAGCAGCTCAACGCCAAGGGCTGGACGATCGGGCACTTCCCCGACAGCTTCACCCACTCAACGGTGGGCGGCTGGGTTGCGACGCGTTCTTCGGGGATGCAGTCCGACAAGTACGGCGACATCGCCGACATCGCGCGCGGCCTGCGGGTGGTGCGCCCGGGTGGCGTTCTCGTGCTGCGCCCGTTGCCGTCGACCTCGAGCGGCCCGTCGGTGCGTGAGATGATCCTCGGCAGCGAGGGCCGCCTCGGCGTGATCACCGAGGTCACCGTGCAGGTGCACCGCTTGCCCGAGAAGCGCGACATCTACGCCTACTTCTTCCCGAACTGGAAAGCCGGGATCGCCGCGATGCAGGAGATCGCAGAGTCGGATGCCGCCCCGTCGATCACCCGCATCTCGGATGCCAAGGAAACGGCCTTCACCCTCGCCACCAGCAAGGCCCGCACCGGCTTCTCGAAGTGGCAGGCAGAGACCATGCTGCCGGCCATCATGAAGGCCAAGTGGGGTGACCACCTCGACGAGATTTGCATCTCCTTCATCGGCTACGAGGGCAGTGTCGCGCACGCGAAGCGGCAGCGGAAGATGGTCGAGAAGATTATCCGCAAGCACGGCGGACTGACCATCATTGGCACCGGCCCCGGCATTCTCTACGACCAGAAGAAGTTCGACACCCCTTACCTGCGCGACTTCCTGCTTGACATGGGGGCGGCGGGGGATGTCTCGGAGACGGCAGCCCCCTGGTCGAAGCTCGTGAACGTGCACGCTTCAGTGCACGAGGCGGCCCAGAAGGCCTACGACCAGATCGGCATCAAAGGCTGGATCATGTCGCACATGTCGCACTCCTACCACTCGGGGGCGTGCCTCTACTTCACTTTCGCGTTCGTGTTCGACAAAGACCCGATTGCCGAATACAACGTGGTCAAGAACGCCATCCAGCAGGCCTTCGTCGACAACGACGCGACCATTTCCCACCACCACGGGGTCGGGGTGGAGCACTCGCCCTGGCTCACCGAGGACATTTCCCCTCAGGGGGTCGCGGTGATGGCGGGACTCTTCGACAGCGCCGACCCGAACTCGAACTTCAACCCGGGAAAGATCCTGCCGCGCAAGTGACCTCAGGCCTCGAAGGCGGGCCATAGCAGGCCGAGTACCGACTCCACCCAGGCGTCGTCGGTCGCCCGTCCACGGATGAGCTCGGCGACGACGACCCCCAGCAGCATGCTCATTGCGAGCTCGATATCGACGTCGGCGCGGATCTCCCCGGCGAGGGCGCGCGACCTCAGGTCTTGACGGAGAGGTCGGGTGTTTGCCCGGATCATCCCGAGCAGCAGCCCCGTGAACTCGGGATCTTCGTCGAGGAGTATGGCGGCGACCGTACCGCGCCCGACCACGTTCTCGATCGTGTCGCTGGCGTGACGAAGCACCCAGCGCAGTGACTCCCTGGCCGGCAGGCCCGTCGGAAACTCGACGGCGGTCGCTGCCGACGTGATTGCTGCCGTGAGGAGCGATTCACGGTTGTCGTATCGCCGGTAAATGGTTGTCTTTGCGACACCGGATGCTGCGGACACTGCCTCAATGCTGACCGCGAGGGGGCCGCGGCTGCGCAGGATGTCGAGGGCGGCGGCGAAGATCCGGTCGTCGACGCCCGATCGTTTCGGGGGCCTCGTGACGGATGTCTCGGCCACTGTTATCCCCTCCTACGGCGTGTCCTTTGCCGTGATTACCGCTGCGTCTGCAATCGTAGTCGGCCCCTATCGAGGTCACGGTTAGACCCCCACTACGGGGAGATTGCTTGACTTCGGGGGGTAGAACGCTCATCCTCAGGAATAGGACCAGCTGAAATATCCCGTGGGGTGCACACCCCTGCTGATCATGATCGGTGCAAAAACCGAACCGCATGAGAGAGCAGGAAACCATGGCTGTATTCAGCACGAGTTTTTCACCCAAGCCCGCCGCAGTCGTAACGACTCTCGGCGTTGCACTGGCACTGGCCGCATTCGGTGGAGTCAGCCAGGCGAATGCCGTGGAGCCGGGCACCGACGACTTCCTCGGCACCGCCGAGACCTACGCGATTGTCGCCTCCGACGCGATAACCGACGCGTCGTTGCCTGTCTCGCCCTCCGAAGTGCACGGTGACGTGGCGCTCACCGGTACGGCTAACGGCCTCACCTCTGGGCAGGTCGTCAACGGCACCATCCACACCGCCGATGCCGATGCGACGCTCGCACGCACCGACGTCAACGCGGCCTACGTGGAGCTTGCGGGACAGGGAGCCACAGGCGCCATCGTGGCAGACCTCGGTTTCACCCCGCTGTACCTGCCGGGCGTATACAACTCAACCTCGTCGATCCTCCTGAACGGCACGATCACCCTTGACGGTCTCTCCAATGACCAGTCGGTGTTCATCTTCCAGGCGGGCAGCGACCTGACCGTGGGGTCGAACGCCCAGGTGCTGCTGATCAACGGCGCCCAGTCCTGCAACGTCTACTGGCAGGTGGGCAGCTCTGCCACCATCGGTACCGGTGCCGACTTTGTCGGGACCGTCGTGGCCGCAACATCCATCACTGTCAACACCGGCGCCAGCGTTGAAGGTCGACTCCTGGCCAGCGCGCTCAACGCTGGAGCTGTGACGCTCGACGACAACCTCATCAACGCCCAGTCGCGGTGCGTGCGGGTGTCGACATCCGGCGGAACCACAACGACGACCACCTCGGAGAACGGCACGACCACGACCGTTGTGGTGCCTCCCGTGGTAACGCCTCCCGTCGTCACGCCTCCCGTGGTGACGACCCCGACCGTGACGACGCCGACGCGCACCACTCCGGTTCGCACCGTCAACCGCGATCGCCTCGTCAACACCGGCAGCCTGGCCAACACGGCAGCCAACACCCCTGACTCGACCACGCCGCTCCTGGCCTCACTCTCAGGGCTTGGAGTCCTGGTCGGGGTTGCGCTTCTCATCGTCGCCCGCCGCCGCGGGCTCGCCGACTAGGTCCGCAACTGTTTGATCCGAAACCGCAGCCCCACCGGCTGCGGTTTCGGCACGCCCGGCGCGGTACCGTCAACCCATGCCCTTTGTCGCAGCCGACGGCTCCCTTCTGACCTCGATCGAACTCGCCCAGGTGCCGGTGATGGCCCCGACGTTCCAGCTTCGGCAGGGCATCGGCTACCACGAGCCGCAGGAAGACCCGGCGGACGCCACTTGGGCGCACGCGCACGCGCCTGACGTGCACCCCTCCGACGGCAACCGCACTGACCTCGCCTCGGTGCCCACCGTGTTCTGGAGCCTCATCGCCTCATACGGCAGGCAGACCGCCCCCGCGATCGTGCACGACAGCGAGGCCTGGCGCGCCAGGTCGATGCCGCCCCGGGATGCGCTGCGGGCGCGTGAGCAGGCCGACCGACGGTTCCGCCTCGGCCTGCGCGAGCTGGGAGTCTCCCCGTTCCGGGCCTGGGTGATGTGGACCTTCGTGTCGTACGAGCGGTACCAGAAACACTCCACCGCGCGGTTCGTCGGGTTGCTGGTGCTCGGCGCACTCGGCGTGCTGCTCGTTGCTGCAGCGCCCGTCGCGTGGCTCGGCTTCGGCATCCCGTGGTGGGTGGCGCTACTGTTGGCCGCGCTGCCGCTGGCGACGAGCGCCGTCACCGGACGGCACTGGCGGTTGCTGGTCTGGGCGAGTTATGCGGGCGCCCTGCTGCTGCCGGTGGTCGTGCTCCAGGTGGCGGCCTACCTCCCGTACCTCGCGATCGAGAACCTCGTGTGGTTCTTCGTGGACTGGTTGCCGCGCCGCAAAGGCTCCCCCGTCATGGGCCCAACCGACGTGCGCAACCTGCGCCGAAGCTAGCGGGGTGCTGGCGGCGGCGGTACCTCTTTTGCGGCGATGACATCCTCGACGGCGATGGTCTCGATGCCCCGCTTGCCGTCGACCACAAGGTGGCTCGCGTCGGCCGAGATGAGCTGGCCGAGGGCATCCGTCGCCTGTCCGCTGGGGAGCCGGTAGCGCACGACGACGCGCATACCCGGGCGGATCGGCGCGGGCACCATCACCAGGAGCCCGGGGCGTAATCCTTCAGGAACACGCCGAACAGGTCGTCGCCCGCCTCACCGCGCACGATCGGGTCGTAGACCCGGGCGGCGCCGTCGACGAGGTCGAGGGGGGCGTGGAAGCCTTCCTCGGCGAGGCGCACCTTGGTGGGGTGCGGGCGTTCGTCGGTGATCCAGCCGGTGTCCACGCTCGTCATCAAGATGCCGTCGGTTTCGAACATCTCGCGCGCACTCGTGCGGGTGAGCATGTTGACGGCGGCCTTGGCCATGTTGGTGTGCGGATGCCCGGGCCCCTTGTACCCGCGGCCGAACACGCCCTCCATGGCGCTGACGTTCACGACGTACTTGCGGCGGGCGGGGCTCGCCGCCATCGCGGGGCGGAGCTTTGAGATCAGGATGAACGGGGCCGTCGTATTGGCCAGCTGCACCTCGAGCATCTCCAGCGGGTCGACTTCCTGCACGTGCTGCGTCCACGAGTTGCTGTGGTCGAGGTCGGGCAGGAGCCCTCCCGCGTCAATCGCGGTGCCGGCGGCGAGCCGCTCGAGCGAGCTCGACCCCGCCGCCATCGCCTGCTCGGTGAGCTGCTCGGCGCGGGCGGCTGCCGCCGCGAGGATCGGGTGCGCGGCAACCGACTGCTGCAGCGCCTGCGGGTGGGCGTCGTTGGTGTGGCCGAAGGTGACGAGCTCGGGCAACGGGCCGTCGGGCAGGGGCGCAAGCTCCGCGTCGACGAGCGGCTGGTAGGCGCCGGGGGAGCGGCGCACCGTCTGCGTCGCGTTGTTGATCAGGATGTCGAGAGGGCCGGCGGCCGCGACATCCTCGGCCAGGCCGATCACCTGGGCGGGATCGCGCAGGTCGATGCCGACAACTTTCAGCCGGTCGATCCAGTCTGCGGAGTCCGGCAGGCTCGTGAAGCGCCGCACCGCGTCACGGGGGAAGCGGGTCGTGATGGTCGTGTGCGCGCCATCCCGCAGCAGTCGCAGCGCGATGTACATGCCGATCTTCGCCCGGCCGCCGGTCAGCAGCGCGCGCCTCCCGGCGAGGTCGGTGCGGGCATCCCGTTTGGCGTGGCTCATGGCCGCGCAGTCGGGGCAGAGCTGGTGGTAGAACGCGTCGACGAGCGTGTACGGCCGTTTGCAGATGTAGCAGGCGCGCGGCTTGATGAGGGTGCCCGCGGTGGGTGCCGTGAGGGATGTCGAAATCGGGATGCCCCGGGTTTCGTCATCGATGCGGTCGGGCGCCCCGGTCGCAGTGGCGGCGATCACCGAGCGGTCGGCCTCGGCGATACCCGCACGTTTCTCGAGGCGGCGCTCCTTCTTGACGGCCTTGAACATTTTCGCGGTCGCGCGGCGGACGGTGATGAAGTCGGGGTGCTCCTGGTCGACCTCGGCCATCTGGGCGAGCACCTTGAGGGCGACCTGCAGCTCGGCGGGGTCGATGCCGGTCGGTGCTCTTTCGGGCACCGCTGTGCCGGAGGGCTCGGTGTCAGGGAGGTCGGAGGGCACAGGAGATTGTACGCCGACCGCCCGGGAAGCCCGGTCACGGGACCTTCGGCACTGCCTCGGGCCGGTCCGGTCTTGCGAAGCTCACGGGAGCGTGCAGTGCGCGCGGGTCGTGAGGAGAGTGCCGTGATGTCAGACCACGAACTGGATGCCTGGTCGCCCCGGGGTCCGGTCGTCGAACTCAGCGAGGCCGGCTGCTGGGAGCTGCTGTGTACGCACTCCTTCGGCAGGCTCGGCCTCAGCGCCGCCGACCAACCCGACATCTTCCCCGTCGACTACCACGCCGACGGCTCGGTGATCGTGTTCCGCACCGCGAGCGGCACCAAGATGCGTGAGCTGGTCTCCAACAGTTCGGTTGTCTTCGAGGTCGATGAGCGCACCGAGCAGGGCTCCTGGAGCGTCGTGGTGCGGGGCACCGCCGACGTCCTCGAGCACCCGGATGACATCGCCGCCGCAGACCGGCTGCAACTGCCGGAGTGGATTCCCGTGGCCACCTACGTTTACGTGCGCATCACCCCCACCACCGTGCGGGGTCGCCGCTTCCTGCGTCGCGTTGAGGTCGAACGATGACCTCGATCGGGGTGCTCGCCGAGACCGCTGCAGGCGAGAACCGGGTCGCGATCGACCCTGCGGTTGCCGCGAAGCTCGTCACCGACGGCATTCCCGTCGTGGTCGAGGCGGGAGCGGGGCTTCGGGCCAGCTTCGATGACGCCGCCTACGTCGCGGCGGGTGCCACTGTTGCGAGCCGCGCCGAAGTGATCGCGCGCAGCGAGGTGGTCGCGGTCGTTCGGGGCGTGGATGCCGCGCTCGCGTCATCCCTTCGGTCGGGGCAGCTGCTCATCGGCCTGCTCGACCCGCTCAGCGACTCCGCCACCATGCAGTCGCTGGCGACGGCGGGCGTCACCGCGGTCGCCTTCGAGCTGCTGCCGCGCACCGTCAGCCGGGCCCAGTCGATGGATGCCCTGAGTTCGCAGGCCAGCGCGGCCGGCTACCGGGCGGCCATCGTGGCGGCTGCGGAGTTCGACCGCTACCTGCCCATGATGATCACCGCCTCCGGTACCGCCAAGCCCGCGAGCGTGATCGTCCTCGGGGCGGGCGTCGCTGGCCTGCAGGCCATCGGCACAGCCAAACGTCTCGGAGCGGTCGTCACCGGCTACGACGTGCGGCCCAGTTCGCGCACCGAGGTCGAGTCGGTGGGCGGGCGCTTCCTGACCTCATCGGTTGCCGAGGGTGCAGGCGCCGGCGGCTACGCGCGGGCCCTCACCCCGGAAGAGCAGGTCGCCCAGCAGGAGGAACTCTCGGCACGCCTGGTCGGCTTCGACATCATCATCACGACCGCGAAGGTGCCCGGCCGCACCCCACCGCTGCTGGTCACCGACGACACCCTCGCCGCCATGCGTCGCGGCTCGGTGTGCATCGACCTCGCGGCGAGCGACCGCGGCGGTAACGTCGCCGGATCCGTCGACGGTGAACGCATCGTCACCGCGGGCGGGGTGGTCGTCATCGGCGCGGGAAACCTCGCCTCCGACCTGGCTGCGGCCTCCTCAGAGATGTACGCACGCAACGTCCTCGCCGCGGTGACCTCCCTCACCCGCGACGGAGCCATCGCAGTCGACCCCGACGACGAGGTGCACGCGGGCATCGTGGTGTGCCACGACGGCGAGATCACGAGCGCGCCCGTCCGCGCGGCCCTCGGCCTTCCGCCCCTCATCCCTTCGACAGTTGCGGAGCTCGCGACCTCATGACCGACATGCTCTATACCAACCTCGCGATCTTCGTCCTGAGCCTGCTCGTGGGGTTCGAGGTGATCAGCAAGATCCCCGCCACCCTGCACACCCCGATGATGTCGGGCTCCAACGCCATCCACGGCGCGGTGATTGCCGGTGCCGTCGCGCTCGCCGCCGTTGCCGACACCCCGCTCGGCTTTGTATTGACGGGCATTGCCGCGGCGATGGCTGCCGCCAACGTATTCGGCGGCTACGTTGTCACCGGCCGGATGCTGCGCATGTTCACCAAGCCGAAAGCCGCCAAGCCTGAAACCCCGGAGGACGCCCGATGAGTACCCCGCAGTTCATCGTCGGCGTGCTGTACCTGGTCGCGGCCGCCATGTTCGTCATCGGCCTTCACCAGATGCGCACCCCCTCCACCTCCCGCCAGGGCAACCTGGTCTCGGCCGTCGGCATGGTCATCGCCGTCGTCTCGACGCTCGTGCTGGCCGTGCTGTCGGGCACCGGCAGCCCCTGGGGCTGGATCGCGCTCGCCATCGGCACGGTCGTCGGCGGGGTGTTTGGCACCGTGCAGGCGCGCGGTGTGAGGATGACCGACATCCCGCAATTGATCTCGGTGTTCAACGCGGTCGGCGGCGGGGCGGCCTCCGTCATCGCCTTCGCCGACTTCCTGCACCGTTTGTCTGGCGCGGCGATCACGGCTGACTCCTCCGTGCCTATGGTCATTGACGTGCTCATCGGCTCAGTTACGTTCTCCGGCTCGCTTATCGCCGCGGGGAAGTTGCAGGGGATCATCCCGGCCCGGCCCCTGCAGTTCCCGGGCGCCAGAATCGTGAACGCCACCGTCGTGCTCGTGGCGCTCGGTGCCGGCGTGATGACGGTTATCGCGCCGAGCTCTGCCTTGCCGATGGTGGTGCTGCTCGTCGCCTCGCTCGTCTTCGGCGTGCTCATGGTGCTGCCGATCGGCGGTGCGGATGCCCCGGTCGTCGTTTCCCTCCTCAACGCGCTCACCGGCCTCGCGGTCGCGATGGCCGGCTTCGTCATCAACAACCAGGCCATGATCATCGCCGGCGCGATCGTCGGGTCCGCTGGCACGATCCTCACCCTGCAGATGGCCACGGCGATGAACCGCTCGGTCGGCAGCATCCTGCTCGGCGGTTTCGGCAGCGTGGATGCCGCGGTTGCGGCGGGCGCGGGCGAGGATGCCGTGGCGGTTCGGCAGCTCAGCGTTGACGACATTGCGATCCAGCTCGCCTACGCGCAGCAGGTGATCATCGTTCCCGGATACGGCCTCGCTGCGGGCCAGGCCCAGCTCGAGGTCGCCGAGCTCGCGAAGCTGCTCACCTCCCACGGGGTCAGCGTGACCTACGCGATCCATCCTGTCGCCGGCCGGATGCCCGGGCACATGAACGTGTTGCTGGCCGAGGCCAACGTGCCGTACGAGCAGATGCTGCAGCTTGAGGAAGCCAACGCCGCCTTCGACACCTGCGACGTGGCGCTCGTGGTGGGGGCGAATGACGTCACCAACCCCGCGGCACGCCGGCCCGGCAACGCGGTCTCCGGCATGCCGATCCTCGATGTCGACCACGCCAAGTCGATCGTCGTGGTCAAGCGCTCCATGAGCCCCGGGTACGCGGCGATTGCGAACGAGCTGTTCACCGACCCGAAGACGGGCATGCTGTTCGCCGATGCCAAGGCCGGCCTCAGCGCCATCACCGCCGCCGTCAAGGAGTACGTCACCGCCTGAGCCCCACCGCTGCGATGACCCGTCGCCCATGACCAAATGAAGGATGACGCGGCGCCAAAGCGACATCTGCCGCGCCGCAGTGTGACTCGGTGCCGCGTCATCCTGCATTTGGCACGGGGCGGGGCAGTGGGCCGGCCGCGTTACGGTTGAGACATGCCCGCCCTCCTCGACCTCGCGCCGAGCCCGTACGAAGCGGACGCCGCATACACGGCCTTCGCGGGCTGGGCCGAAGGCCGCGGGCTGCCGCTGTACCCGGCGCAGGATGAGGCGCTCATCGAGATCGTCTCGGGGGCGAACGTCATCCTCTCCACCCCGACCGGCACCGGCAAGTCGCTCGTCGCGATCGCCGCGCACTTCACGGCGCTCGCCCAGGGCAAACGCACCTTCTATACGGCACCGATCAAAGCGCTCGTGAGCGAGAAGTTCTTCGCGCTCGTCGACATCTTCGGGGCACAGAACGTCGGCATGGTGACGGGCGATTCGAGCGTGAACCCGGATGCCCCCATCATCTGTTGCACCGCCGAAATTCTCGCCAACCTTGCCCTCCGCAACGGGGAGGATGCCCCCGTCGACCAGGTCGTGATGGACGAGTTCCACTTCTACGCCGACCCGGATCGCGGCTGGGCGTGGCAGGTGCCGCTGCTGACTTTGCCGAAGGTGCAGTTCATCCTGATGTCCGCGACCCTCGGCGATATGACACCGATCGCAGACGACCTGTCGCGCCGCACGGGGCGGGAGACCGCGCTGATCACGGGCGTCGACCGGCCGGTACCGCTGCACTACTCCTACGTCACCACCCCCGTGCACGAGACCGTCGAAGACCTGCTGCACACCGGCCAGTCGCCCATCTACATCGTGCACTTCTCGCAGGCGGCCGCCCTCGAACGGGCGCAGGCGATGACGAGCATCAAGGTGATCAGCCGGGAGCAGCGGGATGAGATCGCGGAGGCGATCGGCGGCTTCAGGTTCACGACGCGCTTCGGGCAGACCCTGTCGCGGCTCATCCGGGCCGGCATCGGCGTGCACCACGCCGGGATGCTGCCCAAGTACCGGCGCCTCGTCGAACAGCTGGCCCAGCGCGGCCTGCTGCGGGTCATTTGCGGCACCGACACCCTCGGGGTGGGCATCAACGTGCCGATCCGCACCGTGCTGTTGACGGCCCTGACCAAGTTCGACGGCACGAGGATGCGGCAGCTGAGCGCCCGCGAGTTCCACCAGGTCGCCGGGCGCGCGGGCCGCGCGGGCTATGACACCGCGGGCACCGTGGTCGCCCAGGCGCCCGAGCACGAGGCCGAGAACGCCCGGCTGGTGGCGAAGGCGGGCGACGACATCAAGAAGATCCGCAAGATCGTGCGCAAGAAGGCGCCCGAGGGCTTCGTGTCGTGGGGCGAGCCGAGCTTCAACCGCCTCATCGGCGCCGAGCCGGAGCTGCTCACGAGCCACATGCAGGTCAGCCACTCGATGATCCTCAACGTGATCGCGCGCGGCACCTCGGCCGACGGGCGGGGCCCGTTCGAGCACATGCGCGACCTCATCTTCGGCAGCCACGAGAGCTGGAACGGCAAACTCGCGCTGGCCCGCCGCGCGCTCGCGATCTACCGCACGCTGCGCACCGCGGGGGTGGTGACCCAGGTGACCGTCCCCGTCATGGCGGTCTACGACGGGGAGTTGGTCGAGACCCTCGATGAGCGCGTCGAGATCACCCTGACGGTCGACCTGCAGCCGAACTTCGCCCTCAACCAGCCGCTCTCGCCGTTCGCGCTCGCGGTGTTCGAACTGCTCGACCCCGAGTCGCCGACCTACGCCCTCGACATGGTTTCGGTGCTCGAGGCGACGCTGGATGACCCGAAGCCGGTGCTTTCGCAGCAGCAGTTCATGGCCCGCGGTGAGGCGGTCGCCGCGATGAAGGCGGAGGGCATCGAGTACGACCAGCGCATGGAGCTGCTCGAGCAGGTCACCTGGCCGAAACCGCTCGAAGAACTGCTCGACGCCGCTTTCACCACCTACAGCTCAACCCAGCCCTGGATCGGCGACTTCGAGCTGAGCCCCAAGTCTGTTGTGCGCGACATGTACGAGCGGGCGATGACGTTCGCTGACTTCGTCGGTTTCTACCAGCTCGCCCCGCGCGAGGGCCTCGTGCTGCGCTACCTCTCGGACGCCTATCGTGCCGCCCGCCAGACCATCCCCGACGATGCCAAGACCGAGGAGTTGCTCGACGTCATCGAGTGGCTGGGCGAGCTGGTGCGCCAGGTCGACTCGAGCCTGCTCGACGAGTGGGAGGCGATGATCAACCCCACCGCCGATCCCACCGCACCCGTCGTGCCGCCCGCCCCGCCGTCGGTGCTTTCGAACCCGCGTGCCTTCCGGGTGCTCGTGCGCAACGAGATGTTCCGACGGGTGCAGCTGGCGGCGCTCGAAGACTGGGATGCCCTGGGCGAACTGGATTCCGCGGCGGGCTTCGGTGCCGAGGCCTGGGCGAACGCCATGGACGATTACTTCGACGAGCACGGGTCGCTGGGCACAGGGGGAGACGCCCGCGGCCCCGCGATGATCATGGTCACCGAGGGCCCGCAGCAGTGGACGGTCCGGCAGATCTTCGATGACCCGGCGGGCGACCACGACTGGGGCATCAGCGCCACCGTCGACCTCGCCGAGTCGGCCGAGCAGGGTCTCGCGGTCGTGCGGGTTACCTCGGTGGGGATGCTCTAGAAGACGCTCTGTTCGAGGTATTCGTTGCGGAACTTCCCGGCCGGGTCGAGCCGCTCGGCGAGCGCCACGAAGTCGGCGAGCTTCGGGTACAGGCCGCGGTCGACCGAGTGGAACAGCTTGCCCCAGTGCGGCCGCGCCTCGAACGGGGCGAGCGTGAGTTCGAGTCGCGGCAGTAGGGCGAGCACCGCCTCGGGCTCGAACTTCCAGGTGAAGTGGATGCCCACCGCATCGGTCCCGTAGGCGCCGCTCATCCACAGCTCATCTGCGGCCATCGTGCGCAGCTCGCTGACGTGCAGGAGCGGGGTGATGTCATCGCGCAGGGAGCGCACGGCCTCGATGGCCGCGACGGCGTGACGCCGCGGCACGAGGTATTCGGTCTGCAGTTCGTCGCCGTTGCTGGGGGTGAAGCCCATCTTGAAGTGCGGCAGCCGGTCATTCCAGGCTCCGGGCACGCCGCCCTGCCGGTTGGTGTTCTCCGAGGGCATCTCCCGCAGCGGGTGCAGGTCTTCCGGGGCGCGGGGCGCGCCAAACAGTTCGGAGGGCGGCACCTCGGCATCCAGCCGGCTCTTCAGCCACACGCTGTAGATATCGTCGCCCTGCCAGTCGGTGAAGACGCTCACGCTGTAGGCGGAGGATGTGACGGCGTCGAAGTTCTCGAGCAGGGCCGACCACGACAGTCCCTCGTAGACGTCCTGCCGCACCTCGAAGCTCGGCTGCACGTCGAGGGTCAGCCGCGAGACGATGCCCAACGCGCCGAGGGAGACGACGGCCCCGTCGAAGTCGGGCTCACCGCGCCGGATGGTCGCGAGTTCGCCGGAGGCGGTCACCAGTTGGATCGCCGCGACGGCCGTCGCGAGGTTACCGTTGCGGTCACCGGAGCCGTGGGTGCCGGTCGCTACCGCACCGGCCACCGAAATGTGAGGGAGGGAGGCCAGGTTGTGGAGGGCGAATCCCTCCGCCTCGAGCACGGTGGCGAGGTCACCGTAGCGCAGCCCCGCGGAGAACGTCACGGTCGAGGCATCCCGGTCCACCTCGATATCGGGCTCGAGGCCGGCGAGCGAGACGAGCTCCGAGGAGTCGGCGATGTCGTTGAACGAGTGCCGGCTGCCGAGCGCCCGGATGCGCGGTGCGCCTGCCACCACCTCGCGCAGTTCATCGATAGTGGCGGGTTCGTGGAGGGTGCCGGCGCGGTACTCGTAGTATCGCGCCCAGTTGGTTCCGATGGTCACCGTACTATTGTGGGCGCAATGGGGACCGTGCGCAGGCGGATGTCCGCGCGCGGCGAAGACCGTTACCGCGTGCATCGCTCGCGTGGTGCCCTGTTTTACACGAGCCGCCGCGCGTTCGACGACCTGACGGTGATGGTCAAACGGTTTCCCGGTCGTGACGAGGGGCCGGCGTTCGTGCTCGTCCACGGCATCGGTGTCTCCTCCCGCTACTACCACCCGGCCGCAGCCGAGCTGGCCAAACAGGGGCGCGTCTACCTTGTGGACCTGCCCGGCTACGGAGCTGCGCCCGATCCGAAACGGGATGTCTCGATCGCAGACCACGCCGGGGTGCTCGCGCGCGTGCTCGAGGACTCGGGGCTGGTCAACCCGGTGCTGGTCGGTCATTCGATGGGGTCGCAGGTGGTCAGCCGGCTGGCGGTCGATTCCCCGCAGGTCACCGACCGGATCGTGCTCATGGCCCCGACGATGCCGGTGGGGGAGCGCACCCTGTGGAGCGGCGCATGGCGGCTCGTCGTCGACGGCGTCCGCAACCGGCCCCTGGCCAACCTCGTGGTCGCCTGGGACTATTTCGTGCGCTGCGGCATCCCGTACTTCCTCCGGCAGAGCCGCCACCTGTTCTCCGACCGGATCGAAGACCGCGTGGGTTCCATCGCCGCCGCGACGCTCGTGCTGGCCGGGCACGCGGACCTCGTGGTGCCCGTCGACTGGGCGCGTGGCGTTGCGGCGGGCATCCCGAACTCGCGGTTCGCCGTCGTGCACGGCCCGCACCTGGTGATGTACAGCGACCCCGTGGGTGTTGCCCAGGCGATCGCGGAGCACGCGGCCCGATGAAGTGGGTGCGCCGCCTGTGGTTCTGGTACGTGGATTCCTGGGTCGGCGCGATCTGGCAGGTGCGCTACCCGTTGTTTGCGGGCGAGCCCGACTCCCTCGCGTCCGGAACGGGTTCGCCGGTGCTCGTGATCCCCGGGGTCTACGAAGGGTGGCAGTACATGCTGCACGTCGCGAGGCGCCTGCACTCCGCCGGACACCCGGTGCATGTGCTGCATGAGCTCGGCCGCAACCGGGGGCGGATTCCGGATGCCGCGGCGCTCGCCCAGCGCTACCTGGAGCAGCACAACCTCCGCGGCGTGGTGATCGTCGCGCACAGCAAGGGTGGGTTGATCGGCAAGCACATGATGGCGGTGGATGACACCGGCCACCGCATCGACCGGATGGTCGCCATCGCAACCCCGTTCTCCGGCTCACGCCTGGCGCGGTACTCGCCCATCCGGACGCTGCGGGTGTTCCGCCCGGCGGGCTCCACGCTCGCCCTGCTCGCGGGCAATGCCACCATCAACTCGCGCATCACCTCGATCTACAGCGAGTTCGACCCCGTGATCCCGGCGACCAGTTACCTTGAGGGCGCACGCAACGTGGTGGTGGCGGATATCGGCCACTTCCGCATACTCGCCGTGCCTGCCGTGCTCGACGCGATCGAGGCCGCCGTCGACCCGGGTGTTAGATGAGGGAATGACTCGCCAGCAACGCCTCGTCCTGATCATCGCGATTCTCGCCTCCTTCGTCGCATTCCTCGACGGTTCGGTGATCAACGTCGCACTCCCGGCGATCAGCGAGGAGCTCGGGGGCGGGCTGAGCGTGCAGCAGTGGGTGGTCGACGCCTACCTCATCACCCTCGGTTCGCTCATCCTGCTCGCGGGGTCACTCTCCGACGTGTTCGGCCGCATCGTCGTCCTGCGGGCTGGCCTGATCGGCTTCGGGGTGAGCTCGTTGCTGATTGCCCTCGCACCAACGGCAGAACTGCTCATCGTGCTGCGCGGTGTTCAGGGGATTGCTGGTGCGTTGCTGGTGCCAAGCTCGCTCGCCCTGATCATCTCCAGCTTCCGGGACGCCGCCCAGTCGAAGGCGATCGGCCAGTGGACAGCCTGGACGAGTGCCTCCTTCCTCGCGGGCCCGCTGCTCGGCGGGCTGTTCGTGGATTACCTCAACTGGCGGCTGGTATTTGCGATCAACCTGCTGCCCATCGCCGTCACCCTCGTGCTGCTGGCGATTCTCGGCCAGAAAGACGAGCGGGAACCGGGGGTGCGAATCGACTTCCTCGGTGCGGCCCTCGGGGTGCTGGGGCTTGGCGGGCCGGTGTTCGCGCTCATCGAGCAGGGCAACTTCGGCTGGGGGAGCCCGGTGATCTTCCTGCCGTTCGGCCTGGGCCTGCTGTCGTTCGCGGCCTTCATCTGGTGGCAGACGAAAGCGAAAAGCCCCATGCTGCCGCTGGGTATATTCGCGAATCGCAATTTTGCCTGGGGCAACCTCGCGACGGTCTTCATTTACGGTGCGCTCTCCCTCGGCGGGTTCATCGTCGTGGTGTTCCTGCAGCAGGTGGCGGGCTTCTCTGCGACGCTTGCGGCTCTCGCCTTCCTGCCCGTCTCGCTGGGAAACGTCTTCCTCTCCGGCCTGTTCGGTAGCCTCAGCGGCCGATTCGGCCCTCGCCTGTTCATGACCGTGGGACCGATCATCGCCGGGATCGGTTACCTGCTGTTCCTGACCATGGGGGAGCAGGTTGACTACTGGTGGAACGTGTTGCCGGGTGTGCTGGTCTTCGCGGTCGGCCTGTCGGTCACGGTGGCGCCGCTGACGGCGGGCATCCTCGGTTCGATCCCGGCGAGCCAGGCCGGCATCGGCTCCGCGACCAACAACGCGGTCTCCCGGGTGGCGGGCCTCGTGGCGATCGCGATGGTCGGGGTCATCGTTGCGGGCACGCTCGACGTCGCCGGGTTCCACCGGGTGATCATCGTGACGGCGGCGATGTTCTTCATCGGCGGCATCGTTTCGTTCCTGGGCATCCGAAACCCGCGAGCCACGGGACTAGGCGAGCAGTCGCCCCCCGGATGACACCAGCAGAGCAACGTCGACGAGCGCGGCGGCAATCACCAGCCGAAACACCACACGGCCGGTGCGACCGCTGAGCACCACGACGGCGCAGCTGATGGCGAGCAGCAGGCTCAGCCCCAGTCCCACGTAGTGGAACGGCCCTGCACCAGCCAGGCCGAGCACGATGCTCGCGGATGCCCCGGCCAGGGTCACCGCGATGACGAGGCCTGCGGCGCGCGCACCGAGCCGGTGCGGCAGCCCGCGGATGCCCGTCGCCCGGTCATCCTCCAGGTCGGGGAGCACGTTGCCGAAGTGCGCGGCGACCCCGAGCAGTGCGCCGGCGAGCATCGCCCACGGGGAGGCGAGTGCTGGAGTCTCCCTCGCGAGGGTGACGATGAGCGGCAGCAGCCCGAAGCTCAGGATGTACGGGGCCACCGAGAACACCGTCGCCTTGAGGCCAGCGTTGTACCCCCAGGCCGAGCCGATGAACACCGCGTGCGCGAGCGTTGCCGCGAGGCCCAACGGGACGGTCAGCGCGACCGCGAGCAGCGCGGCAATGATCGCCGCGGTGCGAACGGTCGAGACCGGGATGCGGCCGTCGGCAGCGGGCTTGTCGGTGCGCCCGACCTCGCGGTCGCGGTCGGCGTCAATCCAGTCGTTGGAGAGACCAACCGAGACCTGGTTGGCCAGCACGGCCAGCGCCAGCAGCGCCACGCGCCACGGTTCGAGACCCACGCCCGCACCGAGAAGGGCGCTGATCGCGGTGACGGCGACGGTCGGGCCGGGATGAGTGGAGAGGGCGAGCGCTTTCGCCGCGCGGAGCATGGGCCCAGCCTAGGCGGCGTGGCCGGGACCCTCGTCGGCCACTGTGTCGGGAGGGTGGGGATCGGGTAAGCAAACCACCACCAACAGGGACCGACGAGAATCTCGCGCGGCTGGTACACAACTCCGTCGGGACCGGAGTGTTGCAACGGCGTGTCCCCCCTTAGGAGGACCACAACCTCATGAAAAGTACCAGCCTGCCGATATACCGTCAAGCGAAAATGAGCACGGGTTCTGCTGCGAGCTCAGGAGGCCCTCGCGATGGCATCCGCAGCCCGCACGAGCGCGAGATGACTGAGCGCCTGGGGCGTATTGCCCGCCTGTCGACGCGCCAGCACGTCGTACTCCTCGCTGAGTAATCCGAGGTCGTTGGCGAAACCGCAGAGGCGATCCATGAGGGCGCGGGCCTCGGTCATCCGTCCTGATGCGGCGTACTGCTCGACCAACCAGAACGAGCAGGCGAGGAAAGGGTTCTCGCCCTGGGGCAGGCCATCGACGCCAGACTCCGTGCGGTAGCGCAGCAGCAGGCCATTCTCGAGCAGTTCCTCCTCGATCGCAGCCACCGTGCCGAGCATGCGGGGATCGTCGGCGGCCAGGTAACCCACTTGCACCAGCTGCAGCAGCGAGGCGTCGACGTTATGCCCGCCGTAGTACTGGGTGTACGTGTTGAGCCCCGCGTCGAAGCCGTTGCTCTCGATCTCTGCGGCGATTTCGTCACGCAGGGCTTCCCAGCGTTCCACCGGGCCGTCGAGACCGTCTTCCCGCACGGCGCGCACGGCGCAGTCGGCCGCCGCCCACAGCATGACGCGGGAGTGGGTGAAATGGCGCTCGGCCCCCCGGATCTCCCAGATGCCATTATCGGCGCGCTGCCAGTTCTCCTCGACGAACGACATCAGCGCACGCTGCAGCGGCCAGGAGATGTCGGTGCTATCGATGCCGACCCGCCGGGCGGCCTGCAGGGCGATCATCACCTCTCCGAACACATCGCCCTGGAACTGCGTGTACGCACCATTGCCCGCGCGCACCGGGGCGGCACCCTCATAGCCGGGCAGACTCGGGATGTCCCACTCCTCGAGTCGCCGTTCGCCCGAAAGCCCGTACATGATCTGGACGTCGGCCGGGTCGCCCGCGATCGCCCGCAGCAACCATCGGCGCCACGAGTCGGCCTCACCCGTGAAGCCGTGCTCCAGGAGAACCTCCAGCGTCAGCGAAGCATCCCGAA
The DNA here is from genome assembly GCA_044340535.1 of Rhodoglobus sp. Lineage (GTDB taxonomy): Bacteria > Actinomycetota > Actinomycetes > Actinomycetales > Microbacteriaceae > Rhodoglobus. The sequence continues at coordinate 52,169 of JBIITJ010000005.1, forward strand.
GCCAGACGTAGCGGTAGTCCCAGTTGCGAGTGCCGCCGAACTCTTCCGGCAGGCTCGTGGTCGCCGCCGCGACGATCCCGCCCGTGTCCTCATGGGTGAGGGCGCGCAGCACGAGCAGCGACCGCCGCACCTCGCTCTCGTAGCCGGGGTGGCGGGAGGCGCTGCCGAGCCAGTCGCGCCACCACTTCGTCGTGGTCGTGATGCGCTTGCCCACGGGCAGCGGAGCGGGAGGTTCGCGGTGTGCGGGGTACCAGGTCAGTGTGAGGTCAACCGTGTCGCCAGCGCTCACCGCGAACTCTGCGGTGTGCGCGTGGCCGTGGGCAGTCAGGGCAATGCCGCGCACGACGATCGCGTCGGGACCAGCTACCGCGACAAGCGAATGGCCGTGATGGTCGTCGACCTGGCGAATCCAGGGCAGGGCGTTGGCGTAATCGAACCGCACGCGGAGGTCGACGTGCATGGCGACGGTGCCGCTGATGCCGCGCACGCGCCGGATCACGTCGGCACGCCGGTCGCCGTGCGGCATCAGGTCGGTGATCTCCACCTCACCCTCGGGCGTGACCCAGCGGGTGACGAGGATGAACGTGTCGTCGACATACGACCAACTGCTCGTCGCCGCCTCCGAGACGGGTGCGAGCAGCCAGCGCCCGTGTTCTTCATCACCGAGCAGCGAACCGAACGTCGACGCCGAGTCGAATCGGGGCAGGCACAACCAGTCGATGCTGCCGTCACGCCCGACGAGCGCCGCCGTATGGCAGTCGCCGATGACCGCGTAGTCCTCAATGGGCAGGGCCATCAGTTCGCCAGCAGCTCGGTGTCTTCGAGTTGGCGGGCCAGTGCCGCGCCGTCCTGCCCGTAAAACCAGCGGACGGACGTCAGGCCCTGGCGTTCCGCGGCAGTGCTGCGGCCGCCCGCGAGCACTGCCTCACCGGTAGAGAGCTGCCGGATCGCGACCGCCGCGACGTTACCGGGATGGGCCGTCGCGAACTCGCCGTACAGTTCTTCGTCGTGTTGGCCGTCATCGCCGATGAGCAGCCACTTCATATCGGGAAACTCGTCAGCAAGCCGCGCGAGGCTCGTGCGCTTGTGCTCCTGCCCGCTGCGGAACCAGCGGTCCTGGGTGGGCCCCCAGTCCGTCAGCAGCAGGGTCCCGGCAGGGTAGAGGTTGCGGTCAAGGAAGCGCGTGAGGGTGGGGGCGACATTCCAGGCCCCGGTGGACAGGTAGATGACGGGAGATTCGGGATGCTCCCGCCGCAGCCTCTCGTAGAGCACCGCCATCCCGGCGACCGGGGTGCGGGCATGCTCATCGAGCACGAAGGTGTTCCACGCGGCCAGGAACGGGCGGGGGAGCGCCGTGACCATCACGGTGTCGTCGATGTCGGAGACGATCCCGAAGCGCGTCTTCGGGTCCACGATGAACACGGGTGCGGTCACCGCGTCGGTGTCGCCGGTGCGGAAGGTGATCGTGTGCCAGCCCGGTTCCAGTTCGGTGGGAATGCGCGCGTCAACGACCCCGCCCCGGGTGGGGGAGATCTGGTGGTCGACCCCGCCTGCGGTGACCGTGACGGGGGCCTCGGTGACGGGGATGGAGAAGAAGCTGCGCCAGCCGCGCACTTTCTCGGCGCGCTGGCGCGGGGCATCCCCTCGCGCGAGCACCACGCGGCACAGCACGCGCGTCCACCCGGGAGCGCCATAGCCGGCGTAGGGGACGATGGTCGACACCAGCCCTCGGCGGCGACCGCGGCGCTCGCGCCACCGGTGGAAAGCGTCTTCGATGCGCGCGGCCCGGTGCAGGATCTGCTGGGCGGGCTCGCGAGCGTCGGTCGTGCGGGATCGAGCCATGCTTCCAGTCTGGACTATGCCGGCAGCGGTTCGATCAATGCGGGCGAGTTGTTGCGCACATTGCCCACTGCGCGGTCGACCTCGTGGCTGAGCATGTGCTCCTCGACTTCCAGCGCGCCGTAAGCGACCTCCTCCAGTAGTCCTTCACCGCCCTCGGTGTGGGGGTCGAGCCACTCATCCACCAGCGAGGGGGAGAGGAAGACGGGCATCCTGTCGTGGATTGACGCGAGCGCCCCGCTTGCTTCGCGGGTCAGGATGGAGGTCGAGAGCAGCCACTTGTCAGCGGAATCCTCGGCCGCTGCCGGGTTGCGCCACCACTCGTACAGGCCGGCAAACACCACCAGTTCCCCCTCGGGCAGGTGGATGAAGTGCGGGGTCTTCACGTCGCCCACCGTCCGCCACTCGAAATAACCGGTCGCCGGCAGGATCGCGCGCCGCTTCTTCACGGCGTTCGCGAAGTGGGGTTTGCTGGCCGCAGACTCGATCCGGGCGTTGAACGCGGTCACCCCCACCTTCACGTCTTTCGCCCACGGTGGCACCAGTCCCCAGCGGGCTGCCTCAAGACGCCGGACGGGCTCGTCAAACTCGTCGGCTCCCTTGGGGATCGTGTCGAGGATGATCGGGACCCGGTCGGTGGGCGCCACGTTGAAACTGGGGGCGGGCAGGTCGTCGCCGACCAGGTCGACGTCGAACATCTCCACAAGGTCAGCCGCAGCTCCCGCCACCACGAATCGTCCGCACACCCCGCCATTGTGACAGGACCCACCGACGCGGGTTTTTCTCATAGGCGGCAGATATAGAATTCGGGCACCCAACACTAGGAGGTCTCGTGCCCGTGCGAGAGTTCACCGACACGTCCACCGACGGCAGGATGCCCCTGCGCAACGAGCCGGTGCAGGCGCGCAGCGCCGCGCGGCTGACAGCACTGCTCGATGCGGCGGCCGCCATCATCGATGAGATTGGCTACGAGCGCCTCACGACCGCGATGGTTGCCGAGCGGGCGGGTGCCTCGATCGGCACCGTTTACCGGTACTTCCCCGATCGCATCGCGCTGCTGCAGGCGCTCGCCGCCCGCAACTTTGAGCGCGTCATCACCCGGGTCAGCGACGAGGTCGTCGACGAGCGGCACGAGAACTGGCTGGCCGCACTGAGCGCCTCGTTTGGCCTCCTGGTCGAGGCAGTGCGGTCTGAGCCTGGCTTCCGTGGCCTGCGGGTGGGTGACACGATAGACCTGCGCCCGTTGCCCACCGAACGCTCATTCAAGTCGCTCATCGCCGATCGGTTGTTCGACGGGCTCGTCGCTCGATTCGATGTGCCCGACACCGCCGAGAACCGGCTGCGGTTCGAAGCGGCCGTGGAAATTTCTGATGCCCTCGCGGCCCGCGCGTTCGCTCGCGACCCGCAGGGTGAGCTCGTGTTCCTCGAGCTCGGCCGTGACACGGTTTACGGCATGCTCTCCCCGCACTTCGGCGCCGTTACGCCGTAACGCCCGTGCGGGTCGCCGTGGCACACGGCGTAACTTTGCGCAACCGGGTATGACAGTGGCCCGTTCTACTGTTTAGCTGGATCGACCGGTAAGTGTCGATCCGTGCCCGGAGCACGAGGAATGAGCCGCACGACCATGATCGAATTCCGTTCGGTGACCAAGCGTTTCCCCGATGGCACGGTTGCGGTTGATGACTTCAGCCTGGTCATCCCGTCCCGCAAGACCACGGTGCTGGTCGGCTCCTCGGGCAGCGGCAAGACAACGCTGTTGCGGATGATCAACCGCATGGTGGAGCCGAGTTCCGGGGTCATCGAGATCGACGGCGAGAGCATCCTGGACCGCAACCCCGTCTCGCTTCGTCGCAGCATCGGCTACGTGATGCAGAACTCGGGCCTCATGCCGCACTTCAAGGTGATCGACAACGTCGCGACCGTCCCCGTGCTGAACGGGGTGCCGCGGAAGCAGGCCCGCGCGCAGGCCCTCGAGTTACTCGACACGGTGGGGCTCGACCGTTCCGTCGCCGACCGGTACCCGAGCCAACTGTCGGGCGGCCAGCAGCAGCGTGTGGGCGTAGCCCGCGGGCTCGCCGCCAACCCGAATATCCTGCTGATGGATGAGCCATTCGGAGCGGTTGACCCGATCGTGCGCGCCGAGTTGCAGCAGGAGACGATCCGGCTGCAGCGCGAACTGGACAAGACCATCGTCTTCGTCACCCACGACATCGATGAGGCGTTCCTGCTCGGCGACCAGGTCGTCATTCTCGAGGAGGGCGCCCGGATCGCCCAGGTCGGCAGCCCCTCGGAGATCACCGAGAACCCCGCCAACGACTTCGTCGCAAGCTTCATCGGGGTCGAGCAGGGCAAGCGCGCGCTGTCACTGAAGAAGACGGCGCGCGGCACTGTGCTCGTCGACAGCCAGGGGCGAGCCCAGGGTGTGTTGGTGGACGGTGCCGCCTCGTGACCTGGGTCATCAACAACCTCGACCTGATCGGGCGCCTCACCGTCGAGCACCTGCGCCTGGCGGTTCTCCCGATCATCTTCGGCCTGCTCATCGCCATCCCGGTGGGCTGGGTTGCCTACCGGTTCAAGCTCACGCGTGGGCTCCTGCTGACCTTGGCGGGCCTGCTTTACACGATCCCCTCGCTGGCGCTGCTGGTCATACTCCCGGTCATCATCGGCATCAGCGTGCTGAGTTCAGCCAACCTCGTGATCGCCCTGACGATCTACGCGGTCGCGATCATGGCGCGTTCGGTGGCGGATGCCCTGCAGTCCGTTGACCCGGATGTGCGGCAGGCGGCCACGGCGATGGGCTTCGGCGCGTGGCGAAGGTTCTGGGCGGTCGAGTTCCCGCTCGCTGGCCCCGTCATCCTCGCGGGTTTGCGGGTCGTCGCCGTCAGCACCATCAGCCTCGTCACCGTGGGCGTGCTGATCGGGGTGCAGAGCCTCGGCTACCTGTTCACCAACGGGTTCCAGCGCCGCATCATCCCCGAGATCCTCGCCGGGGTTGTTGCCGTTGTGGTGATTGCGCTGCTCGTAGACCTGCTGCTCGCACGCCTGGGCCGCCTCCTCATGCCCTGGGCGCCGCGTGCCGCGCCCTCTGCGACCCGCCAGCTTCAGCCCGCGGCGGTGGCCTGATGAACCTCCTCGCCGAGGCCTTCGCCTGGATTTTCTCGCCCGAGCGGCTGGGCGGCTCGTCACCGCTGCCCGCCGCCATCGGGCTGCACCTGTTCTACACGTTCCTGTCCCTCGCGATCGCGGCCGTGATCGCGATACCGCTCGGCTACTACATCGGCCACACGGGGCGCGGCCGCAACGTTGCCATCGGTATCTCCGGTGCTGCGCGCGCGATCCCCTCCTTCGGCCTCATCCTGCTGCTCGTTCTCGTCATCGGTGTCACGCAGAAACCGCTGGCCGCAACCATCGCGTTCGTGCTGCTGGGCATCCCCTCGATCCTGGCGGGTGCCTATGCGGGCCTGGAAGCCGTCGACCGTCGGGTTGTCGACGCCGCCCGGGCGGTGGGGATGACGGAGTGGCAGATCCTGTGGCGGGTGGAGGTGCCGCTCGGCCTGCCCTTGCTCATTGGCGGGCTGCGCGCGGGAGCCCTGCAGATCGTCGCCACCGTGGTGCTGGCCGCCTACGTCACCCTCGGGGGGCTCGGGACGTACATCATCCAGGGCATCCCGCTGCGGCGCTTCGACATGATCCTCGGCTCGGCGATCGTGATCGTGGTTGTCGCCCTTGTGCTCGACGGCCTGTTCGCGCTGCTCGAGAGAATCGTCGTCCCGCGTGGTGTGACCGCGGGCCGACCCCAGGAAGTCCGCTCGATGCCATCCCGGCGCCGGGCGGTGGCGGGAATCCCCGCCGAAGAAGGAAGAGGATAGAAATGTTCACAGCAAGGAACAAGGGCCGGCTCGCACTCGGTGCGGCCGTGGTCGGGGTGGCATTGGCCCTGTCAGGGTGCGCAACAGGTGATCCGCTGGACCCGGGTACCGATGAGGGCAGCAGCGAGACGATCACCATCGGCTCGCAGGCTTACTACTCGAACGAGATCATCGCTGAGATCTACGCCCAAGCGCTCGAGAACGCCGGTTTTGAGGTTGAGCGCCAGTTCAGCATCGGCCAGCGCGACGCCTACCTCCCGTCGCTTGAGAGCGGAGAGGTCGACCTGTTCCCGGAGTACACCGGCAACCTGCTGCAGTTCTACAGTCCCGACACCACGGCCACTGAGTCCGACGCCGTCTACGCCGAACTCGCTGACGCCCTGCCCGAGGGCCTGACGGTGCTCGACCAGGCCGAGGCCGCCGACGAGGACGCCTACAACGTCACCGCGGAGTTCGCCGAGCAGTACAACCTGTCGTCGATCGCCGACCTCGCCAACGTCGATGTGCCCCTGACGCTCGGTGGTTACCCCGAGCTCGAGGAGCGCCCGTACGGCCCCACGGGCCTGCTGGAGACCTACGGGGTTACCGTCGGTTTCTCGGCGACCGGCGACACCACCGTGGAGGACCTGCTCGCGGGCACCGTCAATGTTGCGAATGTCTACACCGCCGATCCCCGGATCCAGACCGACGGCCTCGTCACGCTCGATGACCCGGAGAGCCTCTTCCTGGCCTCCAACGTGGTGCCACTCGTGAACGCCGACATTGCCGATGAGATCGCCGATGTGATCAACGCGGTGCAGGCGAAGCTGACGACCGAGGGCCTCGTCGCCCTCAACGTCAAGTCGTCGGTTGACCAGGAGTCCACCGAAGCCATCGCCACCGAATGGCTCACCGAGAACGACCTGATCTAGCACCAGCAGGCACTGGCCGGTTCCGCATCACGCGGGGCCGGCCGGTCCTGCTTAACGCCGCAGCGTGCGCCCCGCGCGTTCCTCCAGCAGGCGTGCCGCCGAGAGCTCGCCACCGCGGGCACCGAATCGCCCGAGGGCGTCGCGGTGCTGCTGGGCCACCAGGGTCGACAGCTCGAACGGCACATTCGCGTCCGAGGCGAGCGAGGCGAGGGTGTCGAGCTCCTCAACGCAGCGGTCGATCCCGAAGCCGTCCAGGTAGTCGCCGTCGAGCAGGTGATCGAGGTAGTCGTCGAGGAAGACGCTTCCGCCGGCACTGCTGCTGAGGCTGTCACGGAGGCGCGCGGGGGCGATGCCCAGTGACTGTCCGAGCAGCAGGGCCTCGGTGACCGCGACCGCCTGCCCGAACCAGAGCAGGTTGGCGATCAGTTTGGCGGTCATCCCGTCACCCACCGCCGTGCCGACGTGATCGATGCGGCCGAGTGTTTCCAGTACGGGCCGCGCCAGGTCGACGGCAGGAATCGCACCGCCCACGAAGAAATGGATGCTGCCGTCGCGCGCCGCCCGCACGCCGCCGCCCATCCCGGCACCCACGACCGACGCACGGGTACGGCTGGCGAGGTGCTCGAGCATTCGCGGGTCGTTGCTCGTCACGTCGACCCAGAGGCCGTCCACCGGCAGCAGCGGGAGCAGCGGCCCCATTGCTGCCTCAACCTCCCGAGGGCCGGGGAGTGCCGTTAGCACCAGCTCCGCAGAAGCAACTTCGACCGCACTGCCCGCCGCTACCACGGTGCCCAGTCGCGAGGAGTCGAGGTCCCAGCCGGTCACGTCGTGCCCAGCGGAGAGCAGCCGCTCGGCGACGGGCGTGCCCATGCGGCCGAGGCCGAGCATCCCGATGCGCATTTGTGCAGTCTAGAAGTCGCGCAGGTTCGCGTGCAGGCCGCCCGGGTTGTGCTCGGTGCGCAGGATGCCGCGGCGCCGCAGGATCGGCACGAGCTCATCCAGCAGCCGGTGCACGGTCACGGGGTGCAGGTCGCCCCACAGCAGGATCCCGTCGTTGTCGGCCTCGTCGCCGAGGCGCTCGACCAGGTCGGCGAACTCCTCGGCGGTTCCGACGAACCCGCTGCCGTCCGTGAGCCTGCCCAGCCGGGCTTGCTTCGCCAACAGTTGGCGCAGGGGAGTCGTGGCGGGGTCGTAGCCGCCGAGCAGGCGCTTGATGCTTCCCTGCGATACGTGCTCGCCGAACACGCCATCGGGCAGCGGCGCATCGAAGTCCAGCGCGGTCAGGTCGGTCTCCAGATCACTCGACTGGCGTTCGGCGATCGTGAGGATCGCCGCGTCATCCGGGTTCGCCGAGGCCGCCACCAGCCGGTTTGCCTCCGCAGCACTGGCCACGAGCACCGGCTGGATGGCGAACATGATCGTAATGTCGCGCGGGTCACGGCCGCGCTCCACGGCGGCGGCGTGGATGCGCGCCCGGTAGTCGCGGATGCTCGCCGAGTCCAGTGGGGCGAGGGCCAATTGCACGTCGGAGTTCGCGCCGGCGAACCCCAGGCCGCGACCCGAACCGCCGGGGGAAACGATCACGGGCTCGCCGTCGGTGAACGGGATCGCGTTCAGTGGCCCGTCGAAGGAGAAGTACTCACCGCGGTGCTGTACGGTCTCGAGTTTCGAGCCGTCGGCGTAGCGGCCCTGGGCGGGGTCGGCGATGAGCGCGCCATTGCCCCAGCTGTTCCAGAGTCGCCGAATGCCCGTGAGCCATTCCTCGGCCCGGTCGTACGCCGCGTCGTGGGAGAGCGGCGGCGCATCGCCGAAGTGGCGGGCGCTGCCGACATCCGTCACGACATTCAGGGCAAGCCGGTGACCGCTGAGGTGCTGCAGGCTCGCGAACTGCCGGGCTGCTGTGTACGGCAGGTACGCGGCGGGGTTGACGGTCGGTGCGACGCCCAGGTGCTGCGTTGCCCCGAACAGGGACGGCGCGAGCAGCAGCGGGTCGTGCTTGGGGCCGCCGAAGGCCTGCCTGACGCGCAGGTCGATTGTCGAGGCGGAGCCGAGAGAGGGGGCATCCTCGATGATCAGCAGGTCGAAGCCCGCGCGTTCCAGCTCGCGGGCCGACTGCTGGTAGAGGTCGGGTTCGGTCCAGCGCCAGTTCCAGTCGAGGTACGGATGCCCCCACCCTTGCGGCCCGAAGCCGCGAGCCAGGAACCAGCCGAAGTGCTGCTGCCGGGTCATCCCGCCACCGCCCTTGCTGCCGCGAGGCCTCGTGCGAGATCGGCAATCAGGTCGGGGAGGTCTTCGATGCCGATCGACAGCCGAATGCTGCCGGGCAGGATGCCCGCTCGCTCCAGTTGTTCGGGGGTGCGCTGGTTATGGCTTGTGGTCGCCATGTGCAGCACGAGCGAGCGAACATCGCCGAGGTGGGTCATGTGGGTAAACACCTCGAGCGCATTGATGAATGCGCGGGCCGCGTCGAGACCCCCGGCGAGGGTGAACGAGAACACCGAGCCCTGGCCGTCGGGCAGGTAGCGCTGTGCGAGCTCGCGGTAGGGGTTGGAGCTGAGACCCGAGTAGTCGACGGAGGCGACCTCGGGTTGCCCCTCGAGCCAGGCGGCCACCCCGAGGGCGTTCGCGGACTGCCGCTCCACCCGCAGCGACAGGGTCTCGATGCCCTGGCCGATGAGGAAGGCGTTCAGGGGCGAGAGGGTTGGCCCGAGGCGCAGGGCCATCACCTCGCGCAGGTAGGTGATGCGGGCCAGCCCGCCCGCGCGTTCCGCGAAGCTCGGGCCGCCGGTTCGCGATGGTTGCACCAGGTGGGGGAACATGCTGCCCGATGCTGCGGCGTCGAATCGGCCGTTATCGATGATGACCCCGCCGAGCACCGCGCCGTGGCCGGCGAAGAACTTGCTTGCCGAATGCACGACGATGTCGGCGCCGTGCTCAAGTGGGCGGACCAGGTAGGGCGTGGCCAGCGTGCTGTCGACGACGAGCGGAATTCCGTGGGCGTGGGCCACCGCCGCGATCGCCTCGATGTCGAAGACCTCGTTGCGGGGGTTCGGGATCGACTCGGCGAACAGTGCCCGGGTGGTCGGGCGGATCAGACGCTCCCACTCCAGCGGGTCATTGGCGTTGTCGACGAAGTCGGTTTCTATGCCGTAGCGGCTGAGGTTGTCGAGGAACAGGCCGCGGGTGCCTTCATAGATCGCGGATGCGGAAACGACGTGCGCGCCTTCGCCCAGCAGGCCGAGGAGCGTGATCGCGACCGCGGCCTGGCCGCTGCCGACGAGCAGGGCCTGCGCACCGCCCTCCAGTTCCGCGATCTTCTCCTCGACGGCAGCGGTCGTCGGGTTGGCGACCCGGGTGTACGAGTAGCCGTCACCGGTGGCAAACAACTCGGTGGCCTGGTCGAAATCGTCGAGGACGAAGCCGGCGGTGAGGTAGATGGGGGCCACCCGCGGCGTGATTGAGCCGGCGTCGCGCGCGCCAGCGTGCAACTGGCGGGTCGCGAACCCTGCGGGGTGCTCCGAGAGTTGGGACGCGGTCATGGGGACAGCGTGTCACGGACCCCCGGTCCACCGCCTCGCGGCGCTTCACACTTCGTCATCCTTGCCCCGACCCCCACGGAACTACTTAGTGTTTCCGGAATGAGCATCGAATCCCGCCCCCTTCGCGTCGTCGCCGTTTCGGGCAGCCTCACCGCGCCGTCGCGCACCACCGCCCTGGTCGAGGCGATCGCGGAGTCCTTTGGCCGGGTCATCCCGATCCAGTCGCACCTGATCGCGCTGAACGCCCTCGGCCCGCACCTGGCGGGTGCGCTCACGCGCGCGGAGCTCCCGCAGGTTGCGGAGGAAGAGCTACAGCGCATCGAGAACGCCGACCTGCTCATTGTCGCGACACCCGTGTACCGGGCATCCTTCACCGGGTTGTTCAAGTACCTCTTCGATTTCGTCGACCAGTACGCTCTCGTCGACACGCCCGTGCTGCTTGCCGCCACCGGGGGCAGCGAGCGCCACGCCCTCATCATCGAGCACCAGTTGCGGCCGCTGTTCGGCTTTTTCCAGTCACTCGCGCTGCCCGTGGGCGTCTACGCGCACGACTCCGACTTCACCGACTACCGAATCTCCAACGAGCAGCTGACCGAACGCATCGAGAAGGCGATCACCCGGGCGCTGCCCCTCGTGCGGTCGAGCCTCGCTGAGCGCGAGGCCGTCGAGCGAACCCTCGCGGGTGAAGAGGCTACGGAGGCCTAGTCTTCGCGGGTCGTCGCGTCGCCGTCGCCGAGGCGGTCCATATGGCGGGCTTCGGCGCGCTCCAGCAGCTTCTTGCCGACGTAGACCAGCACCGTGAACACCACGATGATGCCCACGAAGAGGTAGCCCGCGTAATGCAGCCGGTCGAGCATGGCGGTAAAACTGCCGGCGGCGAAGGCACCCACGGAGACGTAACCGAAGCTCCAGATCACGCAGGCGGGGGCGGTCCAGGCGATGAACTTGCGGTAGCTCATGGTGCTCATGCCGACGGTCAGCGGGATGAGCGAGTGCAGTACCGGCAGGAAGCGCGACACGAACACCGCGGGCCCGCCACGCCGGTCGAGGTAATTCTCGGCGCGCACCCAGTTGCTTTCGCCGAGTCGTCGCCCGAGACGGGACGCCCGGATGCGCGGGCCGAAGAACCTCCCCAGAGCGAAGCCGATGCTCTCACCGCACAGCGCCCCGATGATGACGGCGATTGCCAACGCGAAGTACTCCGGGATCGTGTCGACCGCGGTGGCGGCCACGATGACGATCGTGTCTCCGGGCACGATGAGGCCTACGAGCACCGAAGTTTCGAGCAGGATCCCGACACTCGCGAGGATCGTCCGCAGCACGGGATCGACGGACTGCACGGTTGTGAGCACCCAGCTGAGCGCGCCGTTGAGCAGGTCCCCGAACCACTCGATCGGGTTGCCGGATTCCAGGGCCAGCGTGGCGAGTTCGTGCACGGTTCAGAGCCTAGAGCGGTCGCCTGAGAGCGGCCAAGCGGGTGCGCCACTGCTCCAGCCGGCCCGGCTTCTCGGCCAGCCCGGGGCCGCCGATCCAGCTCGTGGCAATCCTGATGCCGTGTAGCGCGTTGACCGCCCACAGCTCGGTCCCGTCGAGTTCTGCCGGGGTGACGGCCTCCTCGTGCGTGTCCAGCCCGAGCGCGCTCGCGAGGGTGAGCACGCTGCGCGCCGTGACGCTGTCCACCCGCGGCTCGTCGGCGAGTGGCCCGCACAGGATCTCCCCGCGCCACCAGAGCAAGCCGCTGTACGCGCCCTCGACCACGAAACCGTCGGGGGAGAGGATGACCGCTTCCTCCGCTCCCTCGGACTGCACCGCTGTGCGGATCCGCAGCATGGCGGCGAGGTCGGGCCCTTTCACCCGCGGGGTGGTGCGCGGTTCAGGGCCCCGCCAGGTGGCGAGACTCACGGAGCGGCTGCGCTCCGGGGCGCTCCGCAGCCGGAACAACAGCCGCCCGTTCGCGTGTCCCTCCACCCGGGGAAACCAGTCGCCCTGCTTCGGGATGCGCGCCACCGCAGCATCCCAAAATTCCGCTGCCTGGGGCGCCGCGGCAAGGAACCGCTCCCGGTGCAAGCCCAGCGCGAGCGCGCGCCCCTCGGTGACGAGCCACGAGTCGGCCGCGACGATCGTGGACTCGGTCAGGTCGCAATACTCGAGGGCCTCGAGGCCACCACCGTCACGCCACCGGAAGATCGACGCCACACTCATAGGCTTAGCGTATGCGTGACCGTGCACACCCGGCTCCAGCGGCGGTTCCACGGCCGGTAGTACGGTCGCTGGCGCTCGGCCGGTGGGTCGACCCGGCGGTTGCCTATGCCGCGGTGTGCGGCGATTCGACGGCCGCGTTCTGGCTCGACAGCGGGCCGGATGCCTCCACCGGAACCAGCTACCTGGGGCTCGCTTCCGAGGTCATCACCGACTTTGACGGGCCGGTGCTCGACTGGCTGCGACGCGCTGTCCCGGCTCCCTCGGGCGGCTCGAGCGCCGGGTTCGCCTTGGGCTACGTCGGCTGGCTCGGGTACGAGCTGCGGGCGGAGACGATGGGTGTGCCCGTCGGGCATCCCTCGCGTTACCCCGACGCCGCCTGGCTGCGGGTGGACCGGGCCCTCGCCTTCGACCACGCCGCGCACCGGGTCACCCTGCTCGCGCTCGATGACCTCGAGGGCTGGCGGTCAACCGTCGAAGCCGCCCTCGCCGTCGAGCCCGCCGTGGTCGAGTCCCCCGTGGTCGAGCTGCCGGTGGTCGAGCCTGCCGAGACCGTCACCTGGGCCTACACCGACGCCCAGTACCTCGACATGATCGCCGCCTGCCAGGCCGCGATCGTCGAGGGTGACGCCTACCAGTTGTGCCTGACGACCGAGGCATCCGTCGGCGTCTCACCTGACCCGGTCGCGACCTACCTGGCGCTGCGGGCGTCGAGCCCCACCCACCACGGCGCGCTCATCCGCGCCGGCTCGGTGTCGCTGTTGAGCGCGAGCCCCGAGCAGTTTCTCGCGGTTACCCCGCAGGGGGTTGTCACCACGAGTCCCATCAAGGGCACGCGCCCGCGCGGTGCGACGGAGGCGGGCGACTGGCAGTTGCGGGCCGAGCTGGAGGCCAGCGACAAGGAGCGCGCCGAGAACGTGATGATCGTCGACCTCATGCGCAACGACCTGGCGCGGGTGGCCCTGCCCGGAACCGTCGAGGTCACGAGCCTGCTTGCGGTCGAGAGCTACGCGCAGGTGCACCAGCTCGTGAGCACCGTGCGCGGGATGCTCGCCGACGGCCTCAGTGGCGTCGACGTGATTGCCGCCTGCTTCCCGGCCGGCTCGATGACCGGTGCACCGAAACACTCGGCCACCCGGATACTCGAGCGGCTAGAGGGGCGCGCGCGCGGCGTGTATTCCGGGGCGTTCGGGTACCTCGGTTTTGATGGCGCGGTCGACCTGGCGATGGTCATCCGGTCAATCGTCATTGACGAGCATGGCGCGACGGTCGGCACGGGCGGCGGCATCACCGCCCTCTCGGTGCCCGCCGAGGAGCTCGCCGAGGCCAAACTGAAGGCCGCGGCCCTGCTCGCCGTCCTCGGCGCACCACCTGCCCCTGCCTCGGCGTAACGCTCACGAATTGAAGGACCGTCCTTCAATTCGTGAGGGGCGCGTGAGGTCCCCGTGGCGGGCGAGGCCCGCGCGCGCTGGGGCACGGGAGTGCGGCGAAACGGTAGCCTTGACGGGGTCGTTCGCGGTGCAGCGCGCGACCCGCGATCAACGGCGATCGTCACCCAGCCCCACAATGAATTGAGACTCCAGTGACTGACCCCCGCGAGACCGGCGCCGACCGCGATGAGCAGGACGAGCGCGACGACGCTTACGGCTACGACATCGACGCCATCCAGGACAAGTGGAACGCCGCGTGGAAAGAACTCAACCCGTTCGCCACCGACGACCCGGCCGATAAGCGGCCCCGCAAGTACATCCTCGATATGTTCCCGTACCCGTCGGGCCAGCTGCACATGGGGCACGCCGAGGCGTTCGCGTTCGGCGACATCGTGGCCCGGTACTGGCGGCTGCGCGGTTTCAACGTGCTGCACCCGATCGGCTGGGACTCCTTCGGCCTGCCAGCCGAGAATGCCGCCATCGAGCGGGGCGTCAACCCCGTCGGCTGGACGTACGACAACATCGAGGAGCAGAAGCAGAACTTCGGCCGCTACGGCGTCTCCTTCGACTGGAGCCGCGAGCTGCATACGAGCGACCCCGAGTACTACAAGTGGAACCAGTGGCTGTTCCTGAAGCTCTACGAGAAGGGCCTGGCCTACCGCAAGGAGAGCTGGGTCAACTGGGACCCGGTAGACCAGACGGTGCTCGCCAACGAGCAGGTGCTGCCGGATGGCACGTCCGAACGTTCTGGCGCCATGGTCGTGAAGAAGAAGCTCACCCAGTGGTACTTCCGCATCACCGACTACGCGGACCGGCTGCTGGATGACCTGAACCAGCTTGAGGGCAGCTGGCCGCCGAAGGTGCTGGCGATGCAGCGCAACTGGATCGGCCGCTCGATCGGCGCCGATGTCGATTTCGAGATCGAAGGCTTTGACCGCAAAATCACCGTATTCACCACCCGCCCCGACACCCTGCACGGCGTGACGTTCATGGTGGTTGCCCCCGACTCCGAGCTGGCGGCGGACCTCGTCGCGGGTTCGACGCCCGAGGTGCAGGCCGCCTTCGCGGAGTACCTCGCGCAGGCGCAGAAGAACACGGAAATCGAGCGCCAGGACGCGACGCGCGAGAAGACGGGCATCCCGTTGGATCGATACGCGATCAACCCGGCCACCGGCGAACGGATCCCGATCTGGACCGCCGACTACGTGCTTGCCGATTACGGCCACGGCGCCGTGATGGCGGTCCCCGCGCACGACCAGCGCGACCTCGACTTCGCCCGCAAGTTCGGCCTGCCCGTGCGCGTGGTGCTCGACACCAATGCCCCCGTCACGGGCGCGATCCGCACCCTCGAGCTCGACGAGAACGGCATGGCGATCCTGCCGGACGACCTGCCGCCGCTCGACCCCGCAGCCACCGGAAAGGCGCTCGTGGGGGATGGCCGGATGATCAACTCCGGGTCACTCGATGGCCTCAGCAAGAGCAACGCGATCAAGAAGATCATCGAGCAGCTCGAAGCTGCCGGCACCGGCCGCGCGGCGAAGACCTACCGGCTGCGGGATTGGCTGATCAGCCGGCAGCGCTTCTGGGGCACCCCGATCCCGATCATCCACGGTGCCGATGGCGAGCTCATCCCGGTGCCGGAGGACCAGCTGCCCGTGGTGCTGCCGCCCACCGACGGCCTCGACCTGAAGCCGCGCGGGGAGTCGCCGCTGAGCGCCGCGACCGACTGGGTGAACGTGCCAGACCCGCGCGACGGCAGCCCTGCCAAGCGTGACGCCGACACGATGGACACCTTCGTCGACAGCTCCTGGTACTTCCTGCGGTTCCTCTCGCCGAACGATGACACGAAGGCTTTCGACCTCGCGGAGGCGGAGAAGTGGCTGCCCGTCGACCAGTACGTGGGCGGCGTTGAGCACGCGATCCTGCACCTGTTGTACGCGCGCTTCATCACGAAGGTGCTGTTCGATCTCGGCTACGTGAGTTTCACCGAGCCGTTCAGCGCGCTGCTGAACCAGGGCATGGTGCTCTCCGAAGGCAAGAAGATGTCCAAGCGCAGCCCGAAGGGCACGACTTTCACTGCGGAGGTTGACGCGCACGGTGCCGATGCGCTGCGGCTGTGTCTCGCCTTTGCGGGGCCGCCGACCGACAACATCAACTGGGAGGATGTCTCGCCCGCCGCTTCGGCAAAGTTCCTGGCCCGTGCCTTCCGGGTGGCCAGCGATGTCACGAGCGCGCCCGAGATCGAGTGGAAGACGGGCGATCTCGCGCTGCGCCGGCAGACCCACCGCTTCCTCGCCGACGGCCCGGGCCTGGCCGAGACCCTCAAGTTCAACGTGCTCGTCGCGCGCATCATGGAGCTGACGAACGCCACCCGCAAGGTCATCGACACCGGTGCGGGCCCGGCCGACGCCGCCGTCCGCGAGGCGGCGGAGGTCATCACGATCGCCCTCGGCATGTTCGCGCCGTACACGGCCGAGGAGATGTGGGAAAGGCTGGGGTACCAGCCGACCGTCGCCCTCGCCGGCTGGCGTAAGGCCGACCCGACGCTGCTCGTGCAGGAGTCGGTGACGGCCGTCGTGCAGGTCGACGGCAAGGTGCGGGACCGGCTCGAGGTCGGGGCGAAGATCTCCAGTGACGAGCTCGAAGCCCTCGCGCGGGCCTCCGCCGCGGTGACGCGGGCGATCGGTGACCGCGAGATCGTCAATGTGATCGTGCGCGCCCCGCGCCTCGTCAACATCGCCACGAAGCCCGCGTAGTCCACGGCTTCGCCTCCCGAGGTCACTGAGGGGCGCGGGCGTCGTAGTTTTGCCCGGTGAACACCCGGGTGAAGGTCGGCGCCGTGGCGGTGCTCGTGCTCGTGGGGCTTGGCTGCGCGGTGCTCGTGTCGTTGTTCGGCGACCACGGTACGACGGCTGAGGTGGTGCGGCCGGAGTCATCCGTCTCTCCCGTTGCGCCCTCGGGCTCGGCGATCTTCGTGCACATCCTGGGCGCCGTCGAACGCCCCGGGCTCTACGAGTTGAGCGAGGGTGACCGTGCCGTCGATGCGGTTGCGGCGGCGGGCGGCTTTCTCGACAGCGCCGACCAGGCCCAACTGAACCTCGCGCGCTTCGTGGTCGACGGTGAGCAGATTGTCGTCCCTGCGGTCGGCGAGGTGCCTGCGG
Source organism: Rhodoglobus sp. (assembly GCA_044340535.1). Lineage (GTDB taxonomy): Bacteria > Actinomycetota > Actinomycetes > Actinomycetales > Microbacteriaceae > Rhodoglobus. The sequence continues at coordinate 69,117 of JBIITJ010000005.1, forward strand.
CTGCTCCCGGGATGGCTGCCGACGGCAAGGTCAACCTCAACACTGCGGATGTCGCAGCCCTCGACACCCTGCCGCGGGTGGGCCCGGCGATGGCGGCGCGCATCATCGAGTGGCGCGAGGCCAATGGGCGGTTCACGGCCGTTGACGACCTGCTCTCGATCTCCGGTATCGGTGCGAAGACCCTCGAAGGCCTGCGCGATCTCGTGACGGTATGACCGACCTGCGCCTGGCGATCCCCGCGGCCGTCGCCTGGGTGGTCACGGCGGTCGTGATTGGGATGCCCGGGGTTGCCGTCCCCGCACTCGTGGTCACCTGGCTCGCGGCGGGAGCCCTGCTGTTCTTCGCGCCCCGCGTTGCCCTCGCCGCGGCCGCCGCGGCGCTGTGCTGCACCTCGATCGCCGTGCACGCCCCGCAGCGGCAGCTGCCGGTCGATGACGGCCGGTTCGAGGCGGTCACCACGGAGGTGGTGCATCCGGGCCAGGAGCGCTTCGAGGCGAGCATCGGCCCGGTTCCGGTGCTCGTGTTCGGCGAACCTGCCGAGAGCACGATGGGCATCGGATCGCGGGTGGCGGTTGAGGGTCGTCTCGAGCCGACCGAGCCGGGCGACTCCCGCGCCTACCTCCTGTTCGCGACGTCACCGCCGGAGTTGCTCGCTCCGCCGCCGTGGTTTCTCGACTGGGCCAACGGTTTGCGGTGGGGGTTCGCCGCGGGCACCCGGCAGTTACCGGGCGACGGTGGCGACCTGCTGGGTGGCCTCGCGATCGGTGACGACAGCGCGGTGAGCGAGAAGTTGGACGCGGCGATGAAGACGAGCTCCCTCAGCCATCTCACGGCCGTCTCCGGGGCCAACTGCGCCGTGGTGGTCGGGCTCGTCATGCTTGCGGGCGGGGCGCTCGGGGTTGCGAGGTGGCTGCGGGTGACGGCATCCGTTCTCGTCCTGCTGGGGTTCGTGGTGCTGGTCACGCCCGAGCCGAGCGTGCTGCGCGCTGCGGTGATGGCGAGCCTCGTGCTGCTCGCGCTCGCGGGTGGCCGGCCGGTGCGCGGGGTTCCCGTGTTGGCGCTCGCTACCCTGGCGTTGCTGCTCTCCGACCCGTGGCTGGCGCGCAGTTACGGCTTCGTGCTCTCGGTTCTCGCCACTGCGGGCCTGCTGCTGCTCGCCGGCCCGATCGGTACGGCCCTCGAGCGCTGGCTGCCGCGCTGGCTGGCGTTCGTGATCGCGGTGCCCCTCGCGGCGCAGCTGGCCTGCCAGCCCGTTGTCGTGCTGCTGGATGCCTCGCTGCCGACCTATGGGGTCGTCGCGAACCTGCTCGCCGCCCCGGCTGCCCCGGTCGCCACCGTCGTGGGGCTCGGGGCCTGCGTGGCGCTCGCGGTGATCCCGCCGCTTGGGGTGCTGCTGTGCCACCTCGCGTGGCTGCCCTCCGCGTGGATCGCGGGGGTGGCCCAGTTCTTCGCGGCGGCCCCGGCAGCCCGGCTTCCGTGGCCGCCGGGGGTGCTCGGGGTCGCCCTGCTCACCGTCATCGGTGGGCTCGTGGTCGTCGCGCTGCATCGCCGCTGGGCGGCGATCGCGCTCGTGGTCGTCACGGTCGTATACCTGGGGGTCGCTGGCGGCTCGCGGGTGGCCTCGCAGCTGGGCAGGCCCGCCGACTGGCAGGTAGCCGGCTGCGATGTGGGGCAGGGTGACGCTTTCGTGGTGCGCAGCAACGGCCAGGTCGCGTTGATCGACACCGGGCCGGACCCCGCACCGCTCGAGGCTTGCCTTGGCGACCTCGGCGTCGACCATATCGACCTGCTGGTGCTCACCCATTTCGACCTTGACCATGTGGGCGGTGTCGAGGCGGTCCTCGGCCGGGTGGACCGGGTGCTGGCCGGCCCCGACGATGGCGATGCGGCGGGCATCCGGGCCGACCTGCAGGCCAGCGGCGCAACAGTCGAGAGCGCGGTGCGCGGCCACTCCGGCCTGCTCGGTGAGCACCGCTGGCGCGTGCTGTGGCCCGCCCAACGCCTCGTGGGGGTGGAGCCGGGCAACGACGCGAGCGTGACGCTCGCCATCGAGGGTGTGGGCGACTGTGCTGAGGGATGCCTCAGCGCCGTGTTCCTCGGCGACCTCGGGGAGGACGCCCAGGAGGCCATGGCCCGGGCGAGTGCGGTGCCCACGGTGGACGTGGTGAAGGTCAGCCACCACGGCTCCTCCGACCAGTCACCGCAGCTCTACCAGCGGCTCGGCGCCGTGGTGGGGCTTATCGGCGTCGGCAGTGACAATGGCTACGGGCATCCGACCACCCCGCTGCTCGACCTGCTAGCGGGGGCAGGCACCGCCGTCGCGCGGACCGACACCGACGGCCTGCTGCTCGTAGCTCCCGGCTCGTCGCCGGGCACCGTCAGTGTCTGGACCGAACGGTAACCTCGACACATGGCCACCGCAGCAAAGATCCCGCAACTGGCGTGGAACCGGGTGCGGCCCGCCCCTGTCGTGCTCGTGAGTGGCACAGAGGGGTTCCTCGCGGAGCGGGCCATGCGCAGTCTGCGCGACCTGCTGAAGGCAGAGGACCCGAGCATCGAGATCAACGACATCGAGGCCGACCAGTACACCCCGGGCGAGCTGATCAGCCTGGCGAGCCCATCGCTGTTCAACGAGCCGCGCTTTATCCGTGCGGTCAACGTCGAGAAGTGCACGGATGCCTTCATCACCGAGACCATCCGTTACCTCGAGAACCCCGCAGACGAGACGTACCTGCTCCTGCGGCACGCCGGGGGAGTCCGCGGCAAGAAGCTCCTCGACGCGATCCGAGCGGGTGCAGGCAACGGCATCGAGGTGGCCTGCCTCGAGCTCAAGAAAGATTCGGAGAAGAGCGACTTCGCCGCCGCAGAGTTCGCGGCGGCGGGCCGCCGGGTTACGGGCGGGGCCATCCGGTCACTGGTGTCGGCGTTCTCCGACGACCTCTCCGAACTCGCCTCCGCCTGCCAGCAGCTGCTCGCTGACGACGCCGACGAGATCACCGAGGTGACCGTCGAGCGCTACTACTCGGGGCGGGTCGAGACCAACGCCTTCAAGGTGGCGGATGCCGCGATCGCCGGGCGACGCGGCGAAGCGCTCGTGTTGCTGCGGCACGCGCTCAGTTCGGGCGCCGACCCGGTGCCGATCGTTGCCGCCTTTGCCGCGAAGATCCGCACCATGGCGAAAGTCTCGGGTGGCAGGGGCCAGAGCGCGCAGAAGCTCGGGCTCGCCCCCTGGCAGCTCGACCGCGCGCGCCGTGACCTGCAGGGTTGGACGGAGCAGGGCCTCGCCCACTCCATCGAGACCATCGCCGATACCGACGCGCAGGTCAAGGGCCTCGGCCGTGACCCGGTGTACGCCCTGGAGCGCATGGTGGGCGTCATCTCCACCCGCGGCGAAGCCCAGTACTGACCGCGTTAACGACGAACGCCCCGCACAACGGCGGGGCGTTCGGAAAAGCGGGGGACTACAGCGAAGCAACCTGCTTGGCGATGGCCGACTTGCGGTTCGCTGCCTGGTTCTTGTGGATGACGCCCTTGCTGGCAGCCTTGTCAAGCTTCTTGGCGGCAACGATGAGCGCGGCGGAGGCGGCAGCCTTGTCACCGGCGGCAATGGCCTCGCGGGTGTGACGGACGGCCGTCTTGACCTCGCTCTTGACAGCCTTGTTGCGCTCCTGCGACTTCTTGTTGGTCAGGATTCGCTTGATCTGCGACTTGATGTTTGCCACGGTGGTGTACCTTCTCGTTCGTTTCAGTGTTGATGGGCAGCCGAGGGAGTGGTTCCCTGCTCGATCCCGGCTGCGAATCGCACCGTCGTGGACAGTGCGCAAGCCAACGAGCAACATTACAGGGTTTCCCCGCAGCCCGCCACTCGCCTGGGCGGCAATACGCTGGTGCGATGCCAAGCCTCGCCACCCACATTCTCGCAGTACCGGGCAGCGGTATCCGACGCATCCATGAACTCGCCCTCCAGCTCGATGATGTGATCGCGCTGGCGGTGGGGGAGCCGGATGTCGCGGTCGCCCCGCACATCGCTGAGGCCGCCCGCCAGGCCTGGACGGATGACCGCACCGACTACACCGCCAACGGTGGCATCGCCCCACTGCGCCGCGCGATCGTGGAGAAACTCGCGCGCGACAACGGCATCACCGTCGACACCGAGCAGGTTTGGGTGACGGTCGGAGCCACGCAGGGCCTGCACCAGGCCATGGCAATCCTGCTCGATGACGGCGATGAGGTGCTCATCCCCGATCCCGGCTACACGACCTTCACCATGAATGCCCGGATGCTCGGGGCGGAACCCGTGCCCTACCCCATGCGTGCGGAGGACGGCTTCCTCCCGCAGGTGGCGGAACTGGAGGGCCTGGTCACCGAGCGCACGCGGGTGATCATCGTGAACTCGCCCTCGAACCCCCTCGGCACGATCTTTCCCGAGGCACTGCAGCGTGAGCTTCTCGACTTCGCGCGGCGACACGATCTCTGGGTGATCAGCGATGAGGTCTATGAGGCGTTCACCTGGGGTGAACCGCACGTGAGCATTGCGAGCCTCGACACCGACGACCGGGTGTTCTCGGTGTTCTCGCTGTCGAAGACCTACGCGATGACGGGCATCCGCATCGGCTATCTCGTCACCCCGCCGGGGCTGGCCGACACGATGCGAACCGTGCAGGAGGCGTCGATCAGCTGCGCGAGTGAACCCGGCCAGTACGCGGCGCTTGCGGCCATCACGGGCCCGCAGGACCACGTTGCGGCCGCGCGGGCGCACTACCGGGACAACCTGCAGGCCGCGACGGCGTTGTTGGCGAGCCGGGGCATCCCGTACCTGCAGCCGGGCGGCACCTTTTACCTCTGGGTTGATGTCAGTCACGCTTCCGACGGCGATGTGGCGGCGTGGGGTGAGGCATTCCTGCTGCGCGAGCGGGTGTCGATCGCGCCGGGGAGCGCGTTCGGTCGCTCGGGCGAGGGCTGGATCCGCGTGAACCTCGCCACCGACCAGGCCCAGCTGCTCGAGGGCCTCGGGCGGTTACCGTTGCCCGGTCCGTGACCCTGCATTATCGGCGGACCGTCGACGACGGGCGGCCGTAAACACGCCCGCCCCACCGAGCAATAGCAGCACGCCCGCGGCGATCGGAATCCCGGCATTCAGGGTCGAGCCGCTGTGCGCCAGCGCCACCGAGAAGGCAGCGGATGCCACGACCCCCGAACTCTGCCCGATGGCCTGGATGGTGTGGGTGCCAGAGGCGATGGTCGGTGGAAGCGTTACGTAGCCGCTGACCTGGCCCGCGCCGTTGGCCCTGAACCACCCCGCGAAGAACGGTGTGGAGTGCACGGTTACGCCCACGTTCTCGAAGGGTTCGAATCCTTCGCCCTCGAAGTAGGTCTGTCCGCCGGGCTCGGTGTTCTCGGCCGCGAGTTCGCTGCCGGGAGTCGCGGGTTCCGGCTCCGGTGCGACGGGTGGGTTGGTGCTGGGCGTGGAGAGGTAGGTCTGGTACGAGATGCCCGAGAACAGGTATCCCTGACCGTCAAGCGCCGTCATCTCCGGGGTCGTGGGGTCGAGGCTCGTGGGTAAACCGACTGCCGTCCCTTCGGTGCTGTCGACGATGCGCGTGGCGCGGAAGAGTAACGACGCGGAGGTCCGCTTTTCCTGGGTCGTGGCGGGGGAGGAGGCTACCTCGTGGTAGCCCTCGTAGGTGTACCCATCGATCGCGAGCGTGCCGTCCACGTAGACCTTCAGCGTGTCCGGCCCCACGGAGGTGTCGCCGGGGACGTAGGTGGAGACCATTCGAATCGTGTGGGGCACGGTGGCATCGAACGTCGCCGAGTACTGTGTGCGCCAGTCCGCGGTGTCGGCTGCGGTCGCCGCGGGATCCACCCAGGAGGCGACGAGCTGGAGGCCGGTCGCCGTGTGCACGAAGGTCACGGCACCACCGCTGCGGCTGCCCGTGGCGTCATCAGCGGCGACCGCCACAGCAAGCCGTGGCTGGAGGTCTCCCGTGACCGAAGCGATCGTGAAGCTCGCCTCGAAGATGTCCTTGGTGGCGCCGGTCGCGGTTTCGCCCGCGACTTCGGACAGCGCGGGGCTGGTCAGTTGGTTGACATTGGGGTAAAGGTTCACATTCCCCACGGCGTTCGACATTCGCAGGCTCACCTGGTCGGTCGGCAGCGTCGAGGGCGCGGAGTTGTTCGTCAACGCCCAGTCATAACGAGTCGAAGTGTGGGTCCAGGAGTTCCAACCGTTCTCGCCGCCCGGGCTCTGGTCGGCGAGCGTGTATCCGCTCGCGCCGAAGTCGATCACCAGGTAATTGGTGGCGGGCACTGCCGCGGCGGCAAGTCCAGGCACGAGCGCAACAGCGAGGGCGGCCGACGCGGCCGTGGTTGCGATGAGCGGCTTTCGGCCGTTCCGGGATAGCGACATCATTGTCTTCTCCAGTCTCGACAGCCTCGTTGCCGTCGACAAATCCTCAAGTGCGAACACCATAGCGTGTTCGGCACTACTCCGGAAGGTTTCCGAGGTGCTGACCAAGCCCACGCGCACCGCGGCTCCCGCGCCATGCGAGAATTGTGAGTCATGTCACCGCGCGCCCTGAAATCACTCGAGCCCGCCTCGACCGACCCGGCGTTCATCCGCAATTTCTGCATAATCGCCCACATCGACCACGGCAAGTCGACGCTCGCAGACCGCATGCTCGGCATCACCGGCGTGGTCTCCGATCGTGACATGCGCGCCCAATACCTCGACCGCATGGACATCGAGCGTGAGCGCGGCATCACCATCAAGAGCCAGGCGGTCAGGATGCCCTGGTCCGACGGCACCCAGACGTACGCGCTCAACATGATCGACACTCCCGGGCACGTCGACTTCACCTATGAGGTCTCCCGGTCCCTGGCAGCCTGTGAGGGAGCCATCCTCCTCGTGGATGCTGCCCAGGGCATCGAGGCCCAGACGCTCGCCAACCTGTATCTCGCCCTCGAGAACGACCTGACGATCATCCCGGTGCTCAACAAGATCGACCTGCCGGCGGCTGACCCCGAGAAGTACTCCAAGGAACTCGCGAGCCTTATCGGCGGGCACCCCGACGACGTGCTGCGGGTGAGCGGCAAGACGGGCGTCGGCGTTCCCGAACTGCTCGACCGCGTGGTCGACCTGATCCCTGCCCCACAGGGCGACCCGGATGCGCCGAGCCGGGCGATGATCTTCGATTCCGTCTACGACTCCTACCGCGGCGTCATCACCTACGTGCGCATGATCGACGGCAAGCTGAGCCCGCGCGAACGCATCCAGATGATGTCCACACGCGCCGTGCACGAGCTGCTTGAGATCGGGGTCTCCTCCCCAGAGCCGACCCCGACAAAGGGTCTCGGCGTCGGTGAGGTGGGCTACCTGATCACGGGCGTGAAAGACGTGCGCCAGTCGAAGGTCGGCGACACCGTCACCAACGCCCAGCGCCCCTCGACCGACCCGCTGCCCGGCTACACCGACCCGAAGCCGATGGTGTTCTCGGGCCTGTACCCGATCGACGGCAGCGACTACCCGGTGCTGCGGGAGGCGCTCGACAAACTGAAATTGTCGGATGCTTCGCTCAACTATGAGCCAGAGACATCCGTCGCTCTCGGCTTCGGGTTCCGCTGCGGCTTCCTCGGCCTGCTGCACCTCGAGATCATCACCGAGCGTCTCGAGCGCGAGTTCGGGCTCGACCTGATCGCGACGGCGCCGAGCGTGACCTACGAGGTGACCACCGAAGACAAGAAGCAGTACACCGTGACCAACCCGAGCGAGTTTCCCTCGGGCACCAAGATCGCGAGCGTCAGCGAGCCCATGGTGCGGGCGGCGATCCTCGCGCCCAAGGACTACGTGGGCACGATCATGGAGCTGTGCCAGTCGCGCCGCGGTGTGCTGCTCGGCATGGATTACCTCGGTGAAGACCGGGTGGAGATCAAGTACACGATTCCGCTCGGCGAGATCGTCTTCGACTTCTTCGACCAACTCAAGAGCAAGACCGCGGGGTACGCCTCACTGGACTATGAGCCCAGCGGTGAAGCGGAGGCCGACCTGGTCAAGGTCGACATCCTGCTGCAGGGTGAAGCCGTCGACGCGTTCAGCGCCATCGTGCACCGCGAGAAGGCCTACGCCTACGGCGTGCTGATGACGGAACGACTGAAGAAGCTCATCCCGCGCCAGCAGTTCGAGGTGCCCATCCAGGCCGCCATCGGCGCCCGCATCATCGCCCGTGAGTCGATCTCGGCGATGCGCAAAGACGTGCTCGCCAAGTGTTACGGCGGTGACATCACCCGCAAGCGCAAGCTCCTCGAGAAGCAGAAAGAGGGCAAGAAGCGCATGAAGATGGTCGGCCGCGTCGAGGTTCCGCAGGAGGCGTTCGTCGCCGCCCTCACCGGCGACGT
>JBIITJ010000050.1:0-17969 GCA_044340535.1 Rhodoglobus sp.
CAGGAACGCCGCCCGGGGTCGCCGGGCGGCGTTTCTCCTGCGTTTTCGTCAGTGCGGCGTCAGTCGACGGCGAGGGCGACCACCGGGGCGATGCGGGTGGCGCGGCGCGTGGGGGCGACGGATGCCACGAGCGTGAGCACGGCGGCAGACACCGCCACCACGACCAGCAACCACAGGGGGATGACCGGCGTGACAAAGGTGGCCTGCCCCCCGTAGAACGTGCCGAACGTCGACTGCGCCCCAGCCCAGCCGTATCCGATGCCGAACACGAGACCGACGAGAATCGCGGCCACCGTCAGTTGCGCGCTTTCCGCGCGGATCATCGAGCGCAACTGGCGCGCGGTGAAACCGAGGGCGCGGAGCAGTCCGAGCTCCCGGGTGCGTTGCATCACGCTCAGCGAAAGGTTGTTGACCATCCCTACGGCCGCGATCAGCGCGCTGAAGCCCACGAGCACCGAGAAGATGACCACCGTGACGAGCAGGATGTCGTCGGTGCCGCCGTACACCTCGGGTTGACTCGCCTGCGCCTCGTGAATGAGCCCCTCGAAACTCGCCATCGCCACCGCGAACATCGTCACCAGCGTCACCCCGATCACCAGGCCGATGGTGGTGCGCGCGCTGCGCTCCGGGTACCGGACGGCGTTCTCGGCGGCGAGCCTCGATGCGGCACTTGCACCGAGCATCCGGCCCACCAGCCGCAGCGCCGGCGGCATCACGAGCTGCGCCCCCAGGATGAGACCCGAGAATGAGAAGACGCCGCCAACCACGCCCACCAGGACCCCGGCCGGATTCACCATGCCCACGAGCACACCCGCGCCCAGCAGCACGGTACCGAGCGCGAACAATGTGATCGCCGCGACGTTGCGCCCGCGGTGACTTGCGGCTGTCTCCGCGCTCACCTCAACCGCAGCACCGGTCGCCTGCATCGGCGACACCGTGAGGACCCGTCGCGAGCCGACCCAGGAGGCCAACCACGTAGTCAGCACCACGCCGACGATCGGGATCAGGATGACCGGCTCGAAGTACGTGTACCCGAGCCGCGGGATGAACGCTGTCGCGGTCGCCACGGTGATGAGCGTGAAGGTCACGACGGTGCCGATGAGCAACCCGGCGACGGTGCCGAGCGCGCCCACGACGAGCCCCTCGGTGGCGACCGCGTTGCGCTGCGCGCGCGCCGTCGACCCGAGCAGCCGCATGAGAGCGATCGTGCGGGTGCGGCCGGCAATGATCGTCGAGAACGTGTTGGCGGTGACGATGGCCCCCACGTACGTCGCGATCACGATGAAGACCAGGGCGATGATCGCCAGCACCACGGACACCAACACTGACGAGCCCGCGACGTCGTCGGCCGCGATCAGGATCGCGAGGTTGCCGGTCACCTGCAGCAGCGAGACGCCGAAAGCGCTCGAGAGCGTGGCGACGAGGATGCTCGGCGCGTGCTCCCGGAAACTGAAGCGGGTCACTGTGCCGCCTCCATGCCGAGCATGTACTGGCTGATCTCGGCGGCGGAAGAACGCCCGCGATCCTCGACAACTTTGCCGTCGGCGAGGATCAGGATGCGGTCGGCGAAGCTCGCCGCGATCGGGTCGTGGGTGACCATCGCGATGCTCTGGCCGGAGTTGCTGCTGGCTGCGGCGAGCATCCCGAGCACCTCGCGGCCCGTGCGCGAGTCGAGGTTGCCGGTCGGCTCGTCAGCGAAAACCAGTTGCGGGCGCGAACCGAGCGCACGGGCGATCGCGACGCGCTGTTGCTGGCCGCCCGAGAGCTCGTGCGGGCGGTGCCGCAGGCGCGAGGAGAGACCCAGCGAGCCGATGAGTTCATCGATCCAGGCGCGCTCCTCGGTCGAGGGGGTGCGGCCGTCGAGCTCGAAGGGCAGCAGGATGTTGCCCTCGATGTCGAGCGTCGGCACCAGGTTGAACGACTGGAACACGAAGCCGACACGGCGCCGGCGGATCATCGTCAGCTCGGTGTCATCGAGGTCGGTGATCTCGGTGTTGCCGATCCAGACCCGTCCTTCGGTGGCCGTGTCGAGGCCCGCCATGATGTGCATGAGGGTCGACTTGCCCGAGCCGCTCGGCCCCATGATGGCGGTGAACTCGCCCTTGCGGATTCCGATCGAGATGTCGTCGAGGGCGGTCACGGCGGTGGAGGCCGAACCGTAGGACTTGGTCAGGTGCGCGACCCGGGCGACCAGCCCGAGCTCGTCAGTTGAAGTGTTCATGCTGCAAGCCTCGTCCCGGGATGCCTGCACCGAATCGGCCGCTCGTCCACGACGCATACGCCGGAAGGATGATTCAGGCCAGGCCGTTCTCGTACGCGAAGACCACGAGCTGCACCCGGTCGCGCAGGCCGAGTTTGCCGAGCACGCGACTGATGTGGGTTTTCACCGTCGCCTCACTGAGGAACTCGCTCGAGGCGATCTCCGCGTTGCTCAAGCCGCGCGCCGCCAGCCGGAAGATCTCCTGCTCGCGACTCGTCAGCGTCTCAAACTCCGCCGGGACCTGGGCCGCGGGGGTGCCGAAGTGCTCGAACAGCTCGCGCGTCGCAGATGCCGCAATCACCGAGCTGCCCGCGTGCACGGCGCGGATCGAGGCGAGCAGGAACTCCGGGTCGGCATCCTTGAGCACGAAACCACTGGCGCCGGCGCGGATGGCCCTGGCCGCGGCCTCATCGAGGTCGAAGGTCGTCAGCACGATGATGCGCGGGGGTGTCGCACTCCCGGCGATGATGGCGGCGGTGGACGCGATGCCATCGAGCACGGGCATCCGGATGTCCATGAGGACCACGTCGGGCTTGGTGCTCGCCGCCATCGTGATGCCCTCGGCGCCGTTGCCCGCCTCGCCCACGAACTCGAGGTCGGGCTGGCTGGACACGAGCATCCGCACGCCCGCACGGAACAGTGACTGGTCGTCGACGAGGGCGACCCTGATGCGCTTCACGCGGTCACCGGGATGCGCGCGTCGACCACGAAACTCGGCCCGTCGGGGGCGGCGCCGAACGTGCCGCCGACGAGGATCGCCCGTTCCCGCATGCCCGCGAGGCCGTGGCCCTGCGGGCCGGGAGCGGCGGTGGCAGCGTTCGTGATGCTGAGGGTGACCGCATCCGTCGACCACACGATGAGGACGTCGACCGGCTGGCTCGTGTCACCGTGCCGCAGGGCGTTGGTGAGGGCCTCCTGCACGATGCGGTAAATCGCCAGCTGCTGGCCTGCGGGCATCGCGAGCGGTTCACCGCGCTGCTCGAAGCGGATCGTGAGACCGGATGCGCGGAGCTGGTCTACCAGGCGGTCAAGATCCGCGAGCATTGGCTGGGGGCCCGCGTCCTGGCTGTGCCGCAGCTGCCCGAGCAGCAGGCGCACATCGGCGAGCGCCTCGCGAGCGGTCGCCGAAATGGTGGTGAGCGCCTCGTCCTTCGCCTGGGCATCCGGGGAATAGCGGCCGCCGTCGGACTGCGCGATCACCACCGCGAGTGAATGCGCCACCACGTCGTGCATGTCGCGGGCGATGCGGTTGCGCTCCTGCTCGATGACCACGGTCTGCTCCGCCGCCTTCTGCCGGCGGCGGCTCTCGCGGGCCTTGTCGCGGGTGTTGGCGAGCAGGCCGAGGGTCCAGCTGAGGCCCAGTACTGCCGAGGAGGAACCCAGCCCAACGGCCACGATGAACACGAGCTCGCCCGCCCCGGCCGGCCCCAGCAGCGGCAGGTGGAGGTAAGACGTCATCACGAAATAGGCCGTGGACAGGACAGCGCCCACCCCCGCCGAGGCCAGCCCGAGCCACCTGACCCTGGGCGGGCCGTACCGCGCCGTCGCGAACAGCACGGCGAGGATCGCGAGGTTCGAAGGGTCCGGCGACAGGCTCGCGGCCATCTGCAGCAGGGCGCCCGCCCAGGCCACCGCGAGCGCGATACCCGGCGAGAGCCGACGAATCGCCAGAGCGCCCGCCATCAACAGCACCACCAGCGTCAAGGCCCAGCTGTCGATGTTGAGGGCGAAGCGCAGGAAGAAGCACAGCACGGCAACCGCGATGTCGGTCGTGAGTTGTTGGGGGGTGAGGCTGCGGAACATGAGTCCCACGGTAAGGCTCCCGCGCGCCCCGCGGCGGGATCTCAGCCTCCGGGCATCCCGAATCATCCCAGAGATGTACGCGGCCCCGCTCTGCCCGCGAGGCACCACTTGTGGCTCGTTTTCGGTCAGTTTTGCGCCATAAGTGGTGCCTCGCGGGCAGTTAGCCGGGCCAACCGTTGGCGCGGAGGGCCTGAGCGACACGGGTGACGACGGTCGACGGGGTGGCGAGGTGTTCTGCGAGCACGACCACCGTGGTCCATCCCTCGCGCGCCAGCTGCTCCAGGCGCAGGATGTCTGCGGCGCGCTGCGCGGCCGTGAGGTGATGGCGGCCGTCGTACTCAACGATCACCCGCCACTGCTCGTAGACAAGATCCCCGAACCGGAGAGGCCGGCCGGGCCGCGAAACAACAGCGTTCACCCTCGGCTCAGGGAGGCCTGCTCGAACCAGCACCAGGCGGAGACGGGTTTCGCGCGCTGAGTCGCAACCGCTGCGCACCTGCTCCCACGCCTCGCGCAGCTTCTTTGCACCGCGATGACCGCCGTGCCGGGCGAGGGCAACTACGAGTTGATGTCGCGCCAGAAGCGGAGCCTCCCGACGCAGCAAACTGTCGCCTGCCGCGATCAGCTCGTCTAGCGACAGGAGGGTCGAGAGTTGTCGCCAGCTGTCGAGCGGTGAGGCGACTGGCATCCCGTCGACCAGCACCACTTCGACAGAGCCTGCCTCATGCTTGTGACCGACCATGTTGCGCATGCGAGGTGCGCGCGCGGGCAGCGCTGCGGTCACATGAAGGGGACCAGACTCAAGGCGACGCGGCAACCACATGCCCCACAACATCGCTGATGTCGCGTGGCTGAAGCAGTGAGTATCACTCATCGCCGGCAGGTAGGCGCGGCACAGTTGCGAGACTGTCTCGGGCGGGTCCACTGCACGGGTGCCCCGAAACGGAGCGCTGAGGTCGCCTGCCTTCAGCCTGGACCGCGGGATGCCACGCTCCAGGGCATCCCGAACATGGAAGGGGCCGAGGAGCAACTCAGGAGGCAAGGGATCAGGTTCGCGCACCCCTCGAGAATCCCGCGCTCATCTCCATCCCCCGACTCCCTCGCACCCACCCGCGCACAATGCCCGCGAGGCACCAGTTGTGGCGGAGCAGTCGCCGAAAGCTCGCCGCAACTGGCGCCTCGCGGGCAAACCGGGCTAGAAGCCGAGGCGCCCGAGCTGCTTGGCGTCGCGCTGCCACTCTTTGGCGACCTTGACGCGCAGGGAGAGAAACACCTGGCGACCGAGCAGTTTTTCGATTTCGGCGCGGGCGCGAGCCCCGACATCCTGCAGCCGCTGGCCCTGGTGGCCGATGATGATGCCCTTCTGGCTGTCGCGTTCGACGAACAGGTTCGCGTAGATCTCGAGCAGGTCTTTCGTCTCGCTCTCCACCATGTCGTCGAGGGTGACCGCGATCGAGTGCGGCAGCTCGTCGGTGACGCCTTCCAGCACGGCCTCGCGGATGAGCTCCGCGATGCGCGACTCGGTCGTCTCGTCGGTGACAGCACCCTCGGGGTAGAGGGCCGCCGAGAGCGGCATGAGCTTGATGAGCTCGGCGGTCAGGATGTCGAGCTGCACCTTGTCAAAACTTGAGATCGGGATGATCGTGTCCCAGTCACGCAGTTCGCTGACCGCCTGCAATTGCTCGGCCACCCCCGGCCGTGATGAGGCATCAATCTTGGTGACGATCGCGACCTTCCTGGCCCGCGGGAACGCGTCGAGCTGCTCGTTGATGTACCGGTCGCCCGGCCCGATCTTCTCGTTGGCGGGCAGGCACAGGCCGATGACGTCGACCTCGCCGAGGGTCTCTTGCACAATGCTGTTGAGGCGCTCGCCGAGGAGGGTTCGCGGGCGGTGCATCCCGGGGGTGTCGACGATGATGAGCTGCCCGTCGGGTGCGTGCACGATTCCCCGGATGGCCCGGCGCGTGGTCTGCGGCTTGGAGGAGGTGATGGCAACTTTCTCGCCGACGAGCGCGTTGGTCAGCGTGGACTTGCCCACGTTCGGCCGACCCACGAACGACACGAAGCCGGAGCGGAAAACGGGGTCAGTCATGGGAATCCTTGTCTGCGGGCGCGCTGGTGAATGCCCCCTGCGCGTCGATGAGGGCCTGGTCGCGCTCGACGAGGACGGTGCTGAGCCGCTTGCGCCGGCCTTCGGTGCGGTCGGCGGTGAGGATGAGCCCTGAGAACTCCGCCCGAGAGCCTGCGGTAGGCAGCCTGCCGAGCACCTTCGTGATGAGCCCGCCGACAGAGTCGACCTCGTCGTCTTCGAGCTCCATGCCGAACAGGTCGCCGAGCTCGTCGATGGGCAGGCGAGCGCTCACCCGGTACCGTCCCTCAGACAGCTCTTCGACCTCGGCGACCTCGCGGTCGTACTCGTCGGAGATATCGCCGACGAGCTCTTCGATGAGGTCTTCGAGCGTCGCAAGACCCGCGATGCCGCCGTACTCGTCGACCACCATGGCCAGGTGGTTCGACTCAAGCTGCATCTGCCGCAGCAGGTCGTCGGCCTTCTTCGACTCGGGCACGAACAGGGCGGGGCGAGCGAGTTCGACGGCGGTGAGCGTGTCGGCGTCGAGAGTGCCCTCGTAGACGACGCGCGCGACATCCCGCAGGTACAGCACCCCCAGCACCTCATCGATGTCGCCGCCGATGACGGGCATCCGCGACACGCCTTTGCTCAGGAACAGTCCCATCGCGGCACCCATCGTCGCGTCGTGGTCGACGGTGAGCATGTCGGTGCGCGGGATCATCACCTCGCGCACGACGGTGTCGTTGAACTCGAAGATCGAGTGGATGAGTTCGCGATCGTCTTCTTCGAGGACTTCGAGCTCGGTGGCCTCATCGACCATGCTGAGCAGCTGCTCTTCGCTCGAGAACGTGGCGCTCGGCGGGCGGCCCGGCGTGACCCGGTTGCCGAGCGCGACGAGGGCGTCGGCGATGGGACCGAGGATGACCCGGATCGCACGCACCACCGGCGCCGCCACCCGCATCACGGGGCGAGCGTGCGCCCGGCCGACGCTGCGCGGGCTGGATCCGACCAGCACGAACGAGACCCCGGTCATGATGAGTGCGCTCGCGAGCAACGCCCACCACCATTCGGCGAAGATCGAGGCAAACACGAGGGTGATGAGCACCGCAGCGGTGGTCTCCGCGACGATGCGCATGAAGTTGAGGGCGTTGACATGCGCGCCCGTGTCGGCGGCGATCGCCAGAAGTGACCGCCGCGCGCGGCTGGTGGCCGAGAGCTCGACGAGGTCGGTGCGGCTGAGGGTCTGCAGTGCCGAATCGGCGGCGGCGAGCAGGCCGCCGAAGACCACCAGCAGCACTGCGACGCTCGTGAAAATGCCGATGAGCACGGCGGCTACTTCCGTTCGGAGAGCGCGAAACCGACCAGGATGTCGCGCTGGATGCCGAACATCTCCCGCTCGTCGTCAGGCTCGGCGTGGTCGAAACCGAGAAGGTGCAGGATGCCGTGGGTGGTCAGCAGCAGCATCTCTTCGAGCGGGCTGTGGCCTGCGGTGGTCGCCTGGGCAATCGCAACCTGCGGGCAGACGACAATGTCGCCGAGGAGCCCAGCGGGCGTGGGATTGTCTTCGCTGCCGGGGCGCAGTTCGTCCATCGGGAAGCTCAGCACATCGGTTGGGCCCGGCTCATCCATCCACTGCACGTGCAGCTGTTCCATGGCTGCTTCGTCGACAAAGACGATTGCCAGCTCCGCATCGGGATGCACATGGAGCTGGTCGAGCGCGAACACGGCGAGCCGCTGGATGGCTTGCTCGTCGACCTCGACACCGGACTCGTTGTTGATCTCGATGCTCATCGGTTCCTCGTGTCCCGGCGTTCGTCGCGCTCGAACTTCTCGAGCTGCTTCTCGGCGTCGTACTTCGTGTACGCGTCGACGATCTGGCCCACCAGGTTGTGGCGGACGACATCGGCGCTGGTCAGGCGGGCAAAGTGGATGTCGTCGATCTCATCCAGCACGCGGGTGACCAGTTGCAGGCCCGACGCGCCGGCGGGCAGGTCTACCTGGGTGATATCGCCCGTGATGACCATCTTGGAGCCGAAGCCCAGCCGGGTCAGGAACATCTTCATCTGCTCGGGCGTGGTGTTCTGCGCCTCGTCGAGCACGACGAAGGAGTTATTGAGCGTGCGCCCCCGCATGTACGCGAGCGGGGCAACCTCGACAGTGCCGGCGGCGAGCAGCTTCGGCACGAGCTCCGGGTCCATCATCTCGTTGAGCGCGTCGTACAGCGGCCGGAGGTATGGGTCGATCTTGTCGGTCAGCGAGCCGGGCAGGAACCCGAGCCGCTCCCCCGCCTCGATCGCGGGCCGGCTCAGGATGATGCGCTCAACCTCTTTGCGCTGCAGCGCCTGCACGGCTTTCGCCATCGCGAGGTAGGTCTTGCCGGTGCCGGCGGGGCCGATGCCGAACACGATGGTGTTCTCATCGATGGCGTCGACATACTCCTTCTGGCCGAGGGTCTTGGGGCGGATGCTCTTGCCGCGCGAAGTCAGGATGGCCTGGCTCAGCAGTTCGGCCGGGCTGCCCTGCCTGCCGTCGAGGATGCGCGCGGAGGACGACACCTCGGTGGGCCCGAGGTCGACCCCACCACGGACCATGAGGATCAGCTCGTCAACGAGCATCCGCGCCGCGGCGACCTGCTCGGCGTCGCCGCTCAGGCTGATCTCGTTACCGCGGACCAGCACGTCGACGAGCGGGTACTGCTTCTCGATGGTCGACAGGAGGCGGTCGTGCGGCCCGAGGAGCCGCACCATGGCCACGCCGTCCACCTGCATTTCGATGCGATCGAAGTTGTCGCCCGCCGTGGGTGTGGTGCTAGAAGCCAAGGGAACCTTCCGTTATGGCACCGCTCAGCACGTGCGCGTGCACGTGGAAGACGGTTTGTCCGGCGCTTTCGCCGGTGTTGAAGACGAGGCGGAACTCGCCGGTCGAGTGTTGTGACGCGAGAGCCTGGGCGGTCGCGACGACCTCGGCGAGCAGTGCCGGGTCGGCCGCCGCGAGCTCGCCGACGTTGGCATAGGCCTCGGTCTTGGGGACAACCAGCAGGTGCAGGGGCGCCTGGGGCGCGATGTCCTTGAAGGCGATGATCCGCTCGTTCTCGAACACGATGTCGGCCGGGATCTCGCGCGCGATGATGCGGCTGAAGATGCTCGGGGACTCAGACATAGATACAGCTTAAGCGTTCACCGGTGATCGAGCCTGTCGAGATCTCGCGCGGGGTCGCGACTTCGCTCGACCACCGGGTCTACCAGCGCGCCAGCTTCCCGTTGAGCACCGCGAGCGCGGCGGGGCCAGCGGTGGAGGTGCGCAGCACCTCGTCACCGAGGCGGACGAGGGATGCCCCGGCCGCCGCCAGTGCTTCGAGCTCCTGCGGGGCGATGCCGCCCTCCGGGCCCACGACGAGGATCAGGTCCCTGTCATCGAGCTCGAGCGCGGTCAGCGATGATGCCGCTGTGGGCTCGAGCACGATCATCCGGGCACCATCGGCCAACCGCACGAGTTGCTTCGTGGTGACGAGGTCGAGGACATCCGGAATCCAGGCGCGCAGCGACTGCTTGCTCGCCTCGCGAACGACGGCGCCCCAGCGGTCACGCCCCTTGGCCACCTTGGCGCCTTCCCAGCGGGAGATGCTGCGGGCGGCCAGCCACGGGATGACCCCGTCGACGCCCAGCTCGGTGGCAACCTGCACGGCAAGCTCGTCGCGGTCACCCTTGGCGAGGGCCTGCGCGAGGAACACGGCGGGGCTGCGGCGCGGTGACTCGAGCACCTCGGCGACCTCGATGGCGAGCTCCGTGTGCTCGGCCGTCACGATGGGGCCGCTCACCACGAGCCCCGCGCCGTTGCCGATAGCCACTGTCTCCCCCACCGCCAGCCGGCTCACCGTCACCGCGTGCCGAGCTTCAGCGCCGAGCAGCGAGACGCGCTGCCCGACGACCGCGCCCACGAGGGACTCGTCGATGTAGAAGTGGGCCACGGGATGTCTCGCTAGAAGCCGAGGAACCGGTCACGCAGCTTCGTGAACAGGCCCTGCTGGAAGGTCGCGAAGTGCGGGGCGGGCTGCTTGCGGGCGCCGTGCAACTGCTTGACGAGCTCCTGCTCCTTGTGGCTGAGCTTGGTCGGGGTCATGACCTGGATGCCGATCTTCAGGTCACCACGGCCGTTGCCACGAAGGCGGGTGATGCCGCGGTCCTTGATGGTGAGCACCTCGGCGCTCTGGGTTCCCGGCTTGATGTCGAGGGTGACGTCGCCGTCGATGCCCTTGATCGTCGTGGTCGTGCCGAGGATGGCGTCGGTCATCTGCACCTCGACGGTTGCGAGCAGGTCGTCACCGTTGCGGCTGAACGTCTCGTGGTGGCGCACCTTGATCTCAAGGTAGAGGTCGCCGTTGGGGCCGCCCGCGGGGCCGACCTCACCTTCGCCCGGCATGTGCAGGCGCAGCCCGGTGTCGACACCACCGGGGATGTCGACCGGAATGGTACGCGTGGCGCGCACCCGGCCCTGGCCGGCGCACGTCACGCAGGGGTTCTGGATGATCGTGCCGTAGCCGCGGCAGGTGCCGCAGGGGTTGGAGGTGACAACGTTGCCGAGGAGGCTGCGCATGGTGCGCTGGATCTGGCCGGTGCCGTTGCAAATGTCACAGCGTACGGGCGAGGTGCCCGGCACGCAGCATGAGCCCTCGCAGGTCTGGCACAGCACCGCCGTGTTGACCTCGAGGTCGCGCTTGGTGCCGAACACCACCTCGTCGAGGTCGACCTCAACGCGCAGCAGGGCATCCTGCCCCCGTTCACGACGCGACCGCGGCCCGGCGGAGCGTCCACCACCGCCACCGAAGAAGGTCTCGAAGATGTCGCCGAAACCGAAGTCCTGGCCGCCGCCGCCGAAGCCGGCGCGCGGACCCAGGTCGTACTGCTGGCGCTGCTGGGGATCGCTCAGCACGTCATAGGCGTGCGTCACCGCCTTGAACTTCTCCGAGGCGTCGGCGCTCGGGTTCACATCGGGGTGCAGCTCCCGCGCAAGCCGGCGGTAGGCCTTCTTGATCTCGTCGGGTGTTGCGCTGCGGTCGACGCCGAGCGCCTCATAGTGGTCTGCCAAAAACGTTCCTAATCCTCACCGAGCAGCCGCGAGAGGTAGCGTGCTACCGCCCGGACCGCGGCCATGTTGTTCGAATAATCCATGCGCGTAGGCCCCAACACCCCGAGCCGCGCGACACTTCCCCCCTGGGATGAATAACCACTCGTCACGACGGAGGTCTCTGAGAGCCCAAATCCTTCGTTCTCGCGCCCGATACGCGCCGACACCCCGCCGGGCTCGACCTCCATCTCGCCGAACAGGCGCAGCAGGGTGACCTGCTCCTCGATCGCTTCGAGCACGGGGAAGATACTGCCGCTGAAGTCTTCCTCGGTGCGGGCGAGGTTGGCGGTGCCCGCCAGCAGCAGCTTGTCCTGCCGGTTCGCGAGCACCTGCTCGGTGAGGTTCCCGGTGATGCGCTCAACGAGGGCGCGACGTTCGGGCGTGAACTCTTCGGGCAAGGTGGTGAGGCGCGCCGCGGCATCCGACAGCCCCAGGCCGCCGACAGCGGCATTGAGCTTGGCGCGCAGTTCGCCCGCCAGCACGTCGTCGACCGGTGCCGACACGTCAAACTGGCGCTGCTCGACGCGACCCGAGTCGGTGATCAGCACCGTCATGATGCGCGTCTCGGTCAGCGGCACGATCTCCACATGCCGGACCCGGGATGTCGCAAGCGACGGGTACTGCACGAGGGCGACCTGGTGGGTCAACTGGGAGAGCAGCCTGACGGTGCGCGCGAGCACCTCATCAAAGTCGTCGGACTGGCCGAGGAAGGTTTCGATCGCCTGGCGCTGGGCGGGGGTGAGCGGCCGCAGGTCGGCGAGCTGGTCGACGAAAACCCGGTATCCCTTATCGGTGGGGATCCGACCGGAGGAGGTGTGGGGCGCGGTGATCAATTGCTCGTCTTCGAGCAACGCCATGTCATTGCGGATCGTCGCCGCAGATACCCCGAAGGAATGCCGGTCGACGATCGACTTCGACCCGACAGGCTCCCTGGAGGCGACGTAATCCTGCACGATGACGCGCAGCACCTCGAGGCCCCGTTCCGACACCATGCCGACACCGCCTCCCTGATTGGCACTCAAACCAGCTGACTGCCAATTGTATAGCGGCACACCGCCCAGCACCTGATACGGGGTACCCGTTGCTGAGTGTCCGCTGAGGCACTAGCTTGACTGCATCACGCTCGTTCACCTGAAAGGCAACGACTCCATGACCGAAACCCCTCCCCCCGCCGCGGCGCCGCTCGCGCCCCTCACCCCGGCCGAAGACAAGCAGTGGGCGTCCTTCGCCCACCTCGGTGGCATCATCGGCTTCCTGCCGTCGCTCATCATCTGGCTGGTCTTCAAGGATCGCGGCACCGTCACCAACGTTGAAGCGAAGGAAGCGCTGAACTTCCAGATCACCATGGTCATCGCACATGCCGCGGTCTGGATTATCAACGCCATCCTCGGGGCGATCACCTTCGGCCTCTGGGCCCTGGTTGGCTGGCTGCTGCCCCTCGCCCTCTGGGTGATCTCGCTCATCTGGTCGATCATGGGATTCCAGAAGGTCAACGCGGGCGGCTCGTACCGCTACCCGTTCGCGCTTCGCCTCATCAAGTAGTCGACGCCAGTTCGCCCCCGGAGCGCCCGCTTCCGGGGGCGTGCTGGTTTAATTGAGGTCATGTCCGATTCAACGCCTCCCGCCAACCCCTACGCCACCACCGTCGAGCCGATGAGCCCCAGCGACGAGAAGCTCTGGGCAACGCTCATCCACGTCGGGGGCATCCTGTTCTGGTTCCTGCCCGCCGTCATCGGCTACATCGTGCTGAAGGACCGCGGACCGTTCATCCGCCAGCACACCGCGACGGCCCTCAATTTCCAGATCACCCTCGTGATTGCCTACGTGGTGGGCACTGTGACCTCGCTGATCCTCGTCGGCCTGCTCATCCTGCTCGCCGCCTGGGTGGTCAGCATCATCTTCAGCATCATGGCCGCCGTCGCCGCCAACCAGGGCCAGCAGTACACCTACCCGCTGTCGATCAAGTTCGTTTCCTAGGTCGACACCCTCAGTCGACCAACCGCCGCACCACCGCGTCGGCGAGCAACCGCCCGCGCAGCGTCAGTTCGATGCGGCCGGCGATCGCCGCGCGGGCGTCCACGAGTTCGTCGGCGATGAGCCCCGCCACGGCGGTGCGCCCGGAGGCTGCAAGCTCGTCGATGGGGAAGCCCTCCCGCACGCGGGTGCGCAGCAGTATCGACTCCACGCGTCGGGTCTCGGCGTCGAGGGCTTCGCGACCCGCCCCCGGTGACCGGCCAGCGGCGATCCGGTCGGCATAGGCCGCCGGGTGCTTGACGTTCCACCAGCGGACCCCGCCGACATGGCTGTGGGCGCCGGGGCCGATACCCCACCAGTCATGGCCCACCCAGTACCCGAGGTTGTGGTCGGAGCGGTGCTCCGGGGAACGCGCCCAGTTGGAGACCTCGTACCACGCGTATCCGGCTGTGGCGAGCCGGGCATCCGCCAGTTCGTACATGTCGGCCTGCAGGTCGTCATCGGGCATCGCGACCTCGCCCCGCCGGATCTGGGCTGCGAGCTTCGTGCCGTCCTCGATGATGAGCGCGTAGGCGGAGATGTGGTCAGGATTCTGCGCCAAGGCCTGCTCGAGGGAGGCCTCCCAGTCGGCCAGGCTCTCGCCGGGCGTGCCGTAGATGAGGTCGAGGCTCACCTGGAGTCCCGCCTCCCGGGCCCAGGCGACCACGAGCGGAATGCGCGCGGGATCGTGGGTGCGCTCGAGAGTCGCCAGCACGTGCGGCACGGCCGACTGCATGCCGAACGACACCCGGGTGAAGCCCGCGGCCTTCAAGGCGAAGAGGTAGTCGCGGTCGACCGAGTCGGGATTGGCCTCGGTCGTGACCTCCGCCCCCTCGGCGAGCCCCCACGTGACGATGACCGCGTGCAGCATCGCGGCAAGGTCGGTCACGGGAAGTAGCGTCGGCGTGCCGCCGCCGAAGAACACCGTCGAGACGGGGCGCTCGGGCACGCCCGCGTGCTCCAGCACGGAGCTGGCGAGAGCGATCTCGCTGATCGCCTGGCCCGCATAGTCGGTGCGCTTGGCGCCGCGCAGCTCCTCGCTCGTGTAGGTGTTGAAATCGCAGTACCCGCAGCGCACCCGGCAGAACGGCACGTGCAGGTACACGCCGAAGTTGCGGTCGGCAGCCCCTTCCGCTACACCCGGCGGCAGCATCCCGTCATCCGGTGCCGGGTCGGCCAGCGGCAGCGCGCTAGGCACGAACCAACCGGAACACCCGGATGCTGCGCCCGGCCGTCTTCTCATAGTCGCGGTACTTCGGCCACTGCGCGTCGAGCACCGGCCACACCGCCTCGGTCTCTGTCTCAGACAGCAACTGCGCGTGGACGGGGATGAGCTCGCGGCGGTAGTGGATCTCGGCGCGCGGCTCGGCGATCAGGTTCGCGCTCCAGCCCGGGTGTTTCTCGAAACCGAAGTTGCTGCCCGCGATGAGCCAGCTGCCGTCGGGGCGCGGGAAACACATCAGGGCCGACTCGCGGCGCAGCCCGCTCTTCGCGCCCGTCGTGTACAGCACGAGGGAGGGGATCATCGCCGCGCTGAGCTTCAGCCGACCGTCAGAGACGTGGAACAGCGCGCGGTCCAGCGGCAGCAGGATGGGCCGCAGCACGTGCCGGGCCGGGCTGCGCATGACGGCGGCGGTGGCGGCGCGGACGGAACGGTGCATGAGTCCATTCTGCGGTCTGGGATCATGGGGGCATGAACACCTACGTCCTCTGGGACATCGACGGCACCCTGGTCTACAACACCCCGCAGGCCGGCGGCCTCTACATCGAGTCGATCGAGCAGGTCACCGGGACCCGGCCGACGCGCCCCGTCGCCAACCCGCACGGGATGACCGAGGGCCAGTTGCTCGTCGAACTCCTCGAGGTCAACGGCCTCGACCCCGCCCGAATCGGTGACGTGCTCTACCAGCTCGACGTGCTCTCCCGCGAGCAGCACGAGCGCGGACACGTACGCGAGGCCTGCGTCGGTGCCGAGGCCGCGATTGCCGCCGTCGCCGAGCGCGGATGGACCAACGCACTGCTCACCGGCAACGGCCCGAACCGGGCGCGTTACAAGCTGCTCTCGGCCGGATACAACCCCGAAGACTTCGACTGGAAGCACTCCTACTTCGGCCACGAGTCCCCCACGAGGCAGCACCTGGTTGCCGGAGCGCGCGCCGCCCTCACCGGGCAGAACGCGATCATCATCGGCGACACCCCCAACGACGGGCTTGCGGCGGACTCAGCGGGCATCCCGTTCATTGCCGTCGCGACCGGGATCTACAGCAGCGACGAACTGCGCCCCACGAGCGCCCTCGTCGTGGTCGATGACCTGGAGTCGGGACTGGACGCGCTGCTCGATGCGATCGCGGGGAGCGTTCCCGCCGCCGCCAGCGATGAGCTCGCCAAGTTCGGCGAAAACCCCGATATCGAGGGCTGAGTACCTAGCGCGGGAGCTTGCCCGCGAGGGTGCCGAGATAGCGCCGCAGCATTACTTCCTGCGCAATGCGCAGGACAGGCCGCAGCGCGCGCCAGCGGCCGGGGCTCGGCCGCGAGAAGGAGCGCACCGTCAGCCACACGGAGTTGTCGTCGCGGTACTCGACGATGAAACTCTCCTCGCCTTCGAGGGGATGCCCGGGCAAGGTGCCATACCCGAAGCCCCGCCGCCGGGGTTCATCCACGACATAGACCACCCGGACGGGCTCACGCAGCGAGGCGAAGTGCAGCACCGCCGTATCTCCGGGCTGCAGCAGCTCGTCGTCATCCACTCTCGGGTCGACCCGCTCAACCTGGAAGCCGGCCTGCCGCTTGACGCCCCAACTGAGCACCTGCTGCACCGCGTACTCCCAACGGGCCTCGCCGTGGCCGATCCGCGCCGAACGCTCGACCGCACGGAAACCCGCCGGCGGGAAGGACAGCAAGTCGGGCGCCTGGGTCGCCCCGACCGCGCCGTAACTGACCGGCCCGAGCAGCGCGGGATCGCCCGCGCCCGGTTCGTGGTCGGTCGGTCCTGGAATCGGGGTACGCATCGGACAAGTGTAGGCAGACCGCAATGCAAGACTGGGACCATGCGAATTGCGGTCACCGGCGGAAGCGGCAAACTCGGCAGCCAGGTGCTGCTCACCCTGAGGGATGCGGGGCACGAGGTGACCAACCTCGACCGGGCGACCAGCCGGGAGGACGGCATCGTCGTCGACCTGACCGACTACGGGCAGGTCGTTGACGTGCTCTCCGGGGTACAGGGCGAGATCGACGGCTTCGACGCGGTCGTGCACCTCGGGGCGATCCCGGCTCCCGGCATCGCACCGGACTCCGCGACCTTCCACAACAACATGCTTGCCACCTTCAACGTGTT
This sequence comes from Rhodoglobus sp., assembly GCA_044340535.1. Classification (GTDB taxonomy): domain Bacteria; phylum Actinomycetota; class Actinomycetes; order Actinomycetales; family Microbacteriaceae; genus Rhodoglobus. The sequence goes on from JBIITJ010000050.1 coordinate 16,606, forward strand.
CCAGGGCGCCCGCAGGGCGGGCATCCAGCGCATCGTGTACGCCTCGAGTGAGACGCTGCTGGGCATCCCGTTCGACACGCCCCCGCCCTACATCCCGCTCGACGAGGAGTATGAGAGCCGCCCCGAGTCGACCTACGCGGTCGTCAAGCACCTCGAGGAGGAGCTCGCGAAGAAGCTCGTCCGCTGGGACCCTGAGCTCTCGATCACCGCGCTGCGGTTCTCCAACGTCATGGTGGAGGCCGACTACGAGGCCTTCCCGTCGTACGACGCCGACCCGATGCTGCGGAAGTGGAACCTCTGGGGCTACATCGACGCCCGCGACGGCGCGCAGGCGGTACTCAAGGTCCTCGAGAAGCGGCTGCCGGGCTTCGAAACGTTCATCATCGCCAACGCCGACACCGTCATGTCGCGGCCCAACGCCTCCCTCGTCGCCGAGGTCTTCCCTGGGGTGGAGATCCGCGGCGACCTCGGCACCAACGACACCCTGCTGTCGATCGACAAAGCCCGCCGGATGCTCGGATACGAGCCGCAATTCGGCTGGGCGCGCCCGTGACCGCCCGCCCCAACGTCTTCGTCCTGCTCGCGATCGGGCTCGTCGGCGGCATCCTCAGCGGCATGTTCGGGGTCGGCGGCGGCATCGTGCTCGTGCCCCTGCTCATCGCGTTCGCGCGACTCGACCAGCGCAGCGCGGCGGCCACCTCGCTGCTGGCCATCCTGCCGAGCGCCATTGCCGGCTCCATCACTTATCTCGCGCACGGTGAGGTCGACCTGCTCGCCGCCGGCGTCATTGCGGTGGGCGCGATCGGCGGCTCACTGATCGGCACCCGGCTGCTCAAGCGGCTGCCGCTGTCGTGGCTGCGCTGGGGCTTCATCGGGCTGCTCGTGCTCGTCGCGGTGCGGATGCTGCTCATCGAACCGGAACGTGGCGCGGCCCTGGAGTTCAGCCCCCTGCTGGCACTCGGCTACCTCGCCCTCGGTCTCGTGATGGGCATCGCCTCCGGCCTGTTCGGAATCGGCGGCGGAGTCATTGCGGTGCCGGCCATGGTCGCCCTGTTCGGCATCAGCGACCTCATCGCGAAAGGCACTTCGCTGCTGGCGATGGTTCCCACGAGCATCGTCGGCACGGTGTCCAACGCGCGCGGGGGGCTCGTGCAGGTGCGCACGGGACTCATCGTCGGGGTGGCGGCGGCCGTGGCATCCGTCGCCGGCTCGTTCATCGCGCTGGCGCTGCCGGCGCGACTGTCGAGCATTCTGTTCGCGGTGCTGCTCGTGGGGATCGTGGTGCAGTTGACGATCCGGGCGATCAGGCTGCGCTAGGGCGCTACTTCTTCTTCGCCTCAACGTCGCCGGTGAGGGCGGCGACG
>JBIITJ010000104.1:0-4279 GCA_044340535.1 Rhodoglobus sp.
GTTGGCGACCGGGCATCGCCCCCACGGGCAGCAGCAGCACGAGCACAGAACCGAGTGCGGCGAGACACAACACCGCGAGGGTTTCGCTCGCCAGCGACGGCCCGAACCCCTCCACGGGGCCGAGCGCACTGTGTGCAAGCCATGCGACGACGGCCGTGCCGGTGAGCGCGCCCAGGTGCAGCAGCGATCCGGCGCCCTGCCGCCGGCCGCTGGTCCCGGCGGCGTAGGCACCCGCGAGCACCACCACCCCCACCAGGATGGGCGGCTGGATGCCTCCGCCGCGGGACAGCAAGGCGCTGAGCGCGGCGAGGCCGACCAGCGTCGGGATGACCCGGATGCTCGCCTCACCGAAACCCCGGCCGACGAACCGGGCGATAAGGACACCGATGGCGTTGAGAACACCGAGCGCAATCGCGATACCGAGGGCGAGCCTGAGATAGCGCGCCTCGCCCTGGATGCCCCCCGCGAGGGCAGCGAACAATACCGCAGCACCGAGGGCCAGGGTGGCGGCCATCGCCGGGGTGACGAGCGGTTCCTCATCGCGGGGCGGCGCGGCACGAGGGCCGATGCGGCGTTGCAGTGCCGTCACGGCGAGGCGCAGGGGCAGCGCGACGAACAGGATGAACCCTGCCCCGAGCGCCGCCGCGAGTAGCAACGACCGCGTGTTCGCCACGGTACTGGCGGGTGGGATGGCCGCCCCGTAGTCGGTGGGGGTTCCCCAGGTGTCCCACGGGGGTAGCCCCGACTCCCCGCCGACGGGGGGCGGGAAGAACGGTGTCCGCGGCGGCACGTATGGCGTGCTCGACGGGGTGGGTGTGGGTGTCACGCTCGGCGACGGCTCCGGTGTCCCCGGGGATTCCGGCGTCCCGGGTGCCGCCGGCTCGCCCGGCTGCGGGGGCGTGGCGGGGGTGCCCGGTTGGCTCGATGCAGCACCCACCGTGACCGTGTACGCGGTGGTGGTGCCACTGGGGTTGCCCGCTGCATCCCACTGGATCGCCTGGATCGACCTGTTCCCCGCGGGGAGCGAGGCGCTGCAGGACCACTGGCCGGATGTCACGGGGCTGCTGCACACCGCCGTGCCGTCGACGAACACGTCAACCCGGGCTCCCGCCTCACCGTTGCCTCCGGCGAAGGTCGTCGGCTGGCTGGTGAGGCGCGAACCCGCCGCCGGTTGGGCGAAGATGGGCAGGGGTGGCGCATCTTTGTCGACCGTGAGTGCGAACGGCGCGGAGGTCGCACCCCGGTCGGCTGTGCCTTCCCAGACCTGGGCAGCGGTCACCGAATAGTTGCCGCTTGGCTCCGCGATCAGGCACTCCCAGAACCCGGTCGTGGAAGCGGTACAGGGTCCCGCAAGGGTGACCCCGCTGAGCGCAATACCGGCACCCGGATAGCCGGTCCCGGTGAGGCGACCACGGTTCAGCTGCGGCCCCGAGATGACGGGGGCACCAAGAACCCTGACCGTGATGCTCGCCTCAGTGGGAGAGCCGCTTGCCGGGTACTCCAGCACCCTGATCGTGTGGATCCCATCGGCGAGGCTGAAAGTACAACTCCAGCTTTCGCTCGCTGGAGCCCCGGTGGCGGGTTCCGTGCAGTACGGGTCGCCACCCGTGAGCGAGGGGATCTCGACGGTGCTGGCGATGTCCTTTGTCCCGGTGAGGGTGACCGTGCCCGCGAAGAACGAGTTGTCGGGGGTACTGATGAGAAACGTCGCGGCCGATGCGGGCTGGGCGCTGCCGAGCCCCGCGGCGACAAGCAGCGCCGCGAGGATCGCCACCACGGCGTTCGCCCCGCGGTGGCGGACCGAACGCCGGCGCACGATCGTCGAGGGCAGGGTCACGGTGATCCCATTCAGCAAGACATTGCCCGGCAAGTCAAACTGCGCGTCGCTGTTGCGTTGCGGTCATCCGTCTGGGACAGTTGACCCAATTCGAACGGATCGGAGGAGCCATGACACGCATGTCGTCTGCTGAGCGCCGTGAACTGTTGGTTCGCGCGGCCATCCGCGTCATCGCCAGGGGCGGAGTTGGTGCGGCCACGACGCGTGCGATCGTCGCGGAGGCCGACATGTCGCTCGCGAGCTTCCACTATGCCTTCCGCTCGCACGACGAGATGATGCGGGATGTCGTGGCCTGGGTCGTCGAGGCCGAAGTCGACGCGGTCTATCTCTCCATCGAGCGCGGTGCAGACATCCGCTCGGCCTTCCGGGCCGGCCTGCAGGCCTACTTCGACCACTTGAAGGCCGACCCGGGCCACGAGCAGGTCATCCAGGAACTCGTCCACTTCGCGCTGCGCACCCCCGGCCTCGAGCACCTGGCCACGGAGCAGTACGAGCGGTACCACTCGGCGGTGACCGCCCTGCTGACCGAGGGAGCCGAGGCCTCCGGCATCGAGTGGGCCATGCCCGTGGAGGATCTCGCGCGTCTCGTCGTGACCGTCACCGGTGGCGTGACCATCGCCTGGCTCGCCGACCGCGACGACGATGCCGCCCGCCGGGTACTGGATCTCGCCGCCGACAGCCTCTCGGGCTTCGCGTTGCCCGCCGCGGCGCTGGCTAGCCCTGCCTTGTCCAGTCCAGCCCGTTCCACCCTCGCTCGTTCCGCCACAGCCCGTCCCACGACAGCCCGTTCCACGACAGCCAAGGAGCCCACCGCGTGACCACAATCGACCCCGCCCCGCCCGCCTTCGCGGAGCCCACGTGGGCCGTGCCCGGCGGATGGATCGCGCTGTTCGCCACCGCCTGGCTCGGAATCTGGATGGCCCAGCTCACGCCCGTGCAGCTGCTGTTGCCCGTGCAGATCGAGGCGCAGCTGAAGGCCACTTACTGGGTCGATAACGTCGTCGCCTTCGGGGTGATCTCCGGAATCGCAGGCCTGTGCGCACTCGTCGCCTACCCGCTGACAGGAGCACTGTCCGACCGCACGACAAGCCGGTTCGGCCGCCGTCGCCCGTGGATCGCCGGCGGCACGCTGCTCTTCGCCGCCGCCCTCATGCTGCTCGGCCTGCAGGAGAACATTGTCGGCATCGGAGTTTTCTGGTCACTCGCGTTGACCGGCTTCTGCGTCCTGACTGCGGCGCTGACCGCCACCATCTCCGACCAGGTCCCGGTCAACCAGCGCGGCTTCGTGTCCGGCTGGATCTCGGCCCCCCAGGCCGTGGGCACCATCCTCGGGCTCGTGCTCGTCACCGAGCTGTTCGTCGGCCAGTTCCTCGGCTACACCGTCATGGCGATGCTGTTGGTCCTGCTCGTGCTGCCGTTCCTGCTGTGGGTTCCCGACGCGGTGCTTCCGGCGGCCGATCGCCTGACGATGCGCACCCTCATTGAGGGATTCTGGATCAGTCCACGCAAGTACCCCGACTTCGGCTGGACGCTGCTCAGCCGGGTGCTCGTCAACTTCGGCAACGCCTTCGGCACCGCGCTCCTGTTCCAGTTCCTGGAATTCGGGCTCCTGGTGGCAAACGCCGAAGACACCCTGATCATGCTCGTGCTGGTCTACATGGTCTTCGTCATCATCGCCTCGCTCTTGTTCGGCAGGCTCTCGGACAAGCTGGGGCGACGCAAAGTGTTCGTCTTCCTCGCGGCCACCCTGCAGGGCGTCGCGGCGATCATGCTCGCCTTCGTCCCCGACCTCGGGGTGGCCTTCATTGCGGCGGGGCTGTTGGGTCTCGGCTACGGCTGCTTCCTGTCGGTCGACCAGGCGCTCGCCACCCAGGTGCTGCCCGACCCGCACACCAGGGGCAAGGATCTCGGCATCATGAACATCGCCACCGCCGTGCCCCAGGCGATCGCCCCGCTGCTCGGGGCAATCGTCGTGGCGATGCTCGTGGGCTTCCAGGGCCTGTTCATCCTCTCCGCCATCGCGGCGCTCCTCGGGGCGCTCGCCGTCTTGCCGATCAGGAGCGTCCGATGATTGACCTGTCGTGTCCCAACTCGCAGCCCTGGCTCGACGCCGAGCGGTACTGGTCGTCGCTGTCTGCGGCCACCGCGGGGCTCGACACCCCCTTCGGTGCCGTCTCGGTGCCGGCCCTGGCGTGGAACGCTCACGACATGCTGCGCCGCGCCCAGGGCACCACGATCCGTGTTGCGAGCAAGTCGGTGCGGGTGCGCGGGGTCATCGATGCCGTGCTCGCGTTGCCGGGCTACAAAGGCGTGCTCGCCTATACGCTGCCGGAGGCGCTGTGGCTCGCCGAGACGATCGATGACGTTGTGGTGGGCTACCCCAGCGTTGATCGTGCCGCGATCATGACCCTCGGCCGATCCGCGGGACTGTCGCGCCGGGTG
>JBIITJ010000051.1:0-17613 GCA_044340535.1 Rhodoglobus sp.
CGGTGCTCATCGAACGCAGCGGCTGGACGGCGCTGTCGACCGCCGTCACGTTCGCCCTCGCGCTGACTCTTGTGATCACCCGCCGCCCCGGCCTCAACCGGCTGGTCAGGGCCGCCGCCGCAGCCCTGCTCGTGCCCGCTCTCGCCGTGGTCGTGGTGTGCCTCACCGCCGCCTACCTCGACATCAGCGGCTCCCCCGTCGCTCTGCCGGTTATCGCCGGTATCGTCGCGGTCGTGCTGCCGTGCACAACCCTCATCGGCGCCGCGCTGGAACGCCGGGAGATCGCCGTACCCGCCGCCCGCCTCGCGCGACTCGCCATCGAGGTCACTTCGCTCGTGACCGCCGCGATCGCGGTGCTGCTCTCGCTGGTTCGGGTCGCGGCCGGTGTGGAGACCGCCCTGCTCGTCTTCGTGATCCTGGGGCTCGGCTCCACAGCAACCGGGCTCATCGCCAAGCGCCGCTACGCCTGGGGTGTCGCCGGTGCCAGTTGGACGGGCGCTCTCTGGTCGTTCCTGGCCCTGCTCGGCGTGCAGGTGCTCGAACCCTACGTGCTGCCCCCGGCCCTCGCCGCCGTCATCATTGGCGGGCTGCTGGTCTGGCGCGGGATCGCCGCCCTGCCGCTCTACACCGTGGGCGTGTTCGTCGCGGTGGTACCGACCCTCGTCGCGTTGGCCCTCGTGGGCGGCGACGACGGCTCCGGCCCGTGGCGCACCCTCGGGTTGCTCGGCGGAGCGGGTGTACTCGTGCTGCTCGGTGCGTGGACCTCGGGGCTCGCCGCGTCATCCCGGTTCGCGGCGTTGCGCCGCCTCACCATCCCCACCCTGATCGCGGCAACTGTCGCCGGGGGTGGCGGGGTCGTGCAGGCGGTGCGCCTCGGCTGGTCGCTCGATCCCTCGGGCTTCACCGATCGCCAGCTCGTGATGCTCCCCGTGCTGGGACTGAGCCTCGCGGCGGCCGGGCTCGCCGCGCTCGCCGCGCGGGTGCGCTCTCGCAACAGCGCATCCCGCTGGCTGTACGCGCCCGCCCTCACCTACCTGGTTGCCGGGCCGATCGCCGCCATTCGCCCCGGCTGGCTCGCGATCTTCGTGGTGTTGGGGCTCGCCCTCGTGCTGCTGGGCTTCATGCTCGCCACGGTCGTGCGGGCGCGCCGGGCACCCACGCACCTGCCACCCGTGTGGTTCACCTTCGCCCTCGCCTGGGTCACCGCCGTCGCTTCGTGGAGCGAACGAGACCTGCGCGTTGAGGCCTACTCCCTGCCGCTGGGCCTGGCGCTCATCGCCGCCGGTGTCATCGCGGGGCGCGCGGGGACGGATGCCCGTCGCGGCACCATCACGTCGTGGCCCGTCGGGTTCACCGGCTCCTGGCGACTCCTCGCACCGGGCCTCGTGGTCACCCTGCTGCCGTCGATGCTCGCGACGGGCACCGACCCGCGCACCGAGCGGGCGATCCTCGTGATCGGGCTCGCGCTCGCGGCGATCCTCATCGGCTCGCTCCGGAAGCTCGCCGCCCCGTTCATCCTCGGGGTCATAGTGCTGCCGCTCGAAAACGTCACTGTGTTCGCCGCCCAGATCGGCCGCGAGATCGGTGCGACACCGTGGTGGATCACCCTCGCGACCGCTGGAGCAGTATTGCTCGTGATCGCGGTGACCTACGAGCGTCGGGCGACGAGCGACCGGGGTATCGCTGCCCGGCTGCGCGACCTGGCCTAGCGCTTCGCCGAGTCGGCCGCTGAGGCGCTCGACTCGGTGAGCACGGGCTCGCCGCGGTAGAGGCTCTCGAATGTGTCGAGGGTGCGCTGGATGTCGTGGGCTTCCACAATCCGCAGGCTCTCCTGCTTGAACTTCAGCACTTCCTCATGCGGCATGCTGAGCACGCGGGTGAGCTTCTCGGCGAGTTCCTCGACATTGCCCGGCTCGAACAGGAAGCCGTTCTCGCCGTCGTGCACGAGGTGCGGCAGCGCCATCGCATTGGCAGCCACGATCGGCAGGCCGCTGGCCATCGCCTCCATGGTCGAAATGCTCTGCAGCTCTGCGATCGAGGGCATCGCGAACACGGAAGCACGGGTCAGCGCGTTACGGAGGTATGCCTCATCCACGTATCCCGTGAAGGTGACGCGGTCAGTGAGCCCCAGCGACGCCGTGAGCGCCTTGAGCTTGTTCTCCTGGTCGCCCCCACCGACGATTTCCAGCTTCGCATCGAGCGCCGGGTCGACCAGCTTGAGCGCGCGGATGAGTTTGTCGATCTGCTTTTCGTCGACCACGCGCCCGAGGAACACGATCAGGTTCTCGGTGCGCGGCAGCATGTCGGGCGTGTAGTTGGCGGCGTCAATGCCGCAGGAGATGGCGAGCACGTTGCGGATCGAGGTGTTCGCTTCGAGGTACTCTGCTGCTTTCTGGGTGGGCGTCGTCACCCGTTCGGCACGACCGAAGGAGCGGTCGGCTGCCCGCCAGGCCGCACGGATCGCCGCCTGGGTGAAGCGCTTCGGGATGATGAGCGTGTACTCGAGCAGGTTCTCGGGCATGAAGTGGTTGGTGCCGATGATCCGGATGCCCCGCTTGCGCCCCTCGATGGTCATGCCCCGCCCAATCACGATGTGCGACTGGAAGTGGATGACGTCGGGTTTGACCCGGTCGATGATCTTCGCGCTGTTCTGCTTGATGCGCCACGGGAGTGCGAACCGCAGCCACGGGTGCGGGTACCAGCGCCAGGAATAGATCCGGTGCACCGTGAGCGTCTGGCCGTCGAAGACCTCCTGCTGGGGCCCCTGTCTCTTGTTCGAGTAGGCGGGCGCGGCGATATGCACATCGTGGCCACGCTCGGCCAGGCCCGCGCCGAGCCGGGCGACGAAGCTGGCCGCACCGTTGATCTCGGGGGCGAAGGTGTCGGCTGCCATGAGCACGCGCAATCGCGGTTTGCCTTCGTGGGGAGAGGGGGTGGTGGCAGATTTCACAGGTTTCACGGTACCTTACGGGTTTCGGGGGCCCGGCTCGGCGACATCGGCCAGGGCGGTATTGGCCAGCGCCTGCGGGTGGTGGCGCGAGAGCGACACCACCCCGAATATCGCGACCGCTCCGGCCAGGATGAAGCCGATGATCGCCCACGGGGGCGCTCCGGCAGCCTCGCCGAGCACGACGATGCCGATCGAAACGGCAACGAGCGGGTCGATGACGGTGAGACCAGCCACGACGAGGTCGGGCGGATTCGAGGAGTGGGCGGTCTGCACGAAGTAGGTACCGAGCAGCGCCGCTGCGGCAAGCGCGACCAGGCACAGCAGGGTCAGGATGTCTGCTGAGTCGAACTCGAGATCTGTCACGACAATGGTTCGCACCCGGTCAATGACCACCTTGGCGAGCGTGACAACGAACCCAAAGAGGACGCCAGCGGCCACAACGTAGAAGATGGGGCGCGGCGTGCGCTTGCGCATCAGGATGAACAGGGTGACGAACACCGCGAGCACGGCGGCGAGCACAATGAGCACGGTAGAGAGCTGGGTTGCCGTGACGGGGTGCGACTCGGTGACCATCGCGGCGATCGCAACGAACGCACCGACACCAACCACGCAGATCAGGATCGCCCTGATGGATACCGCGTCAAGCGGAGTCTTCGTGACCCGAGAGTTCACGAGCGCCGTGATGACGAGAGCAACGGCGCCGAGCGGCTGCACGACGGTGATGGGCGCCAGCGTGAGGCTCGACAGCTGAAGCACGATGGCGAGGCCGAGGAGCACCGTACCGATCACCCAGGATGGCCGCGCAAGCAACGACCTGATTTGCCGGAAGCTCAAACCCGTGCGGCCATCGGTGCTCGTCGCCGCCTCAACGAGGCCAACCCCGCGGTGCTGGAACTGGGTGCCAATGGCCAGCAGGACCGCCGCGACCAGCGCCAGCGCGATGCCCGCGGGTGCGGTGCTCGGCAGCGTGATCTGGTCAGCGATGTCTTGCAGGTCGGGTGGCACCCGTCGAATCTACCCGTTTGCGGCCCGTTATTCTGGGTGAATGGCCGTACTTCCGATCCAAATCACCGGCGAGCCCGTGCTCCACACCGTCGCCGAACCGGTCACCGTCTTCGACACAGAACTACGTACCCTCGTCGCCGACATGTTCGAGACGATGGCCGAAGCGCCCGGCGTGGGCCTCGCAGCACCCCAGGTGGGTGTGGGCTTGCGCCTGTTCGTCTACAACTGGATCGACGATAACGAGGTGCTGTGGCGTGGGGTCGCCATCAACCCCGAGCTGTGGCTGAGCCCGACCCCGGCAGGCCCGGCTGATGAGGACGAAGAGTCGGAGGGCTGCCTCTCGATCCCCGGCGAGCGTTATCCGTTGCGACGGGCGGAACGAGCCATCCTGCGCGCCATCGATCTCGACCAGAGACCATTCGAGATAGAGGCGGACGGCTGGCTCGCCCGCATCTTCCAGCACGAGTACGACCACCTCGACGGCGTGCTCTACGCCGACCGGCTCGACAGTGCGTATGACAAGGCGGTGGCGAAGGTGCTCCGCAAGAAGGGCTGGGGCGTGCCCGGCGTCAGCTGGATGCCCGGCGAAGACAACCTCGAGGCCTAGGCGACTCGTTCAGGCGAGTGCCCGGATCAGCGCCGCGGTGCCTGCCGCCGCGACGACGACGAGGATGAACGGCACCCGCAGCGCGAACAGCCCCGCCGCCACGACCAGCGCCGGGACGCGCGCGTCAACCACGACGGACTGTCCGACGCCGAGCGTCTGGACCGCAATGAGCGCTGACAGCAGCGCGACGGTGAGCAGGTTGGTGATGCGGGCGGGCACCGGTCGCTCCACGAACGAGGCTGGCACGATGTATCCCGCGAGCTTCAGCCCGAGCACCGCAATCGAGGCGAGGATGACGATCTGCCAGATGGTCATGACGACGCCTCCCCCGCGGCGGCGGGCTTCGGCCCCAGCCAGTTGGTGAGCCCGACCACCACGGCGACGAGGGCCGCGAGCAGCACCGGGATGCCTGCGGGCAGCGCCGGCGTGAGCACCGCGGCGACCACGGCGGCAGCGATCGCGACCACGACCGGCTGGAGTTGGGTGAGCCTCGGCCACAGCAGGCCAAGGAAGGCGGCGGCAGCCGCAGCATCCAATCCCCACCGGCTCACGTCACCCAGCAGGTCGCCGATGAGAGCACCGGCGAGGGTCGTCAGGTTCCAACCGATGTAGATGATCGCACCCGTCCACCAGAACCCGGCGCGCTGGCTTTCCGTCGTGGGCTGGGCCGTGGAGACGGCGGTGGTCTCGTCGATGGTCCAGTGGGCGGCGAGGAGTTTCTTCGCGAGCGGGCCGCCGATGAACGGTGCGACACGCAGCGCATAGAGGCCATTGCGGGTACCGAGCAGGGCGGCGCTGGCGATCGCGGCGGGACCGGCGGATGCCCCCGCCGAGGCGATCACGCCGACGAGGGCGAACTGTGAGCCGCCGGAGAACATGAGCAGGCTGAGCACGCAGGTCTGCCAGATGTCGAGACCTGCCGCCACCGACAGCGCCCCAAACGAGACCCCGTAGGCGGACACGGCGAGCCCCACCGCCCAGGCCGACCTGATTGCGGCCGACGACTCAGCACTCCGCACGAACGACAATCTCCCTCCTGGCCGTGGGGCGGGTTGCCGCCAGGCCAGAAGGGAGACTCTATCGCGCGTGCCGAAAGCTCGGCGCGGGCCAATCGTTAGCTTGCGGACGGCCTCGGGAACCCGTTGTTCGCGCGGAGCACTTCGAGCCGGGCGCGGTACTCCTGCTCGTCGATGTCGCCCTGCGCGAAACGCTCGGCGAGGGTCGACTCCGCGCTACGGGCTGCGAAGTGGGAGTGGGGCCCGAAGCCCGGGTTCCAACCGGCGCGAGCCCAGCGGCGACGGGCGAGCGAGGCGATGAGCACCACGACGCCGATCCAGAACAGCGGGATGAGGATGAAGAAGATCCAGCCGAAGCCGAACCCGGGGCCGCCCACGTGGGCGGCGAGAGCGATGCTGGTGAACACGATTTTTCCAATCACTGGGGGTTCCGTCGGAACCGCTGTGATGAGCATCCCGCAGCGGCTTCGCCGCCGAATCTGCCCCCGGGCGGCTTCGGATTACTCCGCAGGGATGGTCGTCGGGGGGATCGACTACTCCGGGCGACCGGGACGCACGAGCCCGGTCTCGTAGGCGATGACAACCAGCTGCACCCGGTCGCGAGCAGCGAGCTTCGACATGATGCGGGAGACGTGGGTCTTTGCCGTCAGGGGGCTGAGGAACAGCTCGCGGCCGATCTCCTCATTGGTCAGCCCCTGGCCGACAAGGCTGAGCACTTCCCGCTCACGTTCGGTGATCACTGCGAGCTGGGAGGTGTCGGGGGCTTCCCGCAGGTCGCCCGCGATGCGTTCGAGCAGCCGACGGGTCACGCCGGGGCTCAGCAGGGCTTCGCCAGCCGCCACGACGCGGACCGCACGGATGAACTCCACCGGTTCTGTGTCTTTGACCAGGAAGCCACTCGCCCCCGCCCGGATCGCCCTGCCCACGTACTCATCCAGCTCGAAGGTGGTCACGATCACGATGTGGGTGCCCGCCAGCGCCGGCTTCTGCACGAGCTGCTCTGTCGCCCAGAGGCCGTCACCCTCGGGCATCCGGATATCCATCAATACGACGTCCGGCTGGGTGGCGGTAACGACGGCGACCGCCTCGGCGCCGGTTCCCGCCTCCCCCACGACCTCGATGTCGGGTTCGGCCTCCAGGAGGCTACGGAAGCCCGCGCGAATGAGCTGCTGGTCGTCGGCGATCACGACTCGGATCATTCGTGCTCCTTCATGGGTATGCGAGCGACCACGGCGAAACCGCCGAGCGCTGAGGGGCCGGTGTGCAGGGTGCCGCCGAGTAACTCGGCACGCTCCCGCATCCCGAGCAAGCCCCGGCCGCCCTCGGCGGAGGCGGGATCGGGCCCCGAGCCGTCGTCGTCGACCGCCACGACGTAGCTCCCGTCGGCGACTGTGACCGACACCCGGGCGCGCTGCGCCCCTGAATGGCGAACCACGTTCGTGAGCGACTCCTGAACGATGCGGTAGACCGCCAGTTGCACGGCCTGCGGGGCCTCCGTGACCTCCGACCGCAGGTCGACGGCAACCCCCTGGGCGGTGACGGATGCCACGAGCCCCGGCAACCTCGACAGGTCGGGCTCGGGCACCAATGGCGCCTCCGGGTTCTGCCCGCCCTCGGCGCGCAGGATCCCGAGCACGGAACGCACCTCATCGAGCGCCGTCTTCGAGGTCTCCTTGATGCTCGCGAGGGCTTCGGCGGCCTTGTCCGGCTGGGCCTGCATAAGGTGCAGCCCAACACCCGCCTGCACGTTGATCTGGCTGAGCGAATGGGCGAGCACGTCATGCAGCTCGCGCGCGATGCGCACGCGTTCCGCCTGAACCTCGGACTGTTTGCGCTGCGCGACGACCCTGCGAAACTCCTCGTAGTGCTCGCGTCGGGTGCGCATCGACTCCCCGATGCCAAACACTATGAGAATTCCGAGGGTTGTCACGGCGATGGTCGCCGGCCGCAAATCGAGGTTGAGGACAATGCCAACGGTCACCGCGCCCACCCAGCACACGGCCACCGAGATCCAGGCCCAGACGCGGGCACCGCGTGCGACGGCGATGACGATAGCGAAAGCGAGCGCCAGGTAGGGCGGGCGGCCCGTGCCATCCAGCAGCAGGTCAGCACATGCGGCGGCGGCCACGAAAGCAACGACGGGGCCCGGGTAGCGGCGGATGAGCAGGAGCGCGAGCGGCCCCGCCAGGGCGAGAACGGCGGTCACCGCGGTCGTCACACCGGGGTTGCGGGCGAGCCAGAACAGGCTCGCGGGCAGCTGCACGAGCAGCGCCACCACCACGGGTATCAGCAGCCGAGCGCGCGCCGACGGACCGTGGCGCTTGCGGCGCATCATGAACTCTTCCTGCCACTGGGCGTTATGCCAGTGGGCCTCCGGGCGCCAGCGGGGATGCTCGGGCGCCGGGAAAGACATGCGTCGATCGTACTTGCGCACCGCCCCCGAAGCGTCGGCCCTGGAGCGCGGGCCGCCTACTCCCACGGGAGTACGCCCGGCGGGTCAGGCGCCGGAAGACTCCGTCGTCAACGACGCCGCGAGGATCGAGAGCAAGTCGGCTGGCTGTAATACCACCGTGCCATCGTGCGGTTGGTCGAGCGGGTACTCCTCCAACGAATACTGGCCCCCGTGGGCATCAATGAGGCCCGCTGTTGCCAACGAGACGAACGCTCGAGTGGCGCGGGAGACTGAGGTGTAAATGCCGTGGGTCTCCACCCGATCAGTATCGCTGAAGACGAGAGCAAATACCCGCTCGCCGTCTCCACTGGCAACCCCAACGCCGTCATCGATCATGAACGGAGTCTAGCCCGGGCAACAAAAAGGCCCGGATCGTGGAGGACCCGGGCCTTAGCTCCCCGACTTGGACTCGAACCAAGAACCTATCGGTTAACAGCCGATTGCTCTGCCAATTGAGCTATCGAGGATTGCTGGAACTTGGCTACTTTACCAAAGACTGCTGCTGCGCAAAATCGGTCAGCCGACGGGCAGCAGGTAGGTCGGTGTCGGCGCCGCGCTGGGTGGTGCGATCAGGGAGGGCATCCCGTCGCTGCCGAGGCTGAAGCTCGCGAGCGACCCGGAACGCTGGTTCGCGACGTGCAACAAGCCGTCGGCCGCAACCAGGTGGCGGGGCCAGTCGCCCTCGCACGAGACCCAGCCGACCGGCTCGAACGAACGCCCGTCGGCGCCCAGCCTGAGCACCGAGATTCGGTTGCTCCCGCGAAGACCCAGGTACACGAAGTCACCCCAGAGGGCGATCCCCGCAGCCTGGTCGCCGGTCGCGTGGCCGGGAAGGGGCGTGGATGACACGAGCCGGAGCATCCCGTCAGCCCAGCCGAAAGACAGCAGCTCCCCGCCGAACTCGCCGAGTACAAGGATCTGGCCGGACGGGTGGCGAGTGACATCGCGCGGTCCGGTGCCCGGGGGCAGGGCGATGGTTGTGCTGCGGCGGACAGCCCCGTCGCCAATGTTGTGCAGGTGGATACTGTTGGCACCGAGGTCAAGGCTCAGGAACGTGGCGTCGTCGAGTTCGAGGGAAGCATGGGCGTGCGGGCCATCCTGCTCGGGACGAGGGCCCGAACCGGCGCCCGGGACCGTCGCGAGGGGGTCACCGAGGGAACCGTCGGGGCGCAGGGCTACCACCCCGAGGGCGCCGTCACCATAGTTGGCCGCGACGAGCAGGTCGCCCACGACCGCGAGCTGGCAGGGCGAATCACCTCCTGACGGCACGGCGCCGTCAGGCTCCAGCCCGGGGACCAGGAACGACTCGATCGTGCCGGTGCCCTCCATTGCGGCGAACAGGTGCTCGCGATGGCGCAGCAGGAAGGAGGGCGAGGCGACGTCCGCCACGACGCCGAGGTAATCGAGAGTGCCGTCATCCCGCTGCCGGGCGAGCCCGATACCGCCCGCGTCGCCACCCATGTCGGCCCCGTAGCCACCCACCCACCATGAGGTCATCAGTAGCCCGCCACCGGGTCGACGACCCCGACGAAACGACCGTCGCCGAGCAGGGCCGCGACATTCGCCCCGATTCGCCCGGCCAGCAGCGGCCTCACCATCTCGGGCGTGTCAGCGGAATGGGAGGTGACGATGCAGCGCGGGGCGGTCCACAGCGGATGACCCTCCGGCAGCGGCTCCGGAGTGGTGACATCGAGCCCCGCGCCGGCCAGGTGGCCACGCTGCAGGGCCGCCACAAGGGCCTCCTGGTCGACGAGGTGGCCGCGGGCGATGTTCACGAGCGCCGCGTCCGGCTTCATCGCTGCGAGCTCTGCGGCCCCGATCAGGTGGCGCGTTCCCTCGGTGGCGGCGGCTGCGAGGATCACGACATCGGCATCCGGCAGCACCGAGGCGAGCTCGGCGGTCGTCACCGTCCGGTCTGCCCCGGGCAGGGCATCCGTCGTCCTCCTGACGATCGTGACGCTCACCTCCCAGGGAGCCAGCAGGCGCATGATCTCGACAGCGATCCCACCGGCACCCACGATGACAACCCGCCTGCCATAGAGCGAGATCCCGATCTTCGGGTCAGACCAGTTCGTCGCACGGCTCTTCTCGGGCAATCCACGCAGCACCGCGAGGGTGAGGGCGACGGCGTGCTCCGCGACGGGCTCGGCGAAGGCTCCCTTGGCGCTAGTCCACAGCGGCAGGGGTGCCTCTCCCTGCGCGGCAAAAAGGTCCGCGAACGGTTCCACGCCCGCCATGGGCAACTGGACCCACTCGATGCCCGGGTACCGCTCGAGGGTCGCGGCGAGCGCCGGCCCGTCAGTGTTGAGCCACACGAGGCCGCGAGTGTTCTCATCGATGGGGGCGATAGTCCCTCCCGACGCGGTCACCGCTTCGGCGTAGGCGGGCTCGTCGGTGGGCAGGATGGCGATGGGGCCGGCGGTCGGGCGAGGGTCGGGGGCCGGGGACGAGGAGATCGGGTCACGGTGCTCCCCCGGTGCGCGCGAACTCACGCGCTCGCCTCCAGCTCGAGCGAGCGCACCAGGGCCTTCACGTAGGGATGCCGCGGGTCGCCGAGCACCTCCTCGAGCGGGCCGATGCCCACGATGATGCCGTGGTGCATGATCGCCACGCGCGTGCTGACCCTGCGGACCTCGCCGAGGTCGGCGGTGACCACGAGCGCCGAGAAGCCGCGTTCACGCTGCAGCGCGACGATCGTGTCGAGGATGCCCGCGCGCACGGTCACATCAATGCCCGCGGTGGGGTCATCCGCGACCAGCAACTGCGGCGCGAGGATCATCGCCCGGGCAATCGCCACTCGCTGCCGCTGGCCCTTGCTGAGCTCGTGGGGATACATATTCATCGCCGAGAGCGGCAGGCGCACGGCGTCGATGAGGGTGGCCACCGCTTCGCCCGCCTCATCCTGGTCGAAGTCCCGATCACGGCTGAAGATCGGCTCGGCAACGTTCTCGCCGATCGTTAGGCGCGGCTCGAGGAAGTCGCCTGCCTCTTGCCGCAGGTACCCCACGTGCAGCGCGAGCCGGTCGCGGCGGCGCGACGAAATGCCGCGCACCTGGGTGCCGAGCACCTCGAGCCCCCCGCCGCTCAGACGGGGCGAGTCGGCCGCCGAAGTGTCGGCGTGCAGGGCCACCGCTTTGGCCAGGGTGCTCTTGCCCGAGCCGGTTTCGCCCACCACAGCCAGCAACTCGCCGGGAGCGATGTCGAAGGTCAGGCCGTTGACGGCAACGCTGCGGGTTTGCGGGTTGCTCGACGGGTACAGCAATGACAGGTCACGAGCGGCAACGGCGGGCGCCAGGGGTGCAGGGGTCACTCCCCTAGTGTTGCGCATCACTCGTCGCGCAGCACCCGGCGCTCCGTCTCGATGCGCACAAGCTCGCGCTGGATCGCGGAGTACTTCTCCGGCTCTGCCGCGGCATCCAGCCTCTGCATCGAGCCCATGACGGCAACCTTCTCGCGCAGCAGGTCGCGGTCGATGAAGTCGGTGACGATGCTGCGGCAGTACGCGGGGAGCTTGTCTTCGCGCGCGGGGATCGGCGCGACGGTGAGCTGGTTGACGAGGGTGGCATAGCGCTGCGGCACCTCGGCGGTCACCCGCGAGGCCCAGTCGGGGAAGCCCGTGTATGCGACGCTCGCCGCGATCGCGTCGCGCACCACCGCGAGGGAGGGTTCGGTGAAGCGAATGCCCACCGCCTTGCCGAGCAGCGCGTCGCCGACCAGCTCGGGGTGCTGCAGGATGGCCATCAGCACGTCACGCTCGGTGCGCGTGGTGGTGTCGGTCGGCAGACGGGTGATCGAGGGTTCATCCTCGCTGCGGGATTCGGGAGCCGGGGCATCCCGCGACGGCCCCTGCTGCCCGCCCTGCGGCGCGCGGTCACCCTGCTGCGGTCGCTCGTTCGGCTGACCCTGCTGCTGCGTGCGGCTTCGTGCGGATGCCACGGCGCGCTGCACCTCGTTCGGTTCCATGCCGAGCCACCCCGCGAGGTTGCGCACGTAACCGACGCCGAGGGCCTGGTCGCGGATTCCCGCCACCACGGGCGCGGCCGCCCGCAGCGCCCCGACGCGACCCTCCACCGTCTCCAGGTCGTGGCCGGCGAGCACCCGGCGGATCATGAACTCGAACATCGGCTTGCGGGTCTTGATGAGCCGGCGCACCGCGTCGTCGCCCTTGTTCAGGCGCAGGTCGCAGGGGTCGAGGCCGTCGGGGGCGACCGCGACGAAGGTCTGCGCGGCGAAGCGCTGCTCCTCGGCGAAGGCCCGGCTCGCGGCCTTCTGCCCGGCCTCGTCAGGGTCGAAGGTGAAGATCACTTCGCCCGTTCCGGTGGTGTCAGCGTTGTCGACATCGCCGATCACCCGGCGCACGATCTTGATGTGGTCGACCCCGAAGGTCGTGCCGCAGGTGGCGATGGCCGTCGTCACGCCCGCGAGGTGGCAGGCCATCACGTCGGTGTAGCCCTCCACCACCACGACCTGGCGACCGCGCGCGATATCACGCTTGGCAAGGTCGAGGCCGTAGAGCACCTGGCTCTTGTGGTACACGGGAGTGTCCGGGGTGTTGAGGTACTTGGGGCCTTGGTCGTCGTCGAGGAGCTTGCGCGCCCCGAAGCCGAGGGTTGCGCCCGTGACATCGCGGATCGGCCACACCAGCCGGCCCCGGAACCGGTCGTACACGTCGCCGCGGTCGCCGCGGCCCAGCAGTCCCGCGGTCACCAGCTCATCCTCGGAGAAGCCGGCGGCCTTCAGGTGCTTGCCGAGAGCGCCACCGCGGGGCGCGAAGCCGACGCCGAAACGCTCGGCGGCGGCCGCATCGAAGCCGCGCTCGCCCAGAAATTTGCGGCCCGGCTCCGCCTCCGGTGTGCGCAGCTGGGCGACATAGAACTGTTCGGCGGCCAGGTTCGCCGCAAGGATGCGCGCGCGGTTACCGTGGTCGGGGGCAGCGCCGCCGTCTTCGTAGTGCAACTCGAAGCCAATGCGCGCGGCCATGCGCTCGACAGCTTCGGAGAAGCTCACGTGGTCCATCTTCTGCAGGAAGGTGAACACGTCGCCGCCTTCACCGCAGCCGAAGCAGTGGTAGAAACCGACCTGGGGGCGCACGTGGAAGCTTGGGCTGCGCTCCTCGTGGAACGGGCACAGGCCCTTCATCGAACCGACGCCCGCGTTCTTCAGGCTCACATAGTCACCGACCACATCGGCGAGGTTGATGCGCGAGCGCACCTCGTCGATATCGCTT
The DNA here is from genome assembly GCA_044340535.1 of Rhodoglobus sp. Taxonomy (GTDB): domain Bacteria; phylum Actinomycetota; class Actinomycetes; order Actinomycetales; family Microbacteriaceae; genus Rhodoglobus. The sequence goes on from JBIITJ010000051.1 coordinate 13,258, forward strand.
CGTCGGATCAGGCCTGCCACGGAGTGATTCTACGTTCCGTGGCCGACGAGGCGGTCGTGCCAGCTGATCGCCGACTGGTCGGTGAGCGAGGCGACCTGGTCGACGATGACGCGCTTGCGCTGCGCGTCGGTCTGCGCGGCGTGCCAGTCGGTCGTGAAGCCCGCGTCGAGGTGGGCGGGTGCCGTCCACAGCAGCACGTCGGCGAGTTCGGTGAGGATGTCGCGCTGCTGCGCGTACAACGGGCGGCGGGCGTTCGCCGACATCACGAAGGCGGCGACGATCCCCTTCAGCACGGCGATCTCGGCCTCGATCTCGCGCGGCACGACGAGGGTGCCGCCGAACCGCACCAGGGTGCCCGGATGCGCCTGCCGCGTGGCCACCACGGCGGCCCCGGCGAACCGCCCGATCAGCTGGCTCGTGAGGTTCTTGAGCCTGCCGTGCGCCTGCCTGCTGCCATCCCAGCGGTCGATCCAGACATCGAGGCTGTCGAGCCGGTCGAACGCCGCGATGAGCTCGTCGTGCGGGATCTCGCCGCCGATCCAGTCGAACATCGAGTTGACGAGTTCGTCGTGGTCGACCCGGGCACCGAGAGCCGTGACATCCACGAAGCCGCCGACGATGGCGTCCTCGAAATCGTGCACCGAGTAGCCGATGTCGTCGGAGAGGTCCATGACCTGCGCTTCGATGCAGCGCGTGCGCTCCGGGGCGCCCTGGCGCAGCCACTCGAAGGCGGCGATGTCGTCGTCGTAGAAGCCGAACTTGTTACGCCCGCTCGGGTCGGGGATGCCCTGGGAACTCGGCCACGGGTACTTCGTGCTCGCGTCGAGGGCCGCCCGGGTGAGGTTGAGCCCATAGCTTCGCCCGTCGGGACCGAACACCTTCGGCTCGATCCGGGTCAGCAGGCGAAGGGTCTGCGCGTTGCCCTCGAAGCCGCCGATATCGGCCGCCCATTCATTCAGCGCGACTTCGCCGTTGTGCCCGAACGGCGGGTGCCCGAGATCGTGGGCGAGGCAGGCGGTGTCGACAACATCCGGGTCGAGGCCGAGGCTGTCTGCCAGCTCACGGCCCACCTGCGCGACCTCCAGGGAGTGCGTCAGGCGGTTGCGCGAGAAGTCAGAGCCCGAGGTGGGCGAGAGCACCTGGGTCTTTGCGGCCAGTCGCCGCAGCGCGCTGGAGTGCAGCACGCGGGCGCGGTCCCTCGCGAAGTCGCTGCGCCGGCTGGAGTGCTCCTCCGGCAGCCAGCGCTCGGCATCAACCGCCGAGTAACCGGATATCTCAGCCGCCACTCGTGCTCAACTCTGCTTCGGTGAGCTCGGCGCGGTGGGTTTCCTGCAGTTCGCGGCTATCGAGCCAGCCCTGCGGCAGGCTCGGACTCTTCGGGGTGCCAGCCCGGCCGCGCTGGCCTTCGGCGTCGGCACCGGGGTACGGCTGGTCCCAGTCGAGTTGCGCGAGCAGGTCATCCAGCTGCGCCAGGTCGCGCACGGTGGCGAGGGATGCCCGCAACTCGCCCCCCACGGCGTAACCCTTGAAGTACCACGCGACATGCTTGCGGATATCCCGGCAGGCGCGGTCCTCCTCCTCGAAGAATTCGGTGAGCAGTTCGGCGTGCCGCTTGAAGGCACGGGCCACCTCGCCCAGGGTCGGCTCGGCCTTGGATCTCGGCTCCGCTCGATCACCGGGAGCACGGAACGCCGCCGCCAGGTCACCGAACAGCCACGGTCGCCCGAGGCAGCCGCGCCCCACGACAACCCCGTCGCAGCCGGTCTCTTCGACCATCCGCAGCGCGTCAGCCGCGCTCCAGATGTCACCGTTGCCGAGGATCGGGGTGTCGGTGATCGTGTTCTTGAGCTTCTCGATCGCCGACCAGTCGGCGGTGCCCGAGTAGAACTCGGCCGCGGTACGGGCGTGCAGGGCGATGCTTGCCACCCCTGCCCCCTGCGCGGCCTTCGCAGCCTCGAGGTAGGTCAGGTGGTCGGAGTCGATGCCTTTGCGCATCTTCACCGTGAGCGGCACATCGCCCGCGGCCTTCACGGCACGCTCCACGATGTCGCGGAACAGGTCGCGCTTCCACGGGAGGGCAGCTCCCCCGCCCTTGCGGGTGACCTTGGGCACGGGGCATCCGAAGTTCAGGTCGATGTGGTCGGCACGGTCTTCGGCGACCAGCATCGTGACCGCCTCCGCCACCGTCTTCGGGTCGACGCCGTAGAGCTGGATGCTGCGGGTTGTCTCAGACTCATGGTGGCGGATCAGTCGCATGCTCTCGGGGGTGCGCTCGACGAGCGCGCGGCTCGTGATCATCTCCGAGACGTAGAGCCCGGCACCGTACTCCCGGCACAGCCGCCGGAAGGCAGTGTTGGTGATACCCGCCATCGGCGCGAGCACCACGGGAACATCGAGGGCGATCGGCCCAATGTTCAGGGTGGGCCGTGCAGCCGCGAGAATGGTCATATGTCAATTGTCCCATCCCCCGCCCCGCAGGCGGGACGTGAGCGAGTTCTTGCAGATGCCGCTGCCCGGGGCATCCCGGTCGAGATTGTCGAGCGGCCCGCCGCCAACTCCCTCGAGGAGGCGGCCGCGCTGCTGGGCATCGACCCCGCGGCAATCATCAAGTCGCTCGTCGTGAAGCGGCATGACGGCACCTACCTGTTCGCGCTCGTGCCCGGTGACCGGCAGATCTCGTGGGCGAAACTGCGCGCGGTGGTCGGAGTGAACAAACTGCAGCTGCCGGATGCCTCGCTCGCGCTCGAGGCCACCGGTTACGAGCGTGGCACGATCACGCCGCTCGGCTCAACGACCCCCTGGCCGGTGTTCGCCGATGAGCGCATGTCGGGCCGCATCGCGATGGGCGCCGGTGAGCACGGCTACAGCGCCTGGGTTCAGGCCGATGACCTGGTTCGTGGGTTCGAGGCCACCGTCGCGGACATCAGCGACTGATGGCCATCGGAGACCACCCCAACGTCTTCCGCTACGAAGGCAAGACCTGGGTCAGTGAGCAACCGCGCGAGGTCGCGCTCGCCCAGCTGGTGGAGCAACGCGCCTGGGACGCCACCAACGCCCGGTTGCAACACTGGTGGGTGGCGATCGCCATCGGCGCGGTCGTGGGAACCGCCGGCACGCTCGCGCTCGGCACCGCCGCGGGGCTCTCCCCCGGCATCTACCTCGTGCTGCTGCCGCTCGGTTTCGGGGCCGGCGCGGTGCTCGGTGCCGTGGTCAATAGGCGCTTCACGCCCGACGCCCAGCACGCCTCGCTCGGCCCGCGCCCGGTGATCACCCCGCTCACGCGCGTGCCCCCGCGGGTCGTTCGGAACGCCCCGCCGGATGCCTCAGCCACAGAGCTGATCGGCTGGGCGACCAGAGGTTACGTCAGCTAGATGTTGTCTTCGTCGAGCTTGCGGTTGACAACCGCCTGCTGGTGGTGATCCGGGATCTCACAGAAGTCCCCCTCGCACGCGGCCGCGGCCGGGTCGCCGAGCCGCTGGAGCGTGATGACCGGTAACGGCAGTGTTGCGGCATCCATCAGACCACTTCTCTTTCGTTCTGCACCTGTGCCAGCACGCTAGCGAAGGTCGAGGCATCCTGCGCGCCTGACACCCCGTACTTGCCATCAATCACGAAGAACGGCACACCCTGGATTCCGTACTCCTGGGCGAGCGCAACATCGGCTTTCACGTCGGGCAGGAAGCGGTGGCTTTCGAGCGCCTCGGTCACCTCGGCCTCATCGAAGCCCAGCTCGACCGCGATCGCGACCAGGTCGGGGATGCGACCGACGTGCTCGCCGCGCACGAAGTAGGCGTCGAGCAGGCGCTCCTTCATCTCGATCTGGCGGCCCTTCGACTTGGCGAAGTGGATGAGCTCGTGGCTGATGACGGTGTTGGTCTGGTGCATGTGGTCGTAGTCGTAGTCGAGACCTACGCTCTTGGCGATGCCCGCCACCCGCTCGATCATCTGCTCGACCTGGGCCATCGGCAGGCCCTTGCGCTGCGCGAGGTAGTCGGCCGGAGTGCCGTCGAAATCGACCGGGGTGTCGGGGGCGAGCTCGAAGGAGTGGTACTCCACCTCGACGTCGCCGCCGAACTCGGCGGCTCCCGCCTCGAACTTGCGCTTACCGATGTAGCACCAGGGGCACTGCACGTCTGACCAGATGTCGACCTTGATGGGAGTACTCACGCAAGAAACAACGCGGTGCCGCCAGCACTATTCCCAGTGCCGGTAGCTCTATTCCCCGTGCCGGTAGTGAGTGACCTTCGGCCCTACTGGGTGCTGGGCGGCGGGCGCATCCTGTAGCCATCGGATTCACCCGACCAAGTTGGAGGACAGGATGAGCAGCACATTCGAGAGCGTTATCAGTAGCAGCGT
>JBIITJ010000053.1:0-16930 GCA_044340535.1 Rhodoglobus sp.
TCCGGGATGCCGCCACCGCTGGTCCTCCGTTCGCCACTCCGCCTCAAACTCCGAGAATGGCACGTCCATCGCCGTAGGACAAAGCGAGCGCAAACGCCCCCCAAACGGGTGCCACAGAAAACGACGACTGATGCGCGCGGGGTAGTGCGTGCCACCCTGCACACAGACTTGTCTGTGGCCGACCCGGGAGCCCGCGATGAACCAAGCGTCGGTAGACGACTTCACAAGCACGATGCTCGCAGTGTGGTACGGAGTGGCGTCCCAGTGGATGCCCCCGGGTGATGCCCCCGGAACGTGCGAGGTATGCGAACTCTCGCCCCTCATGGATGTACTCGATGTCAGCAGCTACCCCCACGACATCGTCCACGACCTGGCGGTCTCGCTCACGGCTGCCGTGGAGCACGTGACTATCTCGCTCGCCGAGGAGCCCCAGCACCCCCGGAAGCCGACGGCCCGCCAGCTGGTTGCGGCGAGCCTGCTGGGCTACGGCGCCGAGATCTCGGACGTGTTCGAGAACTGCATCCGATACCGGCTGAACGACCACCTCACGATGGATCTCGAGGGCAGCTTCCTCGGTTTCGCCTGACCGGTCGCCGCCTGCGCGGCACTTGTCCCCCGAGCGCGGGGCACTCTATTGCGGGACTGTACCCCGCTTGCAGCGCGGGATAGCGTTCAAACCCTGGGGGAACAGGCTTTCGCATGTCGAGAGCTGCGCACACAAGGGGAGGGCCGCCGTGATATCGCTTGCCGAGATACTCGTGCTGCGCGGCCTCATGCCCATTGAGAGCCTGGACACACTGGGCACGACGACGGCGAGTGACGACTTCCTGATCAGCGAACTGATGGCCGGTGGCAAGGTCACCGACGCACAGGTGGCATCTGCGAGGGCCGCGCAGCTCGGCATCCCGTTCGTCGAGCTTGCCGAGTTCGCGGTCGAGCGCGCCGCCGTCGAGATGGTGCCGGCAGCCCTGCTGCGACGCCACGAGGTGCTTCCCATCGCGATCGAAGGCAACCGCCTGATCGTCGCGATGGCCGACCCGGGTGACGTGATTGCCCTCGACGACGTGCGTGCAAGCGTGCAGCTGATGGTGCGCCCCGTGCTCGCCGAACAGGCAGACCTGCGGGCCGCGCTCGCGCGATTCGTGCGCTCGGACGGCGAGCTCAGCGACCTCACGAGTGCGATCGTCGACGAGGCGTCGGCAACCGCTGCGGCCGCAGCCCAGGTCGCGGAGGCCTCGGATGACGACGCTCCTGTCGTGCGGTTCGTCAACCTGCTCATCAGCCAGGGCATCCAGGACCACGCTTCGGACATCCACATCGAACCCGGCGAGCACGAGCTCATGGTCCGATACCGCATCGACGGCGTACTGCACGTCATGCAGCGGGCCCCCAAGAACATCCAGAACGGTGTCATCTCCCGCCTGAAGATCATGGCGGATATTGACATCGCGGAGCGCCGCCGACCCCAGGACGGTCGCATGTCGGTACGCCACGTTGACCGCCAGATCGATCTCCGTGTGGCGACCCTTCCCACCGTGTGGGGCGAGAAGGTCGTCATGCGAATCCTCGACAACACCAACACGGCGATGTCGATCGATCAACTCCACCTGCTGCCCCGAAATGCCGAGGTCTTCAAGGCCTCGTACACGAAGCCCAACGGCATGATCCTCGTCACGGGCCCCACCGGTTCGGGTAAGTCGACGACCCTGTACACGACGCTGAAGACGGTCGCTCGGCCCGAGATCAACGTCATCACCGTCGAAGACCCGGTGGAGTACCGCATGCCGGGAATCAACCAGGTGCAGGTGAACCCGAAGGCGGGCCTCACGTTCGCGAGCGCGCTGCGCGCCATCCTTCGATCCGACCCTGATGTCGTGTTGCTCGGTGAGATTCGAGACCACGAGACCGCCCAGATCGCCATCGAAGCCTCGCTTACCGGTCACCTCGTGCTCTCGACCCTGCACACCAACGACGCACCGAGCGCGATCACCCGCCTGATCGAGATGGACATCGAGCCTTTCCTCGTCGGCTCGGCTCTCGACTCGGTGATGGCCCAGCGTCTCGCCCGTCGCCTGTGCAGCCGGTGCAAAGCGCCGTACCAGCCCAAAGCCGAAGACCTCGTGCACCTGAACCTCGGGTACGACCCGTCGCAGCCGCCCCCGACGTTGTACCAGCCGACGGGATGCACCGCTTGCTCGAACACCGGATACCGGGGTCGAGTCGCCCTGCACGAGATCATGCCGGTCACCGAGGAGATCGAGCGCTTGAGCGTGTCACGCGCATCGAGCCTCGAGATTAAGCAGATGGCCGTGTCGCAAGGCATGTCGACGCTGCGTATGGACGGCTGGGAGAAGGCTCGGCTTGGACTGACATCCATTGAAGAGATTTTGAGAGTGGTGGCCTGATGGACGGGACACAAGGGAGAGACATGGAAGAGCCGACCTACCGGGTTCCCGCGGTGGATGCCAACGGGTTGCCGCTACAGCCGCCGGAGCCGGGCCGCCGCCGCGAAAGCCTCGCGCCGCCGCCCACCGCGCGCCGCGCCGACACCTCCATGTTCGCACCCCCGGAGCTGCCGGGTCGCTCCGGCGATCTCGATAGCGGCTCGTCGCCGGTGAGCTGGCAGGCGCCCCTCGAGGCGCCGCCGTCCTTCGTCGCACCCGCTCAGGGCTCTGTGCCCCCGGTGTATGACATGCCACCCATGCACACCCCGCCGGCGGATGTTCCGCCGCCGGCCTATGAGGCCGCTGCCGAACCGCAGCCGTCGTTTGAGGCCCCGCCTGCCCTGCCCTCCCACGATGCTCCGCGCATCCCGATCGCCTATGACCTGCTGGCCGATGAGCCCGTCTATGAGCTTCCGGGCACGCCAGCGGTGTACGACCTGCCGCCTGCCGCGCCGATCTACGACGTGGCCCCGGCTGCACCGGTATACGATCTGCCCCCGGTGCCACCGGCTGCCCCCGTGTATGACCTGCCGGTCGCTCCGGTATATGACCTTCCTCCCGTGGTCGCCCCGGAGGTTGCGCCGCCTGTCGAATCGCGGGCGGTGTACGACCTTCCGCCGTACGTGGCACCCTCCACCGTCGACGCCGCACCCAGCGCGCCTCCGCCACCGGTTTACGACATCCCCGCGGCCTATGCACCAACGACGGGCGAACTGCCTCGCGTGAATGCCGCTCCGCAGGTGTACGACCTGTCGTCGGATGCCGCATACCCGAGCATCCCGGCACCTGCGCCCCTGCTGCCGCAGGAGCCGCCGAAGCCCGCGCCCTTCCCCGCACCGCTCGACGAGCCGCTCGCGCCTGTCGGCCAGCCGGGTCCCAAGGGTGACCTGCTCGGTGCGCTTCGCGAGGTGCTGTTCCGCGGGGCATCCGACCTGCACATCAGCGCCGGTGCGCCGCCCATGCTGCGGATCGACGGGGCCTTGGCCCCGATCCAGGGTGCCGAGCCGTGGAGCCGCGAAACGGTCAGGTCGACGCTGCTCGCGTTGCTCTCGGCCCACGAGCGCGAGCGGTTCGACTCGACCCTCGAGCTCGACTTCGCGTACACGCTGACCTCCAACGCGCGGTTCAGGGTGAACTACTACCAGGACCGCGGCTCGATGAGCGCGGCGTTCCGCATCATCCCGAACGAGGTCAAGCAGCTCGCCCAGCTCGGAATCCCCGCGGCGGTTGCATCATTCGCCACCCTTCCGCGCGGGCTTGTTCTCGTGACGGGGCCGACAGGATCGGGCAAGTCGACGACCCTCGCGGCGCTCATCGACATCGTGAACTCGACGCGAACCGACCACATCATGACCGTGGAAGACCCGATCGAGTTCCTGCACAGGAACAAGAAGTCACTCGTGCACCAGCGCGAGGTGGGTCGCGACACCCACAGCTTCAGCTCAGCCCTCAAGCACGTGTTGCGCCAGGACCCGGACGTGATCCTGATCGGCGAGCTGCGCGACCTCGAGACCATTTCGACGGCGCTGACGGCCGCCGAGACCGGGCACCTGGTCTTTGCGACCCTGCACACCCAGGATGCCGCGCAGACCATTGACCGGATCATCGACGTCTACCCGCCCCACCAGCAGATGCAGATCCGCTCCCAGCTGGCATCGACCCTCCAGGGGATCGTGAGCCAGACGCTCGTCAAACGAGCCAGTGGTGCCGGCCGGGTGGTCGCCGCAGAGGTGCTCGTGATGACGCCGGCAATTGGCAACCTGATCCGCGAGGGCAAGACGTTCCAGATCGGCTCTGCGATGCAGGCCGGCCGCGCGCAGGGCATGAGCACGCTCGACCAGCACCTGGCCGAACTCGTCAACGCCGGTGCGATCACCCGCCAGTCGGCCATCGACAAGGCGCGCGATATCGCCTCGATGACCCGCATGATCACCCGCGTCGACATTGCGGAGCAACCGGACGGGTCGTTTGGAAGCTTTGCCGCCCCTGACAGCCCGACGAGAGGCAGGTTCTGATGTCAACCGCAACACTGAAATCTTTCGAGTACCGCACCCGCAATTCCTCCGGCAAGATCGTCAAGGGTCGGCTGGAGGCCCTCACCGAAGGGGCTGCGGTCGCCAAGCTCGGGGGCATGGGGCTCACCCCATTAACGATCAAAGAAGCTGCCGAGAGTGGCCTGAACCGCGACATCAGCCTCATCACCATTGGCGGCAACGTCAAGCTCAAAGACCTCGCCGTCATGACCCGGCAGCTCTCGACGATGATCACCTCGGGGCTCAGCCTGTTGCGGGCCCTGTCGATCCTTTCCGAGCAGACCGAGAACAAGAAGCTCGCGACCGTGCTCGGCACGGTCGCCCGGGATGTCGAGACCGGCAGTTCGCTGTCGGACGCGATGGCCCGGCACCCACAGGAGTTCCCGCCGCTCATGGTCAACATGGTCAGGGCGGGTGAGGTCGGTGGCTTCCTCGACGGCGCGCTCGACTCGGTGGCCCAGAACTTCGAGAAGGAAGCAAAGCTTCGCTCGACGATCAGGTCGGCAATGGCCTACCCGGTGATGGTGCTCGCCCTGTCGGGTGTCGCCGTGATCCTGATGCTGACGTTCATCGTGCCGGTGTTCAAGACCATGTTCGAGGGGCTCGGCAGCGAGCTGCCCCTGCCCACGCAAGCGCTCGTGACCCTGTCTGAGAGCATGGTCTGGTTCATCCCCCTTGCCACGGTCGTGGGCATCGTCTTCTCCGTCTGGTGGCGCAGGAACAAGAACACCGAGGCCGTGCTGCGTGTTGTCGACCCCCTCAAGCTCAAGCTTCCGGTGTTCGGCAACCTCATGAAGAAGATCGCGGTCGCCCGCTTCACCAGGAACCTGTCGAACATGATCGGAGCCGGTGTTCCGATCCTGCAGGCGCTTTCGATCGTGGGTGAGACCTCGGGCAACTGGGTGCTGTCCCAGGCCGCGAAACGGGTCACCGACTCCGTACGTCAGGGTAAGTCAATCGCCGGCCCCCTCGCCGATGAACCCGTCTTCCCGTCGATGGTCGTCCAGATGATCTCGGTGGGTGAAGACTCGGGCTCGCTCGAGGTCATGCTCAGCAAGGTCGCCGACTTTTACGACGACGAAGTGCAGGCCACTACGGAGGCCTTGACCTCGCTCATTGAGCCGTTGCTGATCGCCTTCCTGGGGGTCGTGGTCGGTGGCATGATCGTGGCCCTCTACCTGCCCATTTTCAGCATCGCGACGGCGGTCCAGTAGCGTCTGCCCCCCTTTGGGTGCGCCACGGACTGGGGCCGTGAAACGGGGCAAAACCCCCCATCTGCGGGATTCTGGACCACGGGCCGGGGGACATAACTTGAACACATCGCGGGTCATCACCGGTTGGGGGGACGGCTCGTTTCAATCACATCTCACACAAGAAAAAGGAAAAACCATGACCCGCATCATCAACGCTCTGAACAAGAAGCGCGCTTCGTTCAACAGCAACGACAAGGGCTTCACGCTCATCGAGCTCCTGGTCGTCGTGATCATCATCGGCATCCTCGCCGCGATCGCGATCCCCGTCTACATCAACGTGCAGAACGGTGCGAAGGACAGCGCGGCGCAAGCCGACCTGGCCAACGCGAAGACTGCTGTCATCGCCTACTACACCGACAACAACAACACTTTCCCGTCGACGATCAATTCGGCAACACTCAAGGACTACGGCTTCAGCGGCAGCGGCGTCTCGAACGTATCGAGCTCGGCCGCCACGATCACCGCCTTCTGCCTCGCGGCCAAGGGCAGCAAGGCCTTCTACATCACGCAGGACGCGGCGGCGACCGACAACAAGCCAGACGGCTGCACCGTTCTGCCGTAGGCACCTAGTACCACCCCGGGTGGGGCGCCGACCCTGGCGCCCCACCCGTTTCCATTCAGCACCACATTCCTCGGGGGGAGGGAACACCATGATTGCCATGCGCAAAAGGCTTGAGCTCAAGTCCGATGAGGGAGTCTCGCTCGTCGAAGTGCTTGTGGCCATGATGGTGTTCACGATGATCGCCCTCGGTGTCGGCGCCTCGCTGCTCATCCTGGTCAGGATGACCGAAGACACCCGCTCCCGCCTGGTCGCCAGCAACCTCGCGACCACCGAGATTGACTACGTTCGCGGATTCGACGATCCATTCGCCGTCGTCAACAAGACCACTGACCGCACGGTATCCGGCAAGAAGTACACGGTTGCGCGCTCGACCTCCTGGGTGGAGATCTCGGGGGCCGACGTTGCTTGTGGCAGCGGCGGAGGCATCATGCGGTCCAAGCGCGTGAACGTCACGGTGACCTGGGCCGGGATGCTCAGCACCACTAAGCCCGTCCGCTCCGACACTTTGATCTCGCCCGACGACCGCATCAACGACCCGAGTCTCGGTACCATCCGGGTCTCGGCGTTGACCGCCGCCGGGACCGGTTCTGCGGGGGTTACCGTGGCCGTCTCGCCGGCGCTCGCCACTGCTCCGCCCGCCACCGACGCCGACGGCTGCAGCTACGCGCTCAAGGTCAAGCCGGGCACGTACACGGTCACGCTGTCGCGGGCTGGCTCTGTGGACTCGGCGCAGAACGCCAGCCCCAGCAAGACCCTCGAGGTCACCGCGGGCGGGTCGGTCGCTGCACAGTTCCAGTTCGACTATTCCGCCACGTTCGCGCTGAGGTACGCGAGCAACTATTCGGGAGCCGCGCCCCGCCTCCCCGAGAACCTCAACACCTCCTTCCTCAGCACCTATGGGCTCTATGTGCAGTCCGGCCGGCAGTCCCAGGCGACCCTCCACCCTTTCACCGGCGGCTACGCCGTCATCGCCGGCAAGTATGCGGCACCCATTCCCGGCAACAACGGCTGTGTCTCCGTCGATCCCGCAGCCTGGCCCGCCGCGACGGTCGGCGGCGTCGCCCTGGCGGCGGGGTTGCGCAACCCCAACGTGGGTGCGGCGGCGGGTGGCCAGGCGAGCATGGACATCCCGATGGGAGTCGTCTCGGTCAAGACCACGGCCGAGCGCTACGTCTTCGCGGTGCCGGCCACTCCGCCCGCCGCCGCCAATGCGCCCAGCTGCGCCGTCAATACGACCTACTCATTCGGCAAGCTCGCGGCAGGGACCCAGGTGTTGGCGCTGCCGTTCGGTACCTGGACTTTCACCACGAGCACCTCCTCGAACGGCAGTTCACCGTCAACCGTCGCTCAGACTGACATCTCAGTCCTGAGCAACACGGCCCCGCAGATCAGCGGCTCCAACGTCACCACCCTCGACCCGAGGAGCAGGAAGTGAGCCGCGTGGTCGCCCGGCTGCGCGTGCACGCGAAAGCCGACGACGGTTTCTCCCTCACCGAGTTGCTCGTGACCATCATGATCATGGGCATCGTGATGACGATCGTGGGCAGCATGTTTATCAACGTCGCGAGAATCACAGCCAACTCGAACTCGACCACCACAAAGTCGAGCGTTGCCGCGAATCTGATGGATGCCATGAGCAAGGTCATCCGTACCGCCGCGAACAACCCGGTCTCTGGCCAGGAGATCCCCGACCCCGCGGTCGTCGCAGCGACCGCCAACTCCCTCACTCTCTACTCGTTCGTCGACACGAGCGCCCTCGCACCCAAGCCGACGAAGGTGCGCCTCAGCATTGACGCGAAGGGGAATGTCGTCGAGGAGCGCTGGGCGGCGTCGACGAGCGCGCAGGGGTACTGGACCTTCCCCGGCTCGCCGACTGTCCGAACCCTGGGCGGACCGGTCATAACCACGTCAACGTCGCTCTTCACCTACCTGGACGCCAGCAATACGGTGATCACCGCCGGGACCGCTGGAATGAGCGCCACCGATCGCAAGCGCGTCGCCTCGATCAGGGTCACCATCACGATTGCAAACTCGCTGACGACGGGTGATGACGCGATCGTCATCGACAACACGATAGGGATGCCCAACCTCGGCCTCCCCGGAAAGGCAGACTGATGCGTGCACTGGCCCGCCGCCTGGCAGCCTCAACCCGTGATGATCGCGGTGTGGCGCTTGTGGTCGTCATCGGGATTGGCATGCTCATGCTCATCCTCGTCGCAACCGCCCTCACGGTCGCCGTGAGCGGTCTGAACCGCACGGACACCGACCAGGACTACAACGGTGCACTCGATGCGGCGTACGCGGGGGTTGCAGAATACCAAAGCCGATTGGCAATGGACACGTCCTACTACACGTACGGCAACAAGGACGCGCCATTCAGCAAGGCAACCGGCTCGACCTACCTGACCCTTCCCACGGGCACTGCGGCCAACCCGGCTTTCGGCGCAACTGCCTCGGGCACCTGGGCAACGGTGCCGGGCAGTTCGCCGGTGGCGAGTTTCCGCTACGAGGTGGACAGCTCCAAGTACTCCAGTACAGGTGTCGTCCGCATTCGCTCGACAGGGCGAGTCGGCAACGTCACCCGCTCGGTCGTAGCCGACCTCAAGCAGTCGGGGTTCATCGACTTCCTCTACTTCACCGACTACGAGGTCCAGGACCCGGAGCTCACCGGAAGGACGGACTGCGCCAAGCACATCTGGGAGGGTCGGCCGAGCAGCTGCCAGTCGATCCAGTTCGCCAACGGTGACGTCATCGACGGTCCGCTGCACTCCAATGACACCCTCACGATCTGCGGCACACGGTTCAAGGGCAAAGTGACGACCTCGAACTACAAGACGCCCGTGTTCGTGAAGCCGAGCAACTGCACGCCGACCTTCGAGGTGGCGCCCTACGCCCCTGAGCCGCACCCCGAGATCACGATGCCGACCACCAACACGGAGATGAAGAAGGAGACCCGCAACGACCTCCCGGGCGAGGTTCCGCTCCCGGGATGCCTGTACACAGGACCAACGGTGATCACTTTCACCTCGGACGGCAAGATGAACATCAAGTCGCCGTGGACCCGCAAGACACGTATCGCCGCGGTCGCGGCCAACAGCACGGAGCCGGCGGAATGCGGCCTGCCCGGTTCGGGCGCTGGGAGGCTGGGCTCGCCGGAGGGCGCGACCATTAATGTTCTGCCCGCAAACGTCATCTACGTGCAGAACGTCCCCACCGTCAGCGGCGACCCCAACCTTCCGACCTCGAGCGCGACGCCGAGCGGATTCAGCTGCGTCAACTCCAACGGAGGTTGGACGCTCGGCTCCGGCAGTGCCCGGACCCAGTTCCCCGCCGTCGATGAAGATGTGATTACCGGTGCCAGCCCATACGGCTGCAGGAGCGGTGACGTGTTCGTCAAGGGGACATTCAAGGGCGCGATGACGATCGCGGCGGAGAACTACGTCTACATCACCGGCGACCTGACCTACTCTGACACAGCCAAGGACATCCTCGGGCTCGTCGGTAACGGGGCTGTCTGGATCTGGAACCCGATGAAGACGACCACCGTCCAGACGGGATGGAGCTGGTGGCCGACCTACTCCACCGAGACTCGCCCGCTGCTGACCGACAGCTCCCGCACCGTCCACGCGGCCATCCTCTCCGTCGCCCACACCTTCCAGGTCCAGAACTATGACCAGGGCACCGTCTCCCGTGGAACCCTCACGGTAAAAGGGTCCATTGCCCAGGCCTTCCGTGGTCCGGTCGGCCAGTCCGGTGGTTCCGGTTATCTCAAGGATTACCGTTACGACACCCGGTTCGCCTACATGGCGCCGCCGAAGTTCCTCTCCCCGGTCTCCAGTTCGTACGGGGTTTCCCAGTACGCCGGAGTCGATGCCGCATTCGATGCGAAGGGTGCGCCACGATGAGCGGCATGGAATGGATCGCGCTGGCGGTGCTCGCGGCCCTGGGGCTGGCGATCGGCTCCTTCCTCAATGTGGTCGTTTACCGCGTCCCTCGAGGCATCTCGGTGGTGTCCCCACCGTCGGCGTGCCCCGGTTGCGGCTCCACGATCAGCGCGCGCGACAACATCCCGGTGTTGTCCTGGCTCCTGCTGCGCGGCAAGTGCCGCACCTGCTCCGCCCCGATCTCGGCGCGCTACCCGATCGTTGAGGCAATCACGGGCGTGGTCTTCGTCGTGATCGCGCTACGTTTCCTGCCCGCCGTCATCGCATCGACCTCCGCCGGAGACGGCCTGGCTGCCGCCCTCGTGCTTATCGCGTTCCTTTATCTCGGTGCGATCACCGTTGCCCTGACTGCCATCGACCTCGACGTGCACCGCCTGCCCAACACCATCGTGCTGCCGTCGTACGGGGTCGGCGTCGTGCTCCTCGGCATCGCGGCCCTGCTCGGTGGTGACGGCATTGCCTTCGCCCGCTCGCTCGCCGGCGCGGGAATCTCCGTCGCCTTCTACCTGGTGCTCGCCCTCATCAAACCGGGTGGCATGGGGCTGGGTGACGTGAAGCTCGCCGGGGTGCTCGGCCTGTTCCTTGGCCACATCGGCTGGGGCGCCCTCGTGGTGGGAACCTTCGGGGCCTTCCTCGTGGGTGGCCTCGTGGGCATCATCCTGATCATCGCGAAGCGGGCCGGTCGCGCGAGCGCCATCCCCTTCGGCCCGTGGATGTTCGCGGGGGCGTGGCTGGGGATTTTTGCGGGCGAACCTCTCGCCCACCTGTACCTGGCAGCGGTGGGGCTGTCATGACTGTCATCACGAAAAGGGGGGCCTGATGGCCACGAGTGTTGTAGGGCTCGATATCGGGCACGGGGTGCTGCGCGCAGCCGAAGTCTCGCACGGGGGCAAATCTCAACCGAAGCTGCTGCGCTACCACGAGGTCACTTTCCCCGTTGACGCTACGCGTGAGGGCGAGATCGTTGAGACTGACGTGCTCGTCCGTGCGATGAAACAGCTCTGGTCGGCCGGCAAGTTCTCGAGCAAAGACGTCGTGCTCGGCGTCGGAAACCAGCGCGTGCTCACCCGCGACCTTGCGGTGGCGAAGGTCCCGCTCGACCGGATCAGGGAGACCCTGCCGTTCCAGGTACAGGACCTGCTGCCGATCCCGGTCGCCGACGCGGTGCTCGACTTCTATCCCGTCTCCGAAGGCGTGGCTGACTCGGGGCCGGTCATTCACGGCCTGTTGGTCGCAGCGGCGAAGAACGCGGTGCTGGGCAACGTGCGGGCCGTGCAACAGGCGGGGCTCAACCCGCTCGACGTCGACCTGATCCCCTTCGCCCTCACCCGCGCCCTCCTCGAGGGCCGCCCGATGGCAGGGACGGTGGCCCTCGTGCACATCGGCGCGGTGACCAGCTGCGTCGTGGTCGCGACCGATGGCGTGCCGCAGTTCGTGCGCATCATCCCTTCGGGTGGAGCCGAAGTCAGCAATGCCCTCGTCAGCGGCTTCGGGATGACCCTGGCGGAAGCCGAATCCACCAAGGCGCGACTGGGCTTGACCCGCGAGGTCTACGGCTCGGAGTCATACGCCGCTTCCGAAACCGTGATCCGGGTCACCGAGGACCTCGTCGGGACCATCCGCGACACCCTCACCTTCTACCGCAATACCCGGCCAGCCGACGTCATTGCCTCCCTCGTGCTGAGCGGGGGTGGGGCGCGGCTGCGGGGGCTGCCCGCCGCGATCGAGGAACAAACCCGCCTGCAAGTTGAATTGGGGGACCCGACCCAGCGGTTTGTCGTGTCCAAAGGGGTGGATGTCGTCACCCTCCCGAACCTCTTGCCCGGCATGGCCGTTGCCCTTGGCCTGACCCTGAGGAGCGCATCGTGAGTAGCCACGCAGCACCCACTCCCGGCCGTGGTGCCGGAACGTTGCCAGAGAAGCGTCGCCGCAACCCTCGCCCCGGCGACGGCTCGCCCGCCGCGCTCGGAGGCGAGCCCCGTGTCTCGCTACTGCCCGCCGAGGTCCACGACTTCCATAGGGCACGACTGGTGCGCCGCCGCCTTGTCGGGTTCTTTATCGTGGCCGTGATCGTGGTCGCCGCCGGTGTCGCCGGCGCGTTCGTGCTGTCGACTGCGGCACAGGCCGCCAGGGACGCCGCCCAGGCGGAGACGCTCGCACTCGTCACCCAGGAGGCGGAGTACGCGGAACTGCGAAAAGTGCAGTCGGGAATTGCCCTCGTTGAAGCGGGACAGTTGGTGGGTGCGTCCACGGAGATCGACTGGAAGACCTACCTCGAGAACCTCCAGGAGACACTTCCCGACGGTGTCGTCATCACCAGCGTGGGCATCGACACCGCATCGCCGTTCGCCGACTACGCCCAGTCGGGCGTGCCGCTGGAGGGCAGCAGGGTCGCCACCGTGACCTTCGCGGCCAACAGCCCGTCGTTGCCCTCCATACCAGTCTGGCTCGACGGCCTGGCGACCCTCACTGGCTTCGCCGACGCGACGCCGGGATCGCTCGCGCAACAATCAGACGGCTCCTACGTCGTCAACATCACGATGCACATCAATTCGGATGCTTTCGCACTGAGGTTTGCCGAGGAGACAGAATGACCGCCACCACTCGCCTCTGGATCTTCGGCACCGTGACGGTGACGATCGCCCTGCTCGTGGCGGGATGGTTCGTCGGCATCCAGCCTCTCCTGGCCGCCGCCGCCACGGCCGACAGCGACCGCGCCGCAATCGAGGCGCAAAACGACGCGAAGGTCATCACCATCGCGCAGCTGGCCAAGGACAACGAGAACCTTCCGGCGCTCGAGAGGAGCTACACGACGCTCCAGAAGTCCATCCCCACGACCCCATCGACACCCGACTTCATCACGGGTCTCGATACCCTCGCCAGCGCCACCGGGGTGCAGGTGAAGACCATCACCGTGGGCGCCGCGACGGCATACACGATCCCGGCATCCGCCGTGCCGACCCCGGAGACCACTTCTGATGACCCGGACGCCGCAGCGCCCTCCACGGAACCCGAGCCCGTTGGCGCCACGGCCGTCACCAGCCCGCTGGTCACGCCCGAGAACTTCTTCGGCATCGAGGTGGGCGTGGACGTGGAGGGCACGTACGACGACGTTCTCTCCTTCGTTGAGGGGATGCAGTCGGGTTCGCGGCTGTTCCTGCTCACGAGCTTCACGAGCACGACCAACGCCGAGGGCGGTGGCGTGACCGCGCGCGTCGGTGGGCTCATTTACGTTCTCAAGCCAGTGGACTGACCTGCCGGTCCTGCGGCCCGCGCCATAGACTGACAGGGCCGCGAGGCCAACCGGAGGAGATCGTCATGACCGACCACAGCACAACGCCGTCAGGTGGCCGCAAGGATTCCGAGGTCATTGAAGACGCCGTAGTGGTCGACACGGTCGTCGTTGATGAGGCGACGGGAACGCCCGTCGAGGTAGAGACCGTGCACGCCACGTCGACCGAACCCGTCATCCCCACGGTCGACCCCGCCGCCACAGCGACGACTCCGGCCCCGAGCGAGCGGGTCGTGTATGTGCAGCTGCCACAGGCCCCGGCCAAACTCAGCAACCGGGTGTTCGGCACCCTCGTGGTGCTCGCCTCCACGGTCCTGTTCACACTCGTGCTGGCGCTCGTGACCGCGATCATCGGCGTGGTGACGACCGGCGGGTCGCTCTCGGTGCGTTTCATGGGTGACGCGAGCTTCTACATCCCGACCCTGTTCTTCTTCCTGGCGTTCCTGGTGATTGCCCTTCTCGCCAACCGCGCGGCGTGGTGGGCTTACATCGTGGGCAGCATCGTCGTGGCGCTCGCCGTGTACTTCGGCACGATCGGCCTCGGCCTCCTGGGCACAGGCATCGTCACGAACACCCCCGAGCAGGCCGCGGCGCGATTCGCAGCGGCCCTGCTGAACCCGTTCATCGTCGTCGCGGCGTTCCTCGCGCGCGAAGTGTCAATGTGGGCAGGTATCGCCATCAGCCGTCGCGGGCGTCGGATCAAGGCCCGCAACGTCGAGGCTCGCTTGGCGTACGAGCGCGAACTCGCCGAGAAGAGGGCCGAGCATGACCGTGGCGCCGCACCAGCTGCCACCGCCAGCTAACCCGCTGCTGCTTCCCGTCCTCGCGGCGGTCACCTACCTCGCGGCGCTCATCGCCGTGTGGGGGCTGCTGTCCCTCGCGCTCGATCGCGATGTTGTCGACTACGCCGCGGCCGGCCCGCTCCTTGGCCCCGCCATGGCCGCCATCGCGACCCTCGTCACCTTCGTCGCGCTGGTGCGTGCCCGGCGTTGGCGGTCCGCGTGGCCGGTCGCGCTCGCGAGCATCCTGCTGGCCGAAATCGGGATGCTCGCTGCCGCGGCCCTCGCCGGTGGGCTCGAAGCACTGCTGCACTTCGCGATCAGCCCTTTCACGCTCGCGGCGGCCGCGCTCTCAGGCCTCGTCGTGGTCTCTGGCTGGGCGGTTCAGCTTCGCACGCGGGGGCTTCCGCCTGCAGCGGAATCATTTGACCGGGGAGCCCCCGAAGACTAGTCTTTTCGAGGTGTGCGCTTTGTCGTGCGCCTGACGCGTGCCCCGGCACTGGCAGGTCGCGACCATCACATCACAGGGTTCGTTCATCGAGCGGCCCCCACGGCATACCCACGAATCCTGCCCCAGGCAGACCAGTGGGTCCAGATGAACTCGAACAGCCCCGGTCGTTCGAATGCTAACCATCAAGACGCTGTCACCGTGCAGCAATTACAAGGAGTTATTTAGTGCCCACCATTCAGCAGTTGGTGCGGAAGGGCCGTTCGCCGAAGGTCGTCAAGACCAAGGCTCCCGCCCTGAAGTCCAACCCGCAGCAGCGCGGCGTTTGCACCCGCGTCTACACGACCACCCCGAAGAAGCCGAACTCGGCGCTTCGCAAGGTCGCCCGCGTCAAGCTTTCCAACGGAACCGAGGTCACGGCCTACATTCCCGGTGAGGGCCACAACCTGCAGGAGCACTCCATGGTGCTCGTGCGCGGCGGTCGCGTTAAGGACCTCCCCGGCGTGCGCTACAAGATCGTGCGCGGCGCCCTCGACACCCAGGCGGTCAAGAACCGCAAGCAGGCTCGCAGCCGCTACGGAGCGAAGATGGACAAGAAGTAATGCCTCGTAAAGGACCAGCACCGAAGCGTCCCGTTGTCGCGGACCCGGTCTACGGCGCTCCCATTGTGAGCCAGCTCGTCAACAAGATCCTGCTCGACGGCAAGAAGGGGCTCGCTGAGCGCATCGTCTACGGTGCACTCGAGGGCGTTGCTGCCAAGAACGGCCAGGATGCAGTCGTGACCCTCAAGAAGGCGCTCGATAACGTGCGCCCCACGCTTGAGGTCAAGTCCCGCCGCGTTGGTGGCTCCACGTACCAGGTCCCCGTCGAGGTCAAGGCGCACCGCGCCAACACCCTCGCGCTGCGCTGGCTCACCAGCTACGCCAAGGGCCGTCGTGAGAAGACCATGACCGAGCGTCTCACCAACGAGATCCTCGACGCCTCGAATGGCCTCGGTGCCGCTGTCAAGCGCCGCGAGGACACGCACAAGATGGCTGACGCCAACAAGGCATTCGCGCACTACCGCTGGTAACAGCCCCGGTGATCGAGCGGAGTCGATATCCGGCTCCGCTCGATTACCCGTTACCGCCCGCTGAACTTTCAAGAAGTAAGGAAACCCCGTGGCACAAGACGTGCTCACCGACCTGAACAAGGTCCGCAACATCGGCATCATGGCCCACATCGATGCTGGCAAGACCACGACGACCGAGCGCATCCTGTTCTATACGGGTATTACCCACAAGATCGGTGAAGTTCACGACGGCGCGGCGACCATGGACTGGATGGCGCAGGAGCAGGAACGTGGCATCACGATCACCTCCGCCGCGACCACCTGCTTCTGGGACAAGCACCAGATCAACATCATCGACACCCCCGGTCACGTTGACTTCACCGTCGAGGTGGAGCGTTCGCTGCGCGTTCTCGACGGTGCCGTTGCGGTCTTCGACGGCAAGGAGGGCGTTGAGCCCCAGTCTGAGACCGTGTGGCGCCAGGCCGACAAGTACGACGTGCCGCGCATCTGCTTCGTCAACAAGATGGACAAGCTGGGTGCCGACTTCTACTTCACCGTCGACACAATCATCAAGCGCCTCGGCGCCAAGCCGCTGGTCATCCAGCTCCCGATCGGTTTCGAGAACACCTTCGAGGGTGTCGTCGACCTGGTCGAGATGCGTGCGCTGACCTGGCGTGGCGACTCGAAGGGTGACGTCGAGATGGGCGCGAAGTACGCCATCGAGGAGATCCCCGCCGATCTCGTCGAGAAGGCCAACGAGTACCGCGCCGTTCTCCTCGAGACCGTTGCCGAGGCGGATGACGAGCTGCTCGAGCGCTTCCTGAACGGTGACACCGACTTTTCGGTCGCCGAGATCAAGAAGGCGATCCGCAAGCTCACTGTCAACAGCGAGATCTACCCCGTGCTCTGTGGCTCAGCATTCAAGAACCGTGGCGTCCAGCCGATGCTGGATGCTGTCGTTGACTACCTCCCCAGCCCGCTCGACGTGCCCGCGACCGAGGGCCACGACGTGCGTGACGAGGAGAAGATCGTCGAGCGTCACCCGGTCTCCACCGAGCCGTTCGCCGCTCTCGCGTTCAAGGTCGCGGTTCACCCCTTCTTTGGTCGCCTCACCTACATTCGCG
>JBIITJ010000054.1:0-16870 GCA_044340535.1 Rhodoglobus sp.
GACCGCGATCGGCATCGGCGGTGACCCGATCATCGGCACCACCCACATCGACGCGCTCGCCGCTTTCGAGGCCGACCCCGAGACCTCGGCGATCGTCATGATCGGTGAGATCGGTGGCGACGCCGAGGAGCGCGCCGCCGACTACATCAAGGCCAACCTGACGAAGCCGGTCGTCGCCTACGTTGCGGGCTTCACCGCCCCCGAGGGCAAGACCATGGGCCACGCCGGTGCGATCGTCTCCGCGGGTGCGGGCACGGCGCAGGGCAAGAAGGAGGCCCTCGAGGCCGCCGGGGTCAAGGTCGGCAAGACGCCGAGCGAGACTGCAGCCCTCATGCGCGAGGTGCTCGCGAGCCTCTAGCTCGCTAGGTGTCCTCCCCGGTCCTGTGCTGGACTGCGGGTGGTGGCCAGGCCGATGCGCCGAGCTCTCGTGAGATATTGCGGGCGGTTTCGCGCAGGTCGTTGAGCACGTTGTCTTCGGGCGGCCACTCGCTCGACGGGAGCACCACCGCGACGGCGGCAACCACGCTGCCGGAACGGTCGACGACGGGTGCGGCGAGGGATGATTCGCCCAGCACCGCTTCGTCTTCTTCCGTGGCGATCCCGCGTTCCACGATCTGGGCAAACTGCGTGGTGAGCCGCGCCGGGTCGGTGATCGTGTCGCCGGTGAGGCTTGCCAGGGGCCTGGAGAACAGCTCGTCGGCCGCTCCCGGGTTGTAGGCCAACAGCACTTTGCCCATCGCGGAGGCGTGCGCGGGAATGGAGAGCCCGGTCTCGAGCATTTGCTCGCTGCCGTCGGTGCGCAGGTTGTGGTGGATGATGATGACTTCGTCGAAGAGCTCAACCCCGAGGCGCGTCGCCAGACCCGTGCGGCGGGCCAGCTCACGGGTCCACCGCATCGCGCGGGCCCTGACATCCAGCGTGTCGAGGTAGACGTTGGAGAGTTTCAGCAGCGCCGGGCCCAGCATGTAGCGGTTGCCGTTGGGTTCTTTGGCGACCAGCCCGTGTTCCTGCAGCGACTTGACGATCCCGTGCACGGTCGAGGGTGGAAGCTCGAGGGCCGCGGCCAGGTCGGAGATGCCCAGGTGCCGCGCGCCCTGCAGCGAGGAGAGCACTTTTGCGGCGCGGTCGATGGACTGGATCAACTTCTGCCCCGAGGTCGCATGGTTCATTATCGCCGAGTTCTCTTAACCTCCTGTCTCTTGACAGGGGCCACTATGGGGAGCATATTCGACATTGTCGAAAAGTGTTCCGACATGGACGCTCGCGGCACGGGTCGCATCGACGCTCACACACGTTCAAAGGAGAACACATTGGATGAGAACAAGC
Source organism: Rhodoglobus sp. (assembly GCA_044340535.1). Taxonomy (GTDB): domain Bacteria; phylum Actinomycetota; class Actinomycetes; order Actinomycetales; family Microbacteriaceae; genus Rhodoglobus. The sequence continues at coordinate 1,327 of JBIITJ010000054.1, forward strand.
AGTGGCAAAAGCTCGCTGCGGAGTTCCTCGGAACCGCCTTCCTCGTCTTCATCGGGGTGGGCTCGGTGCCCGCGACGCTCATCGTCAACGGTGATGCCCCGTTCACGATGGCAAGCCTCGGGTTCATCTCGCTGGCCTTCGGGACCATCGTCATCGCGACGGTGTACATCTTTGGGTACATCTCGGGAAACCACATCAACCCGGCCGTGACGATCGGGCTCGCAGTGAGCGGCAAGTTCCCGTGGAGCCAGGTGCCCGGCTACCTCGCGGCCCAGGTGCTCGGCGCGATCGTCGGATCGTTCGCGATCGTCGGCGTGCTCGGCCCGAAGGCGAGTGACGTGGGTCTGGGAATCGCGGCATACGGCCCCGAGACCCCGATCTACACCGCGCTCATTGCGGAGTTCGTGGGCACGTTCATCCTGGTGTTCACGGTCTTCGGCGTCATCCACCGCAAGGCGAGCCCCGGATTCGCCGGCCTCGTAATCGGTTTCGTGGTGTTCGCCGCGATCATCCCGGTCGCCCCGACAACCGGCGCATCCATCAACCCCGCCCGCACGACCGGCCCCATGATCGTGCAGTGGCTGCTCGGCGGGCAGGTCCAGTGGGAGCAGTGGTGGGTGTACATCGTCGCCGAGTTGCTCGCTGGCGTCGCCGCCGCACTCTGCTTCGGGCTCATCTCGCGCACCGACGCGGACAAGACGACGCTCACCGAAGCGCTCACGGAAGAGAAGGCACGCTCATGAAGAAGCTCATCAACGCCCCGGAGGCGGTCCTCGCGGAATCCCTGAAAGGGGTCGCCGCCGCCCACCCGGAGCTGAAGGTCGACCACGTCAACCGCATCATCTACCGCGGTGAACCGACCAGGGCGGGCAAGGTCGCGCTGATCTCCGGCGGTGGCTCAGGCCATGAGCCGCTGCACGGCGGTTTCGTCGGCTTCGGGATGCTCGATGCCGCCTGTGCCGGCGAGGTGTTCACCTCCCCCACTCCAGACCAGATGCAGGAGGCCACGAAGGTGGCGGACTCGGGCGCTGGCGTGCTGCACATCGTGAAGAACTACACGGGCGACGTGATGAACTTCGAGATGGCCGCAGAGATGGCGGAGGCGGAAACCGGCGTGAAAGTGGCCTCGGTCGTCACCAATGATGACGTGGCAGTGGAGGACTCCACCTGGACGGCGGGCCGTCGCGGTGTCGGCGTCACGGTGCTGCTCGAGAAGATCGTGGGTGCCGCAGCGGAGGAGGGTCGCGACCTGGCCGCGGTCGCCGCGCTCGCGGGCAAGGTCAACGACAACGGCCGGTCGATGGGAATGGCGCTGACCAGCTGCACGGTTCCTGCAGCAGGCAAGCCGACTTTCGAGCTGCCCGACGACATGATGGAGATCGGCGTGGGCATCCACGGCGAGCCGGGTCGTCACCGCGTGCCGCTCGCGGGCGCCCACGAGATCGCGGGGATGCTCGTCGAGCCGATCCTCGCCGACCTCGACTTCACCTCGGGCCCGGTCATCGCAATGCTCAACGGCATGGGCGGCACACCGCTCATCGAGCTGTACCTGATGTACGGCGAGGTGGCGTCGCTGCTCGAGAAGGCGGGCGTGACGGTGGCGCGCAGGCTCGTCGGCAACTACATCACGAGCCTCGACATGGCGGGGTGCTCGGTCACCCTGCTGCGGGCGGACGATGAGATGCTGAAACTGTGGGACGCACCGGTCAACACGGCCGGCCTGCGCTGGGGAGTGTAAGGAAACAATGAGCAACAGCACCGTGACCCTCGACCAACTCGTGGACTGGCTCGCGCGGTATCGCGACCTCGTTACTGAGAAGCAGAGCTACCTGACCGAACTCGATTCGGCCATCGGCGACGCCGACCATGGGGCAAACATGATGCGGGGCATGACCGCTGTCATGGAGAAGATCGGTGCAAGCCCCGCTGCCGCCGTCGACGAGTTGTTCAAGTCCGTGGGGATGACCCTCGTGACTTCCGTCGGCGGCGCCAGCGGACCCCTCTACGGCACTTTCTTCCTGCGGATGGGCATGACCGCGGGCCCCGTAACCACCCTTGACGGTGCGGCGCTCGCGGCCGCCCTGCGCGCGGGCCTGGAGGGCGTTGTCGCGCGCGGGAAGGCGGAGTCGGGCGACAAGACCATGTACGACGCGATGGCGCCGGCGCTGGACGCCCTTGAGGCGAACCTCGCCTCTGGAGGGGATGTCGCGGACGCCGCCTCTGCCGCGTGGGCCGCAGCCGTCGTCGGCCGGGATGCCACCGAGGCGCTCGTCGCCCGCAAGGGGCGCGCCAGCTACCTCGGCGAGCGAAGCGCGGGACACCTCGACCCCGGTGCCACCTCGACCGCTTTGCTGTTCGAGGCCCTGGCCGGCGCCCTCGCGAAGCCCCAGCCATGATCGGTCTTGTCGTGGTCTCGCACAGCCCCCAGTTGGCGCGCGCGGCGGTGGACCTCGCCCTGCAAATGGTGCAGGGCACCCCGCCCCCGCTCGCGATCGCTGCGGGCGCGGGGGAGGGCATCATCGGCACGGACGCGACCGAGGTAGCCCGCGCCATCGACGAGGTGAGCGGAACCGACGGCGTGCTTGTTGTCATGGACCTGGGTTCTGCCGTGCTCAGCGCGACCCTGGCGCTCGAGTTCATCACGTCAACGGCCGAAGTGCGACTGAGCGACGCCCCGTTCGTGGAAGGCCTCATCGCCGCCGTCGTGTTGGCGGCGGCCGGGGCATCCCTCGACGAGGTCGATCGCGAGGCGCGGTCGGCAATGGATGCCAAGCGCGGCCAACTCGACCGGCCCGCCACCGGGGCGTCGCCGTCGGCAGCCGCCACTGCGGCCGAGGCGACTGTCGAGGTGCAGCTGCCAAACCCCGACGGCCTCCACTCGCGTCCTGCCGCGATCATCGTCAAGACGATCAGCGGCTTCGACGCCACGGTCACCGTCACCGACGTCACGACCGGCAAGGGGCCGGTGGCCGGAAACAGCCTGATCGGCATCATGTCGCTCGGCGCGCGGAAGGGCGACGTGGTGCGCTTCGGTGCCGTCGGAGCACAGGCGGCCGAGGTGCTCGCCGCCCTGGGAGAGCTCGCTACCACCGGGTTCGGCGAAGTCGACAGCTAGCCGCAGACCTTAGGCTGGTGCCCACTGCTACGGAGGGGCTTCCAGTGACACGACGACTACCGGCCATTGCGGCACTGCTGGCGCTGGGTTTCGCGCTGGCGGGGTGCCAGTTCATCCCGACCCCGACGCCAGACCCCACCCCGACGAATGCGGACGGCTTCTACCAACAACAGATCGCGTGGGAGGCCTGCGGGGACCGCCTGGAGTGCGCGACCATTGCAACGCCCATCGATTGGGATTCCCCCGGCGACGGCAGCGCTGAGCTGGCTCTCGTCAAACGTGCGGCGACGGGCACCAGCCAGGGCTCGCTCCTGGTGAACCCGGGCGGCCCCGGTGGCTCGGGCTGGGACTTCGTGTTCTACAGCGGCCCGGGAGTCGCGGGCGCCCCGGTCATGGAGAATTTCGACATCATCGGCTGGGATCCCCGGGGCGTCGGCCAGTCCACACCGGTCACCTGCTACACCGACCCGGCCGAGAAGGACGAGCAGTTGTACGGCACGTTCGATGAGCCATACGACACGGAGGGTTGGATCAGCGACCTCACCGAGGAGATGGATGACTTCGCCGACGCCTGCGCGGAGAACACGGGCGAGTTTCTCGGCCACGTCGACTCGGCGAGCAACGCCCGCGACATGGAACTCATGCGCGTGCTGCTGGGTGACGAGAAGCTCAACTACCTCGGTTACTCGTATGGCACGTACTTCGGCACCGTCTACGCCGAGTTGTTCCCCGACCGGGTGGGGCGCTTCGTGCTCGACGGTGCCGTCGACCCGCTGATGAGCGATTTCGAGTCGCTGAAATTCCAGATGATCGGCTTCGACAGTGCCTTCCGCGCCTACATGGAGAGCTGCCTCTCTGGCAGTTGCCCGTTCAGTGGAAGCGTCGATGAGGCGCTGGCCCAGGCGCGCAGCGTGCTCGATACCGTGGATGCCCAGCAGTTCAGCAACAGCGACGGTCGGAAGCTTGATTCGGCGACCCTCGCCACGGCGATCATCCTGAACCTGTACTCCGAGACCTCATGGCGCACCATGACCGAGATGTTCTTCGCCTTGCAGCAGGGTGATGTCGGCCCGGTCTTCGCGAGCGCGGACGCCTACAACGAGCGCAACCCCGACGGCACGTACGGCGCCGCCAACGACGTGTACATCGCGGCCAGTTGCGTCGACGGTGATTTCGCGAGCGACCCGGCGTCAACGCTCGACCGCATCGCCGAGATCGATGCGGCAGCCCCCATCCTCGGCAAGTACACGACCTACGACGACTTCGCGGTGCTGGATGTCGCCTGCTCCAACTGGCCGTACCCCCGCGCCGATCTCCCCTCGACCTTCACCGCGGCGGGGGCTGGCCCCATCCTGGTGATCGGCACCACCAACGACCCGGCCACCCCGTACGCCTCCTCGGTCGCGCTCGCCGAGCAGCTCGAGAGCGGGGTGCTGGTCAGTTACGAGGGCGAGGGGCACACCATTTACGGGCAGGGTGTGGCTTGCATCGACGATGTGGTTGACGCCTACTTCGTGAGCGGCGCGGTGCCTGCCGCAGACCCGATGTGCTGACCGTGGGCACGAAGACCGGGATGCGCGAGCGCTTTGTCACCGCGGATGCCGTCTACGGCTTGATCCTCTACGCCGCGCTCATCGGTGCAGTCTCCGACGAGGAATCCACTGCCGTCGAGGTGCTGTTCGTATCGGCGTCGTCGCTGCTGATCTTCTGGGGTGCCCACGTCTTCGCCGGCACCATCACCACGCACGGCGAGAAGGCGGCGCTGGGAGAGGCGATTCGCCACTCCGTGCGGCACTCCTCCGGCATGCTCTGGGCGGCGATCCTGCCCTCCGTTGGGCTGCTGCTCGGGGTGCTGCACCTCGTGAGTCCCGACGACGCGGTCAGCTGGGCCTTGCTCACGGCGACGGTGATTCTCGGGCTTCTCGGCTACCAGGCGTTTGCCGGGCGGCGGAGCCCCATCATCGTCCGCATCCTCGGTGGCATCGGTGCGGCGGTCTCCGGCACGGTCGTGATCGCGCTCAACATCGCGGTTCACTAGAGCTGCACCGTGTGTGCCCCCCGGCACCACCGGCGAATGCGGGTAAGGTCGCCGACAGTATGAACCGCAAGCTGACCGCGCTCTTCGCCGCCTTCGAGGCGCTGCTCGTGGCGGCCATCGGACTGGCCATCCCGCTCGTGCCGCTGACCCTGCTCTGGGCCATCCAGTACGGGCTCGCGATCGATTGGCTGGTGTTCTGGCGAGCCTCCGTCGACATCTGGCTCGTGGGGCACGGGGTCGACCTCACGGTCACCCTCGACCCGGCAACCAGTGCGGCTCTCGGCCTACCGGGCGCGGGCGACCCCATCACGCTGACGATTGCCGCCCTGGGCTTTGCCCTGCTGACCGTGTTGTTGGGCGTGCGCGCAGGGCGGCGGATCGCGGAGGCCCGGCACGTGGTGATCGGCCAGCTGGCCTCCCTCGGTACCTTCGCACTCGTCGCCCTGGGCGCGAGCTTCTCCGCCGGTGACGCTGCCGCCCGGCCATCCATCGTGCAAGGCGTGCTGTTGCCCACCCTCGTGTTCGCGGTCGGCCTGGTCACCGGGGTGGGGCGCGGGCTCGCCGAGGCGCGGCGCGGGGCCGCACCGTTCGAGCCGCTGATCTCGCGGTGGCGGCCGGAGGTGCGGGTGGTGGTGGCCACCGCCCTGCGGGGAGGGGCCGCGGCGGCGGCGACGGTCCTCACCCTCGCGGCGCTGCTCACGGCACTGGCCATCCTTGTCTCCTACGCCGAAATCATCAGCCTCTACGAGGGCCTGCACACCGAAGTGCTGGGCGGCATCGCCGTTACCCTCGGCGAACTGGCGTTCCTTCCGAACCTGGTGATCTTCACCGCCAGCTGGCTCGTCGGCCCCGGCTTCAGCATCGGCACCGGCTCGCTCGTGAGCCCCCTGGCCACCCAGCTGGGCCCGATCCCCGCGATCCCCGTGCTGGGGGCACTGCCCACCGGGCAGCTCGCGTTCGGCTTCGTCGGCCTGCTGGTGCCCGTGCTCGCCGGGTTCCTTGCCGGGGCCATCCTCGGCCCGCGGCTGCGCGACGAGCTCGGGCCGATCGGCCGTGCGGCGGCCGCGCTGTCGATCGGGGTCGTCGGTGGCATCATCCTCGGCCTGCTCGCCTGGGCTGCGGGCGGGGCTGCCGGTCCGGGGCGACTGGCCACGGTCGGTCCCGACCCGTGGGCCGTGGGAGGCTGGGCCGCGCTCGAACTGGGGCTCGCAGCACTCGTGGGCTTGTTCGCGAGCCTGCGGATTGCGCCCGGACGGGCATCCCGCGCCCGGCGCTAGGCTGGGCGGGTGCTGTCACTCGTGGTCCTGATTTCGGGGGGCGGGTCCAACCTCCGGGCGCTGCTCGAAGCCTCCCAGGCCGCGGACTTCCCCGCTCGCGTTGTTGCGGTCGGTGCCGACCGCGACGCCGACGGGTTTGCCCACGCCGAGGAGTTCGGCATCCCGACCTTCTCGGTGGCCCTCTCGAACTTCGCCGACCGGGAGGCCTGGGGCGACGAGCTTCTCGAGCAGGTGCAGGCCTGGCAGCCCGACCTCGTCGTGCTGAGCGGTTTCATGAAGCTGCTGCCGCCTCGCGTGATCGCCGCCCTCTCGCCGAACCTCATCAACACCCACCCGGCCTACCTGCCCGAGTTCCCGGGGGCGCACGGGGTTCGGGATGCCCTTGCCGCCGGTGTCACGGAGACCGGGGCCAGCGTCATCGTCGTCGACAACGGTGTCGACAGCGGCCCGATCATCTCGCAGGAACGCGTCCCGGTGCTGCCGGGCGACACCGAGTCGAGCCTCCACGACCGCATCAAACCCGTCGAGCGGCGCCTGCTGATCCAGGCTGTGCTCGATATCGCCACATCACGAAGGAACCCATCATGAGCGGCCCCAGCCACGACCCCTCCGATTACCGCGAGCGCGACGTCATCCCGATCACCCGGGCGCTTGTCTCGGTCAGTGACAAGACCGGGCTGGTCGAACTCGCGACCGCGCTCGTCGGCGCGGGCGTCGAGATCGTGTCGACCGGGTCAACCGCGAAGACTATTGCGGCTGCCGGCCTCGCCGTCACTGAGGTCGCGGCGGTCACGGGGTTCCCCGAGTCACTCGGCGGGCGAGTGCGCACCCTGCACCCCGCCATCCACGCCGGCCTGCTCGCCGACCTGCGGCTCGAGTCTCACGAGAAAGAGCTCGCCGCGCTCGGCATCGCCCGCTTTGACCTCGTGGTGTCGAACCTGTACCCCTTCGCGCAGACCGTGGCCTCGGGGGCGGCGGATGACGACGTGATCGAGCAGATCGATATCGGGGGCCCCGCGCTCGTGCGCGCCTCGGCCAAGAACCACGCCAACGTCGCGGTGGTGACCTCTCCCGACAGCTACCCGCAGGTGATCAAGGCGCTCACCCTCGGGGGCACCCGCCTGGTGCAGCGCCGCCGGCTGGCCGCCGAGGCCTTCGCGCACACGGCCGCCTACGACGCCGCTGTCGCCCGGTGGTTCGCGCAGAACGGCCCGGACTGGACGGTTGAGTTGGGCATGGCGGCGCCGACCCGCGAGGTGTCGCAGTTCGCCGGCGACCTCGAGGTCAGCGCGACACTGTCGACACCCCTGCGCTACGGCGAGAACTCACACCAGGCCGCCGCGCTGTACACGGTGGCAGGGGCATCCGGAATTGCGCAGGCCACCCAGCTGGGCGGCAAGGAGATGTCGTACAACAATTACGTCGACGCGGATGCCGCGCTGCGCGCCGCGTATGACCATGCCGGCCCGGCCGTCGCCATCATCAAGCACGCAAACCCGTGCGGAATCGCGACCGCCGACACGCTCGCGGCCGCCCACGCTGCCGCGCACGCCTGTGACCCGGTCTCGGCGTTCGGGGGAGTGATCGCCGCCAACCGCACGATCGACCTCGCGACCGCCGAGTCGATCTCGCCCATCTTCACCGAGGTGGTCGTGGCGCCGGGGTTCGACGCCGAGGCCCTCGCGGTGCTGCAGGCCAAGAAGAACCTGCGGCTGCTCGAAGTGCCGGGCGGCTGGCCCGCCCCACAGCGTGGGCAGGTCGAGGTGCGGCAGATTTCGGGCGGCCTGCTCGCCCAGGTTCCCGATGTGCAGTTCGCGCCCGCCGCCGAATGGACGCTCGTGTCGGGCGAGCCGGCGGATGCCCGCGACCTCGCCGACCTCGAGTTCGCCTGGCGCGCGGTGCGCGCGGTGAAGTCCAACGCGATCCTGCTTGCCCACGACGGCGCCTCCGTCGGGGTGGGGATGGGGCAGGTCAACCGGGTCGACTCCTGCCAGCTCGCCGTGGCTCGCGCCGGCGAGCGCGCCGCCGGGTCCGTGGCGGCATCCGATGCCTTCTTCCCGTTCGCCGACGGCCTGCAGATCCTGCTCGATGCTGGCGTGCGTGCCGTGGTGCAGCCGGGTGGATCGATCCGCGACGAGGAGGTCATTGCCGCAGCCCAGGCTGTTGGGGTGACCATGTACTTCACGGGCGAGCGGCACTTCTTCCACTGACCCGCGCACCCAGCAGATCCATAGCAATGGGTCGGTAAGTTGTGGGCATGCACCCAGTGAAACGACCGCGCCCCGTCACCCTCGCACGCCGCCTTGCCGCGGCACTGTTGTCGGGCTTCGTGGCCGCCGCCGCCACCCACCTCGTTACCGTCTTCGTGTTCTTCGTCACCAACGGTGCCGCCTCCGAGAACTTCAGTGCGATCAGCGACTTCTTCGCTCCCGCCAGCGTCGCGCTCTTCGTGCTTGCCTTCCTGGCGGCCTTCGCGGGCGCCTACCGCAACTGGCTGGTCGCCCTCGCGGCGGGCGCGGTGGCGGGAGCGGTGGCATCCGTCATCGGCACTTCGTATGCGGTCGTCGCGACGGGCACGGAGTGGACCGCCGAGATCCCGGCGTACATCTTCGCGAGCCTCATCGGCAACAGCCTCGTCTTCATCGTCGCCGCGGCGATCGTGTTCGCCACCGTCGGCAGGCTCGCCTGGCGGATGGCGCTCGCCGTCAACCACGGCCGGGTCGCATTCGTGCGCCCGCCTGCCTCTACCCTCGCCGATGGTGAGCTCACCCACCTCGAGCGCACCCCCGTCGACACCGTGCTGGCCGACCAGCAGTGGGAGAACTATGTTGCTGCGCTCGAGGGTGCCGGCTTCCGCACCGTTGAGGTACCTGCCGCCGACGACCTGCCCGACTCCGTCTTCGTCGAGGACGCGCTCGTGGTGTTCGGCGGGACCGCCGTGGTCACGAGCCCCGGCGCCGAATCCCGCCGCGGCGAGACGGATGCCGTGCGTGCCGTAGCCCGCAAGGCCGGCCTGAAGGTCGAGTCAATCGAACTGCCGGGAACCCTCGACGGCGGCGACATCCTCACGGTGGGGTCGACCGTGTATGTGGGTCGTGGCGGCCGCACCAACGCCGACGGCATCAGCCAGCTGCGCGCGATCGTGTCACGCCTGGGCTACACCGTCGTCGCGGTGCCGGTGAAGAAGGTGCTGCACCTCAAGAGTGCCGTCACCGCCCTGCCCGATGGCACCGTCATCGGCTACGCCAAGCACGTTGATGCTCCCGGCATGTTCGACCGGTTCCTCGCGATGCCCGAGCCGGGCGCCGCGGTCGTCGTGCTCTCGCCGGACACGGTGCTCATGGCCGCGTCGGTGCCGAAGTCGATCGCCCTCGTCGAAGACCTGGGTTACACGGTCATTCCCGTCGACATCAGCGAGTTCGAGAAGCTCGAGGGTTGCGTGACCTGCCTGTCCGTCAGGGTGCGCTGACTCGCAAGCAACGCTTGCGGCTACTAGCCGATGGTGAAGCTCGTGCTGAACGTCGACCCGACCCGGCCCGTGGTGGGGTCGACGTAACGCACCCCCACGGTGTGCGCACCGTCGGGGAGCGGCGGGGTGACTCGCGCGATCGGGGTCGACTGCAGCGCGTGGGTGTTGCCGGTGCTGCTGCCGTTGATGAACACCTGGACGTACATGCCGGAGTGACCGGCCAGCTGGATCTCGACCACGGTGGCGCCGCCCTGTGAGGGGATGACCTCGCCCAGGGCTGGCGACGGGATAGTCGGCCGGTCGAAGATGATGGCGGCGCTGTCGCCACTCCACGACGAGGTGTTGCCGGCGCGGTCAACCTGGCGGGCGGCGAGCGTGAGCTGCTCCCGTCCGTGATCGGGGAGCAGGAGCATCCACCGCCCGTCGGTCCCCACCTCCGCGGTGCCGAGGGTCGTCCCCGTGTCGTCGCGGAGGGTCACCGTCGCGAGCGGCTCACCGATGCCGGTGATCTCGGGCAGGAAGAGTTGCGCTTCAGAGGGGAGCGCATCGAACTGCGGCACGAGGGCGATGGTGTCAACGGTAAGGGCGCGGGTGACAATGTCCGACCGGTTGCCGGCGGAATCGGCCTGCGAGAACTCGAGAACCTGGTCCCCGTCGGGAATCGCGGATTGCGGCACGAGCGACCAGCTGCCGTCCGGTCCGACGATCGCGGTGCCCACGGCGATGGGCGTCGCCGTCGCCTGGTCGACCAACTCGACCAGGACCCGGGCGCCCGGCTCGCCCGTGCCGGAGAGCGTCGGTCGGGGATCGTTCGTGAGCATTCCGTCGGCAGGGGCCACAAGCTGGGGTGGGGCGGGCGCGCTCGTGTCGACCGGGATCACGGGGGCAACCGGCACGGCGGGGGTGCTGGGAACCACTGGCCACCGACCAGCGGGGGGTGCAGGCGTGGGGGGAGCCGGGGTGGGCTGCGCGGGTGAAGACGGCGCAGGGGACGGTGGCGCTGTCTCGGGCGTCGCCGCCGGAGTGTCGGGCGTCGATGATTCTTCTGGGTTCTCGGTGGCGGTCGACACTGTCTCGGCCCGCCAAGCGGAGCTCGCCGCCCAGGCGCCGGTGCCGAGGGCCACAACAGCGAGCGCGGCCGCTCCCGCCACGAGCGTCACCCGCGCGGCGGAGTGGGGTGCGCGGGCCCGCGGCGCCGCCGCCGCCCGCCCTGGCGCGGCCAGGAACTCGGCGAGCAGTCCGGAGCCCGCGGCACCGCCGAGCGTCAGGGGCAGCAGCAGTGCGGCGAGGCGGCCACCCAGCTGGTCGAGTTCCTCGACGAGTGCCGTGCAGCGCTCGCAGCCCGTGAGGTGGTTGTCGAACCTGTCCCTGGCACGGCGGGTGAGCGTGCCTCGCGCATACTGGCCCATCCGTTCAGTGGTCCATACGCAGCCCTCGGGCACCGGGTTGCCGTTGACGTGCGCTTGCAGCCAGGCATCCTTGAATCCGGCGCGGGCGCGAATGGCGAGCGCGGAGGTTGCGTTGGGCGACAGGCCCAGGAGAACGGATGTCTCGGCGGGAGCCATACCCTCAACGTCCAGGTACCAGAGCACGGCTTGCCACCGCTCTGGGAGGGTGCGGAAGGCACGCACCGTGATCGTGTTTTCCAGCGCTGCGGCGTGCGGATCGTCAGGATCCTCGATCTCAGGGGTCACCTCGAGCGAGATCGCGGGCACCTTCGCGCGCCAGTCGAGGGCGATGTTACGAATGGTGCGGTAGAGGTAGGGCCGGAAGCCTTCACGCGGTCCACCACCCTGCTGCACGGCCCGCAGGATGCGCAGGTACGCCTCAGAAACCAGGTCGTCGGCATCGGCGATGGAGGAGAACTGTCGAGCCGCTGCCCTGCCGGCACGAGCATGACGCTTCCACAACTCGGCGAATGCCTTCTCGTCGCCAGAGCGCGCCGCGGCCACCAGGTCCGCGTCGCCCAGCGACTGCTCGTCCTCGTCTTTTCCCACCATACGTTCCCGTTACCGATAACACTCCGGCAGCACCCTGATCGTGACGGGGAGTGCGGCGAGCGATTTCCTAATGTACCCCGAACTGGCGGCACACGATTTCCCCACTCTCCCGTCACGATCTGCCCCCCAGCGCGTCTGACTAGGTGGACGCGTTGTCCAGCGCTGTGTCCGCGCACGATTCCAGGGGGTCCCACACTCATGAAACACTCCGCTCGTCGATCGCCGGGCACCGCCCGCCCACGCCTCGCCGTACCCCGAATCTCGCCGCTGCGTCGCATCGTCGCCGTGCTCGGCACGGTCGTCCTGGGCGCGGGGATGGCGCTGGCTGGAGCCACAGCCGCCAACGCTGTTGCCGTCACCGTCAGCATCCAGGCCACGAGCCCCACCACGCAGCCGTCGGGATCCACCTTCACCTACCAAATCAACCTCGCCTGTGCCGGGACGAACGCGCCGACCTGCAATGACTCGGTGGTGACTATCCCGCTCGACTCTGCAACGGACATGGCGGGCTGGAACCCGACCGTGACGGGCGGCCCAAGCGGCTTCATCCAGGGCGTCGCGGTCGACCCGACCGGCCCCAGCCTGGTGGTGACTCTTGCTTCGTCCATCCCGGCAGGCAGCTCGCAGAGCGTGATCCTGTCGCTGACCCCGCCCAACCTGAGTACCCCCGACGGCACGACCTGGAGCCTGCTGCCCTCCGTGTCGAGCGCCGACCCCGACATGACGGGCACGACCGCGCCCGTCGCGGCGACAGGAACCGCAACCGCGACTGTCCCGCTAACGGTCGCGAAGACGAGCGATGGCACCTTCTACGGGGCGGGCGAGAGCATCACGTACACGCTGCGCGCCACCTGCCCCGCGAGCAAGCCGGTCGGTTCCGTGTACGCCGCCGACATGACCGTTTCCGACACGCTGCCCGCCGGGCTCGCCTTCGTGTCGGCGACACCCGCTCCGACCACGGTCGACCCCGTCACCGGTGCGCTGACCTGGGTGTACCCGGACCCGGCGAGTGTCCCTGTCGCCTGCGGCGGGACGGCACCGGATGCCGCGTCCGACACGATCACCGTTGTCGCGCAGGTGGGCACGGTGGGTGCGGCCGGCTCCGACTTCGGCCCATACGAGAACGTCCCGAACACCGTGACCGCGGAGGCAACCCCGATCGGTGGCGGGGCCACCGCTACTGCCGAGGGCACGCGCACGGTCGTGATGCTTGCCGGCACCGACCCCGAAATCCCCGGCACCCACTCGCTGGGCAAGTCTTCGAGCGCCCCGCTGAACCGGGCGACGAGTGGAAACCCCGATCGTCGCGCCACTTACCCCGGCCGCTGGCTGCCGAACGGCGACAACAGCGGCAGGCCGGCGTCGGTCCTGGATGCCTCGCCCGCGACTTACACGATCACGCCGCGCATCCAGTACGAATCGTTCCAGTATGAGATTCGCGACAAGCTGCCGTGCCTCTCTGACCTGTCGTCCAGCGGTGTTTACACCGGGAGCGCGACCACCTGTGCCACGCCCGCCTTCCATGTTCTCGGCGTGCGGATCGACTACTCCGGCTCGGCCCCCGCAACGGGATACGTGCCTCGCTACATCGACACCGCGGGTGTGACCCACGACATGACCTTCGAGACATCCGGCAGCAACTGGAGCGGCTGGGTGGTTCCCGATGTCGACCTCGGTCGGGTCTCGGAACTGGTGATCCCGCGCGACGAGAGCCAGGAGTCCCGCATCGCCGACAACATTCGCGTGTACGGGTACGCCGATCCGTCAACGAGTGATGGGCAGGTCCTGCAGAACCGCGCGAGCATCGAATGGTTCCTGGGAACGGCCACGACCGCAACGGACAGTGACCAGTCAGGAACGGCCGACATCTTCATCCTCAACGCGCCCCAGATCGGCATCACCAAGGAGATGTCGAACGTGGGCGCCGCCACGGGCCCGCAGGCCGAGGTGGACCTGACGGCGACGCTGTTCAGCCCGGGCGTGCCCACCGCTGATCTGGTTGTCGCCGACCTGCTGCCGGCTGACACGTTGCTTGCGACCGATCCCGCCACGATCACGGCCCAGCTGGCGCGTCCCGGCGGGACTTCCATCAGCCTGACGGCCGCCGACCTCGACATTGAGATCGTGGATGATTTCGCGCCCGATCGCGACCTCATCAGGGTCACCCTGCCGGTGGCTGGGATCCCGGCGGAGGCGGGGCGATACACGCTCACACTGTCGACACTCACGGTCGACAAGCCGACTTCACCCGGCGTGTACGTCAACACCGCGCGGGTCTACTACGACGACGGCGACCTGCTGCCCAGCTGCGCCGCGGGTGCGTATGACCCCGCTGACAGCGACGGGCTCCGCGCGGATCCGACGACGAATCCCGCTAACTGCCAGGCGAGCGCGACCTTCCGCACGGTGACCTCCAGCTCGGGCCAGTTCCTCCTGGAGAAGACCGTGCAGGGTGACTACGACAGCGCCCCGCGCACATTCCCCGCGGTCGGGCACGTCAAGCTCACCGATGGGCTCGCCGACTACGCCATCACCTGGACGAATACCGGTGCGCCGACGCTGGAGGGTGTTGTTCTCTACGACGTTTTCCCGCACGTGGGTGACACCGGGGTCAGCGGGACACAGGCCAGCGACCTGCGCGGGAGCCAGTTCAGGCCCGTGCTCCGCTCGGTCGGTGCTGCACCGGCCGGTGTCACTGTCTCCTACTCGGCGTCAGCGGACGCCTGCCGACCAGAGGTGTATCCGGGCCAGGCCGCGTGCGTCAACGACTGGACCAGCGACCCCGCCGACCTCGGGGGACTCGTCAACGTCATGGCCGTGCGGTTGGTGTCGGCCTCCCAGTACGTCACGGGCGAGGGGCTCAGCCTCGGGTACCAGATGAGCGTGCCGACGGTCTCGCGCGACCAGATCGCGTGGAACAGCGTCGCTGCGTTCGGGCGAACCGTTGCCGGGGTAGACCTGTTGCCGACCGAATCGCCCAAGGTCGGCATCACCGCATCCGACGACCGGCTGTCCCTGGAGAAGAGCGTCGATGCCGCACACGCTGAGGCTGGCGACACGCTCGCATACACGGTGACGGTGGGCAATGTCGGCACTCGGGACAGCGTGCCGACGACAGTGAGTGATGCCCTCCCGGAGGGCGTCACTTTCGTGGCTGCCACTGCTGGCGGTGCCTACGATCCCGCGACGAAGGTCGTGACATGGTCCATCCCCGCGATTGCCCGGGATGACGTGCTCGTGCTCGAGGTCACCGTGACGGTGGATGCACAGCAGGATGACAACGAGATCCTGAACCGGGCCACCGTGGTAAACCCCACCGGCTACTCGTTGCCCGTTGTCGCCAACCCGTGCCCTGGTGATCCGGATGCCTCATGTGCCGTCACCAGTGTCACGCCGTCCCCCACGGCCCTCGGGTTCACCGGGGTGCGGCTCCAGCGGGTCAGCCTGTTCCTCGCTGTGACCGCCGTGATTGCGGGAGCGGTTCTGCTGATCGTGCGTCGGAGGGCCGCCGCCCACTAGTAACAGCACAGGGAGGGGAGCGCGACGGCAGCGCCGCGCTCCCCTCCCTGTCGCGGTGCTTGCGTGTCGTCGTGGGCGGGGCCTAGTCTGGAGGGCTGCCCAGGGCAGTACCAGTCGACACGGGAG
>JBIITJ010000105.1:0-4003 GCA_044340535.1 Rhodoglobus sp.
CCCGCTCGACGTGCCCGCGACCGAGGGCCACGACGTGCGTGACGAGGAGAAGATCGTCGAGCGTCACCCGGTCTCCACCGAGCCGTTCGCCGCTCTCGCGTTCAAGGTCGCGGTTCACCCCTTCTTCGGTCGCCTCACCTACATTCGCGTGTACTCCGGCCAGGCCGATTCGGGCGCCCAGCTCATGAACTCGACCAAGGGCAAGAAGGAGCGCATCGGGAAAATCTTCCAGATGCACGCCAACAAGGAGAACCCGGTCGACCAGGTCACCGCTGGCCACATCTACGCGGTCATCGGCCTCAAGGACACGACGACCGGCGACACGCTCTCCGACCCGAACAACCAGGTTGTTCTCGAGTCGATGACGTTCCCGGAGCCCGTGATCGAGGTTGCGATCGAGCCGAAGACGAAGGCCGACCAGGAGAAGCTGGGTGTCGCCATCCAGAAGCTCGCTGAAGAGGACCCGACCTTCCGAACCGAGCAGAACCAGGACACCGGCCAGACGGTCATCAAGGGCATGGGCGAGCTTCACCTCGACATCCTTGTCGACCGCATGAAGCGCGAGTTCAACGTCGAGGCCAACGTCGGTAAGCCCCAGGTGGCGTACCGCGAGACGATTCGCCGCGTCGTTGACAAGCACGACTACACGCACAAGAAGCAGACCGGTGGTTCCGGCCAGTTCGCGAAGGTGCAGATCTCCCTCGAGCCGCTCGAAGTGACTCCTGACACGATCTACGAATTCGAGAACAAGGTCACCGGTGGTCGCATCCCGCGTGAGTACATCGGCTCGATCGACGCCGGTTTCCAGGCCTCCATGGCGGTCGGCGTTCTCGCCGGGTACCCCATGGTTGGCGTCAAGGGAATCATCCTCGACGGTGCCGCCCACGATGTGGACTCCTCGGAAATGGCGTTCAAGATCGCCGGTTCCATGGCGTTCAAGGAGGCGGCCCGCAAGGCCGACCCCGTCCTGCTCGAGCCGCTCATGGCTGTCGAGGTGCGTACGCCCGAGGAGTACATGGGCGACGTCATCGGCGACCTGAACTCGCGTCGCGGGCAGATCCAGTCCATGGAGGATGCGACAGGTGTGAAGGTCGTTACCGCCAAGGTTCCGCTGTCGGAGATGTTCGGCTACGTGGGTGACCTGAGGTCGAAGACCTCCGGCCGTGCCGTGTACTCGATGACTTTCGACAGCTACTCGGAAGTTCCGCGCGCGGTGGCTGACGAGATCATCCAGAAGAACAAGGGCGAATAGCTTCGCTATTCGCCGGGGGAGTGCCGATGCTCACATCGGCTCGACCCCGGGCCCCGAAGAGAAACCAACTAAAGTAATAGCAACCCAATTCGCATAAGCATCTGGAATCCATCCGGATGCCGAGCAACCGAGTCCTGAGGAGGACCCACAGTGGCTAAGGCCAAGTTCGAGCGGACCAAGCCGCACGTAAACATCGGTACCATCGGGCACGTCGACCACGGCAAGACCACGCTGACGGCTGCCATCTCGAAGGTGCTTGCTGACAAGTTCCCGTCGGCGACGAACGTCCAGCGTGACTTCGCGTCGATCGACTCCGCTCCCGAGGAGCGCCAGCGCGGTATCACGATCAACATCTCCCACGTCGAGTACGAGACGCCGAAGCGCCACTACGCGCACGTCGACGCTCCCGGCCACGCCGACTACATCAAGAACATGATCACGGGTGCTGCCCAGATGGACGGCGCGATCCTCGTGGTTGCGGCGACCGACGGCCCCATGGCACAGACGCGCGAGCACGTGCTGCTCGCCAAGCAGGTCGGCGTGCCGTACCTGCTGGTCGCGCTCAACAAGTCGGACATGGTTGACGACGAAGAGATCCTTGAGCTCGTTGAGCTCGAGGTTCGCGAGCTGCTGTCGAGCCAGCAGTTCGACGGCGACAACGCTCCCGTCGTGCGCGTCTCGGGCCTCAAGGCTCTCGAGGGCGACGAGAAGTGGACCCAGTCGATCCTCGACCTCATGGACGCCGTGGACAACAACGTCCCCGACCCCGTGCGCGACAAGGACAAGCCGTTCCTCATGCCCATCGAGGACGTCTTCACCATCACGGGTCGTGGAACCGTCGTGACGGGTCGCGCCGAGCGCGGTACCCTCGCGATCAACTCCGACGTCGAGATCGTTGGCATCCGCAACACCCAGAAGACCACGGTCACGGGTATCGAGATGTTCCACAAGCAGCTCGACGAGGCGTGGGCCGGCGAGAACTGTGGCCTCCTGCTGCGCGGCACCAAGCGCGAGGATGTCGAGCGCGGCCAGGTCGTCGTCAAGCCGGGTTCGGTTACGCCGCACACCCAGTTCGAGGGCACCGCCTACATCCTGTCGAAGGATGAGGGTGGCCGTCACAACCCGTTCTACGGCAACTACCGCCCGCAGTTCTACTTCCGCACCACCGACGTCACCGGCGTCATCACGCTGCCCGAGGGCACCGAGATGGTCATGCCCGGCGACACCACCGAAATGACCGTTGAGCTGATCCAGCCCATCGCCATGGAGGAGGGCCTCGGCTTCGCCATCCGTGAGGGCGGCCGCACCGTTGGCGCCGGCAAGGTGACCAAGATCCTGAAGTAGTTCTTCTCGATTCGTCCAGCAGGGTCGCACCTTCGGGTGCGGCCCTGCTGGCGTTTAAGCGGGGTGCTGCGGCCCTTGTCAAGGGCGCGACGCCGGGCATCCCGAGCCGTACTCTGGCAAGGTGCCCCGCCTTCGTCGCAGTGATTCCTCGAGGCGCGGTCTCCGCCGGGTCAGGGCGGGCAAGGGCTTCTCCTACAAGGATGTCGACGGCACGCCGATCACCGACCCCGAGTTGCGCGCCCGCATCGAGCAGCTCGCGATACCTCCCGCCTGGACGGATGTCTGGATCGCGCCGTACCCGAACGGGCACATCCAGGCCACCGGTACGGATGCCGCCGGTCGTACCCAGTACATTTACCACCCCACCTGGCGAGAGCAGAAAGACCGCATCAAGTTCGACCGGGTCCTGAGCCTTGCGGAGTCGTTGCCCACGGCGAGACGCCGAGTCACGACTGACCTGAGGGGCGAGGATGCCCATGCTCGAGCCCTCGCCGCGGCGTTCCGCATGCTCGACACGGGCGCACTGCGAGTCGGCTCGGAGCGGTACGCGGAGGAGCACGGCAGCCACGGGCTCTCCACCCTGTTGTGTGCCCACGTGCGGGTCTCTGGTGACACGGTCGCCCTGAACTTCCCGGGCAAGAGCGGCCAGGAGTGGGACTCGCTGATCCGGGATGCGGAGCTCGCGACAGTGCTGCGGGGGCTGAAGCGGCGCGGCCCGAGCGCCCGGTTGCTCGCCTGGAAAGACGGCGCCAGCTGGCATCCACTTACGGCCGAGGAGATCAACGCCTACGTCCGCGAGCGCACGGGCGGGGAGTTCACGGCGAAGGACTTCCGCACCCTGCACGGCACCGTGACCGCCGCGATCGGCCTCGCGAAGGCTGGCCCGCAGCGCACGCCGACGGCCCGCAAGCGGGTGGTGGCGCAGGTAATGCGGGATGTCGCACAGGTGCTCGGCAACACCCCGGCCGTGGCTCGCGCCAGCTACGTCGACCCGCGCCTGGTTGACCACTTCGACCGGGGCCGCACCATTGATCCGAGCCGGCTGGGTTCGGCCGAGTCGGAGCTTCGAGCCCTGCTGTTCCGCTGACCCGCGCGACACGCCGAAGCGCGACACGCCCGGGTTGCAGCAATTGCCGGGGTGTGGCAAACTCTTCTAGTTCAACACTTCCCGCCCGTGTGGCGTGGGATCACTTCCAGGCAGTGCATAGTCCGATTCCAAGAATCGAAGATTAGGCCGCGGGGAGCAGAACGAAGATCAATCGGCTTTGTCGTGTGTTCGCCTGCGTGCGCGCCGGGCGATGTTCGATGAAACACCAGCAATTGACAGATAAACAGTGGTGCGAAAGCAGAAGTGCTGAGCATATGGGGCCGTGAGGCTCCGCGCTGCAGTCCTGATTAAGAGAGTGA
>JBIITJ010000055.1:0-15791 GCA_044340535.1 Rhodoglobus sp.
TTCCCCGCGAGTGATGTTGGAGGCGTCGCAGAGTGCGTTTGGTTCCCGACCTTTCCCCTGTCGGCTGGTTCCTCTTTGGTGCCATGGTCATCCTGGTCCTGACCTACATCTACTTCTGGTGGATGGTGGCCAAAGCCAGCGTGCGACACCACGTCTCCCGCGAGACAATTACCGATCGCATCCTCATCGAGTCGCTGGAGCACGCGAAGCGAGAGGGCAACACGCATCACTTCCTCATCCAGATCACGACCAAGGGAGGAGCCCTTTCCGTCGTGCAACGCGGCATCGACAATGCCCTGGCGGGGGTCGAGCGCTACCGCCCCCTGCAGGACGTCATCCGGATCGAGATTGTCACCGAGAACGCCGACGAAGTTGCGGCCCTGGAGAATCGTTACCGCCGTGCCTTAGTGCCGGTGACCCCGTATCTGCTGCCTGCGGACTACCGCACCCCCAATGACACTCGTCTCAAGGCGCGAGCGCTCGAGTTCATGGTCGAGCGGCACCGGGCACATCCCAGCGACTCGTACGTCGTCCACTTTGACGAGGAATCTGTCCTCACGCCGGAAAACCTGGCACGCCTCGTCCATCGACTCAGTCGGCATCCCGTGGGAATCTCCGAAGGAATGATCTCTTATGGCCTGGATTGGAACGATGCGAAGCTACTGAACAAGGCGATGGAGTCGAACCGTCCCTTCGGTTGCCACGAGTGCTACTCCGTCATGACCAGCCCTCCACCCATGCACCTCCACGGTTCCAACCTGGTCATCCGCCAGGACCTTGAGAACGACATCGGCTGGGATGTGGGAAACCTTGACGGAGCCGCCCTCATCGCGGAGGACCTCGTTTTCGGCCTCGCCGCATACCTCCGGTTCGGCAAAGACGTGTTCGGGTGGCATCACGCCGAGATGATCGAGCAGCCTCCCTTCACCCTGACGGCCGCGTACAAGCAGCGAGAGCGATGGGTGTTCGGCGCGATGCAGGCCCTCGCCCACATCCGGAAGCAGCCCGACTGGATGCGCCTGTCTCGGAAGGATCGCTGGCACATCAACGTCGTGATCAGGCTGCGCGTGTTGACGTATGCGCTCGGTTTCCCGGTTTCGCTCCTTGCTCTCGGTGCCAATGCAAGTACCGTGGGCATCCTCGCCGCCCACGCCGTTGCGGAAGGGTCGGTGACCTTCGTCGCACCCGAGCTGACGGTTTACGGAATAGTCACCGGGCTAGGGCTCGCGCTCTGGGTGGCGGGTACCCAACTGGGCCTCTACTACAACCTCCGCTACACCGGGATGACCGCGCTTCAGAAGCTCAGGGACCACCTGCTCGTCCTGATGGTCACGCCGTTCGCGGGCGCTGTCGACACGGCCGGCCCACTCGTCGCCGTCGTCAAGTGGGCAGCGGGAATCCGCGAGGTCGCCTGGATGCCGACACCGAAGCTTGCCTCTGACGCTGACCAGCGGTCAAAGCGGCTCGCGGCCTGACACGGTTCAGGCGGCTCGTGCGGGATGTCGTTCAATGGTGGACCCTAGGAGATTTGAACTCCTGACCTCCTCGATGCGAACGAGGCGCGCTACCAACTGCGCCAAGGGCCCGCAGTGCGTTAGCTAGGTTATCACTAGCCGGCGCAGGGTGAAATCAGCCGGCCGCGCGACGGCGGGCGAGCACCGCGTCGAGGTCTGGGGTCGCGCGGGACGCGTCATCCACGATCCCCATGCTCGCGAAGCGGCTGGCGGGGGCTGCGGCGGCCGGGATTGCAGTGGCCGGGACATCCCGAACGGCAGGCACCTCATGCTGCGCCGCGCGCAGGGCACGCTCGGCCGCGGCGGCCGCGAGTTCCAGCTCGAACTGCGGGTCGATGGCTGGCGCGACAGGAGCCTCGGAACGGGACAGGTACATGGGGCGCGGTACCGGAACCGGGGTCCAGGAGGCGGGCTGCGCGGCGGGCACGGCGGGCCGCGCACCGAGCGAGGTGCGGCGGGCCGGGCGCTGCTGCTGGGCCACCGGGGTGCGGGAGCGTTCCGCGAACCGTCCGAGCAGGCCTAGGGCACTGACCCCGGTGATGCCAGCGACGGTCAAGACCACCCAGGAGCCGGCGACCGCGCCGGTCGTGGCGATCAGGATACCCTGCACCGCAGCAACCCCGAGGGCCGCGAGGAACGTCACACCGGTGAGCGCCCGCACCCGGCGAGCGCGCAGCGCGGCGGCGCGAGGATCGACGGCGGGGGCATCCCGTCGAACGGGGCGACCAACCGCAACGGGCCCCTGCCGGTACTCCGCGCGCTGCTGGGCGGCAAGCCTGCGGGCGGCCGCTTCGGCGCGCACAGCATCCGGAACCTCCGCCGTCTCGGCGAGCACCCGGATCGTTTGCTGCAGTCGCACCGCATTCCTTTCGGTCGCCAGGTACTCCCGGCGTTTGAGCCAGTTCGGCACCAGGTACACCAGCCACAGCGCCGCCGCGATGGCCACCATCACGCCACCGCCGAGACCCGTGAATTCCATACCCATAAGGTATGAGCTTTGCGCCCCAAAACCGGGACGCCGCGCCCCAGTAACCGCGCCCTACGGAAGCAGCGGTCTCGCCGCGCGTGCCCGGTCGTGAGCCGGCACCTCGGCATCGCCGTGCGGCGCCTTGCCGTCGAGCCAGCGCCGCAGCACACCGGTGGGCAGTTCGTCGACGGTCAGCGCGAAGCAGAAGTGGTCGCGCCAGTCGCCATTGATGTGGATGTACCGCCGCCGAAGCCCCTCGTACCGGAACCCCAGTTTCTCCACCACCCGCAGCGACGGGTCATTCTCCGGTCGGATACAGATCTCCATGCGGTGCAGGCCGATGCCGAAGAAGCAGTGGTCCGTCGCCAGGGCGACCGCTGTCGGCGTGATCCCCTTGCCCGCGAATCGCTCGGACACCCAGTAGCCGATCGTCGCCGACGACAGCGAACCGTAGGTGATCGACGACACGTTCAGCTGCCCCGCGAGTTCGCCGTTGTGCTCGATCACGAACGGCAGGCCCAGCCCCGCGCGGGCGTTCTGCTGCAGCGAACGGATGCTCGCGCGCACGTCAAACGACATCGGGCCGTGCGGGTTGGTGGCCTCCCACTTGCGGAGCCAACTGCGGTTCTCCGCCAGCTCGCGTTCGAGAGTCCGGGCATCCCTAACCCTGATCGGCCGTATTGTGGTCGCGCCTTCGGACAGGGTCGGGATGGTCGACGCCACCGTCACTCCAGCGTCGAGGAGAACTGCTTCAACCAGGGGCGGAGCTCGGCACCCAAGTCGTCGCGTTCCACCGCCAGTTGCACGATCGCCTTAATGTAGTCGAGGCGGTCGCCGGTGTCGTAACGGCGGCCGCGGAACACCACGCCGTAGACACCGCCCGCCACGTCGTTGCCCGCCATGTACTGCAGGGCGTCGGTGAGCTGGATCTCGTTGCCCTTGCCCGGCGCGGTGTTCTCGAGCACCTCGAACACCTCAGGCTGCAACACGTAACGGCCGATGATCGCGTAGTTGGAGGGTGAGGTGCCCGCCGCCGGCTTCTCGACGAGGCCGGTGATCTTGACGACGTCAGCCTCGTCGGTCTCTTCGATCGTCGCGATGCCGTACATGTGCGTGGTGGAAGGGTCGACCTCCATGAGGGCGATGACGGTCGCGTTGCGGTTGTGTTGCTCCTCGATCATGCGCGAGAGCAACACGTCGCGGCTGTCGATCAGGTCATCACCGAGCAGCACCGCGAAGGGCTCGTGGCCGACATGCATCCGGGCCCGGAGCACCGCGTGGCCGAGGCCGCGCGGGTCGCCCTGGCGCACGTAGTGCATGTCCGCGAGGTTGTTGGAGTACTCGACGGCGGCGAGCCTCTCGACGTCGCCCTTCTGGCCGAGCGTCGCCTCAAGCTCCGTCATGCGGTCGAAGTGGTTCTCGAGCGCGTTCTTGTTGCGCCCCGTGATCATGAGCACGTCGTTGAGGCCCGCCGCGACCGCTTCCTCGACGACGTACTGGATCGCCGGCTTGTCGACAACCGGCAGCATTTCCTTCGGCATCGCCTTGGTTGCGGGCAGGAATCGGGTGCCGAGGCCGGCAGCAGGAATGACCGCTTTGGTGATTCGAAAAGTCATGAGGACAGGCTACTGTGCGAGCCATCCTAGAATTGCGCTATGTCAGACGAGGTCGCGAACGAAAAGCGGGCGCTGCGCGCCGAGCTCCGCGAACGCCGGCGAATTGCGACGGTCACCGAGCGGGGGTCGGCGGATGCCGCGCTCACCCAGCACCTCATCGACCTGGCGAGCGACCTCGGCTCCCGCTCAATCGCGGCCTACCTGTCGCTGCCCGAAGAACCGGGAACCCGCGACTTCCTGGCGTGGGCGGCGGAGCAGGGCATCCAGGTGCTGCTGCCGGTGTCGCGCGCCGACGGGCTCCTCGACTGGGCACCCTACGACGGTGCAGGCGAACAGCCCGATGATTTCGGGATGCCCTCGCCGACGTCAGGGCTGCTGGGCCCGATCGCCATCAACGAGGTCGACCTGATCATCGTCCCCGCCGCCTCGGTGGACCGGACTGGCATGCGCATGGGGTGGGGTCGTGGCTACTTCGACAAGACCCTCGGCAGCATGGAGAACTGCCCGCCGGTCTATGCTGT
This sequence comes from Rhodoglobus sp., assembly GCA_044340535.1. Classification (GTDB taxonomy): domain Bacteria; phylum Actinomycetota; class Actinomycetes; order Actinomycetales; family Microbacteriaceae; genus Rhodoglobus. Next base: position 4,619 of record JBIITJ010000055.1, read on the forward strand.
GATCTTCGACCACGAGCTCGTGGACTCCGTGCCCAGTGAACGGCACGACCAGCGCGTCAACGGAGTGGTCACCCCCTCCGGCATTGTCGCCTTCTGATCCGTTCTCAAAGGAACCTGTGTGCCCACCTACTCTTACCGTTGCACCGAGTGCGACACCGCCTTCGATATTGCCCAGGCGTTCACGGATGACAGCCTGACGGTGTGCCCCACCTGCGGCGGGAAGCTGCGCAAGGTCTTCTCGGCTGTCGGCGTGAGCTTCACCGGCTCCGGCTTCTACCGCACAGATTCGCGCGCGGCCGAGGGGTCGAAGCCTGCCTCATCCAGCTCATCTTCGAGTTCATCGGACTCAGCCTCGGCCGCGGCTCCTGCCGCCAAGAAGGATGCCCCCGCCGCAACTCCCGCGGCATCCAGCAGCTCCTCCGGGAGCACCACGAGCAGTTAGGACACCAGCGTGCTGAAGGGCTTCAAGCAGTTCATCCTCCGCGGCAACGTCATCGACCTCGCGGTGGCGGTAGTGATCGGGGCGGCGTTCACGAACATCGTCAACGCCCTCGTCACCAGCGTGTTCAACCCCGCCCTTGGCGCCCTGTTCAACGCGAAGACCCTCGAAACGGCGATCGCGGTCGAGATCCCCACGACCTCCGGCGGTACAGCGGTCATGTACTTCGGCGCGGTCATCGCCGCCGTTATCCAGTTCCTGCTCGTCGCCCTCGTCGTCTACTTCGCGATCATCGTCCCCATCAACTACCTCTCGAAGGTCGCTTTCAGGCGCAAGGAGGAAGGCACCGAGCCCGTCAAGGATGCCCCGCCCACCGAGCTCGAGCTGCTGACCGACATCCGCAACCTGCTTGCGAAGAGCGACGAGGCGCCCCGGGCGTAGCGCGCGCCTGCATGGCGGCTAGCCACTAACTCGTCTCGCGACACCCCCGCGGAGCGGCGTGCCTTCGTTATCGCGCTCCCGGGAAGGGGAACCGTCACGGCCCCTCCCGTTTTGAAGGACCGTCCTTCAAAACCAGAGCGTATGGGGTACAGGGCTCGATCGCTGCGCGAGGGCCCCCGGCGCGACCTCGGTCGCAGGCTCCCTCGGCGTGACGCGCGGAACGCTGCGCGTCCCCCTCAGCCCGTCAACCCCAGTGCGGCGGCTTGTCCCGCTTGAGCTGCTCGTCGTTCTCGGTAGACGCGTGGCGCGGCGGCTCGGGCGCGGGGTTCGGGTCTGAACCCTCCGGCGGGCGCGTCGTCACACGACGACGGCGGCGCGGGGTGGGGCGATCGGCAGCACCCGAGTCGGCCGGATCAGGCACGGGACGAGTCGGCGGTCTCCGCGGCCGGTGCCGGCGTCGGGATGATCGCGATCGGTTCGGTGACAGGATCGGCCGAAGCCCCGAGCATCACGGCAACCTTCGCCGCCACCGCCTCGGGGTCGCTGAACAGCTCGAACGCATGCACGCGCAGGTAGTGCCAGCCGAGGCGGCGCAGCAACTCCGGTCGAAGCCGCAGCGACTCGCGCAGGCTCGTGCGGTGCAGCACCGTGTCCGTTTCGATCGCGATGCACATGCCGCCGCGGGATGCCACGAGGCCGAGCTTTCCGCGGTGACCGAGCGCAACCTTCAGGCCGCGCGCCTCCAGGCGCTGGGCCAGGTCGACGAGCATCGGCTCACCATCGTCGGGGATCGGTTCTGCCGCCTGGCGCGCGCCCACCTCACCGAGGATCTCGGCGAGCGCGACTGCACCGTGCTTCATGCGGCCGTCATCGAGGTCGGCGGGCTGGAACGAGGTCACGATCACCATGGAGCGGCGAGCGCGAGTCATTGCTACCGCAAGCAGCCGCTCACCACCCGGCTCACCGAGGGCGCCAAAGTCTGACAGCACCCGGCCGTGCGGGGTGCGACCGAAGCCGATCGAGAAGATAACGCGGTCACGGCTTTGCGCCACCGCCTGCTCGATCGTGCACACCGCGAACGGCTCAGGGCGATCGCTGACCAGGAAGTCGGCGAGCTCCGGGGTGGAACCGGCCGCGTTCAGCACGGCCTGCATCACGGTGACCGCGTGCTTGGCGCTCGCGGTGATGACCATGAGTGACTCGTGGGGCTTCTTGATGGCGTGGTCGAGCACGAGGTCGACGACACGCTCCACCTCGGCCGTGGGGCTCTCCACCGCGCCCGACTCGGGGTCGGGCATCCCGTGCCCGTCTTCGACGTAATCCAGGGCAAGGCTGCCGTGCCCGAGGAAGCTGCCCGCCCAGGGGAGCGAATCGATGCGGCCACCGTAGAAGCGACGGTTGACGAGCTCGGCGAGGTCTTCGCCACCGGGGCGGTAGCTGCGGGTGAGCGTGAGGGTCGGCAGCAGGCTGCCGAGAAGCGCGAGCGCCGACTGCGAGTGCAGGTCTTCTGCCGCCTCATCCATCGTCGTCTCAAGGGTCGGGTCGGTGACCGCAATCTCGAAGGGCGCGGGAGTCTGGGTGACCGGGTCACCGAAGGCGACAACCTGCTTGCCGCGGCGGATAGCGCCCGCGTTCTCGGCAACTGTCGTGGCGCCCGCGTCGACCAGGATGACCGTGTCGAAGGGCATCGTGTCGGCGATCGAATCGATCTCGTAGGGCGAAGCAAGCCACACCGGCGCGATCGTGCGCGACAGGTGCGGGGCGGTGGTCTGCACGTCATAAGCCGTGATGGTCTCCCGCGCGAGCAGGCGCTTAAGCAGCGTCGCCTCGTCGGGCCAGTCCACCAGGCCGATCTTCCAGTTTTCGGCGATCTGCCAGCACAGCAACTGCGCGTTGCCGGCGGCGTGCGCCTCGTCCACGAGGCGGAAGTCGGCTTCCAGGCGGTCCAGCACGGAGGTGTTGGCGTTCAGCAGTGCGCGGTCAGCCTCGAGCATGGTCTCGAGCGCGGACTTCCACCACGACAGCTCGAGCTCGCCGGCTACCGCACTCTCGGGAACGTGGCGGCGGGCCAGGTCGTCGATGAGGGGATCGAGGTCGAGTTCGCGGAGACTCGCCATGAGGGCGGTGCGCTCCTGCAGGTTATGCAGCACATCGGACTCGGCGGCAAGCCCCGTGATGCGCTCGAGCAGGAACGGGATAGCGAGGCTGCCCAACTGGGTCTCGCGGGAGACCAGGCCGAGGGGCTGGTCGAGGGCGGCAAGATCCTGCGACACCTGGGTGAACAGGCGCTGCACCTCGGCGATGCCGACGGGAACCTGCGGCGTGGCGCCCTCGGCGACGTAGCGGTGCCACAGCACGCGCTGCTGCTGGATGCGGATGAGCGCGGCGTTGAGGTCGCCGACGCGCACGCCGGGGCGCACGTACTCCATCGCGAGCTTCTTGAGGCGACGACGGTTGCCCCCGCTCATCTCGGGGAAGTCCTTGCGGGGGGCGGTGGCCGCGATCAACTCGCTGATCGACCGGTCGAACACCATCGGCAGGAACTTGTCGAGGCTGTCGCGCAGGTCGATGAGCAGGTGAAGGTAGACGCCCAGCTCAGCGATGTTCTGGAAGGGGCGCATGCGGGTGGTGGAGATCAGCTTCGTGCCCGCCTCGATGAGGCCGGGCAGGTCCTGCTCGAGCCGCTTCGCGATCTCGTGAGCGCGCAAGGCGTCGTCGCCACTCGCGAACTGCGCCCCGTACCAGGGCGAGTCGCCGGGGCCGTAGCGGAACTCCCCCAGCTGCGCCGCCGCAACCATGACTTCGGCGGCGTGTGCGCGGTTCGCGGCGAGGCGCTCGACCGTGCCGCGCGACAACCGTGCGGTGGTCGCGGGCGGGTTGGGCATGAGCGCGAGCCGACTCAACTCGGTGACACAGTCGAGCACGGAGACACCCAGCGCGGGGTCGGGGCGCGAGAGCCCACCGCGGTAGTCGAGGAGCACCTTGCGGAGGCGCAGCAGCGCGTCATCCACTTCTCCGACCGCGGGCTGGCGGGCTTTCTCGCTGCGCGAGATGGAACGGATGATGTCGCGCCGCAGGGTTCGCGGTGAGACGGCGAGGCCCGGCAGGCCGATGTCGCCGAGGCGCTCGGAAATCGACTGCAGCGAGGCGCGGCGCGCGGAGACGACCAGTACCCGCTTGTTCTGGGCGACGAGCGTGCCGATCGCGTTGACGATGGTCTGCGTTCCGCCAGTGCCGGGGAGCGTCTTGACGACGAGCGAGTTGCCCGCGGTGATCTGCGCGACCACGTTCTCCTGCTCGGCATCGGCGTCGAGCAGGAGGCTGTCGGTTTGCGGGGTGCGCTCGTCGGAGGGCACCGACTGCACGGGCGCGAAGCCCTCCTCGACCGTCCACTTGGCCGAGGTGTTGCCCGCGAGGGCATCCAGCACGGGATGCTCCAGGTTCGCGGCATCCGCCCGGAGCCCGGGGGCAACATCGGCGAACGACGACACCACGAGCCGCGGACTGACCGCAAACCACTCCAGGTGCGAGGTGAGGCCGCGCAGGCGGTCGATGACCGGGTTGGGCTTGAACGTGCCGTCGTCATCGGTGAGCGCGACGAAGGCCTCGGCGTCGAGGCGCAGCTGGAACTGCTCGTCGAGCGCACGGGCGAGAGCGGGGTTCAGGAAGGCACTCCCCCGCAGCTTGACCTCGAAGTCGCGACCGTGGCGACGGATGGCGAGCGGCCGCAGCAAAATCGGAGCGCGGAACTCGCCGATACCGTGGCGCCACTCGGCCATGCCGATCCCTAAGTGGATCGAGTCAATGCCGCGGGAACTCTGCAGCTCGAGGCCCTTCGCGGCGATCGCACCGGCGGCAAGCTTCGCCGCGCGCAGCGCAACGTCGTCGCGGATCAGGTTCGACAGCAGGGTCGTTTTGCCGGTGATGAACTGGGCGAGGCCGCCGGGGTGCGTCGCGGAGAGTTCGATGCGCGTGCGGGGCGAGTCGACGAAGTGCAGCAACGGGGAACGCCCGCCGAGAGTCTCGAGCTCGGCACGCCACTGGGCCCACACCGGCTCGGCGACATTGCCGGCAACCACGCCCGGCTCACCGAAGCTGAGCGCATGGGGCGCCGTCAACTGGGCCTGGGCATGGGCGAACCCGGGTTCGGGCTCGACCAGGTCGGGCTCGACCCGGAAGTCGTCTGAAGCTCTATCGGCACGCCGCACACCGCAACCTTAAGTCGGCGATACCCGGAATGCCGGGAGATCGCACCGAGTTTCGTGTAACCGGCCAGACGTACACTGGGGCAATGGATGTGCTCTCGGGCGTCGTCATCGCCGTGGTCACGTTCACCGTCATCCTCGCCGGGGCGACCGTCGCCGGTTTCGTGGTGCTGTTCCGACGCCGGGGCGACCGCGGCCTCAGCGCGGGAGCCGGTTCCGCCGGGTCGCTCGGGCGCCGCGCCGGCAGCCTGCTCGTCAGTCTCGACACGGCCCTGCGCGAAGCCGACGAGGAACTCGGCTTCGCCCTCGCGCAGTTCGGCCCCGAGCGGGCGCGCGACTACCGGGATGCCCTCGCCGACGCCAGGGCGCGACTGACTGAGGCATTCCGGCTCAAGCAGGCGCTCGATGACCACATCCCCGAGTCCGACCGGCAGCGCCGCGAGTGGACCCTGCAGATCATTGCGTTGTGCGAGCAGGCGCAGGCATCCCTCGACCAGCAGGAGGCCCGGTTCGGGCAGTTGCGCGCCCTCGAAGCCAACGCGGCAGGCACGCTCGCCGCCCTCCGCGAGCGCATCGCCACAAGCAACACCCGGCTGGATGCGGCGCGGGCGACGCTCGCCGAGTTCGGCTCCGGGTATGCGCCCGAAGCGTTCGCGCGGGTCAGCGGCAACCCCGACGAGGCCGAACGGCTGCTCGCCCAGGCGCGGGCGGCCTGCGACTCCGCGGAGCCCGGCATTGCGGCATCCGGGGTTAACGACGTCTCGGGCAGCCTCACCGAGGCGGCCATCGCAATCCGCTCGGCCGAGCAGGCGCTCGAGGCGGTCGAGCGCACCGCCCGCGACCTCGCGGCGGCCAGCACGGCGCTGGACACCCTGCGCGAGACGACCCGCGCCGACCTCGTCGAGGCGCGCGCGCAGCGGGACTCCGCTCCCGACGCCGAAACCGGGGCGGCGATTATTGCGGCCATGGCGCAGGTTGAGTCCGCGCTCGCCAGTGGCGGGGGCCCGGGGCATCCCGTCGCCGAGTTGGACCGCATCGGCACCGCCGTCGCGCAACTCGACCTCGCCCTGGCAAGCGCCCGCAACCAGGCCTCCCGGCTCGCGCACGCCCGCGCCGCCTACGAGGGAACGCTCGTCTCGGCGACCAGCCAGATCGCCGTCGCCCGCGAGCTCATCGCCCGCCGCGGCGGCAACGTCACCGCGCGCACCCGGCTGGCCGAAGCCGAACGGCAGCTCATGATCGCCCAGGCCGAAACCGACCCGGTCGAAGCGCTCGACGCCATCCGGCGGGCCGTCACCCACGCGCGCGACGCCGACGCGCTCGCCCGCTACTGAGCGGGTTGCTCCCACCCTCTCTGGGCTGGGCGTCCCCTCAGCCGGCGGGGCGGTGGATGGGCGCCGAAAGGCTGCCCAGCGGGGCGCCGGTGCCTCCGCCCCGCTGTGCGATGATCTCGGCCGCGATCGAGATCGCCGTCTCCTGGGGTGTTCTCGCGCCGAGGTCGAGGCCGATCGGCGAGTGCAGGCGCGCGAGCTCCTCTTCGCTGAGACCCGCCTCGCGCAGCAGGGCCATGCGGTCGTCGTGGGTGCGGCGGCTGCCCATCGCCCCGATGTAGCCGGCCGGGGTGCGCAGCGCGAGCTCGAGCAGCGGGATGTCGAACTTCGGGTCGTGGGTGAGCACGCAGAGGACCGTTCGCTCGTCCACGACTGTGCTGGCGAGATACTCATGCGGCCATTTCACGACGATCTCGTCGGCATCGGGGAAGCGGGCGCGGGTGGCGAACACCGGCCGCGCGTCGCACACCGTGACGTGGTAGCCGATGAACTTTCCGGCCTGGGCGACGGCCGCCGCGAAGTCGATGGCCCCGAACACGATCATCCGGGGCTTCGGCGCGAAGGATTCCACGAGCACGTCGAGGTCATCATGGCGCCGTTGCCCGTCGGTGCCGGTGCGCAGCACTCCCGTTGTCCCGTGCTCGAGCATCCCGCGTGCGTCGTCGGCCACGGCCGCGTCGAGCCGGGCGGATCCCAGCGTGCCGATGGCCTCAGACCCGGTGATCACGAGGCGCGCGTTGCCCACACCGAGGGGCGTCGCCACGGCGACGGGGGTGCCGTCGGCGAGGGCATCCCGAAGCCTGCCGAAGCCGGGAACCGTGCTCGAGTCGACGACCGAGACCTGCAACTGGATGCTCCCGCCGCAGGTCAAGCCGACCGCGAAGGCGTCATCGTCGCTGACCCCGTAGGTCACGAGCTCGGCGACCCCGGTCTCGAGCACCCGCTGGGCGACCTCGTAGACCGCGGCTTCGACGCAGCCGCCGGAGACGCTGCCGACAGCGACCCCCGACTCGGAGACCGCCATGGCTGCCCCGACCGGTCGCGGGGACGAGCTCCAGGTGCGCACCACGGTCGCCATGGCGAAGCGTTCGCCCCGGTCGAACCACGGCATCACCTCGCCCAGGATGTCCCGCACGCGCACTCCTCTTCCCTCGGTAACCCGACGATAGCTGGGATACCCTGAGGTGATGACCGTCGCCCTGGGAATGCCGCGCACGCTGAGCGTGCATGGGCCCAGTGCCCACGGCGCCCCCACGACGGGCGGCCTGCTCGACACCTTCGGCCGGCAGGCCACCGATATGCGGCTCTCCCTGATCGATAAGTGCAACCTGCGGTGCACCTACTGCATGCCCGCCGACGGCATGGACTGGCTCTCGAAGGCCAAGCTCATGAACGCCGACGAGATCGTGCGGCTCGTGGGCATCGGCGTCGAGCAGCTGCAGGTGCGGGAACTGCGGCTGACGGGCGGTGAACCCCTGGTGCGCATGGACCTGGAGCACATCATCGCGGGCATCCGGGCGGCGCACCCTCAGCTGCCGGTCTCGCTCACCACCAACGCGGTCGGCCTGGACAAGCGGGCGGCGGGGCTGCGGGCGGCGGGGCTCAGCCGCATCAACGTGTCGCTCGATTCGCTGCACGCCGAGACGTTCGCCGACCTCACCCGGCGCCCCTTCCTCGACCGGGTGCTGCGCGGCATCGACGCCGCCGCCGAGGCCGGGCTGGGGCCGATCAAGATCAACGCCGTGCTGCTGAAAGGCATCAACGACCACGAGGCGCCGTCACTGGTGGAGTGGGCCGTCGCCAAAGGCTATGAGTTGCGCTTCATCGAGCAGATGCCCCTCGACGAAGACCACAGCTGGACCCGCGAGAACATGATCACCGCCGGGGAGATTCGCGCCCGACTTGAGCCGCACTTCGCGCTCAGCCCCGACCCGCGCGATCGAGCAGGGGCACCCGCCGACCGCTGGGAGGTGCGCACCCTCGGTGCCGACCCCCTATCTGCGCCTGACGGAATCATCGGCATCATCGCCTCCGTCACCGAACCGTTCTGCGCCGACTGCACCCGCACCCGGGTAACCGCCGACGGCAAGATCCGCTCCTGCCTGTTCTCGCACGACGAGGTGCCGCTGCTGCAGCTCATGCGCTCGGGGGCGAGCGACGCGGAGATCGCCCAGCGCTGGCGTGAAGCGATGTGGGTCAAGCCCAAGGCGCACGGGATGGACCACGCGGGCCTCGGCGACGAGCACTACGTGCAGCCCGAGCGCAGCATGAGCGCGATCGGCGGCTGAGCGATGCTGGTGAGGTATTTTGCCGCTGCCCGCGCCGCGACGGGAATCGATGAGGAGCACCTCGACGTTGGGGAGGGTATGACCCTCGGAGACCTCGAAGGGATGCTCGCGCTGAGGCATCCCGCAGCTGCGGACGGGCAGTCACCCCTCGGCCAGGTCTTGCCGCGCTGCAGCTTCCTGCGCAACGGTATCGCCACGAACGACCGGGCACGGGCACTGTCACCGGATGACCGGGTCGACGTACTCCCGCCATTCGCGGGGGGTTGAGCGTGCTCGATAACGCCGCAGCCCTCGCGCTGCGCCCGGACTTCCCCGTGCTCGACCGCACCGTCAACGGGCGGCCGCTCGTCTACCTCGACTCGGGCGCGACCTCGCAGAAACCGCTCGCCGTGCTCGACGCCGAACGCGAGTTCGTGCTACACGACACCGCCGCCGTGCACCGCGGCGCCCACACCATGGCGGGCGAGGCGACCGAAATTTTCGAGGCCGCAAGGTCAACGGTTGCCGCGTTCGTGGGCGCGGGCTCCGACGAGATCGTCTGGACGTCAAACGCCACCGAGGGCATCAACCTCATCGCTTACGGGATGTCGAACGCCTCGCTCGGGCGGGGCGGGAACACGGCATCCCGGTTCGCCCTCGGTGAGGGTGACGAGATCGTCGTCACCGAGATGGAGCACCACTCCAACCTCGTGCCCTGGCAGGAGCTCGCGTTCCGCACCGGAGCGACCCTGCGGGTGATCGGGCTGAACGACGACGGCTCGCTGCGCCTCGACGAAGGCACCATCGGGCCGCGCACTCGCGTCGTCGCGGTGACCCACGTCTCCAACGTGCTGGGCATCGTCAACCCGGTCGCCGAAATCGTCGCGCTCGCCCACGCGGTCGGCGCCCTCGTGGTGCTCGACGCCTGCCAGTCCGCCCCGCATATGCCCCTCGACCTGCACGCGCTCGATGTCGATTTCGCCGTGTTCTCGGGCCACAAGATGCTCGGCCCCACGGGAATCGGCGTGTTGTACGGACGTCGCGAGCTGCTCGAGGCGCTGCCGCCGTTCCTCACCGGCGGCTCCATGATCACCGTCGTGCAGCTCGACCGTTCCGAATACCTGCCGCCGCCCGCGCGTTTCGAGGCCGGCACCCAGCGGGTCTCGCAGGCCGTCGCACTCGCCGAGGCAACGCGGTACCTCTCCGCGGTCGGGATGCCCGCAATCGCGCAGCGCGAACACGCCCTCGGTCTTCGGCTCGCCGCCGGCCTCCGCGAGCTCCCCGGCGTGACGGTCCTCGGCTCCGACAACCGCGTCGGGCTCGCCAGTTTCGATGTCTCCGGGGTGCACGCGCACGACGTCGGCCAGTTCCTCGACGACCGCGGCATCGAGGTGCGGGTCGGCCACCACTGCGCCCAGCCCTTGCACCGGCGTTTCGGCATCACCGCCACGACCCGCGTGAGCACCTACCTGTACACGACCGACGACGAGGTGGACGCCGCCATCGCCGCGGTCGCCGACGTGCGCGACTTCTTTGGAGCCAGCTGATGGAATCCGACGCCCTGCGCGGCCTGTACCAACAGGTGATCCTCGACCACGCCAAGACGAAGAACGGCTTCGGCGTGCAGCCGGGCTCTGCCGCGTCGTCGCACCAGCTGAACCCCACCTGCGGCGACGAAGTGACGCTCCACGTGCACCTCCGTGATGACGGGGGTATTGCGCACCTGAGCTGGGAAGGGCAAGGGTGTTCGATTTCGACGGCGGCGGCATCCATCCTGAGCGAACTGATGGTGGGGGTCGATCGGGATGACGCACGGCTGAAGATCGACGCGTTCCGCGAGCTCATGCAGTCCCGCGGTGAAGGGGAGGCCGACGAAGACCTGCTTGAGGATGCGGTCGCTCTGTCCGGTGTCTCGCGTTACGTGACGCGCGTCAAGTGCGCAATGCTGCCCTGGGTTGCGCTCGAGGCCGCGCTGGCCGAGATCGACGCCCGCTGACAGCACCTGCTCCCGTCCACACGCGGGTGTGGTGCCCGCAACGCTCACGTTTTGAAGGACAGTCCTTCAAATCGTGAACGTTGCGGCGCGGAGCGCCCCGGGGCCGAGCGCCGCGAAAGCCGAGCCCCGGACGCACGGAACCCGGCGACCGTAGCGGCCGCCGGGTTCCGGAATCTTCTGTCAGCTCAGAGCTGCGGGATGAGCGAGAACGTGACCGAACCGTTCTCACCGAGCTGGGCGTCGAGCACCTTGTCATCGAGGGCAGCGGATGCCGCTGGCTCGAGATAGACGCGGGCACCGTCAGACTCGACTACCGAGTCCTCGGGGTGGGGGCTGGGAACGACGGAGATCGCGAAGTCGCGGTCACCGGCCGCCCCGGATCCGATGCGCAGCCCGCCGTCGGTGACGTCGGGGTTCTGCGCGACGATCGACTTGACGACCGTGGTGGCTGTTTCTGTGAGGGTGAGCATGTGCTTCCTTTCTCAGTTGTTCAG
>JBIITJ010000056.1:0-15640 GCA_044340535.1 Rhodoglobus sp.
GCGTACCTGCCGGCCCCGGAAGCCCATGGTGCTTATAACCGGCTCACCGACATTGCCCGGGCACAGCAAAACTCTGAGGAAACACGCACCCTCACCCAGTTGCGGGCGGACGTGTTCGCCGAGCTGCTCCTGAACGGCACCCTGGACTGCACGGGCGACACCGCAGATGACATCGGCGGGAAGACTCGCCCCGACACCGGGATCCGCGCCCGGGTGCTGGTCACCGTCCCCGCGCTAACGCTGTTGGGCCGCAGTGACGAACCGGCGGTGCTGGAAGGGTACGGGCCGATCGACCGTGAGACCGCACTCAAACTCGCCTCCGCCGCCCCGTCGTTTACTCGGATCCTCACCCACCCCGAAACCGGTGCCGTGCTCTCGGTAGGCCGTGACCGGTACAGCGTCCCCGCCGACCTCCGCACGTGGTTGCGGGTGCGGGACGGAACCTGCCGGTTCCCCGGCTGCAGTAGGGGTGCGCGGATCTGCGAGATAGACCACACCCAAGACTGGCAACACGACGGGCACACTGAACACGACAACCTCGCCCACCTGTGTCCGGCCCACCACCGACTCAAACACATGACCGGCTGGCGGGTTCGACAACTCGACGACGGCGTCATCGAATGGACCTCACCCACCGGCAAGACCTACACCACCGAACCCGAAGTGCAGATGCAGGCGGCACTGCGGGCTTGACGCAGCGACCTATAACAGCACCGCCGGGGTGTCATCTTCGTCGTAGGACAACCGCTCGATGAGGCTCATCGCGTCGATGGGTGCCCGCACCTTGGTGTCGTTGTCGAAGTAGGCGTAGACGTCGAGCCCGGCATCCAGCCAGCCCTCGATCCGCTCCGCCCACTCCTCGATCGCGTCATCGTCGTACACGCCGCCGGGCCGCATCACCTCGTCTGCGTGCAGCCGCACGTACCGGAAGTCGGTGCTGGCCACATCGAGCATCGGCCACTTGCCGGCGTTCTCGCCCAGCACCGCGGCAACGCGGTATTTCTCGAGGAGGGCGAAGAACTCGGGAGTGTCGAAGCTGTGGTTGCGCACCTCGAGGGCGTGGCGCAGGGGGCGCTCGGCATCGGTCTCGAGGTACTCCTTGCTCGACATCCGGTCGCTTCGACCCGTCGCGACCGACACCGCCTCCGTGGTCGTGTGCGGCAGCTGCGCCAGGAAGGTCTCAACCAAACCGGGATCGAAGCCGAGCGACGGCGGCAGCTGCCACATCACGGGGCCGAGTTTCGGGCCGAGCGCGAGCAAGCCGGAGGCGAAGAAGTTGGCGACCGGCTCCTCCACGTTCTCGAGCTTGCGAATGTGGGTGATGAACCGTGGCGCCTTCACCGAGAACACGAAGTCGTCGGGTGTGCCGTCGTGCCAGTTGCGCCAACTTGACGGCTTCTGCAACGAGTAGAACGAACCGTTGAGCTCGATCGAGGTCACGTGGGTCGAGGCGTAGCCGAGCTCATCCTTTTGCACCAGCCCTTTCGGGTAGAAGGTGCCGCGCCAATCGGGATACACCCAGCCGGCCATGCCGACCCGTGCGACCCCGCGCTCCATGATCAGTCCTGGTAGCTGTGCTCGGGGCCGGGGTATTCGCCGCTGGCCACATCACCGCGGTACTCGACCACGGCGTCGGTCAACGTCTGGCGCAGGTTCGCGTACTGCTTCACGAATTTCGGGATGCGCCCCTTCGTGAAGCCTGCCCAGTCGGTCCACACCAGCAGCTGGCCGTCGACGTGCGGCCCCGCGCCAACCCCGATGGTCGGGATGCGCAGCTCTCTCGTCACCCGCGCGGCCGCTTCCGCCGGCACCATCTCGAGCACCACGGCAAACGCCCCCGCGTCCTCGACGGCGTGGGCGTCGGCGAGCAACTGCTCGATGCCCTCACCGCGCCCCTGGATCACGTGGCCGCCGAGCCCGTGCTCGCTTTGCGGCGTGAACCCGATGTGCGCCATCAACGGGATGCCCGCGCTCACGATTCGACGGATCTGCTCGGCACTGCGCACCCCGCCCTCAAGCTTCACCGCGTGCGCACCGGTCTCCTTCATGAAACGGAACGCCGTGTGCAGGGCCTCGTCAGGGCTGGTCTCGTAGGAGCCGAACGGCATGTCGGCGACGACGAATGCCCGGCTGACGGCACCGGCCACGGCGCGGGCGAGCGGGATCAGGTCATCGACCGACACCGGGAGGGTCGTGTCGTAGCCGTACACGTTGTTCCCTGCGGAGTCTCCGACGAGTAGGAAGTCGATCCCGGCCTCGTCGAAGATGCCGGCGGTGAGCTGGTCATAGCTCGTCAGCCCGACGATCTTGATGCCGTTCTCCTTGGCATTCTGGAAATGCCTCGTGCGAACACGTTTGAGGTTTGCTTGAGCAGCCGCGGCGGCGGGGTCGGTCATAGGCCGAGTCTAACTACGCCGGTGCTAACTAGTACCCTGATAGCGGTGCCCTGGGCGTTTCGAGCAGGGAGTTTCGAGCAGACAAGAGGAGCTTGATGGACAAGCAGCGTGACTTCGTTCTTCGCACGATCGAAGAGCGGGGCATCAAGTTCATCCGCCTGTGGTTCACCGACGTGGTGGGCACCCTCAAGAGCGTGGCGATCGCCCCCGCCGAGGTGGAGGGCGCCTTCTCGGAGGGCCTGGGTTTCGACGGCTCCGCGATCGAAGGTTTCACGCGTGCCTACGAGGCCGACATGCTCGCGCACCCCGACCCCACGACGTTCCAGATCCTGCCGTGGCGCGGCGAGATCGACCCGACGGCCCGCATGTTCTGCGACATCACGACGCCCGACGGCCAGCCCGCGGCATCCGATCCCCGCAACGTGCTCAAGCGCACCCTCGCGAAGGCCGCCGACCGCGGCTTCACCTTCTACACGCATCCCGAAATCGAGTTCTACCTGCTCAAGTCGTCGAAGCTCAAGAACGGGCGCCCCGAACCCGTCGACTCGGCCGGTTTCTTTGACAACGTTCCCGGTGGCACGGCGCACGACTTCCGTCGTCGTTCGGTCCGGATGCTCGAAGACCTCGGTATCTCGGTGGAGTTCAGCCACCACGAGGCTGGCCCCGGCCAGAACGAGATCGACCTGCGGTATGCGGATGCCCTCACCACGGCCGACAACATCATGACGTTCCGCACGGTCATCAAAGAGGTCGCCATCGAACAGGGTGTCTACGCCACGTTCATGCCGAAGCCCATGTCGGGGCAGCCGGGCAGCGGCATGCACACCCACCTCTCGCTGTTCGAGGGCGACAGCAACGCCTTCTTCGACCCGGCCGGCCACTACCAGTTGTCGAAGATCGGCAAGCAGTTCGTTGCAGGCCTGCTCACCCACGCGCCCGAGATCACCGCGGTAACCAACCAGTTCGTGAACTCGTACAAGCGACTGTGGGGCGGCGATGAGGCACCCAGTTTTGTCACCTGGGGCCACAACAACCGCTCCGCGCTCGTGCGCGTGCCGCTGTACAAGCCGGGCAAGGGCCAGAGTGCTCGCGTCGAGTACCGCGCGATCGACTCCGCAGCGAACCCGTACCTCACCTTCTCGCTGCTGTTGGCCGCAGGGCTCAAGGGCATCGAGGAGGGCTACGAGCTGCCGCCTGAGGCCGAAGACAACGTCTGGGAGCTGTCGGATGCGGAGCGCCGCGCCCTCGGCTACAACCAGCTGCCGGCCAGTCTCGACCACGCGGTGTCGCTCATGGAAGGCTCGGAGCTCGTGGCCGAGACCCTCGGAGAGCAGGTGTTCAACTACGTGCTGCTGAACAAGCGGCGCGAGTGGAAGGAATACCGCGCACAGGTCACGCCCTACGAGATTGAGAGCAACCTCGAGATCCTGTGATCTTGAGACGTGCAGGCGCACCCAGGCCCCACCATGTCCCGCATCCAGACAACGCTGACTGAACTGGCTCGGCTCGGTTTTGCCGAGCTGGGGGAGACCAGCGAGCGCCTGGGTGAGCTGGACTCACCCCGGCTGGTGCCGTGGTTCGCTTCGGCTGCCGACCCCGACCAGGCACTGCGCTGCCTCATCGCCTTGCGCGAGCAGGCACCGCTGGAGATCGAGTCGTTGCTGGCCGACGAGGACGCCGCCGGTCGCCTGCTGCGGATCCTCGGGGCATCCAGCGGGCTCGCGCAGTTCTTCGAGCGTCACCCCGCCCAGCTCGAGGCGCTGGCGACTGCGATTCCTGCCCCTCTCGAACCCGCCGTCTACGCCGCCGACCTGCTGCAATCCGTTGAGGGACTCACCGGCGACCTGGCCTGGGCGGCGCTGCGGGTGCGCTACCGCCGCCACCTCGCCCAGCTCACCGCCTGGGACCTCGCCCAGCCAGACCAGGCGGCCGTGGTCGACCGTGTTGCCGCGGCACTCTCCGACCTGGCGGGGGCGGCACTGGATGCTTCGCTCGCGGTCGCGCGCCGCGACATCCGCTTCCCCGCCGAAGAAGTCGCGGCAACCCGGCTGGCCATCATCGGCATGGGCAAGGCGGGCGCCCGCGAGCTGAACTACGTCTCAGACGTCGACGTGATCTTCGTCGCCGAAGGCTCCGGCGAGCTCGGCGACGACCGCGCCGTGGAGATCGCGACCCGCCTGGCCATGCAGGTGATGAAGGGCATCAACGACCTCGCGCTCGAACCGGGATTGTGGGAGGTCGACGCGAACCTCCGGCCGGAGGGCAAGGATGGCGCGCTCGTGCGCACCCTGGAATCACACCTCGCGTACTACGAGCGCTGGGCCAAGAGCTGGGAGTTCCAGGCGCTTCTGAAGGCCCGCCCACTCGCCGGCGACCTCGAACTCGGCCAGCGCTACGTCGACGCCCTCGGCCCCAAGGTCTGGTCGAGTGCCTCGCGCGAGAACTTCGTCGAGTCGGTGCAGCGCATGCGCGAACGGGTTACCGACAACATCCCGGCGAGTGAACTGGATGTCCAGCTGAAGCTTGGCCCCGGCGGCCTGCGCGACGTCGAGTTCACCATCCAGCTGCTGCAGCTCGTGCACGGGCAAGCCGACCCGGCCGTGCGGCAGCGTGCCACCCTCCCGGCGCTCGTCGCCCTCGCCGACCAGGGCTACATCGGCCGGGTCGAAGCCGCAGAGTTCGCGCGCGACTACCGCTTCCTCAGGCTCCTCGAGCACCGCCTCCAGCTCACCCGCCTGCGCCGCACCCACCTCATGCCCACCGACCGGGACGCGGTGCGCGTGCTGGCCCGCGCGAGCGGCCTGGCGACCAACGCCGCCGACCTGACGCAGCAGTGGAACCGCACCAAGCAGGCGGTCAGGCGCCTGCACGAGCGCCTGTTCTATCGCCCCCTGCTGTCCGCGGTTGCCGCCCTGCCCGAAGACGGGCTCTCCCTCTCCAGCGACCAGGCGGTTGCGCGGCTCGCCGCGATCGGCTTCACCGACCCGCGCGGCGCCCTCAACCACATCGCCGCCCTCACCTCCGGGGTGTCCCGCCGGGCCACCATCCAGCGCAACCTGCTGCCCGTCATGCTGCAGTGGTTCGCCGAGGGTGCCGACCCCGACCACGGGCTTCTCGCGTTTCGCAGGCTGAGTGACGACCTCGGCGAGGCGTACTGGTTCCTGCGCATGCTGCGGGATTCCTCGGGGGCGGCACAGCGGCTGACCCATGTGCTGTCGGCATCCCGGTTCGTCGGCAACCTGTTCGAGCGCATCCCAGAGGCCGCCGCTTGGCTGGAGAACGAAGAGGAGTTGCGCCCACGACCGTTGCGCGTGCTGCTTGACGAGTCGGCGGCAACCATCGCCCGCCATTCTGAGGACCCGGATGCCGCGGCGCTCGTTCTTCGCACGGCCCGCCGCCGCGAGATCCTGCGTCTCGCCCTCGCCGGCATCCTCGGGTTCATCACCGTCGAGGAGCTCGGCAAGGCGCTCTCCGATATCACGACGACGATCCTCAGCGGTGCGCTCGCGCTCGCGCACCGCTACGGTGACGGCATCGAGTTCGGCATCGTCGCGATGGGTCGCTACGGCGGTGCCGAGCTGGGGTTCGGCTCCGACGCCGACGTCATGTACGTGTACCGTGCGGCGGGAGCGACCGACGAGGAGGCGCAGCAGCGGGCCGAGGCGGTGGTGCACGCACTCAGCCGGTACACCGAAGACTTGCGCGTGCCGCTCGACCTCGACATCGGCCTGCGCCCGGAGGGCAAGAACGGCGCGATCGTGCGCTCACTCGAGTCGTACCGCGCCTACTACGCCCGCTGGTCGCTCACCTGGGAGGCGCAGGCCCTGCTGCGCGCGCGCCCGGTGGTGGGCGATGTCGGGGTGCTGCGCGCGTTCACCGAACTCGCCGACAGCGTGCGCTATCCCGAGAGCATCTCCGAGCAGGATGTCCGCGAGGTCAAGCGCATCAAGGCCCGGGTCGAGGCGGAGCGCCTGCCCCAGGCTGCAGACCCCTCCCGCCACCTCAAGCTCGGCCGCGGTTCGCTCAGCGATGTCGAGTGGTTCGTGCAGCTGCTGCAACTGCAGCACGGCGCCCGGGTGCCGGGGCTGCGCACGACATCCACCCTCGATGCGCTGTCTGCGGCCATCGAGGAGGGGCTCGTGCCAGCAGCGGAGGCGGGCAGGCTTCGGGATGCCTGGATCCTGGCATCCCGTGCCCGCTCCGCCATGACCCTCTGGACTTCGCGCACCGCCGACGTGCTGCCCACCGATCGCCAGCAGCTCGACGGGGTGGCCCGCCTGCTGGAGTACCCGCCGGGCTCGGCCAGCCGGTTCGAGGAAGACTACCTGCGGGCTACGCGCCTCGCGCGGAAGGTGTTCGAGCAGCGCTTTTACGGGCCGGCCCAATAACGGCACAAGCTGCCAGCTTCGAACGAGAAACTGCCGATTCGTGTCGCAGGCATCGCCCGCGCGGCATGATCGGCTCATGCCCATTTCGCTCCCCGGTCCCGCGGCCACGGCTGCCCTCGAACTCGCCACGGCGCACGAGATCCCCTCGGTACTCAACCACAGCATCCGCACCCACCTTTTCGCGCTCATGCATGCCGAGAAGCTGGGCCTGCGCGCGAGGGAGGACTTCGACGCGGAGCTACTGTTCGTGGCCTGCGTGATGCACGACCTCGGCGCATCCGAGGCCTACAACGGGCCGCAACGTTTCGAGGTCGAAGCCGCGGATGCCGCCGTCACCCTGCTCACCGGGCACGGTCGCACGGCGCACGAGGCCGACCAGGTGTGGCAGGCGATCGCACTGCACACCTCACCGGGGATCGTGGAAAGGCGCGGCGCGGTTCCGATGCTTACGCGCATGGGGGTGCGAACCGATTTCTTCACCCTCGAGATTCCCGACGAGGTGCGGGCCACCGCAGAGCGGCAGTACCCGCGGCTGGGGCTGGACCACGAGCTGGGCGCGCTCATTGTTGCCCAGGCCCTCACGCAGCCCGAGAAGGCGCGCGGTTCTTCGTGGGCCGCTGACCTGGTGCGCGAGCACAAGGCCGCGGGCTAGCCCCTACTGCGCCTGGGAGATGCGGACCATGCTTCCCGAGGGGTCGCGGAAGGCGCAGTCACGGGCGCCCCAGCCCATCTCCATCGGCTCCTGCAACACCTCCGCCCCCGTCGCCCGCACACGCTCGAACGTGGCGTCGAGGTCGTCGGCCGCGAAGACGAGCATCGGCAGTTCACCCTTGGTGAGCAGCTCCTGCAGGGCATCACCGTCCGCCTGCGACCGCCCGGCGTGGGGAACGGACAGCACAATGCCGAGACCCGGCTGGGCGGGGGAGCCGAGGGTGAGCCAGCGGAAACCCCCGTTGGAGACATCCATCTGGACGTCCAGGCCGAGGCCGTCGCGGTAGAAAGGCAGCGACTCGTCGATGTCGTTGACGGTCACGTTCGCGTACTGCAGTGAGATTGCCATGCGGCAACTCTAGGAGCGCTCAAGCGTGCGCGGCTTCTCGAATCCTGCTGGGTCGGGTGCGGATCATCGCCAGGCACTCGGGCATGGCCTCGACGGCGGGATGCTCGGCCGCACGGTACGCGCTGGGACTCATCCCGACCAGCTCCGAGAACCTCGAGCTGAACGAGCCCAGCGACGTGGAGCCGACCGCCATGCAGGCCTCGGTCACCGTCATCCCGCCCCGCAGCAGCGCCATCGCGCGCTCGACGCGACGGGTCATGAGGTAGGCGTATGGCGTCTCGCCATACGTGGCCCGGAACTGCCGGGAAAAGTGGGCGGGCGACATGAGGGCGCGCGCGGCCATCGTGGGCACGTCAAGCGGGAGGGCGTAGTCGCGGTCGATGAGGTCGCGCGCCCGGCGCAGGTGCGCCAGGTTCTCGAGCTCGTGCCGGTGCATGCGGCGATCCTAGCAACGACAAAGGCCGCATCCCGGGTGGGATGCGGCCTTCGACGTGGGTGCGACTACAGCGCTGTCAACTACACCGAGAAGTACAGCTCGGCTTGAGGATCTGAGAACCAGAGGGTATTCCTTGGAGCCGTACTTCCCGAGAAATACAGGGAAGTGCGATGTCAAGCATGAGCATGGTCGTGACCGCGGCTGTCCGAGAACCCGTCCGTTTACTCGATCCGTGGCCGTTCTACGGGGGTCGCTGGAGGTCTGCGGGTGGTGCCGCCTACCTCAGTGGTATGACCGACGACCGTCCCCGCCTCTGGACCCCGCGGGAGCTTGCCGACTACACCGGCATCCCGATCAGAACTCTCGCTGATTGGCGGACAGAGCGTGCGCGCAGTCGAGGTCTCGGGTTGCCGTTCGTTGCGCTGTCGTCGCACAACGTCCGCTATCGCGATGAGGACGTCGAGGCGTTCATCTCGGGGCGGGTCGTGGCCCCGATGGACGGGACGGGCGACTGATGGGTAGGCCGAAGCGTGCGCTCGGCGAACTCGGCGCGGTGACCTACACAGTCGAACCGAACGGCCTCATCGTCGCGCGCGGGCGGGTCTATGACGGCGGTGGGCACGAGCGTCGTCCGAGCGGCAGCGGAGCGACTGAGGACGAGGCGTTCGCTGCTTTGCGAGCGGCAGCTGATGTCGTTGTCGGTCGAGTCCTGGCGCGACGAACGCAACTCATGACCGTCGCTGAGCTGGCGACGGCGTGGCTGAAGACTGCGTATCACGACGATGATCCACGAGTGCTACGCCAGCGCCGCGAGCAGACTGTCGACGGCTACGCATCGGTGATCCGCGCGCATGTCATCCCGCGCGCCGGTGCCATCCCCATCGCCGAGGTCACCGCCGGCCGTGCTGATGGGCTGCTCATGGATATCGCACGGGAGAAGTCGGTGACGACCTCGAACAAGGTTCGGAATGTGATGTCGCTGATGTTCGACTGGGCGATTCAGCAGGGGCATTTCTCGGCTGCCGGGTCGATCCAGAAGACGCGGTACGGAGCGGTCGTCGTGGCGAACCCGATCCGTGCGACCAGACGCTCGGACGAGCCGAACACGGTGTACTTCGAACTCGACGCGGTGCAGGTCAAGTACATCCTCCACCTCATCCGCGACGTGTGGCCCGAGCGGCACCGGAAGCGCTATCCGGTGGGCCGACGGCCCAACTTCAAGCTGCTTACCGACTACATCTTGATCACGCTCGGCACATCCGAGCGAACCGCGGAGCCGATTGCGATCCGGTTCCAGGACGTGCGGTTCGAGGCGGTGGAGCAACCGGATGGAAGCCTTACGATGGACGCGCTCGTCTGGGTCGGCGGCACGATGGTCCGCACGAGATCCCGCGGCCTGTTCCGCCAGGACTCGCCCAAAGCGGAGCGGCAGAAGCGATGGGTTCGCGTTCCGAAGTTCGCGGCGAAGGTTTTGAGCGAACTCGTTGCGAACCACGTTCCCGATCCTGAACGCAATCCTGACGACGTGCTGTTCACGACCGAGCGTGGTCGTCCGCGCGATCCCAGCGCGCTGGGCGAACTGTTGCGGATGTTCCGCCGCGAGTTCGAGCCGGAACTGCTGGCTATCGGGGTCGACGCCGAGCACCTCACCTTCCGGAGTCTCCGTAAGGCGGTCGCTGCGGCGGTATCGGACACGGCTGGCGTCGAGGTCGCACGCGACCTGCTCGGGCACAGTGACTCGGCGATCACCGAAGGTCACTACGCGAAGCGCCCCGAACTCATCGTCGAAGTCGCGGCTGACGCGCTCGACGAGGTGTTCGGGGGCATAGACGCCTTCGCGGAGCTGTCCTGAGACGAGAGGAGCGGAAGGCATGAGCACGCTAGTCATCGGAAACCATTACAGGTATGCTCTATCTGTAATGGATTCTGTCGGATTGGAGGTGATGATGGACGCCACGACGCTGCCCGATCTGCTGGGCTACGACGGCCTGGCCTCGCTGGACCTCACCCGGCATGGCCTTGACCGGCTGATCGAGTCCGGGGAGTTCGAGCGCATCGCCCCCGGTCTGTTCCTGCGGGCGGGGCTCGCGGACGACACGACGGCCGCGTGGATAGCGGTCGCCGCGAAGAAGCCCGATGCGACGCTGTGCCTGCTCACGGCGCTGTCGCTGCACGAGCTGACCGACGAGATCCCCGCCCGAAGTGACATCGCCATCCCGCGCGGCACGCAGCCGGTCACCGTACATCACGCGCCCATCACCTGGCACCGCTTCGACACCGACACGTTCGGCATCGGACGCGGCGAGCACGCTCTGCCGGGCGGGTTGTCCATCGGCCTGTACTCCGCCGAGCGCACCCTGATCGACCTGTTCCGGCTGCGGCACGCCTGGGGCAGTGACCTCGCCCTCGGCGCGCTCAAGCGGTGGCTGCGCGAGCGCGGCAACAGCCCCGCCGCGCTGCTGACGATTGCGGAGAGCTTCCCGAAGGCGCGCCCCGCGATCCAGCAGGCACTGGAGGTGCTGCTGTGAGCCCGAACCCGCAGCACGGCACCCCGGCAGGCAACGCGACCATCGCCATTCGCACGCTCGCCCGGCAGACCGGCGCGGACGTGCAGGAACTGATGACCCTCTACGCGCTCGAAGGGCTGCTGGCGCGAATCGCGCTATCCGAGTACCGGGACGACTTCGTGCTGAAGGGCGGCGTGCTGCTCGCCGCGTTCGCAGCACGCCGCCCCACGAAGGACGTCGACCTGCAAGCCACCCACCTCACCGGCGACCCCGAGGAGGTCGCCGAGCGCGTCCACGACATCGCGGCGCTGGATGTCGCCGACGGCCTCGTATTCGATCCCGCCAGCGTCGCCGCGACGACGATCCGCGACGAGGATGAGTACGCCGGGGTACGGGTCAAGCTCACCGCGACGCTCGGCACCGCACGGCTGACGGTCGGAATGGACGTGAACTTCGGCGACCCGATCTGGCCCGCACCGCGCCTCATTGACCTGCCCCGCGTCGTTCCCCTCGGCCTCCCGCCCGTGACGCTGCTCGGCTACCCGCTGACGATGGTGCTCGCCGAGAAGGTCGTCACCGCCATCGACCGCGGCACCGCTAACACCCGCTGGCGCGACTTCGCAGACGTGTATGCGCTGACCCGGCTCCACCCGGTCGACGCGGGCGAGTTCCGCACGTCGATGGAGACCGTCGCGGATTACCGCAAGGTCACGCTGACGACTCTCCTGCCCGCGCTCGCACCGATGGGCGAGCAGGCACAGCAGAAGTACCGCGCCTGGCGCGCCCGATCCCACCGCGAAGAAGAACTCCCCAAGGCATTCGCCGATGTGCTCGCCGCGGTCGCCGGTTTCGCAGATCCCGTGCTGGCTGCGTCGGCGACAGGGCGATGGAACCCTGCCGCCAAGACCTGGGAGTGAACAACCAGGCACACGGTTGAGCTACAGCCTCGGCGCGTTGCTCGGCGGCGCGGCCGGAGGCGTCGCGGGGACGAACGGGGCCGCGGGCTGACGACCCGCGCCCTCCCGCGACCCGAGGTTCGGCTCGTAGGCGCGCACGGCCTCGATGGTCAGCTCGACGCGCTCTGACTGTGGCACGGCGGGCTCGGGTGCGGGCTCGTCCTGCATCGCGGCGAGCTGGGACTCGACGCGAGCGAGGTCTTCTTCGGCATCGGCGAGTGCCTGCGCGTGGCGGAACGGCTGGCCGAGGCGCTGCTGGGTGTCGGCGACGGTCTGCTCGGCTTCCTCCAGGTCTTCACGGGCCTGATCGAGGAGTGCGGGGATGCCGCTGACGCGGTTCTCGATGCGCTGCACGAGCCCGAGCCCGGCCTCCAGGAATGACTCCTTCGGCATGGTGAAGCCCGAGCGGGGCACCTCGGGCAGGGAGACGGTCACATCGAGCGCGGCGAGCGCGGAGCGGGCCTCGACGTGGATGTCGAAGCCGGAGATGCGGCCGATGATCCCGAAGTCCTTGTGCCCGTAGCGCGGCTGCCACTTCAGCCCGGAGTCGCCCATCCACGCGGCGAGGGCGTGGGCAGATTCGGAGCGGGAGTCGTAGTCGCGCGTGCCGAGCGTGATGCGGAACCTGTCGCCGCTCGTGTCGGTCATCCGCGGTGCGGCGGCTTCCAGCCCACGAATGTCTGCGGCGGCGCGTTCGGCGGATGACCGGGCGCGGTTGCCGGTGTGGACGAGCATGTCCTCGTTGCGTTCGTGCGCGCGCTGCAAGCGGCGCAGCCGGTTCACCTCGTTGAGGATGACGGAGTGCTCCAGCAGAAGCGGGTTGCCGGAGGCGATTGCCTTGGCCTCGGCTGCGGACAGCGCGGAGGTGTCGATCTCCTCGATCTCGCGGGCGTTGATCCTTCCGCGCAGGAGCTGCGCGAACGACGCGGCCTTCCGCTCGACGGTCTGCCACATGTAGGAGTCGAAGGATCGCTCGGTGACGTAGCGGACGATCGCCACTTCCTCGTTCTGGTTGCCCTGCCGCAGGATGCGCCCGTCGCGCTGGGCGATGTCGGAGGGCCGCCACGGGCAGTCCAGGTGGTGCAGTGCGATGGCGCGGGCCTGGACGTTGGTGCCGACGCCCATCTTCTCCGTCGATCCGAGGAGCACGGCGACGTGGCCGGCGCGGGCCGCGGCGAATAGGCGGGCCTTCTCCACGTCGGTCTTCGCCTGGTGCATGTACCTGACCTGCTCGGCGGGGACGCCGCGCTGCACGAGCTGCTGCCGCAGCTCGTCGTAGGCGTTCCACCTGTCCTGGTTCGGGGTGCCGATATCGGAGAACACGAGCTGGAGCGACCCGCGCACCGTGGAGGGCTGCCCGGTCAGCGTGTCGAGGTATTCGTTGTCGCGGGTGCGCTCCCAGATGCGGTGGATCGCGTCGGCGGCGACGTCGACCTTGCTCGGGCCGGACGGGTCGTGGGGGATGACCATGCGGATGTCGAGCGCGGCCTTGCGGCCGTCGGTGGCGATCAGGAGCATGTTGTCCTCGTCGGGCCGCACTTGGCGGGTGGCGACCTTCTCGGCGCGCTCGGCGAGGGAGGCGACGTACTGCTCCAGCTCGACGGTCGGCTGCACCGGCACGGTGGAGGGTGCGCGGCTGCCGTCGTCGCGCTGCACGAGCGCGGGCACGGGTAGGTCGAGGTCTTCGGCGGTCTTCACGTCGGCGAACACCGACCACATCCGAAGCAGCTCCTGCCCGTTCTGGAACCGGGCGAAGCGGGTCTTCATGCGGAAGGTGCTGCCGGTGGGGGAGATCTCCATTTGCGTGACCAGCTCGCCGAACGTCGCCGCCCACGCATCGAACGCGCCGACGCCCGCCGACTCCAGGATGTCGGGCCGCAGGTATCGCTGCATGACGTAGGTCTCGGTGATCGAGTTCGAGATGGGCGTCGCCGTCGCCGCGGTCACGACCCGCTCGCGTCCGGCCGAGCGGAGGTATTCGAGCTTCATGTGCAGGTCGCTCGCGCGATCCGAGCCCTCGATGGCGGCATCCCGGATGTTCGACTCCGTGGCGAGGTTCTTGTACATGTGCATCTCGTCGACGATCACGTAGTCGATGCCGGTGTCCTCGAAGCAGACGCCGCGGTCGCGGTCGGTATCGGTGCGCTCCTTGAGCTTGTTCTCCATCGCCAGGAGCTTGCGCTGAATGCGCTTGACGCTCATCCGCTGCTCGCCGGTCGCCTCGCTCAGCACTCGTCGCACATCCTCCACCTGCCCGCGGACGTACTGCGCCTGCGTCTCAGCGCGCAGCGGGATCTTGGCGAACGCGCCCTGCGTGACGATGATCGCATCCCACTCATTCGCGGCAGCTCGGGCGACGAACAGCCGCCGCTTGTCGGCCGTGAGGTCGAAACTGGACACCGCGAGCACGCGGGCGCGCGGGTAGATCTGGAGCCACTCGCGCCCGAACTGCTCCAGCATGTGATTCGGCACGACCACGACGGGCTTGCTGATGAGCCCCATCCGGCGCATCTCCATCGCGCCCATGATCATTTCCGCCGTCTTGCCCGCGCCGACCTCGTGGAACAGGCCCGCCGCGGGCTCGGACACCATGCGCGCGACGGCAGCGCGCTGGTGCGTGCGCGGCTCGAAGTTCGACGCCAGGCCGGGCAGCGACAAGTAGGCCCCCGCATCGGTGTAGTCGCGGAGCACGATGGAGTTGAAGCGCCGGTTGTACTCGTCCACGAGTGCTTGTGCGCGGGCCGGGTCTTCCCACACCCACTCGCTGAACCGCTCTTGGAGTGCGTCGGCTTTCTCCTGTGCTGCGGCGGTCTCGACGGGGTTGAGCACACGGCGCACCTTGCCGTCGATGTCCTTCTCCTCGTCGTAGACGAGCATCGTCCGCTGCTCCATGACGGCCTGGGCGATGTCCGGCGCGGGGCGGCGGGGCGTGCCCCACTCTGAGGTGGAGGGCAGCCCCTGCCGACCGCCGCGGATCTCCCACATGCCTGGCAGCGGGTTCTCCACTCGAACGTCGGGCGTGCGCAGGGTGCTCCGCAGGAACTGCTCGTGCACGTCGGCGCTGATCCAGACCGCGCCGAGCTTCGCGTGGATGTCCTGGATGCCCAGCGGCGCGGGCAACACCTTAGCGAGCGCATCGACGTTGATCTGGAACTCCGGGTCGTCCTCGGCGCGGAGCTGTGCCGCTTCGAGCTTGACTCGCACGTCGCCCGACAGATACTCCGGCGCGTGGATGAACTGGTTCGTGACCGGATCGGTGAACACGAGCGTTCCCAGCGCCTCGCGCGCCTCGCGGTCGTTCATGCCGAGCAGGTCGGCGACGAGGGTGATGTCGATGCGGCCCGTGCGGTCGAGGCTGACTGCGATGGCGTCGGCCGGGCTGTCGACACCCTGCACCTCGGCGCGCGGCACCACCACGCGGTGGCTCATGATCGCGGCAGGCGACGCGGACTGATCCTCGTCGTCGAACTGTTCCAGCGCGAGCACCAGGGGGCCGAACGGGTCGGAGCGCAGCAGCCGGATCGGTGTCGGCACGATCCGCGCGAAGGTCTCCTCGCCTTCCTCGTTCGTGCGCCCGGTGGGGCGCAGCGTGTAGCGGTTCAGCGCCCCATAGGTGCCGACGTACTTCAGGTAGTCGCGGCGCAGCGTCGTGCGGGTGAGCACGATATCAGGCGTGTCGTCCACGCTCGCAGCTTCCGCGGTCAGCAGGCGGGATGCCCCGTCGCGCAGGCGCAGCAGGGCGCGTAGCTCGCGCTCGGCGGACTTCGGCACCGCAAGCGGCTCCAGCGAGCCGGAGACAACGGTGCGAAAGCCGCCGGTTTCGCTCGCCACGATGCTGCCGTCCCATAGCTCCGGCGCCGACGGGGTGAACGCTGCCCGGCGCGCCTGCTGCTCGGC
>JBIITJ010000106.1:0-3847 GCA_044340535.1 Rhodoglobus sp.
GACGTTGCGCTGGACGGTGGGGTCGTAGCGGTCGGAGTATGGTTCGGCCGCCTCGATGCCGTACACGTCGCAGTCGATTCGTTCGGAGATCAACCCGGCCAGCACCTCGGTGTTTCCGGTCTCCAGATCACGGCGGCCACCGTTCCAATAGTTCTCCCCTGCCCGGGAGAAGTAGGCGACGAGCACGCGGCTGCCGGTGGAGGGTGTGGGCATGGCACTTCCGGTTGCGGGTGAGGCGGTAGGTAAAGGTGGCCGCGTGCACGCGGCAAGACCGGCCACGGCGAGACCTGCGATCCCGCCGAGGAGGGCGCGGCGCGTGACGATGCGGGAAGAGGCGGCGGACATGGTGGTCATGGGTGGGAGTAGAGCGCGACGGTGAGCCGCGCCCCACTGCACGTCACGCTTCGGGGATCGGGCGTCCGAAGGTCTCGAGCGTGATGTCCTCGGGCTCGGGTCCGCCGCGCTCACCGGTGTCCAGCGCATCGATCCGGGCGATCTCGTCGGCGGTGAGCTCGAAGTCGAACACGTCGAAGTTCTCGGCGATACGCTCCGACTTGGTCGACTTGGGGATCACCTGGATACCGTTCTGGATGTGCCAGCGGAGCATCACCTGCGCGGCCGACTTGCCGTACTTCTCGCCGATCGCGAGGATCACGGGCTCGTCGAAACTGCGCTTGGCCGACTCACGGTAGGACGTGATGCCCCCGATCGGCGACCACGCCTGGGTGACGATGCCGTGCTCCTGGTCGAAGGCCTGCACCTCGGGCTGCTGGAAGTAGGGGTGCACCTCGATCTGGTTCACGGCGGGCACGACGTCGGTCTTCGCGAGCAGGTCGGTCAGGTGCTCGACCATGAAGTTGCTGACGCCGATCGCACGCACCTTTCCGTCATCCAGCAGCTTCTCCAGCGCCTTGTAGGCGCCGACGGTCTTGTCGAACTCCGACGGCAGCGCCTGATGCAGGATCAGCAGATCGATCTGATCGACCCCCAGCTTCGCCGCGCTCTTGTCAAACGCGTGCAGCGTCTCTTCGTAGCCGTAGTCGCTGATCCAGACCTTCGTCTCGATGAAGATGTCCTCGCGGGGCACGCCCGATTCGCGGATGCCCTGGCCCACCTCGCGCTCGTTGCCGTACGCGGCGGCCGTGTCGATGTGTCGATACCCGGTCTGCAACGCCGCGACAACGGCGGCGACCGTCTCGTCAGGCGGGGTCTGGAAGACGCCGAGCCCGATCGCGGGAATCTCGACACCGTTGTTCAGAGTGAGAGTGGAAGCAGTCATGTCTCGACGCTACGTCTGACCGCGCCCGGGGTGAGAGTCACCAGTGTTCACCCCCACCGCAAACACGAGCTCGTTGAAGGGGTGAATGCTGGTGACTCCCGCGACTGCCGCCTCCAGGTTTAGCGTCGAAGCATGGACACCAGGCATGAGGTACAGGAGTTCCTCACCGCGCTGCGCGGACGCATCACCCCCGAGAAGGCCGGTCTGACCGCGTTCGGCGGGGAGCGGCGGGTACCGGGGCTTCGCCGCGAAGAAGTCGCCCAGCTCGCCGGGGTCAGTACCGCGTACTACACGCGCATGGAACGCGGCGACCTCAGCGGCGTGTCCGAAAGCGTCCTGTACTCCCTCGCGAACGCGCTCCAACTCGACGACGCCGAATCGCAGCACCTGTTCGATCTTGCACGCAACGCCACGGGGACAACCCGTCGATCACCCCGCAGCAAGGCCGACGCGCGCTTGTCGCCCCAGCTCGTTCAGCTCATGGACACCATGCGCGACGTCCCTGTCGTCGCGTTGTCCAAGCTCGGCGACCCCGTAGGGTCCAACCCCCTCGGTCGAGCCCTCTTCCCGCATCTCTTCCCCGCCAACGCCGCACCACTCAACACCGCGCGCTACCTGTTCCTCGACCCGAGATCTCAATCGTTCTACCCCGACTGGGATGCTGTAGCACGAGAGTCCGTCTCCGCGATGCGGCTCCTCGCAGGCCACGACCCGAGCGACCGGCAGCTCGCCGCTCTCGTCGGAGAACTCGCAACCCGAAGCAGCGAGTTCCGCACCTGGTGGGGCAGCCACACCGTCCGCACCCACACCGCCGGCACCAAACGCATCGCCCACCCCGTCATCGGCGAAATGACCCTCAACTACCAGACGCTCACCCTCCCGTCCGCCCCGAAGATCCGACTCGTGACGTATCTCGCAGAGGCGGGATCGACATCCGCAGACGCCCTCGATCTGCTCCGCAGCTGGACGGCCACCCCCACTCCCACCCAAGAGCCCCATACGGCCTAATCGTCAACCCGCAAGAGGACCAACATGAACACTCCCGCGCACCGCGTCGCAGTCATCACCGGCGCATCATCCGGTATCGGCGAAGCCACAGCCCGAGCCCTCCACGCCGCCGGCTACCACGTCGCCCTCCTCGCCCGCCGCACCGACCGCATCCAGACCATCGCGAACGAGCTCGGCGACGGCGCCCTCGCCATCCCCGCCGACGTCACCGACCGGGACTCCCTCACCGCCGCCGCACAACAGGTGCGAGACCAGCTCGGCAACACCGACGTCCTGATCAACAACGCCGGCATCATGCTCCTCGGCCCCTTCTCCCCCGACCAGCGCGCCGACTTCCGGCAGATGATCGAAATCAATTTGCTCGGCGCGATCACCACCACCGAAGTGTTCCTCGACCAGCTCACCACCTCTGCCGGCGGCGACATCATCAACATCTCCTCCGTCGCCGGCCGCACCGCCCGCGCCGGCAACGGCGTCTACGCCGCCACCAAATGGGGCATCAACGGCTGGTCAGAATCCCTCCGACAGGAACTCCTCCCCGAAGTCCGCGTCACCCTCATCGAACCCGGCGTCGTAGCAACCGAACTCCCCAACCACATCACCCACAGCGAAACCAAGACCGCGATCACCGACCTCTACGACAAAGCCACAGTGACCCCCGAAGACATCGCCGAAGTCATCGCCTTCACCCTCGCTCGTCCCCGCCACCTCGCCATCAACGAGATCCTGCTCCGCCCCGCAGACCAAGCCTGAGACACCACGCCACCGCTTCCTGATCTTGAATTTGCCAACCGTTTCGATCAGCGTCGTACTGTCTCCGGTCATGTGGGCGGTCATCGTTTTCGGAGTGGTGCAGCGGGCGCATGACGGCCGATGCTGTACAGCGTCGTCTGCTCGGGCAATGCTCTTGCCCTTCGCCCTACCAACCGTTTTTCTTTGCCTTCCGGCAATCGAGGGAGAAACGGCGAGCGGAGCGGAGGGCGCAACGGACCGTGAAATGCCGACCTGAGCGCAGCGAGGGAGGATATGCCGCGAAAGCCG
Source organism: Rhodoglobus sp. (assembly GCA_044340535.1). Classification (GTDB taxonomy): domain Bacteria; phylum Actinomycetota; class Actinomycetes; order Actinomycetales; family Microbacteriaceae; genus Rhodoglobus. The sequence goes on from JBIITJ010000106.1 coordinate 3,329, forward strand.
TTGGCTCGGAGCGAAGTCGACATCCTCGAAAGCCGGCTTACGGCAAGCTCCACGCTTCAGCGACGCTTGCGTGGATTCGAGGGCCGCTCCAGCGGCGAGCCGTAGCCGACGACGTGCCACCAGCCGCAGTAGTGGCACTGCACGGCTTCTGCGCCCTTCGCCACGCGCGCCGCGACGGTCGCAGCTTCCAGCCGAGTCTCAATCGGCGGGCGCCTTGTCGGGCAACGAACTCCTCGCATAGCCACGACCGTAACCCCGACCTCAGACGTTCCTCGGGACGCCGTGCGCACCTGATGGACGAGACCCTCCCCCGTCCATGCCAAGGAGCACACAGTGATCGACATCGACCCCAATACCGACGGGTTGCCCGGCATCGAACAGCTCCGCGTCATCGTCGGCGCGGCCATGACGGTGGGGCTCATCCTCGCTGTCCTCGCCCTGATCATCTCGGCCGTGGTCTGGGGCTACGGGGCGAACAGCTCGAATCCGCACCTCGCCAGCCGGGGCAAGGTCGGCGTA
>JBIITJ010000057.1:0-15341 GCA_044340535.1 Rhodoglobus sp.
CGCGGGGAAGCGACGTCGCACCATCGGTTGGCCTGGCCAAGCGATTTCCGTTGGGAATATAGCACGCCGTGGTTGCGACTCGCTCGCCGCCCGTTCGGGGGTGCGGGCGGCCAGCCAATCAAAATCGTGACTTGCTGTACCCCCGGATAAGTAGGATAGGCTCACCTAACTTCCTATCCCTACTCGAAGGACCCCCTTGAGCTACCTCCGCACCCTCGGCCTCGCCACCGTAACGGCCGTTGCCCTGTCTCTTGCCGCCTGCTCCACCACTCCCGACGCCGGGCCCGCTGCCGCCGATGGTGACGGGACGTTCCCCGTCACCATCGAGCACGTGTATGGAAGCACCACGATCACGGAGAAGCCCGAGAGGGTGGCCACCGTCGCCTGGGCCAACCACGAGGTGCCGCTCGCACTCGGAATTGTCCCGGTGGGCATGAGCAAGGCGACCTGGGGCGATGACGACGGCGACGGGGTGTTGCCCTGGGTCGAGGACAAGCTCGAGGAGCTCGGCGCGGAGACCCCCGTGCTGTTCGACGAGACCGATGGCATCGACTTCGAGGCCGTCGCCGACACTGAGCCGGATGTCATTCTCGCTTCGTACTCCGGAATCACGCAGGAGGAGTACGACACCCTCTCGAAGATCGCGCCGGTCGTTGCCTACCCTGAGGTTGCCTGGGGCACCTCGCTCGACGAGATGATCGAGATGAACTCCGCCGCACTCGGCCTCGCCGACGAGGGTGACGCGCTCATTGCTGACCTGGATGCGCAGATCGCCGAGGCGCTCGCCGCGAACTCCGACCTCGAGGGCAAGAAGGTGCTGTTCTCCTACATCGATCCCTCGGACCTCAGCCAGGTCGGCTTCTATACGATCTACGACACCCGCCCCGGCTTCCTCCAGAGCATTGGGCTGCCCACGCCGACGATCGTCGAGGAGGAGTCGGCAGGCACGGACGCGTTCTACCTCACGGTGAGCTCAGAAGAGGCCGACCGGTTCGCTGACGTTGACGTGTTCGTGACCTACGGTGACGATGCCGATGCGTTTATCGCGCAGCTGCAGGCCGACCCGCTGCTCTCGCAGATCCCTGCAATCGCCGAAGGCCGCATCGCGGTGCTTCAGAACTCGACGCCGCTCGCCGCCTCCGCCAACCCGTCGCCGCTGTCCATCGGCTGGGGCATCGACGAGTACCTCGCGCTGCTGGCTGCGGGCACCCAGGCCGGGTGACCTCCCTCGCACCGACTGCGACGACGCCGGACACCGCCCCTGTGCGGCGTCCGGCGGTCGTCCGCCTGGCCTGGCTGCTCGCCGGGGCGGGCGTTCTCGCCGTTCTCGTTGTCGCCTCGGTGGCGTTCGGCAACCGTGTCGTCTCCCTCGACGAGGTGATCGCGGGACTCGGCGGCAGCACCGACGGGGTGGGCCAAGCGGCCGTCGTTGCGCGCCTGCCGCGCACCGTGCTCGCTCTCCTGGTCGGCGCGGCACTGGCGCTGGCGGGCACGACGTTCCAGGCGGTGACGCGCAACCCGCTCGCCGACCCCGGCATCCTCGGGGTGACCGCGGGCGCATCCCTGGCGGTGGTGGCCGCGATGGCCTTCTTCGGCCTCACGAGCCCGTACCCGGTGATCGGCGTCGCGATTCTCGGTTCTGCGGTCGCGTCGGTGTTCGTGTACGCCGTTGGCTCGCTCGGTCGCGGCGGTGCGACACCGCTCAAGCTCGCCCTCGCGGGCGCCGCGACGACAGCGGCATTCATGTCGCTCATCAGCGCGATCCTGCTGCCCCGGGTCGACGTCATGTCGACGTTCCGGTTCTGGCAGATCGGCGGGGTCGGCGGCGCCACCTGGGACCGCATCGCCGTCATGCTGCCCTTCCTTGTCGCCGGCGCCCTCATCTGCCTGCTGAGTGCGCGCGGCATGAATTCCCTCGCGCTGGGGGATGACCTCGCCGCCGGCCTCGGCGAGAGCGTCGGGCGCACCCGCCTCCTTTCTGCCCTCGGCGCGGTCATCCTGTGCGGAGCGGCAACGGCAATCGCCGGCCCCATCGCCTTCATCGGGCTCGTCGTTCCCCACCTGTGCCGACTGCTGGTCGGCACCGACCACCGTTGGCTGCTGCCGTTCTCCGCGCTGACCGGGGCCGCCCTGCTGCTCGCCGCCGACATCATCGGCCGGGTGGTGGCACGCCCGACCGAGATCGAGGTCGGCATCGTGACCGCGCTCATCGGGGCGCCGCTGTTCATCGCGATCGTGCGCCGGCAGAAAGTGCGCGAACTGTGAGCGCCGCCGCTGTGGGCGCGGCTGTGGTCGCGGGTCGTCGCGCGCGCATCCGACGACGGATGATCTTGACCATCGCCATCGGTGTGGCCGTGGTCGCCGTCTTCGCGGTGAGCCTGATGGTCGGCAACACCTTCTACGCGCCCGACGAGGTGCTGCGGGTGCTCCTCGGGGAGACCGTGCCGGGGGCATCCTTCACGGTCGGGGAGTTGCGCCTGCCGCGGGCATCCCTCGGGACCCTCGCCGGGTTCGCCTTCGGCATCGGCGGCGCTGCGTTCCAGACACTCCTGCGCAATCCGCTCGCCGCCCCCGACATCATCGGCATCACGACGGGCGCGAGCGCCTCGGCCGTGGTTGCGATCGTGCTGCTCGGGCTCGACGAGACCGGGGTGTCGTTCGTGGCGCTCGCCGGGTCGATCCTCACGGCGCTGGCGATCTACTTCCTCTCCAACCGCGGCGGATTCGCTGGCGCGCGCCTCATCCTCATCGGCATCGGGGTCGCCGCGATGATGCAGAGCGTCATCTCGTACGTGCTCTCCCGCGCCGCCGAGTTCGACCTGCAGACCGCCATGCAGTGGCTCGCCGGCAGCCTCAACGGTGCCACCTGGAGCGCAGTGGGGCCGCTCGCGCTCGCGTTCCTGGTGCTCGTGCCGCTCGTCCTCCTCCAGGTCCGCGCCCTCGGCACACTCCGCCTCGGTGACGACGCCGCAGCCTCGCTCGGGGTCCGTGTCACGGCCGCGCGCCTGACCCTCATCATTGCTGCGGTCGCCCTGCTCGCCTTCGCCACCGCCGCGAGCGGGCCCATCGCGTTCGTCGCGTTCATGGCCGGCCCGATCGCCGCGCGCATCCTCGGGCCGGGCGGCTCCCTGCTTATCCCCGCCGGGCTCATCGGTGCCCTGCTCGTGCTCTCCGCCGACCTGCTCGGCCAGTTCGCCTTCGATAACCGCTACCCCGTCGGCGTCATCACCGGCGCACTCGGGGCCCCGTACCTGATCTACCTGCTCGCCAGGACGAACCGCTCGGGAGGCTCGATATGACGACCGACCACCAGCTGTCGGCGGATGCCGTCACGCTCGCCTACGGTGACCGCACGGTCGTCGAGCAGCTGTCCCTCGAGCTCGCGCCCGGTCGCATCACGGCGATTGTCGGGGCCAACGGCTGCGGCAAGTCGACACTGCTGCGAGCGCTCTCCCGCCTCATCCGCCCGCGCTCCGGGCAAATCCTGCTCGACGGTGCTGCGATCGAGTCCCGACCGACGAAAGAGACCGCGAGAACCCTGGGCCTCCTTCCCCAACGGCCGATCGCCCCGGAAGGCATCGCCGTTGCGGACCTGGTCGGGCGGGGCCGCCATCCGCACCAGCGAATGCTCGCACGATGGACGGCGCGCGACTACGAGGCCGTCGCGGCGGCCCTGGATGCCACGGGCATCACCGACCTCGCCGATCGCGCGGTCGATGAGCTCTCCGGTGGACAGCAGCAACGAGTCTGGATTGCCATGGCACTCGCCCAGGAAACCGACATCCTGCTGCTGGATGAACCGACCACGTTTCTCGACCTCGCCCACCAGATCGAGGTTCTCGACCTGCTCACCGACCTCAACCGGTCCCGGGGCACCACCATCGTCATGGTCCTGCATGACCTTAACCTCGCAGCGCGCTATGCCGACCTCCTGGTCGCTGTGCAGGGTGGACGGGTGCACGCCATCGGTGCCCCCCAGGACGTGATCACGTCAGCCCTCGTGCAGGAGGTGTTCGGGCTGGAGAGCACGATCATCGCCGACCCGCTCTCGGGTAAGCCACTGGTGATCCCGAGCGGGAAGCACCATGTCAGCTAGTGGGGGTAGGTTGCTCCGCTCTCACAGCATGAACAGCATCTCCTGGTAGGTCGGCAGCGGCCAGAGGTCGTCCGCGACGATGTCTTCGAGAGTGTCGGCCGCGGTGCGAACCGCGAGCATGGCCGGCAGCAGCGCATCCCGGGCGCGCTCCGCCTCGGCGAGCGCCTCGTGTGCGCTGTCGTCGGCGAGGGCGGCGCGGAGAGTCGCGAGCGCCGAACGCATCTCGGTCAGCGGCGTGGTGACCTCTTCCAGCGGCGCGGAATCCGGCGTCACCCCGACCGACGCCAGCGCACCCATGTTGACGGCGACTTCAGTCTGGTGCCGCACGGCCGCGGGCAGGATGACCGTTGAGCCGATCTCCAGCACGAGGCGAGCCTCCACCCCGATGGTGAGCGCATACTGCTCCAGCCCGATCTCGTAGCGGGAGTGCATCTCGCGGTGGTTGAACACCTTGTACTTCTCAAACAGCGCCATCGCGGGCTCCGTGATGAGTTCGGGGAGGGCATCCAGCGTCGTCTTCAGATTCTTCAGGCCCCGCTTCTCGGCCTCGATCGGCCAAGCGTCGGAATAGCCATCACCGTTGAACACGACCGCGCCGTGCTCGGTGATGATGGCGGTCAGCAGCGACTGCACGGCCTCGTCGAAGTCGGTCCCGTCGGCAACCGCCTTCTCAAGGATGTCTGCGCAGTACTCGAGCGAGTCGGCCATGATCGTGTTGATCGTGACCATGGGGGCAGCGACCGTCTGCAGCGAGCCCGGGGCACGGAACTCGAAACGGTTACCGGTGAAGGCGAACGGGCTCGTGCGGTTGCGGTCTCCCGGGTCGGTGGGTAGTTCGGGAAGAGTATCGACGCCAATCTTCATCGTGCCGCGGCCCTTCGAGCTGGTGAGGGACCCCTTGGCGATCTGGTCGAAGATGTCGGCCAGCTGGTCGCCGAGGAAGATCGAGATGATCGCGGGTGGTGCTTCGTTCGCGCCGAGCCGGTGGTCATTCGATGCCGAGGCGACGGATGCCCGCAGCAGGCCGCCATACAGGTGCACCGCCCGGATCACCGCCGCGCAGAACACGAGGAACTGTGCGTTCTCGTGCGGTGTGTCGCCGGGCACGAACAGGCTGCCGAGCTCGTTGTTGCCGAGCGAGAAGTTCACGTGCTTACCCGAGCCGTTCACGCCCTTGAACGGCTTCTCGTGGAAGAGGCACTCCATTCCGTGCTTCTTCGCGACCGCCTTGAACGTGGTCATGAGCAGTTGCTGGTGGTCGGCGGCGATGTTGCCACGCTCGAACATGGGCGCGATCTCGAACTGGCCGGGCGCGACCTCGTTGTGCCGCGTCTTGGCCGGGATCCCGAGCTTGAACAGTTCCCGCTCGGTGTCGAGCATGAACCCGAGCACGCGCTCGGGGATCGCGCCAAAGTAGTGGTCATCGAACTCCTGGCCCTTGGGCGGCTTCGAGCCGAACAGGGTGCGGCCCGAGTTCAGCAGGTCGGGGCGGGCCAGGAAGAAGTGACGGTCGACCAGGAAGTACTCTTGCTCGGGCCCGCAGAACGAAACGACATGGTTCAGCTTGTCGTGCCCGAATAGGCGCAGCACGCGCTCCGCCTGCTCACCCATGGCCTGTTGGGACCGCAGCAGGGGAGTCTTGTGGTCGAGCGCCTCACCGGTCATCGAGACGAAGACGGTCGGGATGCACAGGGTATTGCCGTTCGGGCTTTCGAGCACATAGGCCGGGCTCGTGACATCCCATCCCGTATAGCCGCGAGCCTCGAAGGTGTTGCGCAGGCCGCCGTTGGGGAAGCTTGAAGCATCCGGTTCACCCTGCACGAGCGTCTTGCCGGCGAACTCGGCAAGCGCAGAGCCGTCGCCGACGGGTTCGAAGAAGCTGTCGTGCTTCTCGGCGGTCAGCCCGGTCAGCGGGTAAAAGACGTGTGCGTAATGGGTGGCACCCTTCTCGAGCGCCCAGTCCTTCATGGCGGAAGCGACGGCGTCGGCGATTGCCGGGTCGAGCGTTGCCCCGTTCTCGATCGTTGCCATGACTGACTTGTAGACCGACTTGGGGAGTCGCTTCTGCATGACGGCCTGGTTGAAAACGTTCGCGCCGAAGATCTCACCCGGAGCCTCCGCGTCGCTGAAACTGACGGCGGGCGGGATATATGCCTCGACATCGGTGATGGCTTGGAGGCGGACGGTGTTTCCAGTCATTGGCATTCCCTTCGAGGCGATTCGGGTGCGCTCCCAGGGACTCCAGGGAAAGCCGGTGCCGATAATCTACGAACCGCAGATGCCGAAATCGTTTCGACCATGTGTCGGTGGGAAGTCCGATATATCCCACGGAAGTGAATTGACTATCGAACATATCTTCGAATCTTGTTACCGTTAAGTCATGACGCTGACCTTCCAGGCCTCCCTGCTCGACGATCCTTATTCCTCGCCGGAGTTGCGGCCGCTCGGCCCCATGGTCGAGAGGATCGAGCTCGACCATGGGGCATGGGTGGATGTGAGGCCGGGCTGGATGTCGAACTCCGATGCGCTGTTCGAGCGGCTCGCGGTCGACGTGCCGTGGCGCGTGGACCGCCGCGAGATGTACGACAGGGTCGTCACGGTCCCTCGCCTCGTCGCCTCGTTCGGTGCGAGCGATCACCTGCCCGACCCCGTTCTGGTCCAGGCACGAGATGCACTGAATGAGCACTATGGCCGACCGGCGGGGCAGGTCTTCGAGACGGCAGGGCTGTGCTTCTACCGCACGGGTGACGACAGCGTTGCCTGGCATGGCGATCGAGTGGGCCGCGCGATCGATCGCGACACCATGGTTGCGATCCTCTCGGTCGGCGCGGAGCGAGTCCTGTCGGTGCGCCCGAAAGACGGCGGCCGCGCCTTGAAGTTTCCCGTCGGCCACGGCGACCTCATCGTGATGGGTGGCAGTTGCCAGCGCACCTATGAGCACGCGATCCTGAAGACCAAGCAAGCGGTCGGGCCGCGAATCAGTGTGCAGTTTCGGCCCGTCTGGCGCTGACAGCGATTGACGGGAATGACGCCGCGCGTACAGTTGTTCCACTGAACCGATGCGTTTGCATCGAGATGAGGGAGTTGTGATGAGCGTCGAATTCGGGCTGGATACCTTTGGTGATGTGACGGTGGGCCTCGACGAGGCACCGGTCAGCCAGGCGCAGGTGATTCGCAACCTCGTGGCAGAGGCCGTGCTGGCCGATGAACTGGGCATCGACTTCATTGGGGTAGGCGAGCACCACCGGGTTGACTTCGCCGTCTCCGCGCCCGAGGTCGTACTTGCGGGCATCGCGACCGCGACGAGGGACATCCACCTCGGTTCGGCTGTGACGGTGCTCAGTTCCGATGACCCGATCCGGGTCTTCCAGCGCTTCGCGACGGTGGACGCGCTGTCGAACGGTCGCGCCGAGATCATCCTCGGGCGTGGATCGTTCACGGAGTCGTTCCCGCTGTTCGGCTTCGATCTCGGGATGTACGAGCAGCTGTTTGAGGAGAAACTCGACCTGATCAGCGAGGTGCTCAAGGAGAAGCCAGTCACGTGGGCTGGCGAGTTGCGACCCCCGCTGAAGGACCAGGACATCTATCCGCGTACCGAGGGTGGGCACATCCCGGCCTGGATCGGGGTTGGCGGCAGTCCCGAGTCCGTGGTGCGCGCTGCCCGCTATGGCATGCCGCTCGTGCTGGCGATCATCGGCGGCGACCCGGCGCGCTTCGCCCCGTATGTCGACCTGTTCCACCGCGCTCTCGCGCAGTTGGAGAAGCCCGACCTCCCGATCGCCGTGCACTCGCCCGGGTTCATCGCAGACACCGACGACCTTGCGGCAGAACAGTACTGGCCGCACCACCGCGTCATGCGCGACCGCATCGGTGCCGAGCGTGGCTGGCCTCCGTCGAACGAGGCCGAGTTCCGCCAGGAGATCAGTGGTGGCTCGCTCTACCTCGGCTCACCGGAGACCGTCGCCCGCAAGCTCGCCACGACCATCCAGACCCTGGGCATCCAGCGCTTCGACCTCAAGTACAGCGCTGGCACGCTGCCCCACGAGCTCATGATGCACTCGATCGAGCTTTACGGTTCGAAGGTCATCCCCATGGTCAAAGACATTCTCGCGAGCTAGATGACGCGCTCCCCGCGCAGCGCGAGAACGACCAGGAAACCGGTGCCCGCGGCGACGAGAACCAAGGCAATAATCGAGACGATAAACCAGGTTCGGGTCTGTTTTGCTCGGCGGTACTGACGACGCGCCCGTCGGATTCGGACTGTAGTTTTCGTGCCCACGGCAACAGGATAGCTAAGCCTCGGGCGGTGCGTTTACCCCCGTTCGAGTCTGGCGCCAGCGCACCAGCCCGAACACGATTCCAGCGATCACCGCGAGAACGGCCAACCAGGGCAGCAGTACCCCCACGACGACAATGAACCCCGAGAAGAAGGCCACCAGCGCGTTCCAGCCTGCGACGAGACCCGAGAAGAAAGTGTCGGGTTCCGGTGCCGGCGCGGTGTATTCGGAGACCAGGTCGAGGGTGATCGTCGACATGCTGACCTGGTCCGCGTAGTAGCGCTGCTGGCTTTCGAGGCTCTCGAGTTCCCCCTGCCGCTCGGAGATCGCGGTCTCCAGCTTGATGAGCGTCTCCGTATCGCTTGCGGTCGCGAGCAGCGCCAGCAGGCGGTCGACGGATGCCCGCAGCGCCGTAACCCGAGCGTCGAGATCCTGGGTTTCCACGGTCACGTCGACATCGCTCAACGAGACTTCCTGCACGGCCCCCAGCGCCTTCAACTTCTCCAGCACATCGGTCAGCGCGTCACTGGGAATCCGCAGCGTCAGCGACGCGGTCCCGGCGTTGCCGTTGATCGGCGCGTACTCGCTGCGGGCGTCGATTCGTCCGCCGGCAGCCTCGACGATGCGGGCGGCCTCAGCGGCGGCGTCGAGCGGTTCGTCGACCGTGACTGTGGCGTGCCCGGTGGTGATGATCTCACGGTCGGCGGTGGCGCGTCCGCCGTCGGAGAGCGCCAGCTCCTCGGTCACAACGCCGATGTCCGGTGACCCGCCTGACGCCGGAGCGACCATGTCGGTCGTCGACATCCCGCTCGAGCAGCCCGCGAGCGCGAGCATCGCAACAACGAGGGCCGGGAGAATCACGCGTCGCATCATGGTGCTCACGGTAGTAAGGAGGGCGGTGTAGCGGAACCCAACGTTCACGCCGTGTTCTTCGTCAGGTCGCGCCAATTGTCAAGGCCGCGCGCGTCCCGAACCTCCTGCGTATCGTGGTTGGGGCAACCGGATAACCAACCACAAGGAGGACATCATGGGTTTGCTCGATAACGCCAAAGACGCCGCTGAGGCTACCGGCGACAAGATCGGCGAGTTCGTCGATGACACCAAGGAGCGCATTAGCGACAAGGCCGAAGAGGCCAACGCTGAGGCCGAGGTGAAGAAGGCTGAAGCCGAAGTCAAGAAGGCCGAGACGGAGCGCGACGCTACGGCCGCCAAGAACGAGTACAAGGAGAAGCTGCGCGAGTAGCCACCTCTGCAAACGGGAGCTTCCTTCGGGGAGCTCCCGTTTCGTCGTTAAACTGTCCAAATGGCGTGGTGGGAACGAGTCCTGGATCGTCTTCGCCCCGCCCGGCCGCCGCTGCTGAACGTTGCGATCGACGTCGGCGAGGGGCCCGTCGTGATCCTGGTGCACGGCATCGCCTCATCCGCTGCGACCTTCAAGCGTGTCATCCCCCTGTTGTCTGACCGGTACCGCTGCATTGCAATTGACCTGCTCGGCTTCGGCGGGTCACCGGCACCCGAACACTCCGGCTACACGATCGAGGAGCACGTCGCCTCGCTGCACGCCACCATCCGGTCCCTCCGGCTCGGTGCCCCCTACGTGCTGGTCGGGCATTCGCTCGGCAGCCTCCTCTCGGCGAGGCTTGCGGCGGTGCATCCCGACCAGGTCAGCAGGCTCATCCTGGTTAGCCCGCCCGTGTACCTGTCCCCGCGCGAGATCAGCGATCCGCGGGTTCGCGCCCAGGTCGGCGCTTACTTGCGGGCCTATGAGTTCATGCGCGCCAACAAGGAGTTCACGATCGCCAGTGCCGCGCGAATTGCGACCCTCTTCCAGCTCGGGGATGTGCTCGAGGTTTCCGAGCGCAACTGGCGCCCCTTCATGCTCAGCCTGCAGAACTGCATCGAGTCGCAAACGACCGTGAGTGATATTGCCTCCGTGCGGGTGCCGATCGATGTCGTCTACGGCGCGCAGGACCAGTTCATTGCGGCCGGGACGATGCGCATCATCGAGCAGATGAGGCACGTGACCATGCATCGCGTTGAGGTCAATGACCACCTCGTGCGCAAGCGGCTGGCCATGGCTGTCGCCCGGGTGATCGGCTGACCGCGGCGGCGTAGTGTTGAACAATGCACACGCGCACCGCCGCCCGACTGGGCCGTCCTGTTTCCGTCATCGGGCTCGGAACCTGGCAGTTGGGTGCCGACTGGGGCGATGTCAGCGAATCGGATGCCACGGCGATCCTTGAGGCGTCGGCCGAGGCCGGCGTCACCATCTTCGACACGGCGGACGTGTACGGTGACGGGCGGAGCGAGGCCATCATCGGCAGGTTCATCGCCCGCAACCCTGGCGTTTTCGTCGCCACCAAGATGGGGCGCCGTCTCGAGCAGGTGCCCGAGAACTACTCGATGGCCAACTTCCGCGTCTGGACCGATCGCTCACGCAGCAACCTCGGTGTCGACACCCTCGATCTCGTGCAGTTGCACTGCCCACCCACCGCCGTCATCGAAAGCGACCGGGTCTACGACGATCTCGACACGCTCGTCGACGAGGGTGTTATTGCGCGCTACGGCGTGAGCGTCGAAACCGCCGACCAGGCGCTTGCCGCCATCGCTCGCCCCGGCGTGGCGAGTGTGCAGATCATCCTGAATGCGTTCCGGCTCAAGCCGCTCGACGCCGTGCTGCCCGCGGCCCAGGCGGCGGGGGTCGGCATCATCGCGCGGGTCCCTCTCGCCTCGGGGCTGCTCAGCGGCAAGTACTCGAGCGACACGGTCTTCGCCGCAAACGACCACCGCAACTACAACCGCAACGGCGAGGCCTTCGACGTGGGGGAGACCTTCTCGGGTGTCGACTTTGACAAGGGCGTCGCGGCCGCGCAGGAGTTCTCGGCCCTGGCAGCCGAGGCAGGCCTCAGTGCCCCGGCCGCTGCCCTGGCCTGGATCGCGCAGCTGCCGGGCGTCACCACGGTCATCCCGGGCGCGCGCTCGGTCGCGCAGGCACAGTCGAACGCCGCTGCGGGTTCGATCGACAGCCTCGACATCGCCGCTGGTGTTACCGACATCTATGACCGGTACTTCCGCGCAGCAATCCACGACCGCTGGTAGTCGCGCGCTCAGCCCAGCAGGGTGGCCAGCAGCGCCGCGTTGAAGACAATGTGGGCGATAACGGCACCGCCGAGCCTGCCCGTCGTCGCGGCAAGCGCGCCCGCGAGAGCTCCGAAGAGCAACGTCGATAGGCCCGCACTCAGCATGCCTGGCACCGACTGGGCGTTGATCGCGTGGAACAGCGCGAAAAGCACTGCGCTACTTCCAACGGCGATCACAGTGGCGACGGTGGAGCGGGATGGTCCGCGGATCGCGTCGAGCACCACTCCGCGGAAGAACAGCTCCTCGATGAGCGGCGACGCCAGCAGGGGTGCGCCGACGGAGACGACCGCGAAGAACACGAGGTCGACGGTGCTGCTCGAGAATGGCGCCAGGTACAGTGCTCCGGGATGCCCGTAGACACCGATCTCGACGAGGGTAGCCACCGCCCTCGCCAGCAGGCCCACGCCGATGCCCCACAGCAGGTCGATGGGCTTGAAACGCAGGCGCCACGTTCCGCGCTTGCGGCCGAGCATTACCGCCCCGAGGAACGGCACCCAGAACACGAGGTAGGAGAGCGCGAGCAGGGCGTGCGGTTCGATCACGGTGGTCCGCGTCAAGCCGGTGAAGGAGGCGGACAGCAGGATTGCTGCTACCAGTGCGCTGGCCGCCAGCAAAGCGGAGGTGCTGGCTCGTGCCTCCTGTGGGTTGCCTGAAGTCATGGCTACACCATAAACGGCACGAACACGGCAGCCGCCAGAAGAAACCCCAGCGTCACATTTGTATGGCACGATGATGCGGAGCCCGTCACCCGATCCGTCTCGGCTCCTGTTACGACCGAAAGGCTGATGCGTGGAGCTTCGCGATTACATCCACATTCTCAGGAAGAGCTGGATCCTCATCGTGCTCATGACCCTGGTGGCGATTTCTGCCGCCGCAGGGTACTCAATCCTCCAAACTCCGATGTACAGTGCCTCGTCGAAGGTCTTCGTCTCCACGCAGTCCGCAGACAGCACCTCCGAGCTTGTCCAGGGCAGCACTTTTACCCAGGCGCGAGTGAAGACCTATTCATCGCTGGTGACCACCCCCATCGTGCTCCTCCCAGTGATCGCCAATCTCGAACTCGACACGACAGCCGAGAATCTCGCCCGCCAGGTCTCGGCCAGTGCGCCGCTCGACACCACGATCATCCAGATCTCGGTGACGGATGAAGACCCGGCGATGGCCGCCAATATCGCCAATGCCATCTCCCAGAGTCTGACAACGCAGGTGGCTGAAATCGAGACGACCGAGGGCAGCTTCGGCTCGCCCGTCAAGCTCACTCGCGTGCAGGATGCCACGATCCCCACCTCGGCGGTCAGCCCAAACATTCCTCTTAACCTCGCGCTTGGCGCGCTCGTCGGACTCGCGCTCGGGCTCGGTGTTGCGGTGCTCCGCGAAGTACTGGATACCCGGATCCGCAACCAACGCGATGTCGAGCTCATCAGCGACGTGCCGATTCTCGGTGGCATCGCGTTCGACATCAAGGCGGCCGAGCGTCCGCTCATCGTGCAGGTGGACCCCCGCAGCCCGCGCGCTGAGTCGTTCCGCACGCTGCGCACCAACCTGCAGTTCGTTGAGATAGAAGGCGCGCGCAGCTTCGTAGTGACGTCGTCAGTCGAACGGGAAGGCAAGAGCACCACCGCCGTCAACCTCGCGATCGCCATGGCCGATGCCGGCATGCGGGTGCTCCTCGTTGACGCCGACCTGCGGCGCCCAAAGGCTGCCCAGTACCTCGACCTCGAAGGTGCGGTAGGCCTGACCGACGTGTTGATCGGGCGGGCAACCCTGGCTGATACCGTGCAGCGCTGGGGCCGCAATGGGTTGCATGTGCTGCCCGCGGGTATGGTGCCACCGAACCCGAGCGAGTTGCTGGGGTCCCAAGCGATGAAACGGCTGATCGCGGCCGTGGAAGGTGAGTTCGACACGGTCATCTTCGACTCACCGCCGTTGCTGCCGGTCACCGATGCGGCGATCCTCTCGAAGCGGGTGGGAGCGACGATCATGGTTGTCGCAGCCGGGTACACCCGCAAGAACCAGCTGGCTGGTGCCATTACCGCGCTGCAGAATGTCGATGTCCAGGTCTCGGGTCTCGTGCTGACCATGCTCCCCGTTAAGGGGCCGGACGCCTACGGCTACGGCCACTATGGTTATGGCTACGGGTATGACGCGGTGGACGACACCACGCCGAAGCGCTCTTAGCCACCCCGCACCCTGGCCGATGCTGGCCGAGCACCACGCTGTCAATGACGGACGGCGCGATCATCCCGAGGGGGTCTCTTGGACAGCGAGTTGACGGAGGCGACGTTCTCCATCCTTACCGTGTGTACGGGCAATCTCGTCCGTTCCCCACTCGCCGCCCAGTTGCTGCGCGCGCGACTGCAGGCAGTCGCCGGTGTAGTTTCAGTCTCGAGCGCTGGCACGGGAGCGACCGAGGGTGAGCGAATGCCGGCCGAGGCGGAGCAGCTCTCCGTGGCCTACGGCGGCGATCCTAGCCAGCACCGCGCACGTCCCGTGACGGAGGAGATGATGTCGGGTGCCCAGCTCGTCCTGACCGCGACCCGCGAGCAGCGGGCGGTCGTGGTCTCGCTGTTTCCACGGGCTGCCCGGTTTACATTTACCCTCAACCAGTTCGCACGGCTTGTCGATTCCGTGGATGCCGAGACTCTGGGCCGGGTGGGTTCGAGCGCTCCGCCAGCGCAAGCGCTCGTCGACCTGACTGCCGCTGCCGCGGCCCAGCGAGGCTATCTCCCGCCGCTCGACGATCCCGCCGCTGACGATATCGAAGACCCTTATCTGCAGTCGCAGGCCGCGTACGACCGTGCAGGGGAATCTGTCGATGCTGCAGTGACCACAATTTCCCGAGTGCTCCTGTCCGTGGTTTCGCCGGCAACGGGGCCTCGGGGTGGCTAAGCGCTACGACCGTCCACCGGGTCGGTCGCGCTCGTTCCGGTGGCTGGTGATAGTTGCGGTTGTGGTATTCGTGCTGGTGGACGCCGTGCTGGTGGCGATAGCCCTGAACCGGGATGACGCGGTAGACGCCCAGGTGGCCGCGCCCATTCCCACTTTCGGTTCGTCCTCGACCCCAAAACCCACCCCGTCTCCCAGCGTCGCACCGGCGCCCGAGGCGGCACCACGCTTCCTGGTCGCACAAACCGAGATGGTCGGATGGCGTGCCACCCGAGGCGGCTGTGCCGGCATCGACTCGATTGTCGAGTCCACCGAGGATGGCGGAGTTACCTGGGAGCCGTTGAGCCCACCGGAGCTCCACCAGCTGGTGGGAATGTCATCAACGAGCACGAGCACCGTGCGTCTCCTCGGACGAGCCGGATCGTCGTGCGCTGTTGGTTCCTTCGCGAGCTTTACGGGCGGGCAGTTCTGGAATTTTTACCCCGGTTCGACGGGGGAGTTTGTCTTTCTCGACCCAGCAAATCCGATGGCGATACACAGCGACGGAGACAATCTCCTTGCCCCTTGTAGCGCTAACGAAGTGCATACCCGCGGTGATGCAATCGCGGCGGGCTGCGACGACCAGTTCCTGGAGCGCGATGGGACCACGGGCGCATGGCTGAGCGTCGCGACCCCTGGTTTGCTCGCGTTTTCACCAAGTGACACTGGGTACACGCTCGCCCTGGCAGGGGTTGATGGCTGTCCAGGCGTCTCAGTCCAGTCTTTGGTTTCACCGATCGGGTCGGTGCCCCCGATCACCTTGGGTTGTCTGGTGGAGGAGACCACTCCCACTGAGGTGACCTTGGCGACAGTTGGCTCAACCGTCTGGCTGTGGTCTGGCGACAGGTTTGTCGTCTCATCGGACTCCGGCGTTACCTGGCCGTAGGTCACCACCCGAATGG
>JBIITJ010000107.1:0-3789 GCA_044340535.1 Rhodoglobus sp.
CCTGGCGAGGCAGCGCAAGCGGTCGAGGTCTCGGCATATCCCGACCGCTACCAGAACTACCAGCCGGTCGCCGAGGCGATCCTCGCTGCACTCACGCGCCGCGCCGAAACAACGCCGGGTGGTACGCCGCTCGGCAACGTACCCGAGACGACCGCCATCGTCTTCCCGCTGCCGAGCGGGACGTGGGTGAACACCAGTGACTTCGGGTGGCGCGAAGACCCCTTCACTGGTGAGCGAGCATTCCACTCAGGAACGGACTGGGCTGCCGACGACGGCACGCTGATCCTCGCGCTCGCCGATGGCGTGGTCAGCTTCGCCGGGCCGTCGGGCGGCTACGGCAACCTCATCATCATCGAGCACACCATCGGCGGCGAGCGCATCGCCTCCGCCTACGCCCACATGTGGCAGAGCGGCGTCCTCGTCAGCGTCGGGGATCGCGTCGTTGCCGGGCAGCACATCGGCAACGTCGGTTCGGCGGGCAGGTCGACCGGAGCCCATCTGCATTTTGAGATCCGGCCAGGCGGGTCGAACGCTGCGGCCGTCGATGCCGAGCCGTGGCTTGCCGCCCACGGAGTGCAGAACCTCGATGCCGCAAGCACCGCGGCGCTTTGCTCAGCACAGATGGCCGCATGACATGGACATATTCCCCGACTTCGGAGCCGTCGGCGGTCAGGCAGAACTGCGCGCCATCGTTGGCGCGCTACTGACCATCGTGCTCATCCTCGCCGTGCTCATGCTCGTCATCTGCGCCGCAGTGTGGGCGATCTCGTCGGCGAACGGCAACATCACTTCGGCTGTCCGCGCGCGCACCGGATTCCTCGTCTCCGTCGGAACTGCCGCCCTGGCCGGCCTCGGCGTCACCTGGGTCAACTTCCTGCTCGGAGTCGGCGCGAGCATCTGAGGCGTCGTGCTGTCACCAGTCGTGCGCTCGCCGCGCCACGAGCCGCAGCCCGAGCCATGGTCGTATGTGGATTGTCGTGTTGGGGTGCTCACGAGGTGGCGTCCGTGCTGCGGGTGAAGTGCTCGAACGCTGCCACGTCGTCGGCGTCGGCCGCGGCCGCCTGCTGGAAGCCCGCGAGGGCGTCGGTGCCAAGGACGAATAGCCGGGGCCGCTTCGCGGAGTCGACCGCCTCGACGATCGCGGCGGCGGCCTTCGCCGGCTCGCCCCGCTGAGGGCTGAGGCCCGAGTCACCGGTGCGCCCGAGGATGCTGTCGTACGCGTCGATCGTCGTCGACGACCGCTCGGCGGACCGGCCGCGGAAGTCCGTCCGGAACGACCCCGGCTCGACGACGATGACGCTGAGGCCCAAGGGCTCCACTTCCTTCCGCAGCGCTCCGGAGAGTCCCTCGAGCGCAGCCTTGGCTGCGGAGTACCAGCCGCCGCCAGGTCTCGGGAAGCGCGCACCAATGGAGCTGATGTTGACGATGGTCCCGGAGGTGCGCCTCCTCATGCCGGGCAGTGCGGCCCTGATGAGGGCGGCGGGCCCGAAGAAGTTCGTCGCGAAGAGGCGCTCGACGGCGGCCTCCTCGCCTTCTTCCACGGCGGCGGTGTAGCCGTATCCGGCGTTGTTGACGAGGACATCGATGCCGCCGAAGCGGTTTTCGGCCGCGGCTATTGCCGTCTGGCGCGAGTCAGGGTCTGTGACGTCGAGCGGAAGGACGACGACATGGTCGGGGTACCCGGCGGCGAGGTCTGCGAGGGCCGACATGTCGCGGGCGGTGGCCACGACCTGGTGCCCTGCCGCGGCGGCATGCTGAGCGAGGGCGCGGCCAAGTCCGCTCGAGGCGCCGGTGATGAACCAAGTGCTCACGCGCCGTCTCCGTCGAAGTCGGTGGTGCGGCTGATGTCGGCCCAGGCGTCAATCTCGTCGATCCGGCCTTGGAGCTCGTCGCGGACGATGGCGATCGCGTCGGTGCCGAGCAGCAACCGGAAGGGAGCCTGTTCCGCATTCACGGTGTCGATGATGACGCGGGCGGCGCGATCGGGGTCGCCAGGCTGGGTGCCGTGGGTGTTGTCGTTCTCTTTGCGTCGCTTCCCGGCGGTGTCGGCGTAGTCGGCGATGACGGTGCGCGACTCTTTCAGGGATCGTCCGGAGAAGTCGGTTCGGAAGGCGCCGGGCTCCAGCACCAGTACGCGGATGCCGAGCGATTCGACCTCGCGGCGCAGCGCGTCGGAGACGCCTTCGAGGGCGGCCTTGGTGGCGGTATAGTAGCCAGACGCGGGGTTGGATCGGGGCGCGCCAATCGAGGAGACGTTGACGATGGTCCCTGATCGGCGGGCGCGCATCTGGGGCAGCACCTGCTTGATCAGGTCGACGGGGCCGAAGAGATTCGTGGCGAACAGCTCGTTGACCTCGTCAACGGTGGCTTCCTCTACGGCGGCGCGGTAGCCGTGGCCGGCGTTGTTGACCAGCACGTCGACGCCGCCGAATCGGGAGGTCGCGGCTTCGACGGCGGCAGCGACCTGGTCGTGGTCACCGATCTCCAGCGGTACGGCGAGGGCGGTATCGGGGTAGGCGGAGGTGAGGTCCTGGAGGTGGTCGGTGTTGCGGGCGGTGACGACGGCGTTGTCGCCGCGGCCGAGGACAGCGCGCGCGAGGGCGGCGCCGAGGCCGCTGGATGCTCCGGTGATCAGCCACGTGGTCATGAGAATGCTCCTTCTGCGTGCGGCGCGGTCGTATCAGTGGTGTGTGCGGACGCGGTCGAGGTCTGCGCGGACACCGGAGGGCTCGCCCTCGAGCGGGAGGTTCGTGGCGTCCCTGGGGCCGTCGAGAGCACCGTTCGGGTCGGTGCGAAGTGCGGCGAGCACCGGGCCGAGGTCGTCCTGTTCGGGGCCTCGAGCGGCGACGAGTTCGAACGTCTTGTGGGCCGCTTCCGGGTTGGTCAGGCTGTCGACCAGGACGCGGGCGATCTGGCGGCGGGCGATGACACCGTCTGCGGGAGTGCCGGTCTGGTGGGTGTCGCCCTGTCGGGGAGCGATGGCGAGCTGATCGGTGTCGTTCATGTCGAACCAGCCCGGACGCACGATGGTGTATTCGTTGCCGCTGGCGCGCACCAACCGCTCCCCGCGCCGCTTCCATCTCGAGCTGTCCCGCAGCGCGGTTACGCCGATGGTCGTCATCAGCGCGATCCGCACCGGTCGGCCGGCCAGCGCGTCGAGCACGTTGCGGACGGCACCGTAGTTGACCGCTTCGGCGTTGCTGTTGTCTCCGTGGGTGAAGATCACCGCGTCCAGGTCCTCGACCGCCTCATCCAGGGTGGCGGCGTCGGTGAGGTCGCCGACGACGGCGTGCGCATCCGGCTTCACAGCGGCGGCGCGGTCGACGCTGCGGACGAGCGCGCGGACGCGGTGTCCACGTCGGAGGGCTTCGTCGACGACGTGCCGGCCGATACTGCCGGTCGAGCCGACGACCAGGACGGTCAGCTGAGAGTGGGTCATGATGTCTACCTTTCGATGAGGCCGGCGGCGCGCAACCACTGATCAACGTCAGCACGGGCTGCCGGCTCGCGGACTTCTTCACCACGGATTGCGAGGCCGTCGTGGAGATCCGCGCCGGTGTTCAGGTCACGGTAGAAGGATGCGGTGGAGCCGAGGCCGCTGACGGCGTAGGTCACGAACGGGTGCAGTGAGGTGCCGGTCAGATCGACTGCTTCGACGAAGGTCGCCATGATCATCGGCGGCTGCACGTTCCAGATGGGGCTGCCCAGGAGCACCGTGTCGTATCCGGACAGGTCAGGCAGGGCGCCGGCGATCGCGGGGCGGGCGTCGGCGTTCTGCTCGGCGACGTT
>JBIITJ010000058.1:0-15137 GCA_044340535.1 Rhodoglobus sp.
TCCGGCCTTCCGAGACGTCGTTGCCGTCGGCATCCTGCCAGCCCTGGAGGAAGGAGCGGCAGCCCATCGGAACCTTGAAACTGCCGGTCAGCTCCACGATCTTGTCGTAGCTGAGAACATCGGGGTACATCCGCTTGGTGGAGCACTCCAGCGCCAGTTCCTTGATGTCGTAATTCGGGTCACCGGCCTCGAGGTTCAACCCACGCTTGAGCGTGAAGATGAGCTTGGGGAAGATCGCGGTTCGCTTCTCGCTGCCGAGCCCCTCGATGCGAATCTCGAGGATCGCCTTCTGGATCTCACGCTCGAACCAGCTCGTCCCGAGGCCAAAGCCAAGGGACGTGAACGGGGTCTGCCCGTTGGAAGTGAACAGCGTGTTGATCTCGTACTCGAGACTCTGCATGGCGTCATAGATGTCTTTGCGGGTGCGCTCGCGCGCGTACTGCTCGTGCAGGGTCTCGTCGGCAATCCACCGCTGCGCGTCGGCCAGGTGCTTGTCGAAGTTGCGCATCGCGTAGGGGGCGAGCAACTCGTCGACGCGGTTGGCGGAGCATCCGCCGTACTGGCTCGACGAGACGTTGGCAATGATCTGGGCGATTTGCGCGGTGGCGGTCTGGATCGACCGCGGGGTACCGATGTCGGCATTACCGATCCGGAATCCTTCGCTCAGCATGGTGCCGAAGTCGATGAGGCAGCAGTTGGTCATCGGCGCGTAGGGGTGGTAGTCGAGGTCGTGATAGTGAATGTCGCCCTTCTGATGAGCGTTCGCCACGTGGGGAGGAAGCATCTGCAGGCCGATGGCTTTGCCGACGGCGCCCGCTGTCAGGTCGCGTTGGGTGTTGAAGACGTCGCTGTCTTTGTTGGCGTTCTCGTTGACGACGGCCTGGTCCTTGCCAATCAGTCGCACGATCGAGTGGTTGATGTCGGTCGCCTTGCTGCGGCGAAAGTCACGCTGCACGCGGTAGTTGATGTACGCCTCGGCGACGGCGTACTGGTGGCTTTCGAGCAGGGCGTGCTCAACGACGTTCTGGATCTCGTAGATCTGGACGTCCACGGGGAACCGGTCGGCGATCTCGCGTTCGATCCGGTGGACGAGCTCGTCAAGCAGGCGGTGCGTGACCGAGGTGATTTCGCTCTCCACTTCGGCGAATGCTCTGCTCAGCGCGGCCCGGATCCTCGTGTTGTCGTACGCGGTTCGTCGGCCGTCACGTTTCGTGACCGTCAGCGTGGTGAGGCGAGCTGGGGCTTCTGGAACTGGAACTGGGTGCAACAAAGTGGCCTCCGAAAGGCTTCGAACTACTACATCTAGTGGTTATATCCACCACCAACCACAATATGACGTGGTTTTGGAGTTGAGTTTGAAGATGGCGGCGTGTCGCGCGATCCGGCGCCTGGTGGGAGATTCCGCGCTAGAACGCGGTGAGGCCAACGGCCCGGAACTGCTCCCGGACCCGGTGCTGGAGCTCTGCGGATGGCGGCTGCGTGTCATGCAACTGGTACGACAATCCGAGGCGCTCCCACTTGCTTCCTCCCATCTGGTGGAAAGGCAGGACCTCAACGCGCTCGACGTTCGACCAGCGCGCCACAATGTCGGCGACGGCGGCGACGTTGTCGACCGCATCCGTCAGGCCGGGCACGAGCACGAACCGGATCCAGGCCGCTGTGCCGCGCTCGGCAAGCCGGTCGCCGAACTCGATGGTGGGCGCAAGGTCTACCCCCGTCACCGTGCGGTAGGTCTCCGGCAGCCCCGATTTCACGTCAAGCAGCACCAGGTCGGTGTTGTCGAGAAGCTTGTCCGACGCCCGGCGGCCCAGGAACCCGGAGGTGTCGAGTGCGGTACGGATGCCCTCCTCGTGGCACATCTCGAAAGCGCGCCGAACGAACGCGGGCTGCATGAGCGGCTCGCCGCCGGAGATAGTCAGGCCACCCCCGGTGGAGTCGAAAATGCCCCGATAGTGGCGCACTCGCTGCATGATCTCATCGATACCGGTGATGGCACCGTCGCGCATCCGCCAGGTGTCGGGGTTGTGGCAGTACTGGCAACGCAGGGCGCAACCATCCAGGAACAGCGTCATTCGCGTTCCCGGACCGTCGACCGCAGTCACCAGCTCCCAGGAGTGGACGCTCGCGACGGTACCTTCCCGGATGCCCGCGAGCTCGGCATGCCGGAAGTCCGCCAGCTGGAGGTCAACTTCTCCCGGGTGCTCGAGCGTCACGACGGCGCATTCGGCTAACGGCGAGCCGTTGGTGGGGTGACCGTTGCTGGGAGTGCCGAGTGATACAGAGACCATGTGTCCAGAATCCACTTCTTGCTTCGTTGCCGGCAGTGCCGAACGTCCCAACGGAAAGTCGCCCGGCACCAGTGGTGCCGAGCGACTTCCGGTCAGTGCAGTTCGAGCTGTCCTGCCATCTACACCGTGCCGTGGAACGTGCGGCTGATGACATCCAGCTGCTGTTCACGCGTGAGGCGAACGAAGTTAACCGCGTAGCCCGAGACCCGGATGGTCAGCTGCGGGTAATTCTCCGGGTGCTCCATGGCGTCGACCAGCGTCTCGCGGTTGAGCACGTTCACGTTGACGTGGTAGCCGTGCGCTCCCGAGTAGGCGTCGAGGAGGCCGACCAGGTTGGTGATCTGCTCCGTTTGCGTGTGGCCGAGACCGCTCGGGACGATGCTCGTGGTCAGCGAGATGCCGTCCTGTGCCGAGTCGTACGGCAGCTTCGCGACACTGAGTGCCGAGGCGAGCATGCCGTGCGTGTCACGACCGTTCATCGGGTTGGCACCGGGAGCGAACGGGGCGCCACCGCGGCGACCGTCGGGCGTGTTGCCCGTGGCCTTGCCGTAGACGACGTTCGAGGTGATCGTCAGCACCGACTGGGTGTGCACCGCGTTGCGGTAGGTCGGGTACTGGCGCAGCAGCTCCATGAAGCGCTCGGTGAGCATCGTCGCGATCGAGTCGACGCGATCGTCGTCGTTGCCGAAGGCCGGGTACTCGCCCTCGACTTCGTAGTCGACAACCAGGCCCGAGTCATCCCGGACCGCGCGAACCGTCGCGTACTTGATCGCCGACAGCGAGTCCGCTGCGACGCTCAGCCCCGCGATGCCGCAGGCCATCGTGCGCAGGACCTCGCGGTCGTGCAATGCCATTTCGAGGCGCTCATACGCGTACTTGTCGTGCATGTAGTGGATGCAGTTGAGCGCATCCACGTAGATGCCGGCGAGCCAGTTGAGCAGTTCGTCGTAGGCGGCGAGAACGGTGTCATAGTCGAGCACGTCGCCCGCGAGGGGCTCGGTCACCGGGGCGATCTGCTCGCCGGTGACCTCGTCACGTCCGCCGTTGATGGCGTAGAGGAGCGCTTTGGCGAGGTTGACGCGGGCACCGAAGAACTGCATCTGCTTGCCGACGCGCATGGGCGAGACACAGCACGCGATGGCTGCATCGTCACCCCAGGCACCGCGGATGAGCGAGTCCGACTCGTACTGGATGGCCGAGGTGTCGATCGAGACCTTCGCGCAGAAGCGCTTGAAGCCCTTGGGCAGCGAGTCGCTCCAGAACACCGTGAGGTTCGGCTCCGGTGCGGGGCCGAGGTTGTACAGCGTCTGCAGGAAGCGGAAGGCGGTGCGCGTGACGAGGGTGCGCCCATCCTCACCGGTACCCCCGATCGACTCGGTCACCCACGTCGGGTCGCCCGAGAACAGCGAGTCGTATTCGGGGGTGCGCAGGAAGCGCACGATGCGCAGCTTGATGACGAGGTCATCGATGAGCTCCTGGGCGGCTTCCTCGCTGAGCACCCCGTCGGCAATGTCGCGTTGCAGGTAGATGTCGAGGAACGCCGTGTTGCGACCGAACGACATTGCGGCGCCGTTCTGCTCCTTGACCGCGCCGAGGTAGGCGAAGTACAGCCACTGCACCGCTTCCTTGGCGGTTGCGGCGGGCTTCGAGATATCGAAGCCGTAGGAGGCCGCCATCTGGGCGA
Organism: Rhodoglobus sp.; assembly: GCA_044340535.1. Lineage (GTDB taxonomy): Bacteria > Actinomycetota > Actinomycetes > Actinomycetales > Microbacteriaceae > Rhodoglobus. Next base: position 3,973 of record JBIITJ010000058.1, read on the forward strand.
GCTCTTTCAGCGCCCTGACCTGCTCGGCGTTCTCCTCGCGGTCGCGGATGACGTCCTCGGTCGAGAAGTGCACGTCGACCTCGGCCCGCTCTGCCTTCTTGGCGGCGATGAGGGCGTCGACGCCGTAGAGGGCGACCCGGCGGTAGTCGCCGATGATGCGGCCGCGGCCGTATGCGTCGGGCAGGCCCGTGATCAGGTGGCTGTGGCGGGCGCGCTTGACGGCGGGGGAGTACACGTCGAAGACACCGGCGTTGTGGGTCTTGCGGTACTTGGTGAAGATCGTCTCCAGCTCCGGCGAGACCGGGTAGCCGTAGGTCTCGAGCGAGGTGGCGACCATGCGCCAGCCACCGAACGGCATGATGGCGCGCTTCAGCGGGGCATCCGTCTGCAGGCCGACGATGAGCTCGTTGTCCTTGTCGATGTACCCGGGCTTGTGGGCAGTGATGAGCGCCGGCGTCGTGGCGTCGATGTCGTAGACGCCCTTCTCGCGCTCCTCGGGGAACATCGCTGTGAGCTTCGCCCAGATGCCAAGCGTGCGCTCCGTGGCGCCGGCCAGGAAGGAGTCGTCGCCCTCGTAGGGCGTGTAGTTGCGCTGGATGAAATCACGCACGTCAATACCGGTGAGCCAGGGGCCGGGGTTGAATCCCCGCCACGCGCCGTGGCCCGTGCTGTCGTCCTCGGTGTTCGACTGTGCATTCTCAACAATGGTCACGGTTGTGCCTTCCAGAGAGTCTCTTCGCCACAACCCTTGTTGGGTGGTGACGCACGGTCCAGGGGCCGTGATCTGATACTCCTCGTGTGGGGCGGAGCGCTACAGGGCCTAAGGTCCCTTTGCGGTCGGCCGGAGCCTTCAGGTTCGCTGGGAAGTGGCCGATGGAGACTTGGCACTCTCACCCTGAGAGTGCTAGAAAATTCTCGTGGGACACTCGCCCACACCGATACTCGAGAGGAGATTGATCATGTCCAACCCGTTCGATGTTCTCACCCAGCTCGACCGACTCGCATCCGGCGCATTTGATACGGCTCGAGCTCCTCGTCCCATGCCCGTTGACCTGTTCCGCGAGGGCGACGAGTACGTGCTGAGCGCTGACCTGCCCGGCATCGACCCGGAGAGCGTTGACCTCGATGTCGACGGCCAGTTGCTCACCATCCGGGCAGAACGCCGCGCCCCGGCGAGCGAGCAGGTGAAGTGGCTCGTCCACGAGCGGCCCTACGGCAGCTACATGCGGCAGTTCACCCTCGGCGACGGCGTCGACACCGAGCGCATCACGGCCAACTACGAGCACGGCGTGCTCTCGGTGATCGTCCCGATGGCCGAGCGTGCCAAGCCGCGCAAGATCTCGATCTCTTCGCAGGGCGCGCCAAAGGCGGTCAAGAGCTAGGGACCAAACCGCAGCGCCCCGCCCGCACCCAGCGGGCGGGGCGCTCTTCGTTCCGCGCCCGTGACCCCTGCCGCCATGCCGTCCACTTGCGCGGCGGCCAATCCTGGACTCCTGGGCATAGCGACGGTGACGGGTGATGGGGAGCTTCGGGCCACAGGCGATTCGCGCGTGCCATCCTCGGTGCAGACGGCCTCTCGGACGAGCCTGGCTTGCACATTTTCGCTTAGTGGCGGTGCCTGCGCTTGATCCCCAGCACGATCAGGATCGCGCCCAATGGCAGTGCGAGGAGCGCAACGCCGACGACGGTCCAGGTGATTGCCGTTCCCGAACGGGCCAGCAGCGGGTCGGATGCCACTGCCGGAGGCACTGCGACGTGGGGAGCCGCCGCCAGCGCGGCCGCATGGTGGACAACCGTCCTCGCGCTGCCACCCACCGTTGCATCCGACCCAGCAACACTGGCCGTGCAGCCGACCGCCGCGGTCGCCGACATCGGGCTGAGGCCGAGGAGAACCACCACCCCGATCGCCGTTCCAACCACGACAAAACTGCGCGATAGTGACGCCATTGTTGCCCCCTAGTTGTTCGCAGCCTACGTGACGGAGGCCGCGGAAACTTCCCATCACAACAATTACGCACACCGAGTGTGCGTTTGACTCACAAGAGGTATATGTTCTACGAGTCAACATAAGGCGATGCCAGGATGACCTGGCTTGGCCCGCGGTACAAAGGAGTAGTCGCGCCAGCGCGTCCCTGAAAAGAGAGCGCTCCCACTTCTGCTCCCCGCACACTGCGGGTTGAGCGCGTGCACCGCTGCGCCCGTGGGCGTTGGGGACGACGAAGTCCAGCAATCACTACGAAAGGACAGCACCACATGTCAGTCAAGAAGATTCTCGCCACGGCGGCAGTTGCCACCATGGCGTTCGGCCTCGCTGCGTGCAGCGGCGGAACCGAGGGTGGCGGCGACGCAGCCGGCAGCGTCGGCATTTCAATGCCGACGCGCAGCCTCGAGCGCTGGATCAACGACGGTGAGGGCCTCAAGGCGCTCCTCGAAGACGCCGGCTACACCGCCGACCTGCAGTATGCGGACGACAAGTCCGACACGCAGATCAGCCAGATCCAGAACCAGATCGCTTCGGGCGTCGACGTGCTGGTAATCGCGGCAATCGATGGCGAGCTGCTCGCCCCCGTGCTCGAGGAAGCCAAGGCGCAGGAGATCACCGTGATCGCCTACGACCGCCTCATCAACGGAACCGAGAACGTCGACTACTACGCTACGTTCGACAACTACCAGGTCGGCCAGCTCCAGGGCCAGTTCATTGAGGAGCAGCTCGGTCTCGCCGACGGCGCAGGCCCGTTCAACCTCGAGCCGTTCGCGGGCAGCCCCGACGACAACAACGCGAAGTTCTTCTTCTCGGGTGCCTGGGATGTCCTGCTGCCCTACGTGGAGAGCGGCCAGCTTGTCGTTCCGTCCGGCAAGTCGCCGGCCTCGAACGATGACTGGGCCAGCATCGGTATCCTCGGCTGGAAGTCGGACTCGGCCCAGGCTGAGCTCGACAACCGCATCGCCTCGTTCTACTCGGGCGACGAGAAGATCGACGTCGTGCTCTCCCCGAACGACAGCCTCGCGCAGGGCATCACCGCTTCGCTGACGAGCGCTGGTTATGAGCCCGGGGTCGACTGGCCCATCCTCACGGGCCAGGACGGTGACAAGGCCAGCGTCGTGAACATCCTCGCTGACAAGCAGTCCATGACCGTCTGGAAGGACACCCGCGAGCTCGGCAAGGTTGTCTTCGGCTTCATCGAGGCGATCCTCGCCGGTGAAGAGCCCGAGATCAACGACACCGAAACCTACGACAACGGTGAGAAGGTTGTTCCGTCGTTCCTGATCGCGCCTGAGGTCGTGGTCAAGGATGACGTGCAGTCCAAGCTCATCGACTCCGGATTCCTCAAGGCATCCGACGTCGGACTGTAACCAGTCGTCGTAGTACAACCCACCCAATGCAGGGCTGGTGCCCCCTCACCGGGGCACCAGCCTTGCGGCAACTCGAAGCGGAGTAGCGATGTCGGCCATCCTGGCGATGCGCAATATCACGAAGGACTTCAGCGGCGTGCGCGCGCTGGACGACGTCTCACTGGAGGTGGAGCGCGGGCAGGTGCACGCCATCTGTGGTGAGAACGGCGCGGGAAAGTCCACCCTCATGAAAGTGCTCAGCGGGGTCTACCCGCACGGCAGCTACGACGGGGTCGTGGAGTTCGAGGGCAAAGAAACCGCCTACCGGACCATCAACGACTCCGAGCATGACGGCATCGTCATCATCCACCAGGAACTCGCCCTGAGCCCGTTCCTGTCGATTGCCGAAAACATCTTCCTCGGAAACGAGATCGCCACGCGCGGGGTCATCGACTGGGATAAGACCAACCGGGAGGCACAGCTACTGCTGGCCCGCGTCGGTCTTGACGAGAACCCCGCAACCAGGATCGTTGAGATCGGGGTGGGCAAGCAGCAACTCGTCGAGATAGCCAAGGCGCTGTCCAAGCGCGTCAAACTGTTGATCCTGGATGAACCCACCGCCGCCCTCAACGACGAAGACTCGGCGCACCTCCTCGACCTCATCAACAGCCTCCGCGGGCAGGGCATCACCTGCATCATCATTTCCCACAAGCTCAAGGAGATCCGCAGGATCGCCGACACGGTGACGATCCTGCGCGACGGCAAGACCATCGAGACCTTTTCGATGAAGGATCCGAACGCCACCGAGGCCAGGATCATCAAGTCAATGGTGGGCCGCGAGCTCGACAACCTGTTTCCCCCGCGCACGCCCAACATCGGCGAAGAACTCTTCCGGGTCGAGAACTGGACGGTCCACCACCCGATCGACAGTTCGCGCGTCGTCGTCGATAACGCGTCGTTCTCGGTGCGTGCCGGTGAGGTCGTGGGGTTCGCCGGGCTGATGGGCGCTGGTCGCACCGAACTCGCAATGAGCATCTTCGGCCGGTCCTATGGATCCAACATCACCGGCTCAGCGTTCAAGAACGGTAAGCCGATCAGTGTGCGGACGGTGAGCGAGGCGATCCGCAACGGCATCGCGTACGCCACGGAAGACCGCAAACGCTACGGCCTCAACCTCATCGGCGGGATCGCTGTCAACATCACCGCCGCAGCGCTCGGCAAACTGTCGAAGTTCGGCGTGGTCGATCGCCTCGTTGAGAACGGTGTCGCGGAGAATTACCGCCGCCAAATGAACATCAAGGCACCCAACGTCTCGGTGCTCACCGGCAAACTGTCCGGGGGAAACCAGCAGAAGGTCGTCCTCAGCAAATGGATCTATTCCGGTCCGGACGTCCTGATCCTCGACGAGCCGACCAGGGGCATCGACGTCGGCGCCAAGTATGAGATCTACGGGATCATCAACGAGCTCGCCGCACAGGGCAAGGCGGTCATCGTGATCTCATCCGAGCTCCCCGAACTTCTCGGCCTGTCGGATCGGATCTACGCGATCTCCGAAGGACGAATCACCGGCGAAGTCGCCCGCGACGATGCCAGCCAGGAAACACTCATGCACTACATGACCGCGGGAAAGGACTGACCCGATGACCACCGAACGACCCACCATGAAACTCCCCAAGGTTCCCGCAAACCTTCGCCAGTACGGCATCCTCGCCGCGCTGGCGGTCATCGTCATCCTGTTCCAGGTGTTGACCAACGGGCGCCTGCTGCTTCCCGGCAACATCAACAACCTCATCCAGCAGAATGCTTACGTCCTGATCCTCGCCGTCGGCATGGTGATCGTGATCATTGCCGGCCACATCGACCTCTCGGTGGGCTCGGTCGTGGCGATGGTCGGCGCGATCTCAGCAATTGCGATGACGCAGTGGGGCCAGCCATGGTGGGCAGCGGTGATCATCGCGCTGCTCGTCGGCGCCCTCGTGGGTGCGTGGCAGGGCTTCTGGGTCGCGTTTGTGGGGATACCCGCATTCATCGTGACTCTCGCGGGCATGCTCCTGTTCCGAGGCCTGACCCTCGTGCTCCTGACGGGGGGAACCATCAACGCCCTGCCGGGTGAGTTCAACGCCATCGGAGGCGGCTGGCTGCCCGAGTTGCTTGGCACGATCGGAGAAGGGCGCGGGAGCCGCGACATCCTGACCGTTGTCATCGGTGTTGTCGCCTCGCTTGCCTTGGTCGGGGTCCAACTGCGGGCCCGGCGCAAGCAGCGCAAACTCGAGCTCATCACCGAGGGCTCGTTGTCGTTCTGGCTGAAGATTGCCATCGCGGTCGTCGTCATCGTCGCGCTGACCTGGCAACTGTCGGCCTACCGCGGCACCCCGGTGATCTTCGTAATCGTTGCCTTCCTCATCCTCATCTACACGTTCGTGCTCACGCGGACCGTGTTCGGCCGCCACGTCTACGCGATGGGTGGCAACCTGTTCGCGGCCCAGATGAGCGGCGTCAAGACGCAATGGGTTAACTTCTTCATCTTCGTCAACATGGGCGTTCTCGCGGGCCTCGCAGGCATCGTCACGACAGCGCGTGCGGGTGGTGCTGTGGCCTCGGCGGGCCAGAGCTTCGAACTTGATGCGATCGCCGCCGTCTTCATCGGTGGGGCCGCTGTTACCGGCGGCGTCGGGACGGTCATCGGCGCGGTTGTGGGTGCGCTCATCATGGGTGTGCTCAACATGGGCCTCTCAATCCTGTCGGTGGATGCGGCATGGCAGCAGGCCATCAAGGGTCTCGTGCTCCTGTTGGCGGTAGCCTTCGATGTGCTGAGCAAACGCCGCGGTGGCGGACGCTAGAACCGGGAGAGCGACTGTGGGGCAAGCGCGGGTCGGCTCGGCCCGGGCCGATCTCACCTACGAGCGAGGTCGAGGTGCGGGCGCCGAGCATTTGCGGCGGTTCAACCTGTCGACGATCCTGACCCTGCTCCACCACGACGGCTCGCAACCGCGCTCGATGCTGACCACGCGCACCGGCCTGAATCGCTCCACCGTGGCGGCGCTCGTCGCAGAACTGGTAGAACGAGGTCTCGTTTTCGAGTCTCCGGCCGACCCCACCAAGCAGGTCGGGCGGCCCAGCCCGACGGTCAACGTCGATCCCCGCACCGTGGCGATAGCGGTCAACCCCGAAATCGATGCGGTGACCGTGGGGGTGGTGGGCCTGGGCGGCACCGTCGCCACCCGCATCCGATGCGCCACCGACCGGCCGCCGAGCGCCCGGGAGGCGGCGAACATCACCGCAGCAGTGCTCGAGGGCCTCAGGGGCCCCCTCGAACGTGACGGGCGGATCCTCGGCATCGGTGTTGCCGTGCCGGGCCTGGTGCACGCGGGTGACGGGCTCGTGCGGTTTGCGCCGCACCTGGAGTGGCGGGATGAACCCTTCGCCGCGATCCTCTCCGATGCGACGGGGCTCCCCGCGCACGTCGGGAATGACGCGAACCTGGGTGCCATCGCCGAGCACATCCATGGCGCTGGCCGCGGGATTGCCGAGATGATCTACCTCAACGGTGGCCCCAGCGGTATCGGTGGCGGCATTATTGCGGGCGGCGGCCTCGCCGGGGGAGCCGAAGGCTATGCGGGGGAGTTCGGGCACAGCCCCGTCGCGGAGCCTGGCGGGGCAACGGGCACTCTTGAAGAATTCGTCAACCGGGCCGCCCTGCTGGCGGCACTGGGCATGCCCGTGGCGAGTCCCGACGAGCTGGAGGCAGCTCTTCTCGAATCCGACGATCCCGCTGTCGACGCACTTGTCCGCTTGCAGCTTGATCGCCTGGGCGACGCCCTCGGTACCTCGGTGAACATCCTCAACCCCCAGCGCATCGTGCTCGGCGGGTTCCTGGGATCGCTTCTCATGAAGGAGCCCGAGTACCTCGAAGCCAGGATCTCCAGAAGCGCACTCTCAGCACCGCGGGAGTCCGTCGAGGTCGTCCGCGCAGAACTGGGATCTGACCTGCTGATGATCGGCGCGGCCGAACTCGCCTTCGCGGGCATCCTGCAGGATCCTGGGATGTCTGTTCCCGCACAGGCCACGGCGGCGGGCTAAGCCTCACACCGTCGCGTACAGGCCCTGGATCGCGTCCTCGATCGAGGCAAAATTGCCGACGGTGCGGCCGTGGTCGTTTTTGAGCCGAAATCCGCCGGTCGTGCGGAGGATCGTGCCGGCAAGAATGTCGGTGATTTGGTGCCGGATTATCCACCGGCCGTGGCCGTCCTCGACCAGGTAGAAGTGCTCAAAGGTGCCCACGCGACGCTCCCTCGCTCCGATGCTCGTCAATCGTCCCGCCGGGCGGGCGCCGCTCCGGGATGCACGGGGTGAAGCTCAGGTGAACATCCGGTACAGTGCCCGGGCTCGGTCAGGGCGAGGCCGCCCTCGGCCCGCGCGGGACGTTGTTACGCGCGGTGCACGTCGCCCGCTGGCGGGACGGCCTGCACCCGGTCGACAAGTTCTTTCCACGGCCCGGTCAGCGCTGCTTCGGGCAGCGTCGCTGAATGCCGCTTGCGGGAGGCTCTCACCGAGATTGAGTACACGAAACGGTCCCGCGAATCGTCATCACGCGGCACCGAGCGCCACGGGCAGGCATCAATGAGCGGCCCCCACTGTTCGGTGTCGCCGTCAACGCGCCACTCCCGCCGCAGCCCGGCGATCCCGCCGGTGCGCGTGACCGTGATTGTGAGTCTCGTCATCCCGGGGTGACTCCGACCCCGCGCCATCCGGAGCGCACCGCTGCTGTCTCATCCGACGACGCGCCGTACCGCGCCGCCGCCGCCGCGACCGTCGCAGCCGCGAATTCAGCAAAGCCGGCGCGCGCCGTGAGCGCTGGGCCGGTGACCGTGTCGTACCAGACCTGCCCGGCACGGTCCCAGGCGGCGCCACCCAGTTGCGCGGCGACCAGGTAGAACGCGCGGTTCGGGATGCCCGAATTCAGGTGGACCCCGCCGTTGTCGTCTTCGGTGTCGATGTAGTCGTCAAGGTGGGCCGGTTGCGGGTCTTTGCCCAGCACGTCGTCGTCGAAGGCGGAGCCTGGGCTTTTCATGGATCGCAGCGCGACGCCCTCTACGGCATCGGTGAAGAGACCTTCACCGATGAGCCACGATGCCTCAGAGGCGCTCTGGTCGAGCGTGTACTGCTCGACGAGCGCCCCAAACACATCGGAGACGGACTCGTTGAGGGCACCCGATTGGCCGCGGTAGACCAGGCCAGAACTGAACTGGGTCACCCCGTGGCTGAGCTCGTGGCCGATAACGGAGAGCGAAGCGGTGAAGCGCGTGAAGATCTCGCCATCCCCGTCGCCGAAGACCATCCGTTCCCCATTCCAGAACGCGTTGTCGTAGAGACGCCCGTAATGCACGGTCGCCTCCAACGGGAGCCCCGCCCCGTCGATTGAGTTGCGACCGTAGATTTCAGAGAACAGGGCAAAGGTGGCACCCAGGCCCTCGTAGGCCTCGTCGACGGCGAGATCTGCGGTCGGCCCGTCGCCCTCGCGCCGTACCACGATGCCCGGAAGCTGCTCGCGCGACTGTGCGTCGGCGATAGTGCGGTCGGGCCCCGCGCCCAGTTCGGCTACAAGAACGTCACCGTCATCGAAGCCAAACGTCAGTCGCACCGCGCGGATGGACGCGTCGTGCTCGAGTGAGTTGCGTGCGGCGGCAGCGGCGGTCGCGAACTTCGCATCGTCGAGGCGAGCGATGCGGCTGAGCAGGTACGGGGGGACAATCCCATGCAAGTGCGACATGGGCTCGAGCCTAGGCAGCGCCACCGACCAAAAAAGGTCAGTCCTTGCGCTTGCTGGCGGCCTTGTCTTTCTTGTCGGCCCGCTTCTCCTTGAGGGATTTGCTCGCGGCAGTCTTGGTGCTGGACTTCTTGGGTGATTTATCAGCCATGACGGGATCCTCCTCGGGAGAAGCCGGATGCTCCTTCCCTGAGGGTACGCGTTCGCGGTCGCCCGCGATACCGCATCACTGCCCGGTTGTGGTCGTCCGTCCGCGCAATTTCTCGATGTCCCGGCGTTCCCGCTTGGTGGGTCGTCCTGCCCCGCGGTCGCGCCGGGGGAGCAGGGCGACTTCCTCGGGGGCGGGCAGCGGCGGGCTGGTGTCGAGGTAGGCCTCAACCGCGACGGCCGCGCCGACCCGTTTGACGGGAGTCTGGAGTACCTGGAGTACCTGGAGCACCCGGTCGAACCCCGCGACGCGGATGCGTATCTCGTCGCCGGGTTTGATGGCCTGGGCGGCCTTGGCCCGGTCGCCGTTGACTTTGATATGCCCCGAGCGGCAGGCCGCAGTCGCCGCGGAGCGGGTCTTGAACGCCCGCACCGCCCACAGCCAGCTGTCGACGCGAACGGAGCCCTGAGCGGTCATGCCTCAGCGAGTTCGTGTTTCCAGCGCACCAGGTCGCGCACGGTGCGGCTCGAGTCCTCGGCAAGGCGCTGCATGGCGTCATCCGGGACGAAGAAATTCAGGGCCAGGAAGCCCCGCACCCGCTCGGAGCTGTCGTCAACAAGAGCTCGCAACACGTCGCATGGGGCGGACTCGTTGCGCGCCACGCAGGCGCGCACGCCCTCGTCGGGGTCATGCGCAAGCGCCTCGAACACGTCGGGCGGCGTGTGGTACCCCAAGGCGACGCTTTCCCGGATCTTCGGGTTCGGGTCGACGGCGAGCAACCGGAGCCTGCGGACCTTGCTCTCCGTGAACTCGGGAGCCGGGTGAAGTGCTTCGGCCTGCTCTGCCGTGAGCATGGCCGGAGCCATCGACCTCATCTGCGCCAGCTGGGCCGGGGTGTTGAAGCGGATGCACGACATGCTTCAACGCTACCGCCGAGGTCACGCCGTGACGGGTTCCTTCGCGCTTCGGCGAGGCGGCCACGGGATCATCGGTGACGTGGTCGCCTGGTACTCGGAATATTCGGGGTACTTCGAGCGGGTAATGCTCTCCGTGAAAATGGTGGAGCCGATGAACAGCGCTGTTAGCAGCACGGCACCGAGCACGGTCCACTGCAGCAGGGAGCCTGCGGCGATCGCCCCGAACAGGAACAGCGTCCACCACTGCGCCTGCTCGAAGAAGAAGTTGGGATGCCTCGACAGCCGCCACAAGCCGGTCTGCAGGAACCTCGGCCGGAAGTCGGCTCCGCCGGCCCGCTTGGCCGCGTGGAAGTTCCACTGCTGCTGGTCGGCTACCGTCTCGCCCACGAGGAAGGCGACGAACAACATGGTGACGGCGGTGTCGAGGGGGCCGAACGGCGTCGACCGGTTCTCGTATGCGGTGAGCGCGGGCAGAGCGATGAGCAGCAGGATGACGTTCTGGTAGAGCGCGATGAAGAAGAAGTTGAATATCTCGAACTGCCAGCGCTTCATGCGGCTCCGGAGAATCGGCCAGCGGTAGTCCTCGGTGCCGGTGTAGCCGCCCTTACGAGCAAAGTTGAACGTGAGGCGCGCGCCCCACAGCGTCACCAGAAGGGCCATGACGTTCAGGCGCAGGTCATCGAGACCTGCGGCCCCGGCGAACACCCAGACATACACGGCGGGCACGATCGACCACAGCCGGTCCACCCAGGAGTGGTCGCCTGTGATGAGCGAGGCGACCCAGACGAAAAGCACGACAGCGGCCGCGATGAGCGTGACGAGAAGCAGTGGAGGCATTCCCGAATCCTAAACCCGCGTGGGGGCACGCTCGCTAGACTCGGGCTCGTGGATGCTCCCAAGATCAGCGAGATCAGCAATCGCATCCTGACCGTCCCGAACATCCTGAGTTTCATCCGTCTCGCCCTGGTTCCGGTCTTCCTGGTCCTGATCATTGCCGGGG
>JBIITJ010000059.1:0-15108 GCA_044340535.1 Rhodoglobus sp.
ACGACCGTTCGTCGGTTTCGACAACTTCGCGACGGTGCTCGGCGATCCTCTCGTCCACCAGGCCTTCGGAAACCTGCTCGTGTTTCTCGTGATCAACGTGCCACTGACGGTCGTCCTCGGCCTGCTCCTGTCCTCCGGACTGGACTCGGTGGTGCACTGGAAGGGTTTCTTCCGGATCGCGTACTACATCCCCTACGTGACCGCCTCCGTCGCAACGCTCGCGGTCTGGATCTTCCTGTTCAACGGCAACGGTGTGGTGAACTCACTGATCGGCTCACTCGCGCCTGAGCCGTCGTGGTTGGCTAACCCAGCGCTCATCATGCCCCTCATCGCGGTCTACGTCACCTGGAAGAACCTGGGGTTCTACATCCTGCTGTACCTGGCGGCGCTGCAGAACGTGCCAAAAGAACTGCATGAAGCAGCCCAACTCGACGGCGCCACCCGGTGGCAGCGGTTCCAGTCCGTCACACTCCCCGCGGTCCGGCCCGTAACCTCGCTCGTCGTGCTGCTCTCGATCATCACCACGGGGCAGATCTTCACCGAGCCGTACCTGCTCACCGGGGGCGGGCCGAACGGCGCATCCATGACCCCGGCCCTGCTGATCTACCAGCAGGGCATCCAGCAAGGCAAACCAGACGTCGCCGCCGCGATCGGGATGATCCTCGTCATCGCCGTCATGATCGTCTCGCTCATCTCACGCCGCATCACGGAAGGCAATGGCCGATGACCCGCTCGACGCCCTCGAAGCGCACTGACCGCAGCGGCCGGGCGCTAAAGATCCTGCGCTTTGGCCTGCTGCTGGTCGGGGCGTTGGCCGCGCTCGTCCCGTTCTACTACATGGTCATCGGCGCCCTGCAGGCCAAACGAGACACCAGCCCGCTCGGACTGCTGCCGCTACCGAACAACCTCACGCTGAACAACTTCGTCGAGATCAACGAGTCGGTCAACCTGCTCGGCTCGCTGCTCAACTCGCTGATCTTCACGGCCGGCGTGGTGGGATGCACCCTCGTGTTCGGGCTCCTCGTCGGGTACGCGCTCTCCGTGCTGTCCTTTCGCGGACAGGGCGTCGTTTTCGCACTCGTGCTCCTCGTTCAGGCCATCCCCTTCCAGCTGCTGATGATTCCGCTCTACGTGCTCGTGGTTCGATATTTCGGCCTTGCGGATAACTTCATCGGGATGATCCTGCCGTTCGCTATCAACTCGGTCGCTGTGCTGATCTTCCGGCAGTACTTCCTGCAGATTCCGCGGGACATTTTCGACGCCGCTCGAATCGACGGTGCAAGTGAGCTGCGAATCCTCGCGTCGATCGCCGTGCCGCTCGTCCGTCCCGCCGTGCTCACGGCGATGCTCGTGACATTCATCGGCCCCTGGAACGAGTTCCTCTGGCCCTTCCTGGTCACCAAGGAGGCGTCGATGCAGACCCTTGCCGTCAGCCTCGCGAACTTCTCCCAGACGAACGGGGCGTTCCTCGCAAACCCGATGGGGGCCGTCCTGGCCGGTGCATGCGTGCTCGCGGTACCGGTCGTCGTCCTGTTTCTCGTGTTCCAGCGGCACTTCACGTCCGCGAACCTGGGCTCTGCCATCAAGGGCTGAGCCGTTGACCCACTACCCCTGAAAGCAAGGTAATGACCTCACTCCCCGGCACCGCACCCGCGACGACGGTTCCCTACTCGCTGAGCCGACTCGGCACCATCATGACGGCGAATACTGACGACCCGCTTGAGGTGGAAGGCGTGCTCAACCCCGGCACCGCCTGGGGCCAGGACGGCGAGCTTTACCTCTACCCGCGCGTCGTCGCCGCTGGAAATGTCTCCCGCATCGCGCGCGCCCGCGTGGTTATCGAGGACGGCATCCCGGTCGGGGTGGAACGGCTGGGAGTCGTGCTCTCCCCCGACCAGCGCTGGGAGCATGGTCACCAGAATGCCGGTGTGGAGGACCCACGAATCACCTTCCTCGAACCACTTGGCCTGCACGTCATGACCTACATCGCCTACGGGCCCCTCGGGCCAAGGCCTGCGCTCGCGTATTCGCGCGACACAGTCACCTGGCATCGGCTGGGGCCCGTGCAGTTCGCGTACCAGCCCGAGCTGGAGAGCGACCTGAACCTGTTCGCCAATAAGGACATCGTGTTCTTCCCGGAAGTCGTCCCGGGGCCCGATGGTCGGCCGAGCATCGCGCTCCTGCACCGTCCCATGTGGGACCTCGACTGGCTCCGCCCCGGCGAGGGCGCCCGCCCGCCTGCGGGCATCGAGGACGATCGCCCTTCGATCTGGATGGGCTATGTCGACCTTGATGCGGCTCGAGCCGACCCCGCCGCGCTCACGCGCGTGCACAGTTCGTCGATGATCGCAGCACCAGAAATGGCCTTCGAGAGCGCGAAGATCGGTGCGGGACCGTCGCCGCTCCGTGTGCCGGAGGGCTGGCTGGTGCTGCACCACGGTGTCTCCGGGGCGACCCCCAAGGGCTTCGAGCTGGCACACGGCTCCCGGTACTCCGCCGGCGCCATCCTGCTCGACGCCGAGGACCCCCGCCGGGTGGTTGCACGGACCGCCGAGCCGCTCCTGGCGCCGGAGACCGCCGAAGAGCTTAAGGGAACCCTCGGCAACGTCGTCTTCCCTACGGCCATCGAAGAGATCGACGGCCGCCGCTTCGTGTTCTACGGCATGGCCGACTCGTCAATCGGTGTCGCGGAGCTCACTCGACTCTGACACCTCCCCCACCGAAAAATGCCGCCTCCCATCGGGAGGCGGCATTTTCGGTTCCGGTTATCAGTCGGCGCGGCGGCGTCGAACCCCCATCACCACGGCTCCGGAGATGATGAGCAGGATGGCGATGGCCAACGCCCACGGCATCCAGCCCAGGTCGACGCCGGTCGTCGACAGGTTCCCAGAACCCGGCCCAGCGTCGGCGCGGGCAGCGACCTGCACCCGGACCGAGGCGATGTCAGCACCACTCCGCATGGCGACAATCGAGTGCTCACCCGGCTGGATATCAGCAGGGATCCTGCCGAGCAGCCGGAAAGCGCCGTCGGCATCTGCCGCAACGCGACCCAGGTCCCTGGGTGTCGAGCGCAGCTGGATGCTGTACTCGACGCCGGGCTCAAAGCCGACGCCGACCACCTCGATACGGCCGCCGACCGCCAGTGAACCTTCGACACTGATGATGGGATTCGATGCCTCCGGATCGACGCGCACGTACGCCGGATCCGACGTTGCCGACCAGCCCCCCGCGTTCTGTGCGCGCACCGTCACCACGTACTCACCTTCGACCAGGCCACTCACGTCCACCGACCGGTCCCCCGCGCCAGCATTCGCGACACGAGAACCCACGGTGACCTCGTAAGCGACGATCGCAGAGCCGCCCTCGCTGGCAGGCGCCGACCACCCCACGCGCACGACCCCACCGGACGCGGTTGCTGACACGTCGCGGGGTGCCGAGGGAACGGCATCCCGTCGCACGAGGCCGGAGAGCGCTGAGTCGAGGGCCGCGGCGCGAGCATCCACCGTCGCTTGGGGCGAGCCTGCTGCCGCGAGAACCTCCTTGGCTGCCTCGAGTGCCGGAAGGACGGGGCTCCAGCTGGACGGCGTGTACGCCGTGCTGTCCAACCCGTTCGCGGCATCCACCTGTCCCTGAAGACCACCCGTGTTGGCGACGACGGTCAGATCGCACCATGCAACTTCATCGCCGCTGGCGTGGCGCAGCATGACCCGGGTTACTCCCGGCTCGTGGGTAGCCAGATCGACGTCGACTTTGCCGTCAGGCGTTGCGCGAGGCTCGCCGTCCACCGTCGCGACGGACTTGTCCATCGACGTCGCGACATAAACGTCGTCAGGATCGACCGGCGACACGGTGGCCGATGCGGTGACGGAGCCGTCGCGGCTCGCGGTGACCGCTCCCATGCAATCAAAGGAGTACCCGCCGTACAGCTCAAACTCCCAAATGTTCAGCCCGTACTGCGTCGACGGGATCCCGGACAAACGCACGTACCGCACATCGGTCGGCGCGAACTCGTGGACATGCGTGAGCGATGACTGTGCGGTGTTGACCGTGACCATCGGCAACCAGGTCGTGCCGTCGACGGACCCCTCGATGCGATAGTCCTTCGAGGTACCTGCCTCCCACTTCACAACCGCGCGCGACACCGGCTCAAGGCCGCCCAGGTCGACCTGCAGCCAGTGCTCGCTGGTCGCCCGAGCAGACGACCACTTCGTGGACCCGGAGCCGTCGGTCGCCTTCGACGCCACGATCGTGGCGTTGTTGTTGTAGACGCTATCCGCCGTGGTCGGGCGGCCGAGCGCAAGGTTCGCCTGGCCCGTGGGGATCGAGGGCGCGTCGGCTACCAGGCGATCCGCGAAAATCTCAAACTCCCAGATCGACGGCCCGTAGTCCAGGGCACGGGTAAGCGTTTGCATCCTGACAAAGCGAGCAGTCGCGTTGTCCAGCTTGATGACATCGAGACCGCCGTCGCTGCCTCCCGACGGTGTCGTGTACGCGTCGCGCCAGGTGGCCCCGTCGTCCGAGAGCTGGATCTTGTACGTCTTGGCGAAGGCCGCCTCCCACCAGAGCCGCACGGTCGAGACCGGCTGGGAGGAGCCGAGATCAACCTGTGCCCACGCGCTGTTGGCGTTGTTGCCGCGCGACCGCGTGGTCGGATCACCGTCGGCGAGAAGGTACACCGGGTTGTATCCCGCATATCCGGAGGCGCGGGTCCCGCTGTCGATCGCAAGGTTGACGCTCGAGGCAACCGTCATCCCGGCGATGCTGTACTTGCCCGCGTCCCCGTCGAGGAGCAGCACGCGCACGTACGAGGCCGGAGTCGGGTTTATTGCCACCTCCGTAGTACCACCGGTGCCGCCGGTGATCCGCTCGTGGTCGGTCCAGTTGGTGCCGTCTTTCGAGGTCTGCACGAGGAAGTCGGTGGCGAACGCGTCGGCCCAGTCAATCGTCACCTTCGTGACCCAGGAACCGCGCTCCAGTTCGGTCGTCACCCACGCCGGTTCTTCACCGTCTGACACCCAAGCGGTAGCTGGATCACCGTCGCCGAGCGCGTCGGCCGTGCTCCCCGGGGCCGTTCCGCTCGCTGAATACGCAGAGCGCTCCGCGGGGCTGCCCGCCACGAGCGGCACGGTAACGGTCTTGCCCATGCTTGCGCCTGAGCCGAGCGTGACGGTGGCATTCCAGTCGTGCCCACCGCCCGAGAGACTGACGACGACGGAAAGCCCCGGCCGGTCAGGGTTGGCGATGCTGACGACGGGCGTCTCGCCGCGTTCGTCAAGCAGGACGATGGCGGGCTGGTCAACCGCCAAGGAGCGACCGTCCCCCAGGTCCACCGACCCGCCCTTGTAGAACGTCGCCATCGTGAGCCCGGACTCATCCTGCCGAACCGCCTGCACCTCGGTGTCATTGCGCAACGTCCGCACGGTGGGATTCGCCGCATACGCCTCGACTTCTGCGGGCTTCGCAGCGGGGAGCACCGTGTAGTCATAGCTCGCAGACGTTGGCTTGGTGCCGTGGTCGACGTAGAGGTTGAATGCCTCGCGATCGACAGCGGCCTCGCCATCCCAATTGCCGGTCTGGGATTTGTTCGACACCTTCAGGTCCTGGCCCGCTGCGAAAACGTAGCCCACCTCGTCGTTGTAGGCCCATTGCGCGCCGCTGATGCTTCGCCCATCGGTATCGTCGCTGACGGCAGCACCATCGACCGTGGCGTTGTCTTTCGCGACGGCCTGGTTGATCGTTGTGTGCACCGGGGCGGTGCTGTCGGAGGCGATCCCCGCTCCGAGCGCGACCATTCCCTCCTCGAAGGTGAAGTAGCTCTTCTGTGCCGTCGTCGCGGCGGTGTCGAGCGTCAGGACGCTCACGCCATATTCGCCGTTTGACACTCCGCCCGTGAAGCTCCCGCCGTCACCGTTGCGCCCACGGTTCTCGACACCACGTTCGGTCCGCTTGACGTAGGGTGCGGTCACACCGGGGTAGTGCCACCAGTCGAAGGCAGGGCCGAGGTCGAGGTACTCACGGTTATTGACCTGGATCGCCGTCGAGCCCATAGCGTTCCAGTAGACCGGGTTACCGAGGTCATCCCGGTAAGGAGTGCGCAGTTCTGCACCGAACGTGCGCGATGAGTTCAGCCGGGTGAAGATCCCATACTCGTCCCGAATGTGGGAAGAGAACTCGGAACGCCAGAAGTACTTGTTGCCGGTGACCCCGTTCGTGCGGGTCTCTCCGAGCACGCCATCAAGCACGGCCTGGTATGCGGTCGCGTACAGCGGGTCAGTGCGAACCATCCATTGCATCGGCTCGATGAACTCGGCGGCCTGGCTGGTGACGCCCTGCACGGTCTTCGGGGCTCGATAGTTGAGATACAGCATCCCGATGTCGCCCCGGATGAGCCAGCGGGTCCCGCTGATGAAGTAGAACGCAATCGAATCGAGCTGGTTCCGCGAGAAGGCGAGGGAGGTGCCCCGGGCCACGTCCGCCCAGAGTGCGGCGTAGGTGAAGAGCACCATGCCGTAGCCCTCGCTGTACAGCTGGGCACCGTGCGCCCAGAAGCTCGCGTCGGGCTGTACCGCTTCGTTCACCGCTCCGGACTGGTCCACCGCGATGGTCGCCACAATGGTCGCGAATCCCTCGCTGACCTTCGCGAAGTCGCGGGTTGCGAGGGCCTCGAAGATGTAGTTGGAGGTGCGCCATGCACCGTTGGCCCCAACGGGGTCCAGCTTTCCGGTGTTGTGCTTCAGGCTGACCTGGAAGGCGGCGTCGCTGAGCTCCCCGCCGAGGAACATCGAGATTCGTCCCATGGCGATCGATTCACCGATCTCCGTCTCCCACCAGTTCTGGTTGCCCGGGTTGGCGACATCCCAGTAAAGGAGCGCGCGCTGCACGGCGTCGAGCAGGCGCGCGTCCCCGAAGCCGTCAGCATCGGGGTCGCGGTATGCCTGGGTCATCGCCAGCATCCGGTAGAGCGCGAGATACGCCGACCAGGTCTGGCCGTTCGCCGAACTCGTGCGGTCGGCGTAGTTCACGTCCGACCAGGAGCCGTCCTGGTTCTGGGATGCCGCGTAGTCCAGTGCCTCGGATGTCCGCGCCAGGTAGATCCCGTTGGCGATGATGATCTCGTCGCCCTGTCCCAGGTAGTAGTCCTGGAGGCGCGAGATAACCGTCGCCACGTCGTCGGCCGGCGCAGCAGCAGCTGGAGCCGCCGCAAGTCCGGACGCGCCGATCACGAGGGCGACGGTGAAGGCGAGCAACGATCTGATGCGTCGCATGGCGAGGCTCCTTTGCCTGGTTCCCTGGGCATGCGAGACACACCCGTTGTGCTGTTGGGGGGGTTCGACTCCGTGACCGGAGGGTTGAGAAAGCCGGGGGTGCCAGCGTGAGCTGCGCACCCCCGGCGAGGATTTAGCCCTGGGTGATCAGGCCGTCGATCTTCTCGGCAGCGGTGGTGAAGACCTCCTCGAGATCACCTTCACCCGCCTGCACTGCCTGGCCCCACGCGTCGCGGAACGTCTGCCACATTTCGGTGGCGTTCGCGATGTTGGGCACGTCCACGGTGAGGGGAACGGATGCCGCGAAGGTCGCCAGCACCGGGTTGCCCGCGAGGAAGTCACCGGCGACGTCGTTGATGTCTCCACGGATCGGGAACTGGCCGGTGCCCTCAAGGAGAGCGAGATCGTTGTCTGCATCCATCGAGAACTTCACGAAGTCCCAGGCGGTCTGCTTGTTCTCACACGAGGTGTACAGGCCGACGTTCTTCGAGTCACCGAAGGTGTAGGTGTCCTCCGCTGCGGTGCCCTCGGCGGTCGGAAGCGGGACGATGCCGTAGTCGACCTTGCCGTCGAAAGCGCCTGCCCCCCACGGACCGGCGATACCCAGCGCCGAGACGCCGTCGGCGAAGGGGCCAGCCCAAGCGTCCCCGCTGTAGGCCTCGGCCGAGGAGTAGCCCTCGGCGTAGAGAGTCTTCCAGAACTCGAGGGTCTCGAAGCCCTCGTCGCTCGTGAACGCGGCCGCACCGTCGCTCACGAGCTGGGTGCCGCCGGAGTTGGCGAGGAAGAACGGGTAGAAGTCGAACAGCGAGTTCGTGTAGTCACCCGACGCCGGCGGGTACAGCACGTAGTCCGCCGCACCGCTGGCCTTGATCGCCGCGGCGGCGGCCAGAACGTCGTCATAGGTGGAGAGCGTCGGGTTCTCAGGGTCGAGGCCCGCTGCCGCGAAGACGTCCTTGTTGTAGTAGAGCATGAAGGGGTTGGCCTTCCACGGCACCTGGTAGAGGTCCCCGTCCGGCGAACGGAACCCGTCCGCCGCATCGCCCGAGCGCTCGGTGACGAACGACTCGCCGTCCTCGAACGTGGCGGAGATGTTCACAAGGCCACCCTGCTTCTGGAACGCGGGCACAGCAGCCGGTGCGGTGTTGTACACGAGGCAGGGCGTGTTGCCTGCGGTGATCGCTGCAGAGATGGCGTCCTCCGAGGACTTGCCGGATGGGATCGCCGCTGCCGTGACCTGCTCGTCCGGGTGGTCCGCGTTCCAGGCGTCCACCACGGATTCGGCCCAGGCGATCTCCTGCTCGTTCGTCGAGTACCAGATGTCGATCGGGCCCGAGGTCAGCTCCGAACCTTCGGCAGGGCCGGTTGAGGCACAGGCCGAAAGGGACAGGCCGATGGCCGCCAGTGCTACAGCACCTACATAACGCTTCATTGCGAGAACTCCTTTGTCCGGAAGCCGCCGGGGCAAGCTTCCTGCTGTGTGGGAAGTCCCTCCCGGTTGCCGACCACGCCCGGATTGGCACGCTCGGACTTTGGATGGGACTGAACACGATCAGTAAACCGGTTTTGATAGCAATTGTCAATCCATGGCGCACACTGGCTCGAAACGGCTACGCATTGGCCTAAACACTGACTTCTTTGACCGTATCCGCGGAGTTCTCCGTTCACTAAATTAACTAAACTCTCACTTGTCACTGACACGGCCATCGTCTTTCGACCATCAGACCAACGCCGAATACGCAAGCGCTAACGCGCCACAATCGGGCCAGCATGTACGAAGACACGCGGCGCGCGGCGCAACAAGCCGCGCCGACTAAGGCGTCGGCTGCGGGATTACTCGGACGCAGCGGCTCGCAGCGCGGCTTCGCGCGGCCCACGCCTCACCGTGATCGACAACACCGCGGCAACCAGGCACAGTGCAGCGCCACCCCACCAGGCGTAGGTGTACTCGCCGAAAACGTCGCGGATCACACCGGCTCCCAGGGCTGCCGCCGCGGCGCCGAGCTGGTGGGAGGCGAAAACCCAGCCGAATACGATCGTGCCGCGTTCCCCGAAGATCTCGCGGCACAGCGCGGCCGTGGGTGGCACGGTCGCCACCCAGTCCAGCCCATAGATCACGATGAAGATGACCATGCTCGGGTGAATGCTGTCTGACAGCAGCCACGGCAGCACAAGCAGGCCAACGCCGCGGAACCCGTAGTACGCGACAAGAAGGATGCGCGGATCAATCTTGTCGGTGAGCCAGCCCGACGCGATCGTGCCGACGATGTCGAAGATCCCGACCGCCGCGAGCAACCCGGCTGCCACCGTCGTGCTCATTCCGTGGTCGTGGGCGGAAGGGATGAAGTGGATTCCGATGAGGCCGTTGGTCGTCGCCCCGCAAATCGCGAATGCGATCGCCAAGGCCCAGAACGACCGCTGGCGGGAGGCGTACACGAGCCCATCGATGGCACGTCGACCGGCACCCCCAACAGCGCGCGCGACGGGAACGTAGGCGGCAGCATCCGCACCGTACGGAAGCACGCCGCGGTCTTCCGGATGATCCCGCAGCACCGCCCACACGACCGGCACCGCCGCCAGCGCCACGACCGAAATGAGCAGCGACGCGGGGCGCCAGCCAGCCGTCTCCGCGATAGCGGCGACAGGTGGCAGGAAGATGAGCTGGCCGGTCGCCGAGCCGGCCGTCAGCACCCCCATCACGAGGCCGCGGCGGCGCGTGAACCAGCGGTTGGCGATGGTCGCAGCGAACACGAGGGCCATTGACCCGGTGCCGAGGCCGATGAGCACACCCCAGAAGATCAGCAGTTGCCATGACGCGGTCATCAGGATGCTTCCGGCTGCGCCGAATGCGACCAACGCGAGGGCGAGCGCGACGACGCGCCGTATCCCGAACCGGTCCATGAGGGCGGCGGCGAACGGTGCCGTCAACCCGTACAGCAGGAGGTTGACGCTGACCGCCAGCGACATGATGCTGGTCGACCACCCGAACTCGTCATGCAGTGGGACGATCAGCGCGCCCGGCGCCGCGCGGAATCCGGCGGCGGCCAGCAGCGCAAGGAAGGCGACGGCCGCGACCCACCATGCGGGATGCACGCGGTAGCGCCGAGGGGACGGAGGGAGGGCAGGATTCGTCACTGGTTTCTTTCGGGTGTGGGGCTGCACGCAGCGACGGACGCTAGAGCAGCACGCCCGCGGGCTGGAGGCGGTCGCGGGCATCCTTCCAAGGTTTGACCCAGACCATCTGGTCGGAGGTGAGGAGCTCGCCGCAATTGCTGCAGGTCTGACCTTGGGTCGTCTCTCCCCCGCACCGCTCGTGGATCATCTGCATATGCTCGCCGCCGTCCGGCATGGCGGTGTGCTTCTCGCCCCAAACGGCAAGCTGCTGCAACACCGGCAGGAGTTCGGCCGCCGCTTCGGTCGCCACATACCCGTAGCGCGTGCGCGCACCGTCCTGGTACGGAGCCCGGGCCAAGAGCCCGGCATCGAGCATCCCGGACAGCCGACGACTGAGCACCGCTTCGGAGATGCGGAGATTATCGCGCAACTGGTCGAAACGCCCGCGCCCGTGGAGCACGTCGCGGATGATCAGCAGCACCCAGGGGTCGCCGAGCACGTCGAGCGAGCGGCGGACCGGGCAGTACTCGGCCGACCAATCGGATCGCAATGCCATGTCGTTCCTGTCGTTCGCGGGTCGGAAGCGAGTCTAGGGTAACTTCGCTCAAGGAAGTTATCGGCACGACGATGGTGCGATGACCGAGCGGTCCCGCCAACATCCGCAGTCAGTCGTGCTCGGACCCTAGCTGCGCCCGCCAATAGGCCAGGAAGGCAGCCCCAGCCTCGTCGTTGACGAGGTCGCCCTCCGTGATCACGGGGTAGTCGCGCTCCATGATCCCGTCGCTCGGGCGCACATCCACGTGGGCGACCTCGAAGCCGTCGGCATGCAGCTGATCGGCCATCTTGTAGTCGCTGCGCGAATCGCCGACCGTCCGCCACCGCTGCGGAAGCGGCCCGAGCTGGGCGAACTGCTCGAGCGCTCGAGCGGCGCCTCGATCTTTGTCGAGCAGCACCGACTCGATATCGGTGGAGATGATCGTCGGGTCGATGCGGAACGGCACGGCGCCATCCCCATCCGCCACCGACCGGTCGCCGTAGCGCAGCCCGATGCCGAGCTCAGCGGTCAACAACTCGTACGCCGCGTCCTGGAAACGGGCCTGCTCCGGCAGGTAATCGGCGGTGGCGACGTGGGGATGCTGCTCGACCGAGATCATCGCCCGCTTGCTCTCATCGAAGAACATCGTGTCGCCGAAGTCGGCCGCGACAAGCTGGCGCACGGCACCCGCCGCGGCGGCACCGAGCGACACCGAGGCATCCACCTCGACCGCGCCCATACCGTCGGCGCCGATCGTCGCCCACGACGCGCCCTTCTCGAACACGCCGTACATGCGGGCGCCGGGCTGGCGAAGCGCATCGGCAAGCCCGGCGGCCAGCAGTGGTTCAACCACCTGCTCACGGATGAAGGCATCCGACCGTCCGGTGATGAACGCGATCGGCACTCCGGCGGCCGCGAGCGCCACCAGATCCGTCACGATCGACGGGATCGCTATCGTGCGCGTCACCGGGCTTGCGACCGGCCCGTCGACGTCGAGCAGGAGCCCCAGGTTCGGCAGGTGCGTGCGGCCCATTGAGTGCTGACGAGGACTGAAGGTCATGTCTGCAGACACGTGCTAGCCGACCAGCAGGATGACCCCGGCCACCGCCGAGACGACGGCGAGCAGCAGCGCAACTCCCAGCAACACCGCGTGCACCCTCAGGAACGCCGTCGCCCGCCCGCCGGAGTCACGGGCCCGCGGATCGCGCAGCACCCGGGCGAAGAAGCGTGGCCAGGCGAACACGTTGAACGCGGCATTGAGGAACAGGATGATCGCGGCGAAGGTCATGGACCCAGCCTACGGAGGCGGAGCCTGTCATTCCTCGCAGCCCTTCGGTTTGAACAGGCCACCCCTGGGAACAGCGAACCTGTCGGAGTACCCTGGGGTCCCATGTAGGGCAATTTGCTCGACCACCGTGCTGCGTTCTAGTGCCAGGTCTCGTTGTGGACCTCTTCGCTATGAGTGTCAACCCAAGTCCCCCCATCAGCCGGACTGTATTCGTAGCCGAGCTGGGTCAACAGACTCGTCTTCGACTCAAGACTCAGAGCGAAGACCTTATCCAGGTCATGCTCGGACCACTGGCGACGCGAGAGCACCTTCTCGCGAAGTTCGTCATCCAAGACGCCCGTTCGTACCCAATCGGCTGCAAGGCGGCGAAGGCCTGAGAAGTACCGCTTCACGCCGAGCTTCCAGGCTCCCAACGTGATCGTGCCGTAACCCCACAATTCAACCGCCAGTCGCAGGTGGGAGATGAGGTACTCGGGAAGGGGTGGTTCGAAGCCTCCCCCGGCGCCGCGCCCGCCAAACCCCGCTTGGAGCGTTGGCGGCTCCGCAGTTGCGTCGTCTCCTACGACCGCAAGCACCTCACGCAGCGATGTTCTCGAGTCGATCATCAAGGTAAATCGCACCTCGAACTCGGGATCGTCGTAGTCAATGAAACCGAGCCCATCGTGTCCATCCGGGATACCAAAATCCCGAGCGGCCTGCTCGACAAGCGGCACGTAGGGTTCTTCTGGACGGCCTGTCACTCGAAGAGTCCTCCATTCCGGCAAGCCGCCGGTCCATCCGGAGATAATCTTCATATTGAGATTGACCGGGTCCACGCCGCTGACTCTAGCAATTGACCCAACCTCTGCTGAAACAGGTTCTGGAGCCCGCTACACCCCGGCACTCTTCGGGATCAGACCATCCAAACCGCGTGCTCCAGCCACCGTTGCGCAGTGACGCTCTTCCGAGTCGTTCTCAAACCCAATACTCTCCGATCATGGGCAATGCGAAGCAGGCCAAAACCGAGCGCGCGATCGCGAGACAACTCCGTCCACATGGACGGCTGCATGACATCGTGGAGATCGTTGGTTACTCGTTCGGAGCACATCAAGACTGCGCCGGGGCCACCGCATTGCTCGTGTCTACAGCGGAGTACTTGGGTCTGAGTCTCCAACCCCTCGCCGTGTCAGTCTTTGCCAGCCGGCCTTCGGATGACACCCACCGCGTTATGGGACCGCGAGCAACTGCGCGCCTCTCCGAGAGTGATTTGAAGAAACTGAAAAACTACCGGCCAGGCGGCCGGGATACCGGCCATTTCGTCGCGATCACAAGAGACCCTGAATTGCTTCTATTGGATGGAAACCTAGGTCAACTCCGCGGCTTCGGTGTTGCTGCACCGGATAGCCTCCTCCTGCCAATCACAGGTGCGGATAATCCCGAAGCCGAGTGGGAAGCGGAGCTTCCCGATCTTCACTTGACATACATGCCCGACGGCAACGATGCCCTTTGGGAACGCTACAAGAATGGGCTCAAGGCTCTTGCAATGGACGGACAGAAGATTGCCGCAGCGCTTGAGAGAGGCATGAGCGTGGCGCAAGTCAAGACCCAACTTCGACGCCGTGGCTAAGAGTCGCCACGCGTGTTCTAGGGTGGCGGAATGCTCGATCTTGCGTCCCTACCCAATCCAGATGACCGACTCACTTACGTTCTCGGCAATATCAATCGGGACGACAACTTCGCGGAGGGAGAAGCTCTTTCCGTCTTCTGGGCGCTTGCAGCTCCAGGACGTGGTGGTGCCACTGCCCCGCGCGACTTCGCACGCATCCTCGAGGGATGCCGCACCATGGCGAAGACTGCGGGCGTTCCCGACTTCGCGCGCGAAGTGACGCTGAGCACGCTCGATGAAGCGGCGACCGCGCACAGACAGCGCAACCTACTCACGCATGACCGCTGGATGCATCTCCCGTGGAGGAAGACCGAGCAATGGAACTCCCCACGCAGACAGATGACTCCGCAGGGGCCGAAGGTCACGACTCGCACCCTAGACGAGTTCGTGGCCTGCAGCGACGCCCTACACCGTGTCGGCTGGCGTCTTCGTTCGCTCTGGATCATCCTGCCCGCCTGGCTGGGCAACGACGACGAATTTCGCGCTGACGCGAACCCATCCGCAGAGCGTGACTACTGGTCATCTATCGCTCAGGCAAGTTCAAGCTTGGAGCAGCCAGAGCCGACCCACTTGACGTGACATTGGTCTCAAGTCCGCCACCGCCAACTCCGATCAAGCCCGTGGCCCGTTGGTCCAACCTTGAGATGGATCTCGAAGCGGACAATGAGGACGCTCCCAACTAGACCCGCTCCACCGCGTTCGCCCACACCCAGACGCCGTGCTTGCCCGACGGCACGTCCCACTCGATGTGCACGGCGCGAGACGTCCAAGCGATCGCCCGCACGTCGCGTTTGTTGGGCCGGCTAGTCGCTGCTCCGACTCACACCTGCGCGGCGATCGATGGGAAATGGTCCCTGCCGAGCCTGACGGCCCTTCTCAAGATCGGGTGTTCGGTAAGCGCCCGTGCCAAACGCTCCGGTGGAATCCCCAGCTGCGAAAGCAGGTTCAAAATCACGACGGCGTGTGTGACTTCTGCAACGGCGTACAAGTCCTCGATTGAATGGGCATCTGATCGGCCGTCATGCGCGATTCCGTTGCGAGCCAAGGTAGCTTCTTTCGCCCACGTGTGAGCGTCCGGGACCAGAGTTTCCATGAAGGGCCCAGGGCGACGAGCGAGATCTTCTAGCCGGGCTCGGAGTGACGGATCATTATGCATAATGCGATCCGATAGCCACGGCTTCCGTTCCGGTGGTTCCGCCGCGAACAACACCCTGCGCAAAGCTTGAAACTCCTCCTCAGTCATCGGGGGCTCGAGATCAAGCGC
>JBIITJ010000108.1:0-3712 GCA_044340535.1 Rhodoglobus sp.
CAGCAGGCCGATGAGGACGGTGCCGGAGAGGTAGATGCACAGCAGGAGCTGCTTGGCGTCGGCCTGCACGCTCTTGGAGCCGAGCTCGCGGCCGGTGCGGAACTCGAACCACGCCAGCACAGGCATCACGATCAAGCTCGCGACCGCGATCCCAATGCCCACCGGGCTGTGATCCGGCTCACGGACCCCGGTGAGGCCGAGGATCGCGTCGACGATGACGTAGGCGGCGAGGGCGAAGAACGCGATCCCGATGATCCGGACGGTGACCTTCTCCCATCGCTCGGGGTCCTTGCGGGTGAACTGCCAGGCGATCGCGGCGGCAGAGGCGACCTCGATCACCGAGTCCAGACCGAACCCGATCAGCGCCGCCGACGAGGCGACCGCCCCGGCGGAGAGGGCGATGACCGCCTCGATGACGTTCCAGGTGATCGTGAAGAAGACGATGAACTTCACCCGACCGTGCAGTCGGGTCCGGCGCTCGTCGGTCAGCGTCGCCGTGCTCATCCGGCGATGGCCTCGGTGTCGCAGCAGCCCGGGACCGTGCACGCCGGGTCCAGGCACGGCGCGCTCTCGTCCACCGCGAGCGTCACGTCCACGAGTGCAACGAGCGCCGCGGCCAGGTGCGGGTCGGCGATTTCATACCGGGTCTGCCGGCCCTCAGGATCGGCGACGACGATCCCGCAACCGCGCAGACAGGCCAGGTGGTTCGAGACGTTAGTGCGGGTCAGGTCCAGGTCGCGAGCGAGCTTCGCCGGGTATCCGGGCTGCTCCAGAAGCGACAGCAGGATGCGGGAGCGGGTCGGGTCGGCCATCGCCCGGCCGAGCCGGTTCATCACGTCCACCCGCGAAGTAAGAGTCAGCATGTAATGACCATACAGTGAATGATGACCTATTGAAGGCTGTGAAGATAGGAGCTATGCGAGCGGTTGCGGAGTGGATGGAGCGGCACCAAGTGACGCTCTACCTGGCCGCGCTCGTCGTGGGCGCCGCGGTCGGCCTCCTCGCCCCCGTCGTCGCGCATCCGGCGGAGTTCGCGATCAGCCCCGTGCTCGGGCTGCTGCTCTACGCCACCTTCCTCGGGGTGCCGTTCGCCAAGATCGGGCAGGCGTTCCGCGACTGGCGCTTCCTTGCCACGGTCCTGGTCGTGAACTTCGTCCTCGTGCCCGTCGTGGTGTTCGTTCTGTCGCGGATCGTCGCCCACGACCAGGTGCTGCTGGTGGGGGTGCTGTTCGTGCTACTGACCCCGTGCGTGGACTACGTCATCGTGTTCACCGGCATCGCGGGCGGCGCGAAGGACCGACTGCTCGCTGCCGCCCCGATCTTGATGCTCGGTCAGATGCTCCTGCTGCCGCTCTACCTGCTGCTGTTCGTCGGTCCCGAGTTCGTCGAGGCCATCGACCTCGCCCCATTCGTCGAAGCGTTCGTGCTGCTCATCGTCCTGCCGCTTGTCGCGGCCGGACTCACTCAGCTCGCCGCCGCGCGCACCCGCAGGGGAGCCGCGGTGCAGGAGGTCGTGCTGGGGGCGATGGTGCCGCTGATGATGCTCACCCTCGCCGTCGTCGTCGCCTCCCAGATCGCCGGGGTCGGTCAGCAACTCGGTGCGCTCTTGCTCGCCATCCCCGTCTACGTCCTGTTCGCCGCGGTCATGGTCCCGATCGGCGCCGCAACCGGCAAGGTCGCCGGCCTGGACGTGCCGGCGCGCAGGGCGATCGTGTTCAGCGGCACGACCCGCAACTCCCTCGTCGTGCTCCCCCTCGTTCTGGCCCTGCCCGCCGCGTTCGACCTTGCCCCGCTCGTGGTGGTCACCCAGACCCTCGTCGAGCTCATCGTCATGGTCATCTTCGTCCGCCTCATCCCACGCCTCATCCCGACCCGAGCGTCGGAACCCGTTATCGCATGGGCCCGCCACCTCCGCGTCCTCGATCCCGACCTTCGCCCGGAGGACGTGCAATAATCTGCGTGTGGATGCAGATAAGAAGATTTGCGGGCTGAGCCCGGACAGCCAGTTCGTCGAACTCGCCGTCGAGGTCTTCGCGATGCTCGCCGACGCGACCCGGGTGCGGATCATCCTCGCGCTGCGCGCGGCCGACGAGCTCTCGGTTAACCAGCTCGCCGAGACCGTCGATAAGTCCCCGGCGGCGGTCTCGCAGCATCTCGCGAAGCTGAGACTGGCGCGGATCGTCGCGACTCGGCAGGAAGGACAACGGGTCTTCTACCGGCTCGAGAACGAGCACGCCTCTCAGCTCGTCTCGGACGCGATCTTCCAGGCCGAGCACTCCCTGGGCGGTACCCCTCGTCACCACCACGGAACGGATGAGGCATGACCGCGCACACCCACGACTTCCCGCACGAGCACGAGCACGACGGTCACACGCACGCCCGCGGCGGGCACTCGCTTGGCGGGCACGAGCACCCGACCGGGTTCAGGGGCTTCCTCTACGGGATTTTCGTGCCCCACTCACACGATGCGTCGGACTCGATCGACAACGCCCTGGAGGCCAACACGGAGGGCATCCGGGCGCTGAAGATCAGCCTCGTCGTGCTACTGGTCACCACCGTCCTGCAGGCGGTGATCGTGGCGTTCTCCGGATCGGTCGCGCTGCTTGCGGACACGATCCACAACTTCTCTGACGCGCTCACCGCGGTCCCGCTCTGGATCGCGTTCGCCCTGTCCCGCCGCGCGGCGACCCGCCGCTACACCTACGGCTACAACCGCGCTGAGGACCTCGCGGGCTTGTTCATCGTGTTGATGATCGCCCTGTCCGCGGTGCTCGCCGCCTGGCAGGCCATCGACCGTATCATCAACCCCCAACCCATCGGCTACCTCGCATGGGTCATCGCCGCCGGCGTTGTCGGCTTCCTCGGCAACGAGGCCGTCGCGATCTACCGCATCGGTGTCGGCCGCAAGATCGGCTCCGCCGCCCTCGTCGCCGACGGCATCCACGCCCGCACCGACGGATTCACCTCCCTCGCCGTCGTGATCGGCGGCATCGGCGTGCTCCTTGGCTTCCCCCTCGCCGACCCGATCGTCGGTCTGGTGATCTCCGCGATGATCGTCGTCCTCCTGATCGGCACTGTTCGCTCCGTCGGCCGACGACTCATGGACGGCATCGAACCCGAACTCCTCGACAAGGCCGAGCATGCCCTCGAGCACGTCCCCGAAGTCATCGGCATCGACCACGTCCGGCTCCGCTGGATCGGCCACCGACTCCATGGCGAAGCCGTCATACGCATTCCGGACGTCTCGCTCGCCGAGGCGAACAGGATCGCGGGCGCCGCCGAGGACTCGGTCAAGCGGCACCTGCCCAAAGTCGACGACATGTCCATCCGCACTCTCGCCCGATAACCCCCGCCCCGCCAGGCAGAAACTCACGGGTCCAGATAGGCTGAAACCGGCCCCGAGACCGTGAGTTCCCGGCCTACTCGGATTCAAGAATCGTGAACTTGTCGTCGTATTCGGTGTCGGGAACCTCGGCGAGCGCGGCCTGCACTTCGTCGGCGGTCCGCCCCGTGGCGGTCGCCAGATCGGCGATGGTGACAGGTTCGCCTTCGGCGAGGAGCTTCAGAAGGGGAGCCAGAGCCAGGTTTCCAGCCCGGTCTCAGCAGTGGCGAGGCGGTCGGTGATCGCGGCGGGTTCGTTGGTCATTCTCTTTTCCTTTCAGATGGATCTGGTGATGCGCTCAGAAGGCGCAGCAGGAGAGTTTGGAGACGT
>JBIITJ010000061.1:0-14747 GCA_044340535.1 Rhodoglobus sp.
CACTGTCATCACCGCGACGATACTCGGCGACGAAGCCACCTTCCTGATCGGCAGCCGCGAGATCGTTGGCGACAGCGACCTGGACGTGTACAGCGAGGGAAGCCCGCTCGGCACCGCGATCATCGGCCTCAAGGTCGGCGACGAGACGAGCTACACCGCCCCCAACGGCAAGGCCATCGCCGTCAAGATCCTGAAGGTCGAAACCTACATCCCGTAGGCCTACATCCCCGAAGTCCGCAGCCTAGAAGTCCGCAGCCTAGAAGTCCACGCGCGGTTCGTACCCCTCGTCACGCAGGCGATCGAGCACCTGGTCTGCATGCTCGGGGCCACGCGTTTCGATATGGAGTTCGAGCTCGACCTGGCTGATCTGCAGCCCGCCACCGTGGCGAGAGTGCAGCACCTCGACGACGTTCGCGTTCGCCTCCGCGATGATCGCCGATACGCGCGCGAGCTGCCCGGGGCGATCCGGCAGCGGGATGCGCAGCTGGAGGTATCGCTCGGAGGCGCCGAGGCCGTGGCTGATCACGCGTTCCATCATGAGCGGGTCGATGTTGCCGCCGGAGAGGATCACCACGGTCGTCCCCGCGGCCTTCACCTGCCCGGAGAGGATCGCGGCCACCCCGACGGCCCCGGCGGGCTCGACCACCAGCTTGGCGCGCTCCAGCAGCACCAGTAGGGCCTGGGCGGTGTCGTCGTCGCTGACGGTGACGACCTCGTCGACCATGTCGCGCACGATCTGGAAGTTGAGCTCCCCCGGCCGCGCGACGGCGATACCGTCAGCGATGGTCGGCAGGATGGCGATCTCGGTGGGCTCGCCTTTCTGCAACGAGATCGGGTACGGCGAGGCATTGACGGCCTGCACCCCGATGATGCGCACGGTGCGCCCCTCGAGGGCCATGCGCTGCTTGACCGCACTGGCGACACCGGAAATGAGCCCCCCACCACCGATCGGAACGACGATGGTGTCGACATCCGGTCTCTGGTCCAGGATCTCGAGACCGAGCGTGCCCTGGCCCGCGACGACGTCGAAGTGGTCGAAGGGATGGATGAGCACGGCGCCCGTGGAGCGGGCGAACTCGGCAGCGGCCCGCAACGGCTCGCTGACCGTGTGGCCGCGCAGCACCACCTCAGCCCCGTAGCCCCGGGTGGCCTGGAGCTTGGGCAGGGCGACCCCCAGCGGCATGAAGATGGTGGCGGAGATGCCGAGTTCCCGTGCCGCGAACGCCACCCCCTGGGCGTGGTTGCCCGCCGAGGCGGCCACGACCCCGCGCGCCTTCTCCTCCTCGGTCAGCAGGGAGAGCCGGTTGTACGCCCCGCGGATCTTGTACGAGCCCGTGCGTTGCAGGTTCTCGCACTTGAGGAAGACGGGCGAACCGAGCACTTCAGCGAGCGAGCGTGAGCTTTCCATGGGGGTGAGGTCGATGATTCCGGCGACCCGCTCTCGGGCTTCCTGGAATTCGGCCAGCGTCGGACCGACGAGGGTGTCAGGCATGGGGAAACATTTCCTCCGCTGTCGGGCGCGGGTTGGTGCGCCAGGTGCCGCCGGCAATGTACTTGACAATGACGTTGGTGACGGCGATAACGGGCACCGCGAACAGTGCACCCGGGATGCCCGCCAGGAACGAGCCCGCGGCGACCGCGAACACCACGGCCAGCGGGTGGACCTTGACCGCGGACCCCATCACGAGCGGCTGGAGCACGTGCGACTCGACCTGCTGGACGAGTAGCACGATGCCGACCATGATGAGGGCAGGGACGGGTCCGAGATACACGAGAGCCACGAAAGCGGCGATCGCGCCCGTCACGACGGCACCCACGAACGGGATGAACGAACCCAGGAACACCGCGATCGCGATCGGGATGACGAGGGGGAACCCACCAAACACCAGCCCAAGGATCCACGCGCCCAGGCCGATCCCGACCGCGTCGACGGCCGCCACGAAGATCTGCACCTTCACGAAGGTGGTCAGGGTAATCCATCCGGCGTATCCCGCCCCGGAGACCGCGCTGCGCGCCCGTCGGGGGAAGAGGTTGACCACCCAGGCGAAGATGCCTTTGCCGTCGATCAGGATGAAGAGGGTCGCGAACAGCACGAGCAGGAACCCGGTAATGACGTGGCCCGCGGTGGACCCGACCGAGAGGGCGCCGGAGAGCAGCGCCTGGCTGTCATCCTGGAGCGCCCCCAGGACCTGGTCGATGTACCGCTGCACATCGGCGTCCCCCAGGTGCAGCGGGGACTCGGCGAGGAACACCAGGAAGTCGTCGTATGCCTTCACGGAACGCGCTTCGAGGTCGGAATAGCCGCTGCGGATCTGCGCGACAACGACGAAGACGAGTCCCGCGACGATCGCGAGGGTGCCGAGCATCGCCACCGCCACGGCGAGCGCTTTAGGCCAGCGGTGCCGCACCAGGAACTGCACGAACGGCACGAGCAACGCCGAGACGAGGATCGCGACCAGGAACGGAACCACGATTTCGCGCAGCTGGATGATCAGGAAGACCAGGAGTGCGAGCACGCCCGCCACCAGGAGGATGCGCCAGGAGTATGCGCCCGCAATCCGCAACGCCGGGGGCACCGAGCCCTCGATCTCCCGCGAATCCGGCGAGAGAGCCGGTTTGGTGCGCCGCACGAGTGCCATGGGCTAATTCTATGGAGCGCGTGACCCGCCGGTTGTCCTTCCGGCCAGGACTCAGGTGCGGGGCACTGCCGCGACCGGAGCTCCCTTGAGCCGCACGAAGACCCGCTCCCCCGCGACAGGACGCGTGTCGACCTCGTGCTGGATGAACAGCAGCGAGTCATCCTCCAGCTGCACCTGGGTGCGCCGGAGGCTGCCGAGGAAGCTCGAGGCGACGACTGTCGCCGGGATGCCCGCTTCCGCCAGCACCACGTCTTCGGGGCGAACGAACGCCGTTACCGGTCCATCGGCGAGCGCCTCACCGAGCAGGCGCAGCTCGGTGCCGTGCACCACGACCGCGCCACCGACCAGTTCGCCGGAAACCCGGTTGCTGAGCCCCACGAAGTCGGCCACAAACGGGCTCGCGGGGGTCGTGTACAGCTCTTCGGGGGTGCCGATCTGCTCGATGACGCCGTCGCGCATCACCGCAACCCGGTCGGCGACGGCGAGCGCCTCCTCCTGGTCGTGGGTGACGAAGACGGTGGTGATGCCGAGTTCGGTCTGGATGCGACGGATCTCGTCACGCAGCTGCACGCGCACCTTCGCGTCGAGCGCGCTGAGCGGCTCGTCGAGCAATAGCACCCGGGGGCGAGTGACGAGGGCGCGAGCGAGGGCCACGCGCTGCTGTTGCCCGCCGGAGAGCTGGTGGGCGAAGCGCTGTGCGAAGGTACCGAGACCCACCATCTCAAGGGCTTCCTCGGCGCGGGTGCGACGCTCTACGGCGGCGACCTTGCGCATCCGCAGGCCGAACTCGACGTTCTCGAGGGCGGTCATGTGCGGGAACAGCGAGTACGACTGGAACACCATGCCGATGTCGCGCTTATTGGTCGGCACCGCGACGACGTCGACACCGTCGATGAGAATGTGCCCGCCGTTGACCTGCTCAAGGCCGGAGAGCGCCCGGAGCGCGGTCGTCTTGCCGCACCCCGAGGGGCCGAGCAGGGCGATGAACTCGCCGGGCTTGATCGACAGGTCGATGGCGTTGAGCGCACGGTGGCTGCCGTAGTCCTTGATGACGCCCACCAGTTCGACGGTCGCCCCTTCGGTGGAGCTGAGCGACGAGGCGATCGTGGTGGCAATGGGGATGGTACTGGTCATGAGTCACTCCGATTGCGGGTGGAGCCGAGACGGCCGATGAGAAGAAGAAGTGCGAACACGAGCAGGAGCGCGAGCAAGGCGAAGATCACCGCGACGTATGGGTCGCTTTGCGAGATCTGCAGCAGCGCCGTCTGCAGGTTCACCCGGTTGAGCAGGCTCGCGATGGTGAACTCGCCGAGCACGACGGCGACCGAGATGAACGCGGCCGCAAGCACCCCACGGCGGAGGTTCGGCAGCAGCACCCGCACCAGGATGACCGGCCAGCTGGCCCCGAGCGAACGGCCCGCCTCGCTGAGCGTCACCACGGGAACCGCGTCGAGGTTCGACTGGATTGCCCGGTAGGCGTACGGCAGCACGGTGATGCCGTACGCGAAGGCGAGGGTCCAGGCGCCGCTGCCGAAGATCTTCACCACGACCGAGTAGACGGGGGCGAGGCCGACGACGAGCACGATCGCGGGCACCGTGATCGGGATGATGCAAATAAACTCGAGCACCCGCTTGAGCTTCGGAAACTGGATGTGTACGAGGATCATCGTCGGAAGCAACAGCACGAGCACGATGCCGACCGTCACGAGCGCGAGGACGACCGAGTTGCCGATTGCCGTCCACAGGCCGCGGTAGGTGCGGGCGGCGTCCTCGGCGAACAGGCCCGTCCAGTGGTCGAGGGTGATACCGCCCCCGAGCCCGTCGCGGAAGGTGAACTGCACCATCGCGATGATCGGGATCGCGAACAGGATCCCGACAATGCCGAGGATGACCGCCCGGGTCGTTTTACTCGGCTCCGTGCCGATGCGGTGTGCTGAGGTCACTTCTGCCACCTTGAGGTGCGGGACTGGAGAACGGAGTAGCCCCACATGACGATGATCATGACCACGATCATCCCGAGCGCGAGCGCGCCCGCCATGTTCTCGCGACCGAGCACCGTCTCGCTGACGAGGGCGCCGCGGATCTGGAGGGGGACGATGGGCGAACCCTGGCTCACGAGAGCCGCGGCGGTCGCGTATGAGGAGAACGCGTTGGCGAACAGCAGCAACAGGCTGCCGATGAAGGAGGGCGCGAGCACGGGGATCGCGATGCGCGTCCAGTAGGTGAACGGCGTGCCACCGAGGGTCGCGTTGGCTTCGGCCCAGGTGGTTTTCAGCCCGGAAAGGGCCGGCATGAAGGTGATGATCATGAGCGGCACCTGGAAGAACATATAGACGATGAGCAGGCCGGGCACCTGGTACAGCCACTGGCCGTTCTCGAAGATGTTGATGCCGAATGCCTCGAGCAGGAACTTGGTGACGAGGCCCTGGTTGCCAAGCGTCGCGATGAACATGAACGCGAGCATGACGCCACCGAACTGGGCGAGCACGCTCGACACCGAGTCGATGATCGTGCGCAGCGCGCCCTCGGCCCTGGTGCCCAGCAGCGCGTAGCAGACCAGGGCGCCAACGACCGCGCCGACGACGGCGGTGACAGCGGAGACGAAGAAGGAGCTGCCGAACGCAGCGAGCACATTGGGTGCGAGGAGGCCAACAATGTTGGCGAGAGTGAAGGTGCCGTCTTCAGTGAAGAAGCCGGTGCTGACCGCGAGGATGGTGGGAATCGCGAGGAAAAGCAGCACATAGGCGGCGAAGGGCGTGAGCCCCAAATACTTGGCGATGCCCCGCCGCCCTGGGCGACCGGGGGCCGGCTCGGACAGCGGCTGGCGCCGGGACTCGGTCCCGGCGCCAGCGCTTGTCAGGGCTGGCGCGTTAGCGACAGTCACTGTCGTGGATCAGTTGCGCGCGATCAGGAGATCGCGGCAGCCCACTTCTCGGCGAGGATCGCGGCGTTGGCCTCAGCCTGCTCGGCGGTGGGGGTAACAAGCTCACCCTCCAGCTCGCCAAGGGCCTCGAGCGCCTCGGTGTCGACGGTGCCGTTGTCCTGCAGCGTCTGGATGGTCACGGGGTACGCGCCGCCGACGATGAACAGGTTCTGCGCCTCGGCGCTGTAGAGGAACTCCATCCAGAGGCGAGCGGCGGCCGGATGGGGCGCGTCGTTGTTGATCGCCTGGTTGTAGAAGCTCGTGTAGATCGCGCCCGGGAGGGTCGTGACCTTCCAGCCGTCGACGGTGGCCGCGGCAGCGAGGTTGTTGTAGCTCCAGTCGAAGACGACCTTGGTCTCACCCGAGGCGATGGTGGCGCCCGTGGCGTTGACCGGCAGGAAGTTGCCCGCGTCGTTCAGCTTCTCGAAGAACTCGATGCCGGGGGTGAAGTCGTCAAGCGTTCCGCCGGACTGCACGGTCGCAAGACCGACAGCAGCAAACGCGGCGCCGGCCTGCGTCGGGTCACCGTTGAGTGCGACGGCACCCTTGTAGTCGGAACCGAGCAGGTCGTCGAGGCTCGTGGGCTCCGGGACCGAGTTGGAGTCGTAGCCGATCGACATGGAGCCGGTGTAGTCGTTGACCCAGAGGCCCGTGGATTCCTTGTTCGCGTCGGGGATCTCGTCCCAGTTCGCAACCTTGTACGGGGCGAAGTAGTCCAGGCTCGCGAGCGTGACGGCGGTGCCGAGGTCGAAGACGTCAGGAGCGGTGTCCTGGCCCTTGAGGTTGTCGGCGGCGGCGATCTCCTCGGCGCTCGAGATGTCGGGGTCAGCGGAGTTGACGACGATGTCGTACTTCTCCTCGAACAGGGCCTTGATCTCGCCGTAGTTCGCCCAGTTGTCGGGCAGGGCGATGACGTTCAGTTCGCCTTCGGCCTGTGCGGCAGCGATGAGGGCGTCGAGGCCACCGAAGTCTTCGGCGCTCGTGGCGGTGGCGGCGTCGACGCCGCTCGTGGGAGCGGTGTCGTCACTGGCGCAGGCGCTCAGGGAGATCGCCGCGGCTGCGACGATCGCGATAGCGGCAAGATTGCGCTTCTTGAACAAAGGTTCCTCCATCGGGCTGCCGGCTGTCTGTGCTGTGTACGGACAAGGGGGTACCGGCTGGCCTCGACGGGCACGTTACGGTTGGCCGGTGGTGCTTCAGCATCCCTTCGGTGAACACGCGGCAAACGCTTGCTGTCGGACCGGTTCAGTAGTCTCGGAATGTGGTCGACACCCTCTCTGCGTCCCAAGCCCGCCGCATTGCCCTCGCCGCACAGGGCTTCGGCAAACCCCGGGGGCCGGTCGGCACCCGGCAGCTGAACCTCGCCCTGCAGCGCCTCGCCGTGCTGCAGCTGGACTCGGTGAACGTCTTCGAACGCAGCCACTACCTGCCGCTCTTCGCGCGACTCGGCGCCTACGACAAGACGCAGCTCGACCGCCTGACGTTCGCCCGCAAGGCGCCATACGTCGAGTACTGGGCGCACCAGGCCGCGCTGATCCCGGTCGACGACTGGCCGCTGTGGCAGTGGCACCGCGACGCTGAGCTCGCCGGCACCGGCCGCACCAAGGCGTGGGATCGCAGTAACACCGCGATGACCGACTTCCTGCTCGCCGAACTCGCCGAGAAGGGGCCGATGCCCGCCTCAAAGATCGAGCACGAAGCCAATAAACGCTCAGGCCCGTGGTGGGGATGGTCGGAGGTGAAGTCGGCCCTCGAAACCATGTTCTTCGACGGTCGCGTCGCCGTCGCGGGCCGCAAGAACTTCGAACGGTATTACGACCTGCCCGAGCGGCGGTTGCCCGCCGAGGTGCTCGCGCGCAGCATCCCGAAGTCCGACGCCGTTCGTGAACTGGTGGCTCGCGCGGGCGAAGCCCTCGGCATTGCGACGGTGCGTGACCTGGCTGACTACTGGCGGCTCCCCCAAGCCGACACCAGGCTCGCGATCGCCCAGCTCATCGAGGGTGGCGAGCTGCTGCCGGTCTCGGTGGCGGGCTGGGCGGCGCAGGCCTACCTGCATCGGGATGCGCGGGTGCCCCGGCGCATCGAGGCGATGGCCCTGCTCTCGCCGTTCGACCCGGTGGTGTGGGAGCGGGCGCGCACCGAGCGGATGTTCGGCTTCCATTACCGCATCGAGATTTACACGCCGGCACCGCAGCGCAAGTTCGGTTACTACACGTTGCCACTGTTGCAGGATGAGGCGCTCGTCGGTCGCATCGACCTCAAGAGCGACCGGCAGAACCGCACGTTGCGGGTGCAGTCCGCGTGGCGTGAGCCGGGCCAGGCGCCGGATGTCGCGCGCATCGGCCACCTGCTGCGGGAGACCGCCGCCTGGCAGGGCCTCGAGTCGCTCGTCGTGCAGGACTGGGGAGACCTCGCCCGCGACCTCGCTGCGGAACTGGCTGTGCCGGTGGTCGAGCGCAGTCGTGACCAGGAGGGTGAGCAGACGCCCGCTACCTAGCGGTTCGGGGCGGTAGCGCGCAGCCCCGAAAGCACGATGTCCAGGAGGGTCCCACGGTCTCGGGACGAGCCCAGGCGGACGGCGTACTCGACGCCGCACACCAAGTGCATGAGCTGGTCCAGTGTCACGTCCTCCCGCACGGCACCAGCAGCCTGGGCGCGTTCGACGAGCGCAGCGAACGTGACGAAGATCTCCCTCTTCGCCACCCGCACCTCCTCGGAGTCGTCCTCCGTTGAGAGGAGGGTCATCTGGAGTCCGCCATCCTCCAGCTGCAGGGCCAGCGCGGAATCAAGGCACAATCGCACGGCCTCGGCAGGGTCGGGCTCAACGGCCGCCCGGCGCGAGATGCCGAGCAGGCGGTCCACGGTGTCGGCGCTCAGCGCGGACACCAGCGAGCGCACTGTCGGGAAATGCCGGTAGACCGTTCCAACGCCGAGCCCCGCCTCCCGCGCGACCTCGTTGAGGCGCAGGTCGTGGGTGTCGAGCGCCCTGGCCACCTCGAGGATCCGGGAGCGACTGCGCGCGGCGTCGGATCTAAGGGCTGGCATTCTCCGATCGTACACGAAACGGATGATCAATCCGTATTGTGCTAGCTTAACGGATACTCCATCCGCTTAGAAATGAGACCCCATGGCCTGGAACCCGAACGCCCTGCCCACCCAAGCCGGCAAGACGCTGGTGGTCACCGGCGCCACGGCCGGCATTGGCTACTTCGCCGCCGAGCAGCTCGCCGCGGCCGGCGCCGAGGTGGTGCTCGCCTCCCGATCGGCGCCAAAACTCGCCCTCGCCCGGGAGGCGATCCGCTCACGGGTTCCCGAGGCCGCGGTTCGCATCGTGGTGGTCGACCTGGCCTCGCTCGCCTCTGTGCGGGAGGCCGCAGCGGAGCTCGCCGAGCTGCCCCGCCTCGACGGAGTGCTCCTGAACGGTGGCGCAATGAGCCGCGGCACACAGAAGACCGTCGACGGGCTTCCGATGATGCTGGCCACCCACGTTGTCGCCAATGTCGCGCTGCTCGACGGCATCCTCCCCCTGCTCATCGAAACAGGCCGCGCGCACGACGGGCCCAGCCGCATCGTGCACGCCTCGACCGGATTCGTGGGCCGGTTCCGCTATGACCCAACCGATCTTCTTCGCGTCCCTCGGACCTGGATCGGTGCATACACGAAGGCGAAGACGGCGACCGAGGTCTTCGCCTTCGAACTGGACCGTCGGTTGCGCGCCGCGCAGCTTCCCGTCGCCTCGATCGTCAGCAGGCCGGGCGTGGGGGTCGACGCGAAGACGCCGCAGCGACCGGGCATCAGGGACGCTACGACCCCCTACCAACGCAACCCCTTCACGCCGTGGGCCCAGGGCAAAGACACCGCGGCCTGGTCAGCAGTGCGCGCGCTCACCGACCCCGCGGCGCGCGGTGGCGAGTACTACGCCCCCAAGGATGGCGCGGTGGGCGAACCGGTAACCGTGCTCCCCACTCCGCGCACAGCAGCTCCCCAGGACGGCACCGCCGAGCGCGTCTGGCGGCAGCTTGACGCGCTTGCCGACACGGCGCTGCTGCCGCGCCTGTCGGGCTAGAAGCTGCGGCCGCTCTCGATCAGGCGATTCACCCGGTCCTGGATGGGCGGGTGCGTGGAGAACAGGCGATCCATGAGGCCGGGCTTCGTCGGGTCGGCGATCCACATGTGCGCCATGGTCGCGTTCTGCCGCCGCATCGGGCGACTGTAGGCACCGAGCTTCTGGAGGGCGCTGGCGAGGGCATCCGGGTGCCGGGTGGTTAGCGCGCCGGTCGCATCGGCGAGGTATTCGCGCTGGCGGGAGACGGCAGCCTGCACGACGGCCGCGACGATCGGGGCGATGATGAAGGCCGCAAGCCCCAGAATCAGCACCACCGGGTTGCCGCCGTTGTTGTTGTTGCGCCCGCCGAAGAACGACATGCGCAGCAGCAGGTCGGAGATGAAACCGACCGCGACGACGAGACCGAACACGATCATCGAGACGCGGATGTCGTAGTTCTGCACATGGCCCATCTCGTGGGCCATGACCCCTTCGAGCTCGG
Source organism: Rhodoglobus sp. (assembly GCA_044340535.1). Lineage (GTDB taxonomy): Bacteria > Actinomycetota > Actinomycetes > Actinomycetales > Microbacteriaceae > Rhodoglobus. The sequence goes on from JBIITJ010000061.1 coordinate 10,110, forward strand.
AGTCGTCGAGCAGCTCGAGGATGCCCGTGGTCGCCGCCACCGAAGCGTGCTGCGGGTCGCGACCCGTCGCGAACGCGTTGGGCGCCGGGTCGTTGATGATGTACACCTTCGGCATGGGGGTGCCGGTGGTGATCGAGAGGTTCTCGACGATCCGGTACAGCCGCGGGTTGTCGGCCTTCGTGATCTGCTGGGCGCCGCTGAGCGCAAGCGCCTGGCTGCTCGCCGCGAAGTACTGGATGAGGGCATAGGCGATCGCGATCACCAGGGTGATCACCACGATGGTGGTGTCCTGGTAGATGGCGCTCGCAAGCCATCCCAGCCCACCGATGATCCCCACGAACAGGATCATGATGAAAACGGTGTTGCGCTTGTTCTTCGCAATATTGCGATACATCTAGTGCCCTGCCGCTGCTACTGGTCGGGTGTCGCTGGCCGGGACTAGAACTGCACGCGCGGGGGCTCCGCGATGGCTGCGGAGTCCGCAACCTCGAAGAACTCGCGCTCCGTGAAGCCGAGGCCACGCACGAACAGGGTGTTCGGGAAGACCTTGATCTTGGTGTTCAGTTCGCGCACGCCCCCGTTGTAGAAGCGGCGTGACGCCTGGATCTTGTCTTCGGTGTCGACGAGCTCGCCCTGGAGCTGGAGGAAGTTCTGGCTGGCCTGAAGCTGCGGGTAGGCCTCGGCGACCGCGAAGATCGACTTGAGGGCCGCCTGCATGTGGTTCTCGGCGACCGCGGCATCCGCCGGGGTCTGCACGGAGAGCGTCTCGGCGCGAGCCTTGGTGACGGACTCGAAAACGCCCTTTTCGTGTGCCGCGTAACCCTTGACCGCTTCGATGAGGTTGGGGATGAGGTCGGCGCGGCGCTTGAGCTGCACCGTGATGTCACTCCACGCCTCGTCAACGCGCACGTTCAGCGTCACGAGGGAGTTGTAGGTCACCCAGAGGTATCCACCGATGATGACGACGAGCAGGACGATTACGCCGATAACGATGAGGATTTCCATAGCTGAATCCTAGCGGAGCAGAACTGGGAGTCTGGCGAGACTGGAGCCTGCGAAACTACCCACCGGGGCGGGCCCGCAGCACCTGCTGCAGCCAGCGGTAGGAGCGTTTCGGCGTGCGGTCCTGCGTGGCGGGATCGACGCGCACAAGCCCGAACTTCTGGCTGAAACCGGCGGCCCATTCCCAATTGTCCATGAGGGTCCACACGTAGTAGCCGCGGAGGTCGACGCCGGATGCCCCGGCGAACGCCGCTTCGAGGTGGCGGGCGAGGTAGCTGGCCCGGTTCGCGTCATCCACGCTGCCGTCGGAAGCCACCACGTCGGCGAAGCTCGCCCCGCCCTCCGTGATGTACACGGGCGGCAGCACCCCGGCGTAACGCTCCCCGTAGTCGCGGAGGGACTCGGTGAGGAACTCCGGTGCGATGGGCCAGCCGAACCCGGTCACCGGGTACTCGGGCCACGGCGCGATGTGGAACGGGAGCTCGCGCATCCCGGCGGCGTCGACTCCGTCTGGGGTCATGTCGTCGCTGGCCGCGCCGGACCCGATCCGGGTGGGCATGTAGTAGTTGAGGCCGTAGAAGTCGAGCGGCTGGGCGATGGTGGCCAGGTCCGCGTCGTCGACGTCGATGAGCGGCCGGAACAATTTGCGGGCCAGCAGCGGGAACTTCGGGTACCGGCCGAGCAGCACGGGGTCGGCGAAGATGCGGTTGTGGATGAGGTCGAAGACCTCGGCATAGCCACGGTTCTTGAACGTGTCCTTGGCCGGGCTCACCGGCGAGTGCACGTTGGTGATGCCGATCTCGCCTTTCACCGACTCCGAGCGCAGCGCCTGCACGGCGAGACCGTGGCCGAGCAACTGGTGGTGCACGGCGAGCAGCGAATCGAACATGAGCGTCGCGCCCGGCGCGTGCACCCCGAGGGCGTACCCGTTGAGGGTCACGGTGGTGGGCTCGTTGAGCGTCACCCACTGGTCGATGCGGTCACCGAACGCGGCGGCGGCGAGCAGCGCGTAGTCGGCGAAACGGGATGCCGTGTCCCGGGACATCCACCCGCCTTTGTGTTGCAACGGCTCGGGCATGTCCCAATGGAAGAGGGTGGCCATGGGGCTGATCCCGGCGGCGAGCAGTTCGTCGAGGAGCCGGTCGTAGAAGGCGATGCCGGCCCTGTTCGGCCCGCCCGTACCGCCCGGCTGGATGCGCGGCCAGGCCAGTGAGAACCGGTACGAGTCGACGCCGAGCTCCTTCATGAGTGCGACGTCTTCGCGGTAGCGGTGGTAGTGGTCGGTGGCGATGGAGGCGTCAGACCCGTCGACGATCCGGCCGGGCTGGGCCATGAACTCGTCCCAGGTTGACGCCCCGCGGCCGTCGGCCCGCACGGCGCCCTCGACCTGGAACGCCGCGGTGGAGACCCCCATACGGAACCCGGCGGGCATGGTGGCCGCAAACCCGGCGGGGTCGTGCAGCCAGTGGCTCGCCTCTTTACTCACCCAGTACCCTCCGCAGGTAGTCGTTCTGGAACAGCCGCTCGGGGTCGAGCCGGTCGCGAACGGCGAGGAACTCGTCGAACCTCGGGTAGCTCGGGCGCAGGTCGGCCGCGGTGCGGTTGTTCATCTTGCCCCAGTGTGGGCGCCCGGCGAAGGATCGCATAATCGCTTCCACCTCGCGGAAGTACTCCGTGGCGTCGTTCTTGTAGAACTGGTGCACCGCGATGTAGCCGCTGGCGCGCCCGGTCGCCGTCGAGAGCCAGAGGTCGTCGGCGGCGGCAGCACGCACCTCAATAGGGAACGAGATGCGGAAGCCGCGGTCAACGATGAGCTTGCGCACCGCGGCCACCGCCGCGGGGATGTGCTCGACCGGGATGGCGTACTCCATCTCCTGGAACCGCACCGAGCGTTCGGTCGCGTAGACCTCCGGCGAGTGGTCGGTGAACTCCCGGTCGCCCGTGAGATTCACTGCCAGCCGGTTGATGTGCGGCACCAGGCTCGGGATGGCGTGGCCCAGGTTCGAGGTGAGGGCGAACACCCCGTTGGCCATGAAGGAGTCATCGAACCAGGTGCGCATCGCCCCGAGCGGGTCGCGCGGGGCATCCGCCGGGAGGCGCATCTTGGTCTGGGTGAGCGCGGTGTCGCTGTGCGGCCATACGTAGAACTCGAAATGGTCGATGGTGGCGATGCGCTGCTCCCACTCGGCGAGGACAGTCGCGGTGGGCTCGGGGCGCTCGATGGAATGCAGGAGGAAGGCCGGAACGCACTCGATGGTGACGTCGACGAGCACACCAAGGGCCCCGAGCCCCAGGGCGACCGCGGGCAGCAGTTCCGCGTTATCGGTGGCACTCACGTGCAGCAGCTCACCGTTCGCCGTCACGAGGGTTGCGGCGCGGATGCGAGTCGCGAGGCCACCGAACCCGGCACCCGTGCCGTGGGTGCCGGTGGACGTCGCCCCGGCAATGGTCTGCCGGTCGATGTCGCCCATGTTCTGCAGGGCGAGATTGTGGGGCGCGAGCAGGGCGGGCAGCTGGTAGAGATTCGTGCCGGCCCCGAGCGTCACGAGGTTGCCGTCGACGGCGAGCACACCGTCGAGCGAAGCGATATCGAGCTGCACTCCCGCCGTCGCCCCGATGCCGGTGAAGCTGTGGCTCGCGCCAATCGGTTTCAGTGGCAGGCCACGGTCACGGGCGAACCGCACGGCCTCCACGACCTCATCGACCGAAAACGCCCAGGCCGTGAAGTCGGGCGTCACGTCCTGGGTGCGCCCCCAATTGCGCCAGCGCCGCCCCGACTCAAACCTCACAGGAACGCCTTTCCCTCACCACGGTACGTCGGCATGGTGTCGACGATGATCCCATCATCGACCATCGCGAACTCGTTCAGGTGCTCGCTCAGTTCGCCAGCCTTCGTGTGGCGCAGCCACACCCTGTCCCCGACCGCAAGACGCTCGGCACCGGCACCGTGCTGGGGTGACTGCACTTCGCCCGCTCCCTCGCGCGCGTAGTACTCGAGGCCTTCGGGCCACACTGCCTGGGGCATCCGGTCGGCGGCGGGCGGGCCCGAAGCGATCCAGCCGCCGCCGAGCAGGGTTGCCGTCTGCGGGCTTGGCTTGCGGACGACCGACAGCGCGAACGCGGCCGCCGGGGCCGGCTGGAAGTGGCTGTAGCCGTCGAACAGATGCGGACCGAACAGGCCGCTGCCCGCGGCGATCTCCGTGACCGAAGGATCGGATGACGTGCGCTCGAGCGACCCCGTGCCACCGCCGTTCACGAACTCGAGGTCGGCGAGCTCGCGCAGGGCCGCCACGACCGCGCCGCGCCGGTCGACCAGTTCGGTCATGGACTGGGACTGCATGTAGTCGACGACGCGGCCAAACAGCGGTCGACCCGCGGGCCGGTTGACCTGGCCCGCGATCTGCGCCTCATAAGCCATCATGCCCACCAGCTGGAAGCCGGGGCGGGCGACGATGGCGGAGGCGAGCGCCGTCGCCTCCTCGACCGTGGCGACGGGCGAGCGGTGCACGCCCAGGTAGCCCAGCACCTTCGAACGCCAGGAGGCGTTCAGTTCGAGAGCCACCCTGATCGTCTCGCGGGTTCCCGGAGGCGACACCGAGTCGATGAGATCGAGGTGCTCGATCGAGTCGACCATGA
>JBIITJ010000065.1:0-13745 GCA_044340535.1 Rhodoglobus sp.
CGCGTACTCCTCCTCGGGGGAGAGCACGAGCCCGTGGCGACCGACGAGGGCGAACAGGATAATCCCGACCACGAAGACCACCGCGAAGGTGATAACCGCGGTGAGGAACGCGCTGTTGAACAGGATGCCGAGGAAGGCCGCGAACGCGATGACGCCCGCGACGACGGCACCCGGGACGCCCGTCGGCGACTTGTACGGGCGCGACGCGTTCGGGAACTTCCGGCGCAGCACCACGAAGGCGACCATCTGCATCATGTAGGAGATGACCGCACCGAACACGGCGATGAAGAGGATGACGCCAGACGCGGTACCGGCCGCCTCTGGGTTGACCGCGGGGATCACGATCAGAACAAGCGTCAGGATGAGGTAGCCGACGATGCCGCCGACCAGGAGCGCGACCCAGGGCGTCTGGTGCTTTTTGCCCGTCAGCGAGAGGAACTTCGGGTAGTAGCCGGCCCGCGACAGCGAGTACATGTTGCGCCCGTAGGCGAACATGATGCCCTGCAGCGACGCGAGCAGCCCGATGAGCGCGAAGATCGCGAGCACCGCCGCGACCTCCTCCGGCAGGAACGCCCGGAACCCGTGCAGCAGCGGCTCGTCCAAACCGGGGGATACGGCGATCTCGGCCGTCCCGGTGACCGCCGGATTCAGGAACAGCACGAGCAGGCCGAAGAAGGCGAGGGTGATGACGCCCCACACGCTTGCCTTCGGGATGTCCTTGGCGGGGTTGTGTGCTTCTTCCGCGGCGAGCGGCAACTCCTCAATGCCGAGGAAGAACCAGATCGCGAACGGGAGGGCAAAGAGGATTCCGATGCCGCCGAACGGGAGGAACTCGGAGTTGCCTTCGGTCGGCTCGATGTCGAGCAGTCGCCCGAAGTCGACGGAGCCGGTCGCGATCGAGGCGACCGCGAAGAACAGGATGACCGCCATGGAGATGATCGCGACGATGAGGGCGAAGCGGAACCCGATCGAGGCGCCGAGCGAGTTGAGCGCAATGAACGCGACGTAGAGGATCGCCCACCACACCGGCGCGGGCAAGGAAATGCCGGTCAGCGCCGAGAGTGCCGAATCGGCGTATACCCCCGAAAACCAGACCACCACGGCGGTAGTGACGACGTACTCGATGGTCTCGGCGAGGCCGGTGATGAAGCCGCCCCACGGTCCCATTGCGGCGCGCGAGAAGGAGTACGCCCCGCCCGTGTGGGGCATCGCCGCCGACATTTCGCCGATGGAGAAGATCATGGTGAAGAACATGATCGTGATGATGATCATCCCGATCAGCAGCGCACCCCAGCCGGTGGTGCCGAGGCCGACATTCCAGCCGGCGAAGTCACCGGAGATGACGGCGGCGATCCCGATGCCCCACAGCCCCCAGAAGCCTGCGCTGCGCCTCAGGCTGCGTTTTTCGAAGTAACCCTCGGCGGCCTTCTTGTATGTGGCGCCCGAGGACTTGGTCGTGTCGGTCATGTCAACCTCCGGTCGATGGAATCGCGCGGGCAGCGGGGCGCCGCGTCTGCATTATCGAGAGCTTGGCCGCTATTGGTAGGTTGCGTCCACCTTTGGATGTAAACAACTCGTTACGATGCTTGACGGCCCGCTTGTGGCGCTGTGGTGTAATGGTCGGAACCCTCCCCGGAAAGGCACTACGTGGCAACAGGAAACCTGAGCGTCGACGGCCTGCGGGAGCTCGTGGCATCCCGCGAAGTCGACACCGTGATCATCGCTTTCACCGACATGCAGGGCCGACTCGTGGGAAAGCGTGCTTCGGCCCGGCTGTTTCTCGAAGAGCTCGCCGAGCACGGCGCCGAGTGCTGCAACTACCTCCTGGCCGTCGACGTCGAGATGAACACCGTCGATGGCTACGCGATCTCGTCATGGGAGCGTGGCTACGGCGACATGGCGATGATGCCCGACCTCGACACCCTGAGGCTCGCGCCCTGGCTGCCCGGCACGGTCATCGTGACCGCCGACCTGACCTGGCTTGATGGCACGCCCGTGAACCCCGACCCGCGGCAGGTGCTCAAGCGGCAGCTGGCCCGCCTCACCGAGATGGGCCTGCAGGCCTACGTGGGCACCGAACTTGAATTCATCGTCTTCGACGACGGCTACCGGGATGCCTGGAAGAAGAAGTACGAGGGACTGACTCCCGCCAGTGACTACAACATCGATTACGCGCTGATGGCCTCGACGAGGATGGAGCCGCTGCTGCGCGACATCCGAAATTTCATGGATGGCGCGGGCATGTACTGCGAGGGAGTCAAAGGCGAGTGCAATCTTGGACAGCAGGAGATCGCCTTCCGCTACACCGACGCGCTCGGCACCTGCGACAACCACTCCGTGTACAAGAACGGGGCGAAGGAGATCGCCGACGCCCACGGCAAATCGCTCACTTTCATGGCCAAGTTCAACGAGCGCGAAGGCAACTCCTGCCACATCCACCTGTCGGTGGTGGGCGAGCACGGTGAACCGGTCATGTCCGACCCCGAGCGCCGCTACGGTTTCTCGAAGCTCATGGAGCACTGGATCGCCGGCCAGTTGGCCACCCTGCGTGAGCTGACCCTGTTCTTTGCCCCCAACATCAACTCGTACAAGCGCTACGTGGCCGGCAGCTTCGCCCCGACCGCGGTCGCCTGGGGGCTCGACAACCGCACCTGCGCGTTGCGCGTGGTGGGGCATGGGCGTTCGCTTCGGGTCGAGAACAGGGTGCCAGGCGGCGACGTCAACCAGTACCTCGCCGTTGCGGCCCTCATCGCTGGCGGCCTGTACGGCATCGAACACGAGCTTGAGCTCGAGCCGATCTTCGAGGGCAACGCCTACGACTCCGATGCGCCGCGCGTGCCGTCAACGCTGCGCGAAGCGGCCGAGCTGTTCGCGGGCTCAGAGATCGCCATCGAGGCATTCGGCGAGGACGTCGTGGCCCACTACCTCAACAACGCCCGCGTGGAGCAGGCCGCGTTCGACGCGGCGGTCACCGACTGGGAGCGGGTCCGTGGTTTCGAACGGTTCTGAGGTCGTCATTGGCCTCACCACGTATCTTGAGCAGGCGCAGACCGGTGTCTGGGATGTGCCCGCGTCCTTTCTCCCGAAGGTGTACTTCGAGGCGGTGAACCGGGCCGGGGGCATCGCCGTGCTGCTGCCTCCGCAGCCCGTCGATGCGGCGATCGCGGGCCGGGTGCTCGACGGTCTCGACGGGCTCATCATCACGGGCGGCAAAGACGTCGACCCCGCCCGCTACGGCCAGCAACCGCACCCGGCGACCGACGAGCCGCGTAGGGACCGGGATGCCTGGGAGGATGCCCTGCTCACGGCCGCCATCGACCGCGGCCTGCCCTTCCTCGGCATCTGCCGCGGCGCGCAACTGCTCAACGTGGCCCTGGGCGGCACCCTGCACCAGCACCTGCCCGATGTCGTCGGCTCGCTGCGCTACAGCCAGGGCGGCGGGATGTTCGCCCGCAACGAGGTGGCCGTCGAGCCGGGTAGCAGGCTCGGCGCCCTGCTCGGTGAGTCGCTCGAGGTCAAGAGCTACCATCACCAGGCCATCGATGAACTCGCCCCCGGGCTCGTCGTGACGGCGCGCACTGACGACGGGACCGTGCAGGCGGTCGAAGTCGAGGGCAGCAGCTTCGGGATGGCCGTGCAGTGGCATCCCGAAGAGGACGCGGCGGAGGATGCCCGCCTGTTCGCGGGTCTCGTCGACGCCGCGAAGGACTACAGGAGCAGCAATGCCTAGCACCACCCTCATCAACCCCGCCGACGAGACCGAGATCGGGGTCGTCGAGCACGTGACGCTCGCCGGGGTTGACGACGCGGTCGCGCACGCCATGTCGGCCCAGCGCGCATGGGCGGCCCTGCCCCCCGCCACCCGGGCGGGCGCACTGCGCGATTTCGCCGCAGCGGTCGGGGGCGCGATCGAGGAGCTCGCGAACCTCGAGGTGCTGGGCTCCGGGCATCCCATCGGGCAGGCGCGCTGGGAGGCGGGGCACGTTCGCGATGTGCTGAACTACTACGCCGCAGCGCCCGAACGGATGATCGGGCGCCAGATCCCCGTCGCGGGCGGGCTCGACGTCACCTTCCTCGAGCCCATCGGCGTGGTCGGGATTATCGTGCCCTGGAACTTCCCGATGACGATCGCGGCCTGGGGGTTCGCGCCGGCGCTCGCCGCAGGCAACGCGGTGCTGCTGAAGCCCGCCGAGTGGACCCCACTCACCGCCATCCGGCTCGGTGGACTCGCGCTGGAGGCGGGGTTGCCCGAGGGCCTGTTCCAGGTCCTGCCCGGTCGCGGCACCGTGGTCGGGGAGCGCTTCGTCACCCACGAGAACGTGCGCAAGGTCGTGTTCACCGGTTCGACGGCGGTGGGCAAGAGGGTGATGGCGGGCTGCGCCGAGCAGGTCAAAGCCGTCACCCTCGAACTCGGCGGCAAGAGCGCCAACGTGGTGTTCGCCGACTCCGACCTTGAGAAAGCCGCCGCGACCGCCCCCTCCGCCGTCTTCGAAAACGCAGGACAGGATTGCTGTGCACGCAGTCGCATCCTCGTTGAGCGCTCCGTTTACGAGAAGTTCCTGCAACTTCTCGAGCCAGCGGTGAAGGCGGTGCGCGTGGGCGACCCGCGTGACGAAGCCACCGAGATGGGGCCGCTGGTAGCGAAAGCGCACCACGAGAAGGTCAGCTCATACCTGGATGAATCGAAGGTGGCCTTCCGCGGCAGCGCGCCATCCGGTGCCGGCTTCTGGTTCGCCCCGACAGTCATGCTGCCCGAATCCCGCACCGACAAGCTGGTGCACGAGGAGATCTTCGGGCCTGTGGTGAGCGTGCTGCCCTTCGACGACGAGGCCGACGCGATCGCGCTCGCCAACGACAGCATTTACGGGCTCAGCGGTTCGATCTGGACCCGCGACATCGGTCGGGCGCTGCGGGTCTCACGTGGCATCGAGAGCGGCAATCTCTCGGTGAACTCGCACTCCTCTGTGCGGTACTCCACCCCCTTCGGCGGTTTCAAGCAGAGCGGCCTCGGTCGCGAGCTGGGGCCGGATGCCGCTGCCGCATTCACCGAAACCAAGAACGTCTTCATCTCAACGGACTAAGGAACAGCATGAGCATCACGAAGATCGACCTGACGCAGCGTCTCGCGGGCAAGGTCGCCGTCATCACGGGAGGGGCAAGCGGCATCGGCCTCGCCACGGCTCGACGGTTTGCAGCGGAAGGCGCGACGGTGGTGATCGGCGACTTCAATGCCGAGGCGGGTACGGCTGCCGCCGCCGAAGTGGGCGGCCTGTTCGTCGCCGTGGATGTCACGGACGAAGCCCAGGTCAACGCCCTGTTCGACACGGCGCAGTCGACCTACGGCAGCGTCGACATTGCGTTCAACAACGCCGGCATCTCGCCCCCCGACGACGACTCGATCGAGACCACGGAACTGCCCGCGTGGGAGCGGGTGCAGGACGTCAACCTCAAGAGCGTCTACCTGTGCTCGCGGGCGGCCCTGCGCCACATGGTCGCCCAGCAGTCCGGCTCGATCATCAACACCGCCTCCTTCGTCGCGGTCATGGGGTCAGCCACCAGCCAGATCTCGTACACCGCCTCCAAGGGCGGAGTGCTCGCGATGACCAAGGAGCTGGGCGTGCAATTTGCCCGCCAGGGAATCCGGGTTAACGCCCTGTGCCCCGGTCCCGTGAACACACCCCTGCTGCAGGAACTGTTCGCCAAGGATCCCGAGCGCGCCCAGCGTCGACTCGTGCACATCCCCAAGGGGCGGTTCGCCGAACCGGAGGAACTCGCGGCTGCTGTCGCATTCCTCGCGAGTGACGACGCGAGCTTCATCACCGCCTCGACCTTCCTCGTCGACGGGGGTATCTCCTCGGCCTACGTCACGCCGCTGTAGTGAGCGACACAGAAGCCGGACCGACCTACGAGGGCCTCGCCGACGAGGTCCTGTTCCGACCGGTGCGCAACGGCAACGCCTTCGAAGACACGGTCTCGCGGCTGCTGCAAACGATCCGCCTCGGCGTCGTGGCGCCCGGTGAGGCGTTGCCCGCGGAGCGGGACCTTGCCGCGCGCTTCTCCGTGAGCCGGGACACCGTGCGTGAGGCGATCCGCTCGCTCTCGGAGGCGGGATACCTGGTCGCCCGCCGAGGTCGGTACGGCGGCACGTTTGTCAGCGATAGGCCCCCGCCCGTTGTCGACGCCGAGGCGCCGACCGCCGCCGAGATCGATGACGTGCTGGGGCTTCGCGAAATCCTGGAGGTCGGGGCGGCCCGGGCGGCGGCGGGGCGAGAGCTGAGTGCCGCCGAGCGTGACCTGCTGTGGACCCGCCTCAAGGAGACGGCAGCGGCATCCATCGATGATTACCGCCGGCTGGATTCCCGGTTCCACCTGGCCATCGGCGAGGTGGTGGGCACCCCGTCGCTGGTCTCGCTGCTCGCCGACACGCGCACCCGCGTGAACGCGCTGCTCGACGGCATCCCGTTGCTGCCGCGCAATATCGACCACTCAAACGAGCAGCACGAGGCAATCGTCGTCGCGATCCTCACGGGCAACCCCGACCGGGCCGCCGCCGCCATGAGCGAACACCTCGAGGGCAGCGCCGCACTACTGCGGGGCTTCCTCGCCTGAGTCGAGCTACGCCGTCGGCGGTGCCGCCGGGGGAGCCTTAGGGGTGCGCGGCTTCGTGGCGGGCTTGGTGGGCAGGTCCGCCGGTGCCGAGGGCGCCACGGGGGTGACAGGTGCGCTCGGTGAGGGCTCCGGTGTCGAGTTCTTGGCCACGTAGATCTTCGCCGCGGTGGTCGCGTGCAGCAGGAAGCGCACGAAGAGGATCACGATGCCCACTGTCGCGAGGAACAGGAAGAGGGCGACAATGCCGTTGATCACGAGGAACAGCGCGTGCGGGAAGCCCCAGCCAAATCCGTCGTAACTCATCTCAGTCCTCCAACTCGTTCTCGTCCTGCGCCTGCTTGATGATGGTGCCGACCGCGATCGCGACCGTTGCACCCCAGCTGACCCACATCAGGATGAGTCGCCAATCGCGCGGGCCCTTTCGGGTCGCCTGCACGGTACCCCATCCGCCGACGATTGCGCTGAGAAGAGTCGTGTTGAACATGAACTTGCGCATGGGGCAACGGTACCGCTGCGCGGGGTCTCGCGCCCACCCCCTTGCGTCGTACAGTGAGGTGTGAAAACGGCGGTGCTCGGGGGGTCGCTGCTCGCCGTCTCTGCGCTGCTGGTGGCGACGGGCATCCTTCCGCTGCAGGATGCCGCGGCTGTCGCCGGCCGGGTCTGGCCGATACTCGCCTTCGTTGTGGCCATCACCGTCGTCACAGAGCTGGCTGCCGAGGCGGAGCTGTTCCGGGTTGTCGCGGAGAATGCTGCCCGTTGGGGTCGGGGCAGCGGCTGGCTGCTCTGGGCGCTCGTGGTCGTCATCGCCGTGTTGAGCACCGTATTCCTGTCCCTCGACACCGCAGCGGTGCTCCTGACTCCCGTCGTCGTGCTGCTCGCGCGGCACGCAGGCCTGCCGCCGATCCCCTTTGCCATCACGACAGTCTGGCTGGCCAACGCCGCCTCCCTGCTGTTGCCGGTCTCGAACCTCACCAACCTGCTTGCCCAGCACGAACTGGGAATCAGCCCCGCCGCCTTTGCCTCCCTGATGGCCGCACCTGCCCTCGCCGCGATCGTCCTGCCGGTGGGGGCACTGGCCATCATCTATCGGCGTTCGCTGGGTGCCCGATACGAACCGGAGCAACCGGCGCCGGTGGCGGACCGCGTGCTGCTGGCGGCGAGCGCGACGGTGCTCGTGCTGCTCGTGCCCGCACTGGTTTCCGGGGTACCGGTCTGGATTCCGGCGACTATCGCGGCCGTGGCGCTGGCCCTGGTCTTCGCGGTCCGCCGCCGCAGCGTGCTGAAGTTTGGCTTGCTTCCGTGGCAACTCGTGCTGTTGGCCGGTGGGTTGTTCTTCCTGGTCGAGTCGGCCCATGCCCTCGGCCTCTCACAGGTGCTCGCCCAGTTGGCAGGGGACGGTGAGCAGCCCCTCGACCTACTGCGCCTGGCGGGCGCGGCGGCGGGTGGGGCAAACCTGGTCAACAACCTGCCGGCGTACCTTGCCTTTGAGGCGGTCGCCGAGAGTCCGGCCCGGATCGCCGCCGTGCTCATCGGGGTCAACGTTGGCTGCCTGGTGACGCCCTGGGCATCGCTTGCCACCCTGCTGTGGCATTCGCGATTGCGTGCGCTCGACGTCGAGATCTCCTGGGCGAGGTACGCGGGCCTCGGCCTGGTCGTCGCGCCCCTCGCTGTTGCGGCGGCAGTTCTCGCCCTGGCCGCCACGAGTTAACTGGCAATTCACTGGCAAACTGACCGATCGGACAGGCTTCTGACCGATCGGTCAGTTACGGTAGTCCTCATGTCATCCCACGAAGAGCTGCGCTCCGTCGCACTGGCCGAATTTGCTTCGGCCGGGTACGCGGCGACCTCGCTGCAGCGCATCGCGGAGATTGCGGGACTCTCCAAGTCGAGCGTGCTGTACCACTACACCTCCAAGGAGGCGCTGCTCGAAGCAGCCATTGGCCCGGCGATCGATCGGATGGCGATGATCATCGAGGAATTCGCCGGGCGCGGGATCGACGCCGACCGCACCCCGTTCCTGGAGAGCTTCGTCGACTTCCTGTTGCAGTACCGCCTCGAGGTCAACATGTTCATCAACCAGGGGCCGTCACTCGTCGACGTGCCGGTCATCGACCGGGCCAACGAGCTGGTGTTTCGTCTCGCCCAGTTCTTCTCCACCAATGCGCAGTCTCTCGAAGAGAAGATGCGCTTCGGTATCGCCCTCGGGGGCGCCGCCTACATGCTGTGCACGGTGCACACCTACAACCTCGTTACCGAGGCGACTGATGAGACCAGGGCTGCTCTCATCACGATTCTGAGCGACCTTCTCGCTCCCGTTCGATCCGCATAACACCACCCTGGGGTAAACACACATGGCAACTCTGCTGTACCGCATCGGTCGTTTTTCCTACCGTCGCCCGTGGCGCGTCATCGGCGTGTGGCTGCTGCTGCTCGTCGGCATCCTGGGCGGTGGTTTCGCCCTCGGCGGCCAGACGCAGGAGTCGTTCGCTATCCCGGGCACGGAGTCTCAGAACGCCCTCGACCGGCTTGAGGCAGTGTTCCCGTCAGTTGCGGGGGCGAGCGCGCAGGTCGTGGTTGTCGTGCCGGATGGTGACTCGGTTACCGACGAGAAGTACACGACCGCCATCGAGGAGATCGCCGATGCGGCGGCAGACATCGAGGGCGTCGACAGCGTCGTGTCACCGTTCAGCGAGTACGCGGGCGAAGCGGTCAGCGATGACGAGACGATGGCGATCCTGCGGGTGCAGTTCGACGGTCCAGTCGCTGATGTCACCGACGCGACCCTCGACGAGCTCAAGGACACCGCGAGCATCGCCGCCGACGCAGGCATGCGCGCCGAGTTCGGTGGCCAGGTCTTCCAGGACAACAGCTTCGGGATCACGATCACGGAAGTTTTCGGTGTGATCTTTGCCGGCCTCGTACTCTTCATTACCTTCGGCTCGTTGCTGGCGGCCGGGATGCCCCTGCTCAGCGCACTCGTCGGCGTCGGCATCGCCATCGGCGGCATCACCGCATACACGGCGTTCGCGACCGTCTCCAGCACGGCGCCGCTGCTCGCGCTCATGATCGGCCTGGCGGTCGGTATCGACTATTCGCTGTTCATCCTGTCGCGACACCGCAACCAGCTCGCGCACGGTGACGACCCAGAAGAGTCTGCGGCCACCGCCGTGGGCACCGCGGGCAGCGCGGTCGTGTTCGCCGGGGTAACGGTCATCATCGCGCTCCTCGGGTTGCTTGTCGTGGGCATCCCGTTCCTGAGCGTCATGGGTGTCGGTGCGGCGTTCGCGGTGCTCGTGGCGATCGCCGTCGCCGTGACCCTGTTGCCCGCCCTGCTCGGGCTTGCGGGATCGCGCCTAGTGCCGAAAGAGGGCTCTCGCGCCCACCGGCGGGCGATGGCCGCATCATCCGACAGGCCCACCATGGGGCTGCGCTGGGTGCGCGGTGTCATGAAACGGCCGATCCTGGCGGCCGTCGGCGTGATCGCTTTGCTTGGTACGCTCGCCATCCCCTCGCTGAGCCTCGACCTCAACGTTCCCGACGGCGGCTCTGAGCCTCGTGGTTCCACGCAGCGCGAGGCCTACGACCTCGTGACCGAGGGCTTCGGTGCCGGATTCAACGGGCCACTCATCGTTTCCGTCGATATCACCCAGACGATCGACATCCTCGACGATCTCGACGCGATCGGCGACAAGCTTCGTAGCCTCGATGACGTGGCGTACGTCGCACAGGGTTTCCCCGACGAGGGGCTCGACACCGCGATCATCCAGGTCACGCCCGAGAGCGCGCCTGACTCGGTTGAGACCAAGGAACTCGTCCAGCACATCCGCGACCTCGCCCCCGAGATCGAGGAGGAGTTCGACACCCCGATCTCAGTAACGGGCACCACGGCGGTTGCCATCGACATTTCCAACCGCCTCACCAATGCCCTCATCCCGTTCGGCCTGGTCGTCGTTGGCCTGTCGATCGTGCTGCTGATGATGGTCTTCCGATCGGTACTGGTTCCGATCAAGGCCGCGCTCGGCTTCCTGCTGTCGGTTGTCGCCTCCTTCGGCGTGGTCGTCGCGATTTTCCAGTGGGGCTGGTTCTCCGAGCTGCTCCACGTTGAGAACCCCGGCCCGATCCTCAGCTTCCTGCCGATCATCCTGATGGCCGTACTGTTCGGCCTTGCCATGGACTACGAGGTGTTCCTGGTCTCGGGCATGCGGGAGGAGTTCGTCAAAACCGGTGATGCGCGGCACTCCGTTGAGCGAGGCTTCGCTGGCGCTGCCCGGGTTGTCACGGCCGCCGCGCTCATCATGTTCTTCGTCTTCTTTGCCTTCGTGCCAGAAGGAAGCGGCATGATCAAGCCGATCGCGCTGGGCCTCGCCGTGGGCATCGCCTTCGACGCCTTCCTCGTGCGAATGACGCTCGTGCCTGCGCTCATGACCTTGTTCGGCAAGGCCGCGTGGTGGATGCCGCGGTGGTTGGGCCGCGCGCTGCCCAACGTCGACATCGAGGGCGAGCAG
Organism: Rhodoglobus sp.; assembly: GCA_044340535.1. Lineage (GTDB taxonomy): Bacteria > Actinomycetota > Actinomycetes > Actinomycetales > Microbacteriaceae > Rhodoglobus. Next base: position 11,115 of record JBIITJ010000065.1, read on the forward strand.
CTTCGGGAACACCGCGAGGCCGTGCACTGGGCGAGCAGCCAGTCGCTGGCCATCAGCACCGACTACCTCATGGTGGGCTCGCCAGAACACACAGTAGGCCCGCTGTCGGCGAGCGTGCCCGCGGGCGCCTTCGTGATCGCCAGCGGCGACCCCGTGGACCGTCGGCTTGTCGCGGCGACGCTGTCTGGTCGGCTCGACCCGCTCTCCGGTCGCGCCCAGGTCGCCGGTCACCCGATCCCGTCGGAGGCCGCCCGGGTTCGCTCGATCGTGGCGCTTGCCGATGTCGGGGGCGTTCAGCGCGCCGAGACCACCGTCACTGTGGGGGAGCTGCTGACCGAGCGTCTCGAACTCACCCAACCGTGGTACCGGATGTTCTCCACCCGCCGCAGCGTCGAGCGCTGGTTGTCGAGGGTCAACTCCGTGCTCACGGAGGCGACCGGTAGGCAAGCCGTGCCCGTGACGGCGGCAAGCACCCTCGTGGAACTGCCGCAGCTCGAGCGGGCTGTCGCGCTGGCATCCGTCGCCCTCGCGGAGCGCACCCCCGTCGTGATGCTCGACCAGCTGGACTCCTTCGCGGAGTCGCAGGATGAAGCGGCCTTCGTCGCCGCGGTCCAGAAGTTGGCCCCCGCATCCACGACCGTCGTCATCGGCACCCCCGTGCCCGCCAGGGCCGCGGGCTTGCGCGCGGTGGGAGAACGACAACTCGTCGAGATCGACCTCTATACCCTCAGCCCGAAAGGACTCGTGCGATGAGCACAACAACCTCGAACCCCGCGGCCGCACGCCGCAGCTGGACGCGGCGCGCGGCGCTCGCCGCCGTCGTGCTGGTGCCACTGGCATTCGCGGGACTGTTCGTCGGCGCGCTCGGCCAGGGCGATGACGCGCTCGAGAACATCCCCGTGGCCATCGTCAACGACGACACCCTCCAGGTGACGACTGCCGCTGACGGCACCGAGCAGAACGTGTTCGCGGGCCGGCAGTTGGTTACCGAGCTGACGGGCTCGACAGGCTTCGAGTGGACCATCACCAACGAGGAGGATGCGGAGGCCGCGCTCGACGCGGGCGAGGTCTATGCCATCCTGACGATCCCGTCGAGCTTCTCGGATTCGATCCTGTCGCTGTCGAGCGACAAGCCCACCCAGGCCGACATCTCGATCCGCACGGATGACGCGCACAGCTACCTCACCGGCTCGGTCGCGCAGGTTGTCGGACAGACCATGACCGACACCTTCGGCAAGGAGATTACCGCGCAGTACATCGGCGGTATCTACGCGAGCATCGGCGACCTCGGCACGGCCCTGACGCAGGCCGCGGACGGGGCTACCCAGCTGGCCGATGGCGCCGGTTCGCTGTCGTCGGGTCTCTCCCAGTACACGAGCGGCGTCGGGGGCGTTGCCTCCGGTGCGGGAGATCTCGCCTCCGGTGTCACGGATTACGCGGGCGGGGTCAACTCGCTGTCGTCGGGTCTCGGTGAACTGGCGGCGAAGACGTCCGCCCTTGGCGAGCTGGCGAGCGGGGTCAAGGGCTACACCGACGGGGTGTCGACAATCTCAGCTCGCCTCAGCGCACTCGATCCGGCCTCCCAGATAAGCGATCCCACAACCGCAGGGCAGGTGCAGTACTTCCTCGACCTGCTCGCCACGACGGCCGGTGAGGGGTCCAAGCTCTCCGCGGGGGCCGCCGGACTTCCCTCGCTGCAGTCGGGGATCGCCCAGGCGGCTGGGGGAGCCGCCCAGCTCGCGGGCGGATCCGGCTCCCTGGTCTCGGGCGCGAACGGGCTTGCCTCGGGCGCGTACCAGCTCGCCGCAGGTTCTGATGCGCTCGTGTCGGGTGCGAACGGTCTCGCCTCCGGTGCTTCGGAGCTCGCGACCGGCCTGCAGTCGGGTGCCGACCAGGTTCCCGCGGGCGACAGCGACGCGGCGGCGGCATCGGCCGAGGTCGCGGCCGACCCCGTGACCCTGTCGGTGACGACGGACAACCCCGTGTCAGACATTGGCCAGATCGTCGCGACCTTCTTCGTTCCCCTGGGCCTGTGGCTCGGCGCGCTTGCGGTCTTCCTGGTGCTGCGCCCGGTCACAACGCGGCTGCTCAGTTCCACCGCCCGTGATGGTCGGCTGGTGGCATCCACCCTCACCCGCGCGAGCCTGGTGACCGGTGCCCAGGCCGTTCTTCTGGTCGCACTGTTGCACGGTGCTCTCGGGGTCGGCTGGGAGCTGCTGCCCGCCACTCTCGGGTTCTCCCTGCTGACCGCCATCGCGTTCACGGCGTTCCACTACCTGCTCACGGTGGGCCTCGGCCGCGCGGGACTCGTGGTGTCGCTGTTCGTGCTCGCGATCCAGATCACCTCGACCGGCGGCATCTATCCGATCGAGGTGCTCTCGTCCCCGTTCCAGGTGGTCAGTCCGTTCCTGCCACTGACCTACGCGGTTGACGGCATGCAGGGCATCCTCGCCGGAGGCAACCCGGGCGGGGTGGTCAGTTCTGCGGTGCTGCTGCTGGCCTTCGGGGCAGTCAGCGTGCTGCTATCACTCGTGGTCATCGGACGCACCCGACGCGCCCGCGCGCTCGGGCTGGTTCCGACCACGGTGTAGCGCGACGCAATAGCGGAGTCGAGGGGGGGGGGGGTGTTGG
>JBIITJ010000011.1:0-50023 GCA_044340535.1 Rhodoglobus sp.
GTCGATGGCGCGGATATAGTCCGCGCCATCGACATGTTTACAGCGTTCACATAAGATCGGAGGCCAAGCCGAAAGGATCGACTGTGCAGACGCCAGCTGACGCCCCCGAGACGACCCCCAACGAGACCAGCCGCGAAGTTCCCGTAGGGGGAAGCCGCACGTTCGCGCAGATTCTCGTCAACACTGCTGTCGCCAACGTCACGACGAGCTACCTGTGGTTCGCTCTGACCTTCTGGGTGTACCTCGAGACTCGGTCCGTGCTCGCCACCGGCATCATCGGCGGCGCATACATGCTGCTCGTGGCGCTGTTCTCGATGCTCTTCGGCACGATCGTGGATCGGCACCGCAAACATCGGGTGATGGTGTTCGCGGGTGCATTCACACTTGTCGCGTTCGCCGTTGCGTGGGCCCTGTACTCGCTGTTTCCTGAGTCGACGCTCCTGAGCCTGGGGCAACCGTGGTTCTGGGCCTTCAGCGGCATCATCCTCATCGGCGCCGTTGTCGAGAACATGCGCAATATCGCGCTGTCGACGACCGTCACCCTCCTGGTGCCCGTGGAGCGACACGCCAATGCCAACGGCATGGTGGGCACCGTACAGGGACTCGCCTTCCTCGTGACGAGCGTGTTCAGTGGACTGTCGATCGGCCTCCTGGGCATGGGCTGGACCCTGGTGATCGCCCTCGTGCTCTCGGCAGCCGCCCTCGTGCACCTATTGTTCCTCGACATCCCGGAGCAGGCTCCCGAACGGTCCGGCGAGCGGGTGCCACGGGTCGACCTGCGCGGGTCCATCACCGCGGTCCGCGCGGCGACCGGGCTGTTTGCGCTCATCATCTTCTCGACCTTCAACAACCTCATCGGCGGGGTGTACATGGCGCTCATGGACCCGTACGGGCTCGAGCTGTTCCCGGTTGAGCTCTGGGGAATCGTGTTGGGTTTCACGTCGACGGGCTTCATCATCGGCGGCCTGTTGATCGCGAAGTTCGGCCTCGGTCGTAATCCCATTCGCACCATGCTGCTACTCGTCATGGTCATGGGTTTGCTCGGCTCGGCGTTTACTATCCGCGACTGGTGGTGGCTTTACGCCGGGGGGATCTGGCTGTACATGATGCTGATCCCCGCGGTCGAGGCGGCCGAGCAGACGGTGATCCAGAAAGTCGTGCCGTTCACGACCCAGGGTCGGGTGTTCGGGTTTGCCGCCGCCTTCGAATCGTCGGCCGCTCCCATCACCGCGTTCCTCATTGCCCCGATCGCCGAGTTTGTGATCATCCCGTTCATGGAATCGCCTGCGGGGCGTGACGGCTTTGGCTGGCTCCTGGGGGAGGGCGAAGCGCGCGGGATCGCGCTGGTGTTCTTCATCGCGGGGCTCGTCATGGTGGTCGCCGCGCTGGGCGCGTTCCTCACCCGCTCCTACCGCGTCATCTCGGCGCAGTACCTCAAGAACGCCGCCGTCGAGAGTGAAGAGCTGGAGGCCCAGCCGAGTGCTTAAGCGGTCAGGCGGCCTGGCGTGACCGCTCGCGTGCCGCCGCCGTGACCTCGCGCGCGACATCCACCTCGACCGAATCGGGGCCGGTCCGGCGGATCATCAATTCGGCTTCGATCTGGCGCCACATCGCCTCGTGCTCGGCCATCGCGTCAACAGGCGCGACGCGGCGACCCGGCGTCTCGCGGGCGGGGGTGAACGCAGCGGCCACGTCGTGCGCGATCGTGTCGGCGACGGTCGACACGAACACCGCATCATCGGCGGTGGCGCGACCCAGGGTGATCCGGAAGCTGCCGCCCGGACCGAACATCTCGAACAGGCGCTCACGCATGAGATCGAAGACGAGCTGCTGCTCGGCTTCGGTGCTGGCTGCGTGGCGGTCGGACATGCCACCAGTGTGGATGACCGGCCGAGCCTGCCGCCGCCAACACGCCGACGTTACAGCCAGTCCCGGTGCTTGAAGCTGAAGTACAGCGCCACTGCAGAGCCGAGCATGAGGGCGAGCGAGAGCGGATAGCCGAAAACCCAGTGCAGTTCGGGCATGTAGTCAAAGTTCATCCCGTAGACGGCCGCGATCAGGGTTGGCACGAACAGGATGGCCGCCCAGCCCGAGATCTTCTTCACCTGCTCGCCCTGCGCGATACTCAGCTGGGACAGTGAACGCATCTCTTCGTTCTGCCCCTGCATGACCAGGGTCGACTGCACGGTAAGCGCGTTCTGCAGCAACTCGCGGAACGAATCCGCCCGCTCAACGGCCTTGATCGCATGGTCCAGCACGTCGCGGAGGCTTCGACGGAGTTCGAGATCCACCTCGTGCTCCTGGAAGCCATTCTGGAGTGCCTCGAGCATGCCCACGAGCGGCTGGGTTGCGCGCTGGAAGCCCATGGCCTCACCCGCGAGCTCATAGATTCGCCGGGAGACCGCGGGGTCACCCTCGAAGAGCTGGTCCTCGATCTCGTCGATATCGTTCTCGAGACCCAGGATCACCGGTGTGAACTCGTCGACGACCTGGTCGAACACCGCGTACAGCACCGCCTGCGGCCCGAGTGCCAGCAGGGCTGGCTCCTCTTCGAGCCGCTTGCGGACGCGGCCGAGGTCGGGGGATTCGGCGTGCCGCACCGTGATGGCGAAGTTGGGACCGACGAACACGTGCACCTCGCCGAACTCCACCTCTTCGGGAGCGTCGAGGTAGCGCGCCGAGCGAAGCACCACGAAAACCACGTCGCCGTACTTCTCGATCTTGGCGCGCTGGTGGCCGGTCAGCGCATCTTCGACGGCGAGCGGGTGCAGCCCGAACTCGGTTGCCACGGTGCGCAGTTCGGCTTCCGTGGGCCGGTACATCCCGATCCAGGCGAAGCCGCCGTGGTCGCGCAGTGCTTCGAAGGTTTGGCCGAGGGTGACGGGTTCGGAACTGCGCACCCCGTCGTGGTAGATCGCGGTGTCGACGATGGGCATCTTCTGGCCTCTTTCATCGGCTCATGCTGCGCGCCTATGATAAGCCCGATGCGGACCAGGACATGGATCATCATCGCCGTCGTCGTCGCGGCTCTCTTCGTTGCCGCCGTCGTGTTCAAGCCGTGGTTGCTGTTCGTGGACATCCGGGTGGATGAAGCGCTGCCGAGCACCGCGCCGGTGGTGCCGTCGCCCACCGGCTCCGATTCACCCGCACTCCCGTCATCCACCCCGAGCCCGACGGCACCCGTGGCCCTGGCTTCCGGCACGTTCACCAGCCACGAGCACAACACTTCGGGTACGGCGACGATCATCGAGAACCCCGACGGAACCCGCGTGCTGGCGATCGAGAATCTCGACACCTCGAACGGCCCCGACGTGCACGTGTGGCTGAGCGCCTCCGACGTCGTGGAAGGGCGCGATGGCTGGTACACCGCCGGGGGTGCCGAGTTCGTCGACCTCGGGCTCATCAAAGGCAACCTCGGCAACCAGGTCTATGACATCCCTGCCGACGTGAACCTCGACAACTACCGGAGCGTCGCGCTGTGGTGCGTGCAGTTCAGTGTGTCGTTCGGGGCGGCCCAACTGGGCTAGCGGTTCCTACTGGCCCGTGCTGGCGCGGCGCACCCGCCGCTCGTGGCCGATGGCCACGTGCTTGCGCGCGAACCGGACCGTCTCGCTGAGCATCTCGAGTCGTTCGTCGTCGGTGCGCGCTCCGCGGGTCGCGACCTCGGCGATGAGGGCACCTTCCCAGCGCCGGTTGCCGAGATACTGCAGCACTTCGGCGACGGGCTGGGTGCCGCGCCCCGGAACCAGGTGCTCGTCGAGGTGACCCTCCGCCATCGACCCCGTTCCGTCGCAGAGGTGGATGTGGCGCAGCCGGTCCCCGGCTGCCATCGCCATCTCGAGGGAGTCGCGACCGGCCAGCGCTGCATGCGAGAAGTCGAGAGTGATGGCCTCGAAGCCGCTCGCGGCGGGGTCGTGGCCGGGGGAGAACCCCTGCACGGTCAGCGGTCCGAAGGTGAGGGGAAACATGTTCTCGACGGCCAGCTCAAAGTCGTACCTCGACGAGAGCTCCCGCACCTGGCCGACGAAATTGCGCGCGTAGCCCGGCTGCCACCGATAGGGCGGGTGGACCACCACGGTCGACGCGCCAACACGCGCGGCAAGCTCAGCCGAGCGGTCGAGCTTGACGACCGGGTCGAGGCTCCAGACGAACTGGGCGCGAGGAAGCACGGGTGCGTGCACCGACAGGATCGGTAGCTGGAACCTGCTGGAGAGGGCGAGCAGTGCCGCCGCATCCTGCGTGACCGGGTCTTGGGTGACCATGACTTCGATGCCGTCGAAACCGGCGAGGCCCGCCAGGCGGAAGGCGTCCTCCGTCGCGAGCGGGTAGACACACGAGGTGCTCATGCCGATGCGGATCATCGGGACAATTGTGCTGCCCCGCCACGACGGGCCGGCGGATTCGACGGTGTCCTCGCGGTGAACGTCCGGTGAAAGCTGGCCGGTGGGGAGGCGCGGGTCACCGCGCTGGTAGCGTGAAAGTAACCATGTCTCCCTCTGAAGCACCAAATAGTACTGACTTCGCGTTCGTCGTCGTTTCCAATCGCCTGCCCGTCGACCGGGTCACCGACCCCGACGGCAACTCGACCTGGACGAGGTCGCCCGGGGGACTGGTGACGGCCCTTGAGCCGGTAATGCGTGACGCCGACGGGGCCTGGGTGGGCTGGGCGGGCCAGGCCGACCTCGAGATCGAGCCCTTCGAAAATGACGGCATCCACATCGTTCCGGTGGCGCTCAGTGAACACGACATCGCCAACTTCTACGAGGGCTTCAGCAATGACACCCTGTGGCCGCTCTACCACGACGTCATTGCCTCTCCCGGCTTCCACCGGGAGTGGTGGGAGAGCTACGTGCTCGTCAACCAGCGATTCGCGGATGCCACGGCGGCCGTCAGCGCGCAGGGTGCGGTGGTCTGGGTGCAGGACTACCAGCTGCAGCTCGTGCCCCGTATGTTGCGCGAAGCCCGGCCCGACCTGACGATCGGCTTCTTCAACCACATCCCGTTTCCGCCGTACGGGATTTATTCGCAGCTGCCGTGGCGGACCCAAATCATCGATGGCCTGCTCGGCGCCGACGTCATCGGCTTCCAGCGCGTGGCCGATGCCGGCAACTTTTCCCGGGCCGTGCGACGCCTCACGGGGTACACGACGAAGAACCCCGCCATCGAGGTGGCGGTGCCCGGCCAGCCAACCCGCCGCGTCGTCGCGCGGGCCTTCCCGATCTCGATCGATGCGCAGAGCTTCGAGGCGCTGGCGCGCGAGCCGCGCATCCAGGAGCGCGCGAAAGAGATCCGCGAAGGGCTGGGAAACCCCCGCACCGTCATGCTGGGTGTCGACAGGCTGGACTACACGAAGGGCATCGGCCATCGCCTCAAGGCGTTCGGCGAACTGCTCGCCGAGGGCCGGGTCGACGTCGAGGACATCACGCTCGTGCAAGTGGCGAGCCCCAGCCGCGAGCGGGTCGCGGCGTACATGCAGCTGCGTGACGAGGTTGAGCTCACTGTCGGTCGAATCAACGGCGACTTCGGCACGATCAGTCACCAGGCCATCAGCTACCACCACCACGGCTACCCGCGCGACGAGATGGTCGCGCTCTATCTCGCCGCCGACATCCTGCTGGTCACGGCTCTGCGCGACGGCATGAACCTGGTCGCGAAAGAGTACGCGGCAAGCCGCTTCGACGACGACGGGGTGCTCATCCTGAGCGAGTTCACCGGTGCCTCGGACGAGCTGAAGCGGGCGCTGCTCGTGAACCCCCACGACATCGACGGCTTGAAAGACACCATCCTGCAGGCGATCGCGATGCCGAGGCGGGAACGGATGCTACGGATGCGGTCGTTGCGCAAACGGGTTCTCGAGAATGACGTGGCCCGCTGGTCGAGCAACTTCCTGCAGACCCTCGAGCAGGCGCGCGTCGGCCGGTATGACAGGATTGCCCCGATCGAGCTGCCTGACGAGCTGGAGTGGACCGTCGACAGGCGTTGGGCGCCCTGATGGTCGACGTCGATACCGCGCCGCCCTGGTCGAAACTGCCTGAGCCCCTCATCGGGGCGATGCGCGAGCTCGCGCGCACGAAGCGACTGCTTGTCGCCCTCGACTTTGATGGCACCCTCGCTCCGGAGGTTGATGACCCCGAGAAGGCGCGTGCCCTGCCCGAAGCGCGGGCCGCGGTGCTGCGGCTGCTAGCGATGCCCAACACCCGGGTTGCCCTCGTGTCGGGGCGGGCACTGGCGAGCCTCATCCAGGTGTCGGACCTGCCCGACACGGCCCTCCTGGTCGGTTCGCACGGTATCGAGATCCGGCTGGACTCGCCGCTCGACAGTCTTCCGCTCGATGACGCAGAACAGCAGAGGGTCGAGCTGCTCAACCTCGTGCTCGGTGAAGTGGCCGACTCGGTCGACCAGGTGTGGCTCGAGCCGAAGCCAGCAGGTTTCGCCTTGCACACCCGGCTGGCCACCGAATTCAACAGTCGGATCGCGCATCTCGTGGCACGCAGTGAAGCCAGCGCCGAGGTGGCTGGCCTGACGATTCGCGAAGGCAAGAACGTTCTCGAGTTCTCGGTGCGTTCGACCACCAAGGGCGAGGCGGTCGAACACCTGCGGCAGTACACAAACGCCGACGCGGTCTTTTACGCCGGCGACGACGTGACCGATGAGGATGCCTTTGCGGCATTGGGTGCCGACGACCTGGGCCTCAAGAGCGGCGACGGGCCCACCCTCGCCAACTTCCGGGTACCCGGCCCCACCCAGGTTGCCCGCGCCCTCGCGCTGCTCGCCGACCTGCGCGAAGGCGACGTGCACGAGCAATAGCGCTGCCAGCGAGCGCAGCATCCTTAAGTAGAATAGGTATAGCGGCCCCAGGGATTTTCCGGGTGCTCCCCAGTGACGTGCACTCGCCGCCCCGACGCCCTGGGAGGATCCATGCTCGCGATCCTCGTGCTGTTCGCGGTCGTTTCCGCGGCGATGCCCTGGATCACCAGGAGGCTCCGTACCCGGGCGTTCTTCGTCGCCGCGCTTGTGCCGCTCGCGGCGTTCATCCACACTCTCGTGGCCGGCCCCACCGTGCTGGCGGGTTCCGAACTCGTCGAGCGCTATAGCTGGATTCCCGAGCTCGACGTCGCCATTTCTGCCCGCCTCGACACCCTGTCGTGGGTGCTCGCCCTCGTCGTGACCGGCGTCGGCACCCTGGTGCTGCTGTACTGCGTGCGGTACTTCGGTCGGGATGAACCGAGCCTGGGTCGTTTCGCGGGGGTGCTCCTCGCCTTTGCCGGTGCGATGTATGGGCTTGTGGTCGCCGACGACGTTTACCTGCTTTTTGTGTTCTGGGAAGCCACGAGCGTGCTCTCCTACCTCTTGATCGGCCACAAGACCTCGAGCAAGGCCAGCCGCGGCGCCGCGCTCCAGGCTCTCCTGGTGACCACCTTCGGCGGCCTCGCCATGCTTGTCGGCCTCGTGCTGCTCGCCGTGCACACCGGCACCTCAAGCCTCAGTGGGATCATCGCCGCCGCCCCCTCAGACCCGCTGGCGATCGTCGCAATCATGCTGGTGCTGGTCGGGGCGCTCTCCAAGTCGGCGATCGTGCCCTTCCACTTCTGGCTGCCCGCGGCGATGGCAGCCCCCACGCCGGTGAGCGCTTACCTGCACGCCGCCGCCATGGTCAAGGCGGGCATCTACCTGATCGCGCGGCTCGCACCCGGCTTTGCCGACATCCCGGGCTGGCGAGAAGTGCTCATCGGGCTCGGGCTGGTGTCGATGCTGCTCGGGGGCTGGACTGCCCTTCGCCAGCATGACCTCAAACTGGTGCTCGCCTACGGCACGGTCAGCCAGCTGGGGTTCCTGGTGGTCATCGTCGGGTTCGGGACGAGGGATGCCGCGCTCGCCGGCCTCGCGCTGTTGCTGGCCCACGCCCTCTACAAGTCGACCCTGTTCCTCGTCGTGGGCATCATCGACCACCGCGTGGGTACCCGTGACCTGCGCAAGCTCTCGGGCCTCGGCAGGGAGGCTCCGGTGTTGGCGACGATTGCCGCCCTCGCACTGGCCTCGATGGTCGGCCTCCCGCCCCTGCTCGGGTTCGTGGCCAAAGAGGCGGTGTTCACCGCCCTGCTCGAGGCCGGGATCGAGGGAGAGCTGCTGGGTTGGGTGGCGCTCATCGGTGTGGCGGTGGGGTCGGTGTTCACGGTCGCGTACAGCGCGCGGTTCTTCTGGGGCGCGTTTGGGCGCAAGGCCGAGGTCGAGACGGTCAAACCCATGCAGGAGCATCCCGACTTCCTATTCGCTCCGGCCCTGCTGGCGGCGAGCGGTATTGCACTCGGGGTGCTCGCGTCAACCGTCGACGGCTGGCTCAGTCGCTACGCCGACAGCTTCCCCAGCGGCGCCGAGCCGTACCACCTTGCACTGTGGCACGGGCTCGAGCCCGCGCTGGGTATCTCGGCGCTCACGATCGCCGCCGGTGCCGCCCTGTTCTTCATGCGCGGTGGCGTCGCCCGGTTCCAGCAGCGGCTGGCCGGGGCTCCGGATGCCGCCGACGCTTACGGCGGCATCATGCGGGGCATCGACCGCATCGCCGCGAGGACCACGAGCCTGACGCAGCGCGGCTCACTCCCGTTCTATCTCGGGGTCATCCTGCTCGTCTTCACGTCGACGGTGACCGTCGCGCTGCTGTTCACGCGCAGCTGGCCCGAGGAGATTCGCGGCTGGGATCATCCCGCGCAACTGGCGATCGCGGTCGTGATGATCGTCGCCGCCCTCGCGGCAGTGCGCGCGGGCAAGAGGTTCCAGGCCGTGATCCTGGTCGGGGTGACCGGCTTCGGGATGTCTGCGCTCTTCGCCATGCAGGGTGCGCCCGACCTCGCCCTCACGCAGATCCTGGTCGAGATCGTCACGCTCGTGGCGTTCGTGCTCGTGCTACGCCGGCTGCCCGCCCGGTTGGGTGAGCAGCACGGCTCCCGTCACCGCCGCATCAGGGCGGTGATTGGCATCGTGTTCGGCCTGCTCATGGCCGTTGTCGCGGTCGTGGCACTGGGCGCCCGCACGGCCGACCCCATCTCGCTCGAATTCCCGGGCCTCGCCTACGAGTTCGGCCACGGCCGCAACGTCGTCAATGTCACCCTCGTCGACATTCGCGGCTGGGACACCATGGGTGAGTTGTCGGTCGTCATCGCCGCCGCGACGGGGGTGGCGAGCCTGATCTTCATCTCGGGTCGCACCGACAACCTGCCACGACCGAGCCGACGCTCCGTGCGAAAGACCATCTCGGCCAAGCTCGCGCGGGCCAGCGACCCCGGCAACGACGACCGCTCCGCGTGGCTGGTCGCGGGGCGTACCCTCGCCGCGCGCAACCGGTCGATCCTGCTCGAGGTCGTCGTGCGGCTGATCTTCCACTCGGTGATCGTGGTCTCCGTGTACCTGCTCTTTGCCGGGCACAACGCACCCGGCGGAGGCTTTGCCGGTGGGCTGGTTGCGGGAATGGCGCTCGTCGCCCGCTATCTCGCGGGCGGCCGGTTCGAGTTGGGTGCCGCCGCCCCCATCGACGCGGGGAAGCTGCTCGGCACCGGCCTCGTGCTCGCCGCCGGCACCGCACTGGTGCCTCTGTTCCTCGGTGCTGACGCCCTCACCTCCACCTGGTTCGAGGGGGAGGTGCCCGTCTTCGGGCATGTTGAGTTCGTGACATCCACCGTCTTCGACGTCGGCGTTTACCTCGTGGTGATCGGGCTCGTGCTCGATGTGCTGCGCAGCCTCGGGGCAGAGGTCGATCGCCAGCAGGATGATGACGCCCAGCAGGATGCCGGGAAGGCGGTCGCATCGTGAGCGTCTCACTCGTGCTGCTCGTCGTGATGGCCGTGCTCTACGCCTGCGGCATCTACCTCCTGCTCGAGCGCAGCATGACCCGCGTGCTGCTCGGCTTCCTGCTGGTGGGCAACGCCACGAACCTTCTCATCATCGTGATGGCGGGCCGGCCCGGGGTGGCGCCGATCGTCGCCGACGGCGTGACCGCCGAGGAGATGACCGATCCGCTTCCCCAGGCGCTCATCCTCACCGCCATCGTCATCACGTTCGCGGTGTCAGCGTTCCTGATGGCCCTCATCTACCGCTCCTGGCGGCTCGCGAATGGCGACAGCCTGCAGGATGACGAGGCCGACGTTGCCATGCGGGGCGGAGCCGTCGCCATGCAGGGCGAGGAGTCAGAGCTCGACAGCGCAGACACCGAGTTCGGCACGCGGGCGCAAGCCGCCGTCTCCACCGCACGCGACCTCGAAGAGAGCGACGAGCAGGCAGCAGCCGACCTGGCCAGCAGCGAGAACGACGACGCGGAGGCGCAGCGATGAACATCCTCGTACCGCTTGTCGTGCTCATCCCGTTGCTCGGGGCCGCCTCGGCGCTGATCCTGGGTCGCCGCCCCCGCGCCCAGAGGCTCGTGACGGTCGCCGCCCTTGGCGCCGTGCTCGTGGTGGGCGCCGTCATGCTCTTCGTTGTCGACACCGTCGGCCCGCTCGTCATGGAGGTTGGTGGCTGGGCGGCGCCCTACGGGATCGTGCTGGTCGTCGACCGGCTCGCCGCCCTCATGGTCGTAGTCTCGGCGCTCGTGCTGCTCGCGGTCCTCATCTTTTCGATCGGCCAGGGTCTTGCTGACGGCGACGATGAGACGCCGGTCTCGATCTACTACCCGACCTACCTGATTCTCGCGACGGGCGTTTTCAACGCCTTCATCGCCGGCGACCTGTTCAACCTGTATGTCGGTTTTGAGATCCTTCTCGTGGCCAGCTACGTGCTCATCACGCTGGGCGGCACCGAGGCGCGAATCAGGGCCGGCACCACGTACATCGTGGTCAGCCTGGTCTCCTCGATGCTGTTCCTTGGCGCGATCGCGATGATCTACGGCGCCGTCGGCACCGTCAACATTGCCCAGATCTCGGTGCGCATGGCCGAGATCCCCGTGGATGTGCAGGTGCTGCTGCACATCATGCTGTTGGTCGCGTTCGGCATTAAGGCCGCGGTGTTTCCGCTGTCGTTCTGGCTTCCCGACTCCTACCCGACCGCCCCCGCCCCGGTCACCGCGGTGTTTGCCGGCCTGCTCACCAAGGTGGGCGTATACGCGATTATCCGGACCGAGACCGTGGTCTTCCCTGGCCCCGAGCTCAACCCCGCCCTGCTGGTTCTCGCGCTGCTGACCATGGTGGTCGGTGCGCTGGGTGCCGTGGCGCAGGCCGATATCAAGCGACTGCTCTCGTTTACCCTCGTCAGCCATATCGGCTACATGATCCTGGGAGTGGCTCTCGGCACGGTCGAAGGCACGGCGGCGGCCACCTTCTATGTCGTGCACCACATCATCGTGCAGACCACCCTCTTCCTGGGTGCCGGGCTCATCGAGCGGGTGGGGGGAAGCACGTCCATCACCCGGCTGGGTGGGCTGCTGAAGGCGTCGCCCCTCATCGCCCTCCTCTTCTTCATCCCCGCCCTTAACCTCGGCGGGATCCCGCCGTTCTCGGGCTTCATCGGCAAGCTCGCGCTCTTTGAGGCGAGCGCCCAGCAAGGCACCTGGCTGGCCTGGACGCTCATCGGAGCCGGGGCACTGGTCTCGCTGCTGACCCTGTACGCGCTCATGCGGGTGTGGAACATGGCGTTCTGGCGGCCGGCCGCCGACGTGGAGGGCTACGAGTCCGCACTGCTCGACAACATTTCGGAGGCCCCGGGTGGCCACACCATGACCGAGACCCGCACCGTGCCGAAGCTCATGATCGGGTCGACCGCGGCCATGGTGGTCGCCTCGGTCGCCCTAACGGTGTTCGCCGGGCCCCTATTCGGAATCAGCGCCCGCGCCGGCGAGAACCTCGAGGGCCCATCCCAGTACGTCAGGATCATCTTCCCGGAGGCTGGCGATGAGTGAGCAGCGACCCCGCGCCTCACTGGGGTGGCGGCTCTGGCAGCAACTCCCGCTGCTGGTGGCCCTAGTCGTGCTCTGGATGCTGCTGTGGGGCATCGTCGACTGGCTGACCCTGGCCACAGGGGTCATCCTTGCGCTCGTCGTGACCCGGCTGTTCTACCTGCCCCCCGTCGAACTGTCGGGCCGTTTCAACCCGCTGTGGTTCCTTGCCTTCCTGGCGCGGTTCGCTCTCAACCTGTTCGTGGCGTCGTTCCTGGTCGCCTACCAGGCGCTCCGCCCTAAGGGGATCAAGTCCAACGCGGTCATCGCGGTCGACCTGGTGACCCGATCCGACTTCGTCATGACCGCGACGGCCATCGCCATCTCGCTCGTGCCCGGGTCACTCGTGGTTGAGGTCGACCGGCAGCGGTCCATCCTGTACCTGCACGTGCTCAGCGTGGCCGACCGCGACGAGACCGACCTGGTCAGGATGCGCGTGCTCTCCGTCGAACGGCAGCTCGTGCGTGCCTTCGGATCCCGCGATGACGTGGAGAGGACCAGCCGATGACCATCACCGAACTGGTTTACCTGGGTGTGGGTGCGCTCCTGGCGGCGGCAGCGCTGCTCGCCCTGTACCGCATCGTGCGCGGTCCCTCGCTGCTGGACAGGATGATCGCCTCCGACATGCTGCTCACGACGATGATCCTCGTCGTCGGTGCCGAAATGGCCTACAACCACCACACCCGCAACGTGCCCATGATGGTCGTGCTCGCCTCGGTCGCGATCTTCGCGACGGTCGCTGTTGCTCGCTACGTGTCCAAACAGGATCGTCAGGCTTCGCCGGAGCAGTCGAGTGCGCAGACGGAGGAACAGTGACCTTCGACGAGATCCTTGACCTCCCGGCAGCCATCGCCCTGCTACTGGGGGCGTTCCTTTCCCTCGCCGCTGGCGTCGGCCTGCTCCGGTTCCCGGATGCCCTCAGCCGCATGCACGCCGCCACCAAGCCGCAGGTTCTCGGGCTGATCTTCGTGCTCGTGGCTATTGCCCTGTCGGCGCGCAGCTGGTCGACCCTGCTCGTGCTGATGCCCGTGCTGCTCTTCCAGATGCTAACCGCACCGATCGCAGCCCACATGGTCGGTCGCGCGGGCTACCGCACGGGAAACTTCAAGACGGAGACCCTCGTGGTGGACGAACTCGACAACGTCATCGACCGGGCCACCCGCGACGACCAGCCGCGCTCCGACTCCGGCGACTACTGAGCGCGACCGGTCTGGGGTGGGCTGAGGTTCTACACTCGTAATATGCCGGAAACGCACGATATGAAGCCGCGCTCACGCACGGTTACCGATGGGATCGAAGCCATGACGTCGCGCGGGATGCTCCGCGCCGTCGGCATGGGAGACGCCGACTGGGACAAGCCCCAGATCGGCATCGCGAGCTCGTGGAACGAGATTACGCCGTGCAACCTCTCCCTCGATCGTCTCGCGCAGGGCGCCAAAGAGGGCGTGCACAGTGGCGGCGGCTACCCGCTGCAGTTCGGCACCATTTCCGTCTCCGACGGCATTTCGATGGGCCACGAGGGGATGCACTTCTCCCTGGTCTCCCGCGAGGTCATTGCCGACTCCGTCGAGGTCGTCATGCAGGCCGAGCGCCTCGACGGCTCCGTTCTGCTCGCCGGCTGTGACAAGTCGATCCCCGGCATGCTCATGGCCGCCGCGCGCCTCGACCTGGCCTCCGTCTTCCTCTACGCGGGCTCGATCGCGCCGGGCTGGGTGAAGCTCTCGGACGGCACCGAGAAAGACATCACGATCATCGACTCCTTCGAGGCCGTCGGTGCTGTCAGGGCCGGCCGCATGAGCCTCGAGGATGCCAAGCGCATCGAGTGTGCCTTCGCGCCGGGCGAGGGTGCATGCGGTGGCATGTACACCGCGAACACGATGTCGAGCGTCGCCGAGGCGCTCGGGATGGCGTTGCCCGGCTCCGCAAGCCCTGCCGCCGCCGATCGACGCAGGGACTACTACGCACACCGCTCCGGCGAGGCCGTGGTCGGCATGCTCGAGCGTGGGCACACGAGCCGTGACATCCTGACCCTCAAGGCCTTCGAGAACGCGATCGCCGTCGCCATGGCGCTGGGAGGTTCCACCAACGTCGTGCTGCACCTGCTGGCCATCGCGCACGAGGCCGGGGTCGAGCTCACGCTCGATGACTTCAACCGCATCGGCGACAAGATCCCGCACCTCGGTGACCTGAAGCCGTTCGGCAAGTACGTCATGAACGACGTGGACCGCCACGGCGGCATCCCGGTGCTCATGAAGGCGCTGCTCGACGCTGGCCTGCTGCACGGCGACGCGATGACCGTCACGGGCAAGACCGTTGCGGAGAACCTTGCAGAGCTGAACCCCGACCCGCTTGACGGCGAGGTGCTGCGCACACTCGACAACCCCATCCACGCGACCGGCGGCCTCACCATCCTCAGTGGCTCGCTCGCGCCCGAAGGTGCCGTCGTGAAGTCGGCGGGCTTCGACGCGAACGTGTTCGAGGGCCCCGCCCGCGTGTTCGAGCGGGAGCGTGCTGCCCTCGACGCACTCGCCGAGGGCACGATCGAGGCCGGCAGCGTCGTCGTCATCCGCTACGAAGGCCCCAAGGGCGGCCCCGGCATGCGCGAGATGCTCGCGATCACCGCCGCCATCAAGGGCGCGGGCCTCGGCAAAGATGTACTACTCTTGACCGACGGCAGGTTCTCAGGCGGCACAACCGGACTGTGTATCGGCCACATAGCTCCCGAAGCGGTGGACGCAGGTCCCATCGCCTTCGTGCGCGATGGTGATCTAATAAGGGTCGATATCGCAGCTCGCTCCCTCGACCTACTGGTCGAGCCAGCAGAGCTGGAAGCTCGCCGCGACGGCTGGGCTCCCCTTCCGCCTCGTTACACCAGGGGCGTTCTCGCGAAGTACTCGCGTCTCGTGCACTCAGCAGCTGTGGGTGCGGTGACCGGGTGATCTCGACTTCGCTCGATCACCGATGACGACTTTTTAAGGAATGACCACATGACCACGGACACCAGCCCGCGGCCCAAGAGCACCGCCCCCGAGATACTCACCGGTTCAGGCGCAATCCTGCGAACCCTCGAGCACCTCGGCGTCACGGATGTCTTTGGCCTCCCCGGGGGCGCCATCATCCCGTTCTACGACGAACTCATGGCATCCACGACCATCCGCCACATCCTGGTTCGCCACGAGCAGGGCGCCGGGCACGCCGCCGAGGGCTACGCCTCCTCGACCGGCAAGGTCGGTGTCGCGATCGCGACATCCGGTCCGGGCGCGACGAACCTGGTCACCGCGATCGCCGACGCGTACATGGACTCGGTGCCGCTGCTCGCAATCACCGGCCAGGTGTTCTCCACCTCGATGGGAACCGACGCGTTCCAGGAGGTCGACATCGTGGGCATCACGATGCCGATCACCAAGCACTCGATTCTCGTGACGCGCCCCGAGGATGTGCCCGCCGCGCTCGCGGCGGCGTACCAGATCGCCTCGACCGGGCGACCGGGACCGGTACTTGTCGACATCACGAAAGACGCGCAGCAAAACAGCGCCCCCTACATCTGGCCGCCGAAGATCGACCTGCCGGGTTACCGCCCTGTGGTCAAGGCCCACGGCAAGCAGGTGCAGGCGGCAGCCCAACTGCTGGTCGACGCCGAGCGCCCCGTGTTCTACGTGGGCGGCGGTGTCATCCGGGCCGGCGCCTCGGCGGAGCTGCTCGAACTGGCAACGCGCGTCGGCGCCCCGATCGTCACCACCCTCATGGCACGCGGCGCCTTCCCCGACTCCAACCCGCTGAACCTCGGGATGCCCGGCATGCACGGCTCGGTGCCCGCCGTGCTGTCGCTGCAGGAGTCCGACCTGATCATCTCGCTCGGCGCCCGCTTCGACGACCGGGTCACGGGCAAGCCCAGCGAGTTCGCGCCCGACGCAAAGATCGTGCACGTCGACATCGACCCGGCCGAGATCGGAAAGATCCGGGCGGCGGATGTACCGATCGTGGGTGATGCGAAAGACGTGATCGTCGACCTCAGTGCGGCGTTCGCCGAGGCATCCAAGTCCCACACCGCCGACTACACGGCGTGGTGGGCGCGGCTGGACACCCTCAAGGCGCAGTACCCGCTGGGGTACACGGAGCCCGACGACGGGCTGCTCTCCCCGCAGGCGATCATCCAGCGCATCGGAGAGCTGACCGGGCCCGAGGGCGTCTACGCTTCGGGGGTTGGCCAGCACCAGATGTGGGCAGCGCAGTTCATCAAGTACGAGCGCCCCAACGCCTGGCTGAACTCCGGCGGTGCCGGCACGATGGGCTACGGAGTGCCCGCGGCGATGGGCGCGAAGGTCGCCAACCCCGACCGCGTGGTGTGGGCGATCGACGGCGACGGCTGCTTCCAGATGACCAACCAGGAGCTTGCGACCTGCACGATCAACAACATCCCGATCAAGGTTGCGATCATCAACAACTCCTCTCTCGGCATGGTGCGCCAGTGGCAAACCCTGTTCTACGAGGGTCGCCACTCGTTCACCGACCTCAACACGGGCCACGGCACCGCCATGGTCCCGGACTTCGTGAAGCTGGCGGAGGCGTACGGATGCCTCGCGATCCGCGTCACGAAGCCCGAAGAGGTGGATGCCGCGATTAAGCTCGCCCTCGACACCAACGACCGCCCCGTGGTAATCGACTTCATCGTCAGCCGCGACGCGATGGTGTGGCCGATGGTGCCGCAGGGCGTCGGTAACTCGAGCGTGCAGTACGCGAGAGACCACGCCCCCGAGTGGGAAGAGGAGTAACACGATGAGCCACGTACTGTCACTCCTCGTCGAGGACAAGCCCGGCCTGCTGACCCGCGTTGCCGGCCTCTTCGCGCGCCGCGGCTTCAACATCGAGTCGCTCGCCGTCGGCAAGAGCGAGATCGAGGGCCTCAGCCGCATCACGGTCGTTGTCGATGTCGAAGAGCTGCCGCTCGAACAGGTGACCAAGCAGCTGAACAAGCTCATCAACGTCATCAAGATCGTGGAACTCGACCCCGAGACATCCGTCACCCGCGAGCACATGCTCATCAAGGTGCGCGTCGACAACACCACGCGCTCGCAGGTGCTCGAAGCGGTCACCCTGTTCCGCGCGCGGGTCGTGGATGTCTCCACCGACGCCCTCGTGATCGAGACCACGGGCGACACCGGCAAGATCCAGGCCTTCCTGCGCGTGCTCGAGCCCTACGGCATCAAGGAGATCGCCCAGAGCGGGCTTCTCGCCATCGGACGCGGCAGCAAGAGCATCACCGAGCGCGTTTTCAAAAACTAGCTCGCCCGCTGGGCGACGAAAGAACTAACCAGCGGTGATCGAGCGGAGCCGAGATCAGATCTCGACTTCGCTCGATCACCGGCCTCACAACCAACAAAGGAACGAAACAGTGGCAGCAGAACTTCTCTACGACCAGGACGCCGATCTCGCCCTCATCCAGGGCAAGAAGGTCGCCATCGTCGGCTACGGCTCGCAGGGCCACGCGCACGCGCAGAACCTCCGCGACTCCGGCGTCGAGGTGAAGATCGCCCTCAAGGAGGGCTCGAAGTCGACCGCCAAGGCACAGGAAGACGGCTTCGAGGTGCTCTCCGTCCCCGATGCCGCGGAGTGGGCCGACCTGATCATGATCCTCGCGCCCGACCAGCACCAGCGCTCGATCTACAACGACTCCATCAAAGACAAGCTGGTCGCGGGCAAGACCCTCGCCTTCGCGCACGGCTTCAACATCCGCTTCGGCTACATCGACGCCCCCGAGGGCGTCGACGTGATCCTCATCGCGCCGAAGGCCCCCGGCCACACCGTGCGCCGCGAGTTCGTCGCCGGCCGTGGCATCCCGGACATCATCGCCGTCGAGCGTGACGCCTCAGGCCAGGCCTGGGATGTGGCTCTCGCCTACGCGAAGGCCATCGGTGGCACGCGCGCCGGCGTCATCAAGACGACCTTCACCGAAGAGACCGAGACCGACCTGTTCGGCGAGCAGGCCGTGCTCTGTGGCGGCACCTCGCAGCTCGTGCAGTACGGCTTCGAGACTCTCGTCGAGGCCGGCTACCAGCCCGAGATTGCCTACTTCGAGGTGCTGCACGAGCTCAAGCTCATCGTCGACCTCATGTGGGAGGGTGGCATCGCCAAGCAGCGCTGGAGCGTCTCCGACACCGCGGAGTACGGCGACTACGTCTCCGGCCCCCGCGTCATCGACCCGCACGTCAAGGACAACATGAAGGCCGTGCTCGGCGACATCCAGTCCGGTGCGTTCGCGAAGCGCTTCATCGCCGACCAGGATGCCGGTGCCCCCGAGTTCCTCGAACTCCGTGCCAAGGGTGCCGCCCACCCCATCGAGGAGACCGGCCAGAAGCTGCGCGCGCTCTTCGCGTGGAAGCAGACGGACTCCGACTACACCGAGGGCAGCGCCGCGCGCTAACCCCTCACGCGAACGGCCGCCCGCACCCGCGGGCGGCCGTTCGTGCGTTCGGCCGTAGCCCTCCGCCGTGCCCCCGATGCCAAATGAAGGTTGAGCCGCCGCTGCGGGGCCGAAACCTGCATGCCGGTGTGACCTGGCACCGGTTCATCCTTCATTTGGCATCGGGGCGGGTGGAGGATGGACACATGGCAGACAGGGGTACGGCGGTCACGACGGTGCAGGAGCTCGAGGAAATCCTCGGGGTGCCACAAGGTGCGGCAGCGACGAAGGTGCGGCACACGCTGCACGAGCTCGACCGGGAGTGGCTCGCCGCGGCATCCCTGGTCTTCATCGGCACCGCCGACGACCATGACAACCTGGATGTCTCGCCCAAAGGTGACCCCGCCGGCTTCATCACCGTGCTCGACGAGACGACGATCGCGATCCCGGAGCGGCCGGGCAACCGGCGGGCGGACGGGTTCCGCAATATCCTGCGCAACCCGCACGTCGGGCTCATCGCCCTCGTGCCGGGGCGCGGCGACACACTTCGGATCAACGGGCGCGCGACGCTCGTGCGCGACGCCCCCTTCTTCGACGGGATGACCGTGAAGGGGCACCGCCCGCTGCTGGCCCTCGTGGTCGACATCGACGAGGTGTTCTTCCACTGCTCCAAGGCGTTCCTGCGGTCACAGGCCTGGGAGCCGGAGTCGTGGCAGCCCACCGCCGTGTCGCGACGTGCCGTCATCGCGAATCGGCTCGAGCGCCCCGATGAGCCTGTCGAGGTGCTCGACGAGTACTACGGGCCGAGCTACGCGGAGAAGATCTACTAACCGCGTCTAGCCGCGGAATGCAGCAGGAACAGGCACTCCATGGCGACCTGCGCGGCGAGGCTGCCGGTGATGCCGGCGACGTCGTGTGGCGGGCTGACCGTGTTGATGTCGACGGCGACGAACTCCATGCCCCGCATGCCGCGGAGGATCGCGAGGCCCTCGCGCGCCGTGATGCCACCCCACGAGGGCGTCACCACGCCGGGCGAGACCGAGGGGTCGAAGACATCCATGTCCCAGCACAGGTAGACGGGCACGCCCTCGAACTTGGCGCGGATTCGCTCGACGAGGGCGGGGATGCCGATCTCGACCAGCTCGTCCATCGCGATGACCTCATAGCCGAGGTCGCGCGCCACACCGATGACGCCGGGCGTGCCGCGGTACTCGGTGTCGCGCATGCCGACGTGCAGCGAGGCGGCGGGGTCGGCGAGACCCTCGGTGACCGAGTGGATGAACGTGTTCGCGTTGTTGTAGTCGTAGGGGTAGATGCCGTCGTAGGCGTCGGTGTGGGCGTCGAAGTGCAGGATGGCAAAGTCGCGGCCTAAGTGCTTCTTGAGCGCCCTCAACTGGGGGAGGGTGACTGCGCCGTCGCCGCCGAAAGTCAGGGGCACGGCTCCCGCCTGCACGACCTCGCTGACCGCGGACTCGATTGCCGCGAAACTCGACTCGACGTTGCCGGGGAGCACGTCGATATCGCCGAGGTCGACGACCCCGAGCTCGTCGATGATCGGGATGCCGAAGCCGTCGAGGTGCTCGACTACGAGGGCGGAGTGCGCGCGGACGTGGGCCGGACCGGAGCGTGCGCCGATGCGGGTCGGGTGGTAGCCCATGTCGAAGGGAACGCCGAGCACGCCGACGCCCGCTCCCACTGCGGTATCGGCGACGGGGACTCCGAAGAGCGTGCCGACGGGGTGGGTGGGAGCTGGATTCATGACGTCAACCTATCTCGATCGCGGTGAGCCCGCGCAGGTCGAGCCGGAGGCGGTCGCCCGCGCGGACGAAGGTCAGCAGCACGTCGCCGCACACGTGGCAGCGCGCACACCAGCCGGGGGCCGCGTCGTACACGAGGGCTTCTGCCAATACCGACACGTCGCCGCAGTGCGCGCACCGGCCCGAGGCCGTGGTCATGTCATCCCGGAACAGTTCGCTGAGCGGGCCGGCGAGGGCGTTGCCGTCGACATGATTCATGGCTACTTGCCTCCGAACCTTTCGGTCTTGATGGCTGACTGGTCGTGGCCGAGCTGCACCAGCCAGGTGGCGACGGTTTCGACGAACCCGGTGGGGCCGCACACGAACACGGCCGACGGGGCGGGCAGGGTGGCGGCGGCGAGGACATCCATCGTGATCCGGCCGGCGGGAGAACCGTCGGGGGTGCGCCGGGTGTAGCGGTAGGTGATGGCGTCGAGGCCGTCGAGTTCTGCAGCGAAGAAGCGGTCTTCGGGGGTGCGCACCGAGTACAGCAGCTGCATCGGGGCGGTGGAGCCGGATGCCTCGTGCGACCGGAGCATCGCGATGAACGGAACTACGCCAGACCCGCCGGCGATCAGTTGCACGGGCTGGGTCTGCTCGGGGCTCCACACGAACCACCCGCCGAGCGGCCCGCGCAGTTCGAGCATGTCGCCGGGCTGCAGGTCGTCAACGAGATACGGTGACACCTCGCCATCAGGCAGCCGGTCGACGGCGAGCTCCAGCCGGTGGCCGGGCCCCGAGGAGGCCAGCGAGTAGGAGCGGCTCGCCTGGTAGCCGTCGGGAGCGGTGAGCCTGACATCCACGTGCTGGCCGGCAATGTTGCCCGCCCACTCGGGGACGTCGATCATGATGCTGCGCCCGGTCGGGGTCTCGGGTCGCACCGATGCCACGGTGCCCACCACCCAACCCCCCGGCCGTGGGGGAGTTACCAATAGCGCTGTTCTTTCCAGGGGTCGCCGTAGATGTGATACCCGTTCTGCTCCCAGAAGCCGGGGTCGTCGTCCTTCATCATGGTGAGCCCCCTGATCCACTTGGCGCTCTTCCAGAAGTAGAGGTGCGGCACGAGCAGCCGGGCCGGGCCGCCGTGCTCGGGGTCAAGCGGCTCGCCGTCGAACTCGAAGGCGATCCAGGCTTTGCCGTCGCGCAGGTCTTCGTAGGGGATGTTCGTGGTGTAGCCGCCGTAGGCGTGCTCCATCACGTAGTCGTACTCGGTCTCGACCTCGGCGAACAGGGTGTCGAGCGAGACCCCGCGCCAGCTGGTGCCAAGCTTCGACCAGCGCGTGACGCAGTGGATGTCGGTGTGCACTTCTTCGATCGGTAGCGCCATGAACTGTTCCCAGTTCCAGCTGTGCACCGCACCGGTCTCGGTGGTGATCGAGAACTGCCAGGACTCGGTGGGGACATCCGGTGTCGGTCCAGCAGACAGCACGGGGAAGTCTTCGGTCAGGTACTGGCCGGGCGGCAGGTCGGGGTTGTTGTCCCGGCCGCGGCCTGCGAAACCACGAGTGAAGATGCTCATGGTTCAGGGTAGCGAAACGGGGGCGCCGACAGCTACAACCCGACCCACTCCGTCACACCATCGGCGAGGTGCTGGCGCTTCCAGATCGGCACGCGTTTCTTGATCAGTTCGACGAGTTCTGCGCAGGCGGCGAAGGCTTCGGCGCGGTGGGCGGCGGCGACGGATGCCACGAGCGCCGTATCCCCGACGACGAGTGACCCGACCCGGTGTGCGGCCGCCACGGGCAGCCCGGTGCGCTGCGCCACCTCCCGGCAGCACTCCTCCAGGAAGGACTGCGCGTCGGGGTGTGCCTCGTAGTCCAGCGCCGTGACCGCGAGGCCGTGGTCGTGGTTGCGGACGATGCCGCGAAAGGTCACGAGCGCGCCGTGCTCATCGGAGAGCACGGCGCGCTCGATGGCGGCAGCATCCAGTGCCGTGTCGGAGACCAGGGCGAGAACCTGCATGGCACAAGCATGTCATCCCCGCGTGGCAGGCTTACCTGATGACCCCACGCCACACTGTGCTCGCGCTGCTCGTGGCGGTGATCTGGGGCCTCAACTTCCTCGCGATCGACCTCGGGCTCGACGGGGTGCCACCGCTGCTGTTCCTCGCCCTGCGGTTCGTGCTCGTGAGCCTCGCTGCGTTCTTCATCAAGCCGCCCGGCATTGGCTGGAGGAACGTTGTTCTGATAGGCACCTTCCTGAGCCTCGGCCAATTCGCGCTGCTATACCTGTCGCTGCACCTCGGGATGCCCCCGGGCCTGGCATCCCTGCTGGTGCAGAGCCAGATCGTGTTGACAGTCATCGTCTCGGCGGTGCTGCTGCGGGAGCGCCCCACCCGCAAGCAGCTCATCGGCATCGTCGTGGGCATGGCGGGGCTCGCCGTCGTGGTGGTCGGGCACAGCGCCACCGCCCCGTGGCTGCCGGTCGTGATTATCCTGCTCGGCGCCCTGTCCTGGTCGATCGGCAACGTGTTCGCGCGGCGGGCGAAGGCGGCCTCCGGCCTGTCGCTCGCGATCTGGTCGGGCATGGTGGTGCCGATCCCGAGCTTCGCCCTCGCGCTCATTGTCGACACCCCCGCCGTGGTGTTCGATTCGCTTACCCACCTGTCGTGGGCGGCAATCCTCGGCACCCTCTACACGGCAGTGTTCGCGTCCCTCGTCGGCTACGGCATCTGGAACACGCTGCTGGCCCGGTACCCCACGAGTGCGGTCGTCCCGTTCACCCTGCTGGTGCCCGTCGTCGGCATCCTCGCCGCGTGGCTCGTCGTCGGCGAGGAGCCCACGCTGACCGAGCTGCTGGGCGGCGCGGTTATGCTCGTCGGGCTTGCCATCGCGGTGATGGTGTGGGGGCGCCCGGCTTCAGTCGTGCGACCCGCCACCCGCGACCTGCGCGACGAGGTGCTCGAGTAGCTCGTCGAGCACGGCGAGCCCGTCGTTGACGCCGCCCGTCGAGCCCGGCAGGTTCACGATCACCGTGTCGCCGGCGGTTCCGGCAAGGCCCCGGCTGAGCGCCGCCTTGGGAGTATTGGGCAGCCCGCGGGCCCGGATCGCCTCGGCAACTCCCGGCAGCTCGCGGGTGAGCAGCGGCTTCGTTGCCTCGGGGGTCTGGTCCGTGGGGCTCATGCCGGTACCGCCGGTAGTGATCACGACGGCGGGGGAGCCCGCCACCACCCGGGCCAGTTCTGCCGAGACATCCCGGTCAGCGACCACCGTCAGCTCGACGTCGTAGCCCTTCGACTGCAACCACGCGGCGATGTGCGGCCCCGTCGTGTCGTCCCGGGTGCCGGCGGCCGCGCCCGTCGAGGCGACGACAACGTTCGCGGCGGTGGGTCGCAGGGGCGCGCGCAGCTTGCCGCCGGTCTTCTCCACAAGCCGGATGTCGCCGAGCACCGACCACGGATCGACGGCCTTCGTCATATCGTGCAGGGTGAGCCCTGCGATCGCCACCGCCGTGAGCGCCTCCATCTCGACCCCCGTTTTGCCCGTGGTCGTCGCGGTGGCGGTGATCGTGATCGAGGTCTCGTCGAGCGTAAAGTCGACCGTCACCGAGTTGAGCGCGAGCTGGTGGCACAGCGGGATCAACTCGCTCGTGCGCTTGGCGGCCGAGATTCCCGCGATGCGCGCGGTCGCGAGCACGTCGGCCTTGGGGAGGTCGTCGGCGGCGACGAGCGCGACCACCTCGGCCGTCGTCGCGAAGCTCCCCGTCGCGGTGGCCGAGCGTCGCGTGATGGCCTTGTCGCCGACATCAACCATGCGTGCGCGGCCGTCGCCGTCGAGGTGGGTGAGGGATGTCATAGCGCCCATGTTTCCACGTCATCCCCCGCGAGCACCGCGGTGACCCCTTCAGGCACCACGACCAGTAGGTCGGAGGCCGCGAGCCCCGCGACCAGGT
The DNA here is from genome assembly GCA_044340535.1 of Rhodoglobus sp. Taxonomy (GTDB): domain Bacteria; phylum Actinomycetota; class Actinomycetes; order Actinomycetales; family Microbacteriaceae; genus Rhodoglobus. The sequence goes on from JBIITJ010000011.1 coordinate 24,005, forward strand.
GCGAGCCGGCGCCTGAAACAAGCTCGACCCGGTTGTCACCGACGGCGCGACCGCGCAGGAACTGTCGCTTGCCCGCGGGTGAGGTGGTCGCCGTGGTGATCACCCGGCGTTCGCGCCGCGCGGGCGGCAGCCCCGCAACCTCGCGCAGCAGGGGCGCGAGGAACACCTCGAACGACAGCTGGGTGCTCACCGGGTTGCCCGGGAAGCACAGCACCGGCGTGCCCTCGAACACCGCGGTCGCCTGCGGCCCGCCGGGCTGCATCGCCACGTGGCCGACCCGGGCTCCGAGGGGTTCGAGAGTCTCGCGAACCACCTCGTAGTCACCCATGGAAATGCCGCCCGAGGTGACGATGAGGTGGGCATCCGTCGCCTGCAGCGCGGCTGTCATGGCGGCGACATCGTCGGTGACGTGGTTGCGGCTGCTCACCACGGCCCCGGCCGCCTGCACGGCGGCTGCGAGTGCCGTGGCGTTGGAGTCGAAGACCTGCCCGAGCACGGGATGCTCGCCCGGCTGCACCAACTCGGAGCCGGTCGTGATGATTGCCACGCGCACGAGCGAGCGCACCGGCACCGTGGTGAGCCCCGCGGCGGCGAGCACGGCGAGGTGCCGCGAGGCCAGCCGCAGGCCCGCGGGCAGCAGCTCGTCACCCGCGCGCAGGTCGCTGCCGCGCTCGCGAACGAACTCGCCCGGGTTTCGCGGGCGGTGGATGGTCACGATCCCGCCCGCCACCGTCGTGTACTCCACCGGGACCACTGCGTCGGCCCCTTCGGGCACGACCGCCCCCGTCATGATGCGCGCGGCAGTGCCGGGGGCCAGTGGCCGGGGCTGCATGGGCCGGGCCGGGATGTCCTGGCTGATGTCGAGCGTGGCACCGGGGCTGAGGTCACCCGACCGCACCGCGAACCCGTCCATCTGCGAGTTGCGGAACAGCGGCAGGTCAACGGGGCTCGCGATCGCGCCCGCGGTGACCCTGCCGAGAGCCTCCTCGAGGGGCACCGTCTCGAGCTGCCAGGACAGCGCGAGCAACTCGGCGACGTGGGCGGCGTGCTCTTCGACGGTCGTCATCAGTACCTGGGCATCGTGGGGTCGAGGTCGCGAGCCCACGCGTCGATGCCGCCCGCGAGGTGACTGGCGGTGAGGCCCGCTGCCGCGAGTGCGGCCCGCGCCTGGGCTGAGCGGACCCCGTGGTGGCAGTACACGACCACGGGTTTGGCCGGGTCGAGGGCGGCGGGGTCGAGCTGGCCGAGGGGCATGAGAATTGAGCCGGGCAGGGCGACGAGCTCCGCCTCCCACGGTTCGCGCACGTCGAGCAGGGTGAAGTCGTCGGTGCGCGCGGCGAGTTCGGCCGGGGTCATGGTCTCGGCATACCCGCAGAACAGCTCGTAGTCGATGAGTTCCGTCACCGGCTCGGCCTCCGGGTTGCGCTCGTACGCCAGCCCACGGAACGAACCTGACAGCGCGTCGAACAGCGTTACCCGGCCGATGAGAGGTTCACCGATTCCCGTGAGCAACTTGATCGCCTCCGTCGCCATGATCGAGCCGATCACGCCGACCGTCGTCGGGAGCACCCCGCCGACCTCGCACGACAGCACTGAGCCGGGCGGCGGGGGAGTGGGGAACAGGTCACGGTAGGTGGTGCCGAAGCTCACGCCCGCCTGGCCCCCAAACTGAGAGACGGCGCCCCACACCAGCGGGATGCCCGCGAGCTCGGCCGCGTCGCTGGCCAGATACCGCGTGGGGAAGTTGTCGCTGCCGTCGACCACGAGGTCGTAGTCGGCGAACAGGGCGAGCGCCGTCGCCGAGGCGAGCCGGAACTCGATCGGGATGACCGTCGTCCCGGGGTTCAACTCCCGCACGGTGGACGCCGCCGACTCCGCCTTCGAGCGCCCGAGGTCGCTCATGCCGTGGATGTGCTGGCGGTGCAGGTTGCTGAGCTCGACCCGGTCGTCGTCGACGATGCCGATCGTGCCGACCCCGGCCGCCGCGAGGGACGGGATGACCGTGGAGCCGAGCCCCCCGGCGCCAATGACGAGCACCCTGGCCTCCGCGAGACGCTGCTGCGCCGGTGCACCGAAGCCCGGCAGCGCGAGTTGGCGGGAGTAGCGCTCATCCATGCCCCCAATCCTCCCACCCGGTCGGCGAGGTGACGTGAATGGCTGCCTGAGTCGCGCCCAGGCAGCCATCTGCGTCAGCTCGGGTTGACCTGCCAGTGGAGGAGTTACCCATCGGTCGCAGATGCGGGTTATATTGACGTATGCAGACGCAGGTGCGGAATGAATTCACTGTCAAGGAGGCCGCAGCGCTGCTCGGCGTGAGCGATGACACGGTGCGGCGCTGGGCTGAGGCCGGGCGGCTCACGCTGACTGCAGGGGCCAACGGGCGCTCGATGGTGAAGGGCGAACAGCTGGCCGCCCTCGCGCAGGAGCTTGCTGCAGTGTCGGCGCTCGCGGAGGCGTTCCCCACCTCGAAGGCCTCGGCCCGCAACCGGCTCACCGGCCTCGTCACGCGCGTCACGAAAGACGGCGTGATGGCCCAGGTCGAGCTGCAGGCAGGCCCGTTCCGCATCGTGTCGCTCATGAGCCGGGAGGCCGCCGATGAGCTGGGTTTGACACCCGGCACTCTTGCGACAGCGAGCGTGAAAGCGACCACCGTCGTGGTCGAGCTGCCGTGAAGGCAGCTGCACTCGGTACGGCCGTGCTCCTCCTGGCAGGTTGCGCCGCCGCCCCGGCGGACGAGAGTAGCGGCACGGTGACGGTGTTTGCTGCGGCGTCGCTGACCGAGGTGTTCGCCGAGGTGGCTGAGGCCTTCACCGCCGAGCACCCCGGCGTCGAGGTGGTGTTCAGTTTCGGCGGGAGTTCGGGGCTGGCCGCGCAGATCGAGGGCGGCGCACCCGCTGACGTGTTTGCCGCCGCGAACGAGCAGTCGATGGACGGGCTTGAGGGGGCAACCGTGTTCGCCACCAACACCCTCGAGATTGCCACGCCCCCGGGCAACCCCGGCGCGGTCGAAGGCCTCGCGGATCTCGCCCGGCCCGAACTCGCGGTGGCGCTCTGCGCGGTGGAGGTGCCCTGCGGCGCGGCGGCCGAAACCGTGCTGGTGGCCGCCGGGGTGACGGCCTCCGTCGACACCTACGAACAGGATGTCCGGGCGGTGCTCACCAAGGTCGAGCTCGGCGAGGTCGACGCGGGGCTCGTGTACCGCACCGACGTGATCTCGGCGGATGACGCCGTCGAAGGAATCGAGTTCGCCGCGGCGGAGCTCGCGGTCGGACGCTACCCGATCGTCGCGCTCAGCGACAGCGAGGCGGCGGCGGCCTTCGTCGCGTTCGTGCTCTCGCCGGCGGGCCAGCGAATCCTGGGGGGTGCGGGCTTTGGCGCGCCGTAAGGGCTTCCTTGCGCCCGCGCTGTGGATTCCCGCCGGCCTTGCGATCGCCCTGCTCGCGCTGCCGCTCGTCGCACTGCTGGTGCGCGCGCCCTGGGCCGAGCTGCCGGCACTGCTCGCCGAGAGCACCGTGGCCTCGGCGCTCGGCCTGTCACTGGTGACGGGGGTGGCATCCACCGTGGTGAGCCTCGTGCTGGGCATCCCGCTCGCCCTCGTCCTGGCGCGCTCGGCACAGTGGCCGGCCGTGCCGCGGCGGTTGCTGCGGGCCCTCGTCACGGTGCCGCTCGTGCTGCCGCCCGTCGTCGGCGGGGTCGCGCTGCTGCTGTTGCTCGGGCGGCGCGGGCTGATCGGGCAGGTGCTGCCGTTCCAGGTCCCGTTCTCCACGGCGGCGGTGGTCATCGCCCAGGTGTTCGTTGCGATGCCGTTCCTCGTGCTCGCCGTCGAGGGGGCGCTGCGGGCATCCGATCGCCGGTTCGAGGTTGCGGCGGCGACGCTCGGTGCCTCGCGCTGGACCGTCTTCCGGCGGGTCACGCTGCCGCTCGTCGCTCCCGGGATCGCCTCGGGTGCCCTGCTGTGCTTCTGCCGCGCGCTCGGTGAGTTCGGGGCGACGATCACGTTCGCGGGCAGCTTCCCTGGGGTGACGCAGACGCTGCCGATCGCCACCTACCTGCAGCTGCAGAGCAACCCCGACGCGGCCATCGCGCTGGCGCTCGTGCTGCTGCTCGTGTCGGTCGCGGTGCTGGTGTCGCTGCGCGACCGCTGGGTGCCGGGGTTGACCTCATGACGCTGAAGGCCACCGTGCGGGTTGCCGAGCGCGGTGTCGAACTGGAGCTCACCGTGCACCCCGGCCGTACCCTCGCCCTTCTCGGCCCCAACGGGGCGGGCAAGTCCACGGTGCTCGGCGCGATCGCGGGAATCGTGCCCGCCGAGGGCGCCATCACGCTCGGCGGCCGCTCGATCGAGAGCCTCGAGGTGGAGGAGCGCCGCATCGGCTACGTCTTCCAGGACTACCTGCTGTTCCCGCACCTGAGCGTGCTCGAGAACGTCGCGTTCGGACCGCGTGCGCAAGGGATGCCCGTGGCAGCCGCACGACAGCGGGCCGTGGACTGGCTCACTCGTCTCGGCGTCGCCGACCTCGCGCCCCATCGGCCGGCTCGGCTCTCCGGCGGACAGGCCCAGCGCGTGGCCCTCGCCCGTGCCCTGGCCACTTCCCCGGAGCTTGTGCTGCTGGACGAGCCGTTGGCCGCGCTCGATGTCGAGGTTCGCGCGGAAGTCCGCGAGGAGCTCGGCCAGTTTCTCCGGAGAAGCGGGCTGCCGACGATCGTGGTCACCCACAGTTTCGACGATGTCGCGGCGCTCGCCGACGACGTGGTCGTGATCGAGGCGGGCCGGGCCACCCAGCGCGGGACGGTCCGCGAGGTCGTGCGCGCCCCCGCCACGCCCTACGTCGCGCGCCTCGTGGAGTCGTGGAGCGCCGACTGAAGGCCTAGCGCGGCCCGGGCCGGCCGAGATGCCCGAGCAACGCGACGAGCAGCGTGATCGCGGCGGCCGCGAGAATGCCCACCCCGACGCTCACCCGCAGTAGCAGTGCGCCGGCCGTGGCACCCACACCGATGAGCGCGATCGCCAGCACCCGCCGCGGCCACGGATGCCCGGGGTGACGCCCGCCGAAGACCGAGTCGAAGGCGAGTCCCACGATCGTGGAGGTGACGACGACGGTCGTGACATCCTTCACGCCGATGTGGCGTGCGGCTCCCGCCTGCAGGCCCATGGCGAGGCCGAGGGTTCCCGTCACGGCGAGCTTAACCGGCTCTGCCGGGGCATCCAGTGCCAGCATCACGACCGCGGACGCGAGCAGCACAACGCCGACAGCGGTGAACAGCACCGTCGAGCGGCCCGACCACCCGGCGGCGACCGGCCTGAGCACGCGCCCGGCAATGGCGGCCCCGACCATGAAGAGGACAAGGGCGATGATGGGCCCAGCAATGGGCAGGTCCTCCGCGCCCGTCAGCGCCATGCCGAGGATCACGACGTTGCCGGTCATGTTGCCCGTGAACACCCGGTCGAGCCCCAGGTACCCGACGGCGTCGATCACGCCGGTCGAGAAGGTGAGGGCGAGCATGAGTGCCAGGTGCAGGCGGTCGGGGTTGCGGCGCAGGGCGGCGATCACTGGGCTCCCTCAGCGGTCGAAGTCGATAGTCTGTGAAACAGTATGGATGCCCTCCAGCCCGGCCACGGACCACTGCGCTCCGCCACCTACCTGCCCGCTGACCCTGCAGCCGTGCTCTGGGGGCGCCTGCCGTGCGAGACGGACAGCCCCGTGCTGACGATCGACTCCGGCACCGAGGTCACGATCGACACGATCAGCCACGAGGGGATCCTCGAAGACCAGGGCCGTGACCCGCGCGCTTTCTTCGGCGGCTTCGGCGTTGACGAGGTACTCGATGATGCCGTCGCGCTCGCCGCCTCCGACTACGACCGCGGCGACGGCGGCCCGCACGTCATCACCGGCCCCATCCACGTGCGCGGGGCGCGGCCCGGCGACCTGCTCCGGATGACCGTGCTCGAGACCCTCCCGCGGGTGCCGTACGGGGTCATCTCGAACCGGCATGGGCGGGGCGCACTGCCCGGCGAATACCCGGAGGCCGACCACACCGTCAGTGTCTTCGCGGCCGTCGACGGTGACCACGGCACGATGCCCCGCGTGCTCGGCGGCGAGCACAGCGTGCGCTTCCCGCTGAAGCCGTTCCTCGGCACCATGGGTGTCGCGGTCAGCGGAAACAGCCGCCCGCACTCGGTCCCGCCCGGCCGGCACGGCGGCAATATCGACATCAACCTGCTCACCGTCGGCGCCTCGCTCTACCTGCCCGTGCAGGTGGCGGGCGCACTCGCCTACGTGGGTGACCCGCATTTCGCGCAGGGTGATGGCGAAGTCGCGCTCACCGCCATGGAGGCATCGTTGCGCGCCACGCTGCGCTTCGAGGTGATCGCACACGAAGACGCCGTCGCCGAGTTTGGGATGCTCGTGGGCCCGCTCGCCGAAACCAGCGAGTTCCTGGTCCCGACCGGGCTCGACGAAGACCTCGACCTCGCCATGCAGGACTGCGTGCGTGCCGCAATCGCCCTGCTGCGCGCCCGCTACGGGATGGATGCCGCCCACGCCTACGCGTACCTGAGCGCCGCTACCGACTTCAATATCTCCCAGGTCGTCGACCTGGTCAAAGGCGTGCACGCGCGTATCAGGAAGGCCGACTTTGAGTGACCTGCCCACCTCCGACCTGCTGGCCGCGTTCTGGGAGTACGAGCGCGCCCTCATGGCCAACGACCTGGCGGCGTTGGACGAGCTGTTCGCGCCAGGCTTCGACACCCTGCGCGGCGACGCCGCGGGCATCCTGCTCGGGCACGACGCGATCAGCGAGTTCCGCAAGGGTCGCGGCGGGGCGCCGAAGCGCGAAATCCTGCACGTCGAGGTGCGGGGGCTGGGGGATGCCTCGGCGCTCGTCATCGCGGTGACCGCACCGCTCACCGGCGGCCGCGGGCAGCAGACGCAGCTCTGGCAGCGTGTGGACGGCCGCTGGCGCGTGGCCGCCGCGCACGTGTCGCAGCCGGTGCCCGCGGTGAACCCGACGGTCTGGCGACTCGTCGGCACCCCGCTCGTGGCGGGCGGTGCCGCCGGCGTGCTCTCGGGCGAGACGGTCGCGGTCAAGGACCTGTACGACATCGAGGGCTACCCGGTCGGCGCGGGCATCCCGGCTTACCTCGCGGAAGCGCAGCCCGCGACGGGGACCTCCCCCGCAGTCGCGGCCCTGCTCGCGGCGGGCGCTGACGTGACGGGGATCGCCCAGACCGACCAGTTCGCGTACAGCATCGCGGGCCGCAACGAGCACTACGGCACCCCGCCGAACCCTGCCGTGCTCGGGGGCGTGCCCGGCGGATCGTCGAGCGGTCCCGCGTCGGCCGTAGCGCTCGGGCAGGTCTCGATCGGGCTCGGCACCGATACGGCGGGTTCGATCCGCGTGCCCGCCTCCTACCAGGGGCTCTGGGGTTTGCGGAGTACCCACGGCGCGGTCAGCGTCGAACGACTCCTGCCGCTCGCACCCACCTTCGACACGGTCGGCTGGATCACCCGCTCCGCCACAACGATGCGCGCCGCCGCCGAGGCGACCCTGGACTCCGCGGCGCAACGCGCGGTCGCCGCCGACTTCGTGGTTGCTCCAGCGCTACTCGACCACGTCGAGCCCGACGTGCGCGCCGCGTTCGAGGCCTTCGTCGACCCGGCCTGGGGCGGCATCGACCTCGGTGACATCGACGAGCTGTTCTTCACGTTCCGCACGGTGCAGCAGGCCGAAGCCTGGGCCACGCACGGGGCATGGATCGAGTCCCACCCCGGGGCGCTCGGCGACGACATCGCGGGCCGCTTTGCGCTCGCCGCAGCCGTCACTCCCGAGCAGGAGCACGAAGCGCGCGGTGCGCTCGAGGCGGCGCGAACCCGTCTCGACGCGGTGCTCGGCGACCGCGTGCTGGTGCTGCCGGCCGCGTCATCCGTCGCCCCGTCCGTCTTTGCCGACGCCGAGCTCATCGAGCGCACGCGGCAGGGCACCCTGCGCCTCACCTGCATCGCGGGGCTCACGGGTCGGCCGGGACTGAGCATCCCGGTGCTGGGGGTTCCCCAGCCAGGCGCGCTGACGGATGCCCCTGCCGGCGTGTGCCTCGTCGGCCCGCGCTACAGTGACCTCGCCCTCATTGAACTGGCCGAGCAGCTCGTGGAGCAGCGTCACCGTTCGTAGCTGAGCCACCGTTCATCGATAGTGAAACCGAGGGCGCGTGCGGTCTGCAGGCTCGCCGTGTTGACGGCGGCGCCGCCGGTGCGGAAGCCGCGAGCCCCGTCGCGAACGGCCGCCAGGATGGCGAACGCGACGACTGCCGCCCCCACCCCCTGGCCGCGGTAGTCGGCGAGCACGGAGGCGAAGTCGACTTCACCGTGGGCGTCCTCAATCGTGAGGGCCGCAACGGCGACGAGCCGCCCACCGTCGAGGGCGCCGAACAGCCGTGACTCCCGCCACAGTGCCGTGACCCAGGGCAAATCGCGAACCGGATGTGGTGTGGCAGGGGTGACCGGGTAATCGTCGTTCGTCGCCGTCTCGAGCTCGAGGACCGCCACTGCGTATTCCGGGCCAAGCTCCCGGAGCTCGACGTCGGCGCGGGTAATCGCCGTCTCGAGCATGGCCGTGGTTCCCGCGTCGATGCGCAATCGAGCACCCCAGGATTCGGCGACCAGCCGACCCCCTTCGGCTTCAAGTTCGCGAGCGCGGGCGCTGTCGCTGCGAACAACTTCAATCGGGTTCATGGGCACACATTACAGCGCGCGGTATATCAACCAGCTGTTTGCCAGGTGACCGACTGAGAGCGCTCCCACCGCGAGCGCAAGCCAGCCCGACTGCGCCCACGCGGCGGCAAAGGCGAAGGCGGCAACGGGGAAGACGGCCATCGGAATGGGAAGCCAGCCCAGCGGGGCGAACAGCGCCGTGAACTGTCGACCGCGGACGAGGTACCGGACCCACAGTGCCCAATACGCGGCGATACAGAGGAGTGTGGCGGCAAGCCACAGGTCGGGGTCAGCCGCCCCCGAGAACGTCACGAGCGCGAGGCAGCCCACCTGCCCGGCCCTCTCCAGCATTGTCAGCACGAGAGGCAGGGCGCGCAGGGTGGGAATCCCGGTCGCGGGAGGAAACAGCAGCAGGAGCATGTTGGGGAGAAGCACTGCGAGGCCGACGAGAAGCCCGGGTAGCGAGAAGCCCACCCCGTCAGGGTAGCGAATAATTCTCGTGCCGCCGCATCCCTACGATGGGTGTATGAGCGAGCCGATCAACCCGCCCCCGCGCCTGCTGATGGGCCCCGGCCCCATCAATGCCGACCCCCGCGTGCTGCGGGCGATGTCGGCGCAACTGGTCGGCCAGTACGACCCCGCGATGACCGGCTACATGAACGAGACGATGGCGCTGTACCGGCAGGTGTTCCGTACCGCCAACGAGGCGACCCTTCTCATCGACGGCACCAGCCGTGCGGGAATTGAAGCGGCCGTGGTGAGCCTCGTCGAACCCGGCGATGTCGTGCTCGTGCCGGTCTTCGGCCGCTTCGGGCACCTCTTGCGCGAGATCGCCGAGCGCTGCCAGGCCGATGTTCGGGTTATCGAGCGGGAGTGGGGCACCGTCTTCACCCCCGCCGAGATTGAGGCGGCGATCGTCGAGCACTCGCCGAAGCTGCTGGCCATCGTGCACGGTGACACCTCGACGACGGTCGCCCAGCCGCTGGACGAACTCGGGGAGATTTGCGCCAGGCACGGCGTACTGTTCTACAGCGACACGACCGCCTCGCTCGCGGGCAACACCTTCGAGACCGACGCCTGGGGCCTGGATGCCGTGACTTCCGGCCTGCAGAAATGCCTCGCTGGTCCCTCCGGCAGTTCGCCGATCACTTTGTCGCCTGCGGCAGTGGATGTCATCAACTCCCGCAAATCGATCGAAGCGGGCATCCGTTCTGCCGGCGACGAGGTCAGCGCGACCCCCATTCGCAGCAACTACTTCGACCTGAGCCAGATCCTCGACTACTGGGGACCGAAACGCCTCAACCACCACACCGAGGCGACGAGCATGCTGTACGGCGCCCGCGAGTGCGCGCGCTTGCTCGTCGAGGAGGGCATGGACAACGCCGTCGATCGGCACCGCCTGCACGGCTCTGCGATGGTGGCGGGATTGACGGCCCTCGGGCTCCGGTTGTTCGGTGACCAGTCGGTGCGCATGAACAACGTCGTCGGTGTACATATCCCCGACGGCATCGATGGCGACGGCGCGCGGCGGGCGATGCTCGACGACTTCGGCATCGAGATTGGCACCTCGTTCGGCCCGCTCGCGGGCAAGGTGTGGCGCATCGGCACCATGGGCTACAACACCCGGCGTGACGCCGTGCTGACCACCCTTGCGGCCCTCGAGCAGGTGCTGCGCCGCGGCGGGGTCACCGTGACGGCGGGCAGCGGCGTGGGGGCGGCGATTGACTTCTATGGCTGAAGCCCGCCTCCTGCTTGACCGCTGCGACGAACTCGCGGCGCTCTCCAGCGACCCCGAGAAGCTTGTGCGCGTGCACCTCTCGCCCGAGCACCGGGCCGCCAACGACCTCGTCGCCCAGTGGATGACCGAGGCGGGCATGTCCACCTGGCAGGATGCCGCGGGTAACCAGTGCGGTCGACTCGAGGGCCGCGAGCCGGGGCTCCCTGCCCTGCTGCTCGGTTCGCACATCGACACCGTCCCCGACGCGGGCCGATACGACGGGATGCTCGGGGTGCTGCTCGCGATCGCCGTCGTCAAGAGGCTCGCGGGTACAGAGTTGCCCTTTGCCGTCGAGGTCGTCGCGTTCTCCGACGAGGAGGGCACACGGTTCGGCACGGCTTTGCTCGGCTCCCGCGCGCTCGCCGGCACCTGGGATGACGACTGGTGGAACCTCACCGACGACGAGGGCATCACCCTGTTCGAGGCGTTCCAGGACTTCGGTCTCGACCCCGCGCGGCTGCCCGGCGCGTTCCGCCGCCCCGAGCAGCTGGTCGGCTACCTCGAGGCGCACATCGAGCAGGGCCCCATCCTGGAGGATGCCGACCGACACCTCGCCGTCGTCACCTCGATCGCGGGCGCGCGACGCTTCGAACTCACGATGACCGGCAAAGCGGGCCATGCCGGCGGCACCCCGTTCGACCGCCGCCGCGACGCCCTGGTGGGCGCGAGCGAGGTGGTCGTCGAGATCGAGCGGCTCTCACGGGAGCTCGGCGTGATCGGCACGGTCGGCAAGGTCGAGGTGCTGCCGGGCGGGGTGAACGTCATCCCGGGCCGCGTCGAGTTCAGCCTCGACCTGCGCGCCGAGTTCGACGAGGACCGTGACAACGCCCTGCGCCTCATGTTCGAGGCGGCGGAATCGATCGCTGCGCGCCGGGGGCTCCAGTTCGACCACCACGAGTTTTACCGCGCTGACGCGGTGGTGTGTGACCTCGACCTGCGTGCGGGCATTGAGGCGGGCATCCGGTCGACCGGCGACGACACCCCGATGGCGTTCTGGAGCCGCGCCGGCCACGACGGCATGGCCGTGGTCGCCGTGACGCCGATCGCGATGCTGTTCCTGCGCTGCAAGGGCGGGGTCAGCCACCACCCCGACGAGTCGGTGCGCCTCGTCGACGTCGAGGCGGCGCTCGACGCCTACGAAGCTGCCGTGCTGGCGCTCGCAGCGTCGGCCGACCAGTCAGCCTAAGTCGCGGTCGCGACCGTCCCAGAGGTCACCGCACTCGACCTCGGTGACCCCGTGGGCGAGCAGGTACTCCCGCGCGCCGCGATCCCCGCTGAGGCTTGCCGCGACCGCTACCCAGTGTTCTGCCGCGATATAGACGGGATGCCCCGGCGTGCCGCCGAAGACGGCCTGCCGCAGCGGGCCCTCGCCATCCAGGACGCGCTCCACGACCGGCACGGGCATCCCGGGCAGGTCGACCAGGGTGATGAGTGCGGCGTCACCGGTGGCGGCGGAGAGGCCCGTGCGGAGTGACTCCGAGAGCCCGGCCTCCCACTCCATGGCCACGACGTTTGTGACACGTTCGTCGTCGGGCACGAGGTCGCGGGCGAGGGTGGCCTGCGCCCCCAGCACGACGATGACCCGGCTGCATCCGCCGCCGAGGAGGGCGGTGGTGGCCCGCTCGATCCAGGGCGTGCCCCCGGGCATCCGGAGCAGCGCTTTCGGCCCGCCCGCGCGCGTGCCCGCGCCGGCGGCGAGCACGATCCCGGTGATATCGGCCATGGGTACTGTTATACCCACAATGATCGACATCACCGACGCCACCCTCCGCGAGCACCTGATGACGAGCCTCGCGGTGCCGCGCTGGGTGGAGGACGTCGCGTCCCGCGCCCCGTTCGACACCCTCGAGGAGCTCCTGCTGGTCGCCTACACCGAGGCGACACCGCTCGCACCCGACGAAATCGACCAGGCCATCGCGCACCACCCGCGCATCGGCGAGAAGCCGAAGGGCGATGGGGCCTCCCAGCAGCTGAGCCGCTCCGAGCAGGGTGAGTCGACGGAACTGGCCGAGGAACTCGCCGCAGGCAATGCCGCATACGAGCAGCGCTTCGGCCGGGTGTTCATCATCAGGGCCGCCGGCCGCACCCGCGCGGAGATTCTTGCCGAGCTCGAGCGGCGTTTGCAGCTTGACGACGACACCGAGCTACTCGTGGTCGGGGAGCAGCTGCGCGACATCGCCCTGTTGCGGCTGGAGAAACTACTGGGGGAGCCATGAGCCACATCACCACGCACGTTCTCGACAACGCCCTCGGCACACCCGCGGCCGGAATCGCGGTCGCGTTGAGTGGTCCAACGGGCGAGCTCATCGCGGTGGGTGAGACGGATGCCGACGGCCGGGTGGGGGCGCTCGGCCCGGATGCCCTGCCCGCGGGCGACTACCGCCTCGAGTTCCAGGTCGGCGCGTACTTCGCCGACACCGGACGGGACGCCTTCTTCCCCCGGGTGACCATCGACTTCGTCATCACGGAAACGACAGCGCACTACCACGTGCCCCTGCTGCTGAGCCCGTTCGCCTATTCCACCTATCGCGGGAGCTGAGCGCCGCAAACAGTAGCGGATGCCCGGGGCCTGCGCCATGCCCAAAGCGGGATTCCCAGTGCATGGCAGGATTCTTCTCGAGGGACCGCTGATCGGGGGATTCGCGGCCACACCTCACCTCGGCTCGGACCGCTGCTGAACGGGATATTCGCAGCGGTCCGAACCAGGTGTGTGGCAGGTACGGGTGGCCCGAGCCACCGGTTTCCCGGCTGCACCTAGTAGTCCGTGCGCCCCTCGTGGGCAAGCCAGGCGTCGAACGGGGCCACGGCGTTCTCCGGCCTAACGGCGTCGATGCGAACGTCCCACGTGCTGCGGTCACGGGCGAAGAGCTCGTAGAACTCGCGATCGTCGAAGCCGCCGCGCGCCGCATCGTGCCGGTCGGCAGCGAACACGACCCGGTCAACCCGCGCCCACAGCGCGGCCGACAAGCACAGCGGGCACGGCTCGCAGGAGGTGTACAGCGTCGCCCCCGCCAGCGAGAAGTCGCCGACGGCCTGGCATGCGGCCCGGATGGCCACCACTTCGGCGTGCGCAGTGGGGTCGAGCGTCGCGGTGACCCGGTTCTGGCCCTCGGCCAGCAGATCGCCATCGCGCACGATGACGGCACCGAATGGCCCCCCGCCGGCGGCAACGTTCTCGACGGCCAACTCGATGCTGCGCGCCAGCCAGTGGGCGTCGGTCGCTGTTGCGCTCATGCTGGGCAAGCTCACGCGAGGCCGGCAGAGAAGCGCCACGCGTCGTGGGCGGGAGGGGTGTCATCCCGCAGCACCTGCGCCTCGATGAGCCCGTACGGGCGGTCCGCCGCGATGAAGACTTCGCCGGGGTTGTCGAGCCCGAACGGCGAGAGGTCGACGACGAAGTGGTGCTTATTGGGCGCGGCGAGCCTGATCTCGACGATCTCCGGGATCGCCTCGAGCACGGCGCTGCCCATGTGCCAGAGCGTCTGCTGCAGCGCGAGCGACTGCAGGGTCGCGAACTCGCGCACCATGATCGCCTTGACCTGTGGGTACACCGCGTTCCAGTCGACATCGGTGGTTCCGAACCGCCAGCGGGCGACGAGCGATGTGGCCATCACCCGGTCGTGGGTCTCTTCGAGGGTCGTGTACTCGTCGACGAGGAAGCCGGCGAACTCCGAGCCGGTGGATTTCAGGATGACCAGGTCTTTGAACCCGCCGATGACATACTCGCCGGTCGCGTCGACGGTGATCGCCGCGGTGCGCACTTCGCGGCCCGCACGAGTCCAGGTGTGGTCGTGTTCGACACCGTCGATGACCACCCGCTCCCAGGCGAACTCTTCGATCTCGACCCGGGCGCCTTCGACGGGTTCGACGTCGGAGACGAAGTGGCGGGCGAGTGCGAGCCCGTAGTTCTCGATCGAGTCGATGCCGACCGACTTCGCGTAGGCGAATGCCGTGTTCTTCTGCGTGTCGGTGGGCAGCACGTTGCGCTGGTCACCCTCGAGGTAGGCGGGGGCGAACGGCCCGCGCATCGCCGTCGTTACGTTGAGGTCGCGGATCTCGTGCCGTGCGCTGTCGCGGTAGATGCGCACGACGCGGTTCTCGGCCTTGCCGTACTGGTTGTCGCCCATGATTATTGCCATGCCCTGATTCTCGCAGGGCGGGGTTTCGGCGGTGTTACCGGGCCAGCAGCTCGCCGTTGCCGGGGGTCGCGCCCCGCACCCAGGCGCGGCGCACGACGCCGCGCAGTTCGCGCCCGTCGTAGGCGCTGACCGGGTTCTTGTGCAGCAGGTCTTCCTTGTGCACCGTGAATCGTTCGTCCGGTGCGAAGGCGATGAGGTCGGCATCCGCGCCGACCTCGATGCGGCCCTTGTGGGGCAGACCCACGAGGTCGGCCGGGCCTCGGGACATCCACTCCAGCACCGACGCCAGCGGGATGCCTCGGCTCGCCGCCTCAGTCCACACCGCGGAGAGCCCCAGCTGCAGCCCCGCAATGCCGCCCCAGGCCGCCTGGAAGTCGCCGTTGCCCTTCGTCTTGAGCTCAACCGTCGCGGGGGAGTGGTCGGTCACGACGATGTCGATGTCGCCGTCGAGGAGCGCTGCCCACAGCAGGTCGCGGTTCGCGTCGTCGCGGATGGGCGGGCAGCACTTGAACTGGGTGGCCCCGTCAGGCACCTGCTCTTCGGCGATGGTGAGGTAGTGCGGGCAGGTCTCGACGGTGATCGGCAGGCCTTCGGCGCGCGCGGCGCGGAGGGCGGGGAGGGCTGCGGCGCTCGACAGGTGCAGGATGTGAGCGCGGGCGCCGGTTCGACGAACCCCCGTGATCACGCGCTCGATCGCGGTGACCTCGGCTTCGTGGGGGCGGGACTCGACGAAACGGTGGTAGTCGGTGCCGCCCTGGTTCTCGTGGGCGGCGAGCACTCCCGGGTCTTCGGCATGCACGATCAGCAGGCTTCCGAGCGCGGCGATCTCGTCGAGCGCTGCCTCCAACTGCTGGGCGTCGAGATGCCCGAACTCGTCGACGCCGGAGGGGGCGAGGAAGGCTTTGAAGCCGAAGACCCCGGCCTCGTGCAGCGGCGCGAGGCTGCCGAGGTTCTCGGGCACTGCCCCACCCCAGAACCCCGTGTCGACGCTCACGGTGGCAACGGCTTTCTTGGCCTCGAGGGCCTCAACCGAGGTGGTCGCCGGGATGCTGTTGAGCGGCATGTCGATGATCGTGGTCAC
Organism: Rhodoglobus sp.; assembly: GCA_044340535.1. GTDB lineage: Bacteria > Actinomycetota > Actinomycetes > Actinomycetales > Microbacteriaceae > Rhodoglobus. The sequence continues at coordinate 39,710 of JBIITJ010000011.1, forward strand.
CCCGCCAGCGGCCGCCGCGCGGGTTGCGCTGGCAAACCCTTCCCACTCCGTGCGGCCGGGCTCGTTGACGTGCACGTGGCTGTCGACGACGCCGGGGAGCAGCACTTCATCGTCGGCCAGCGTGATGACCTCGGCACCATCGAGTGGGCCGTCGGAGATCGCCGCGATGCGCCCCTCGCTGATCCCCAGCTCGACGGGCCGAAACTCGCCCCCGACCAGCGCGGATGCCGCGCGTACGACCAGGTCAAACGTGTCGGTCATGTGCGCCTTTCTCTGGGGATGCCTCCATTATCGCCGGGCCCGCGCCCCGACCCGCGCCCCCGATCCGCCCTCATCCCGGCCCGGGACCCAGACCGAGACCCAGACCGAGACGGACGCCTTACGCTTCAGGGTCCGGGCTCCTCCCACTCTGCAGGACGAGACACCCTGCGTCCTGCAGAGTGGGAGGGATCGAGAGAGGGGTGCCAGCCTCGGGGAGGGGGACCCGGCGGACGAGGGGGCACGAAAAGGAGGCGGAAGGAGGACTGAGCGCGCCCAGCGCGTTGCCGAATGCCGAATGCCGAATGCCGACTGAAGGTCGAAGGGCGAACCGCGAAGGGCGAGGGGCACTCAGGGTGCGGGCGGGTCGGCGGCGTAGTAACTGCCGCCGAAGCGAACATCCCAGTTCCAGAAGTCGGTGCAGGCCTGCTCGAGCGACGCCGAGTAGCCGATCACCTGCTCCAGCTCCCCACGCCGGATCACCCCGCGGAAAGCGGGTCGCCCACCCGCCGAGCCATATTGGATGGTGCCGACGAGCCGCCCGCGGTCCCACAGGCGCCACTCGCCCGCCGAGACGCGGACCAGTCCGTCGCTCGCACGCCAGTGATGGGCCATGTCGGCATTGTCCGGCGCGCCACCGTCAAGAAGGCGCCACCGTCAAGAAAGCAGCCCTAGGACTGCGCCAACCGCCACAACCGGTCGCGCGACATCGGCAGCTCGTAGGGGCGGCGGCCCAGGGCATCCCGGATCGCATTCGCGAGGGCCGGCGCCACCGGGTTGTAGGGTGCCTCGCTCATCGACTTAGCCCCGAGCGGCCCGAGCGGGTCGTGCGTCTCGGCGAACAGCACCTCCGTCACCGGAAGGTCGGCGAACTGGGGGATGTGGTAGTTCCGGAACGCCCTCGTGAGCACCTGGCCGGAGTCGTCGAGCATCATCTCCTCGAACAGGGCCGTGCCGATTGCCTGCGCGGTGCCGCCCTCGACCTGGCCGCGCAACTGCTCCGGGTTCAGCACGGTGCCCGCGTCGGCGGCCTGGATCGACTGCAGGATGGCCACCTCACCGGTGCCCGGATTCACCGCCACCCGGAAGGCGTGCACATTAAACGACACGCTACGGGGCGAGCCGTCGTGGCTCGCCGTCACGCTCAGCCCCGGCACCAGGCCCTGCGACTCGATGAGCCCGGCCAGTTCGGTCGCCGCGGCGTGCAGGGCCTTGCCCGCGACGACAACGCCTGCCGAGCCGAACGCGCCCGTGTCGTAGCTGGTCACGTCGGTGTCGGACTGCCGGATGTGGATGCGGTCGACCGTCGTGCCGAGAGCGGATGCCACCAGCTGGGTGTGCACGGTGGTGGTGCCGTTGCCGAACTCGGCGGTGCCCACCGCGATCTCGAAGAACCCGTCGGGCAGCACGGTAACTGAGGCCGTGGCAAAGTGCCCGCGCGGCGCGATCGTCGCGATCATCGCGAGTGCCATCCCGGTGCCGGTCGGCCAACCCTCCGGCCCCGTGCGCGACAGGTCGAGCGCGCCCTCCGCCAGGTCGAGGCACTGGTCGAGGCCGTAACTGGCCATCGACAGGTCACTCTGCGCCTCGGCATCCGTCACCACAAAGTCGTCGCCCGGCACGATGACGTTGCGGCGGCGGAACTCGAAGGGGTCGATTCCGAGTTCGCGGGCGAGGTCATCCATCGCCGACTCGATCGCGAAGATCACCTGCCCGAGGCCGTAACCGCGGAACGCGCCCGACGGCAGGTTGTTCGTGTACACGGACTGGGCGTCGACACGCTTATTGGCGCAGCGGTACACCTCCACCGACTCGTGGATCGAGTGGAACATCACCCCGACGCCGTGGTTTCCGTATGCCCCCGTGTCCATCAGTTCGTCGACGGCGAGGGCCGTGAGCGTGCCGTCGGCGGAGGCGGCAACCGTCACCGACACGGTCATGGGGTGCCGGGTGGGGGCGATCGTGAACTCGTCCTCGCGGGTGAACTCGTACTGCACCGCGCGGCCGGTCGTGAGTACCGCGAGGGTCACGAGGTCTTCGGTCAGGAGTTCCTGCTTGCCGCCGAAGCCGCCGCCGACCCGCGCCGTGAACACCCGCACGCGCGCCGGGTCGAGGGAGAAGATGTGGGCGATTTCGTCACGCACCAGGAACGGCACCTGGCTCGAGGTGCGCAGCACCAAGCGGCCCTCGGCGTCGAGCCAGCCGCGGGTGGCGTGGGTCTCGAGCGCCGCGTGGGACACGCGCTGGGTGCGCCAGGTGCCGCTCACGACGGCGCCACCGCCGGCACGGGCATCCCGAACAGCGGCATCGACGTCGCCCAGCTCGCCGTGGAACTCGGCAACCGTGTTGCGTTCTGGTGCTGCGATGCGCGACTCGGGGCCCTTGTCGCCGTGCAGCAAGGGTGCACCGGGTTCGCGCGCGATCGCAGGATCGAAGACCGCGGGCAGCACCTCGTACTCCACCGTGATCGCGTCGAGTGCGAGCTGGGCGATGCGCACCGTGTCGGCGACGACCGCCGCCACCCGCTGGCCTCGGAACCGCAGGACGGTGTCGAACACGAGGGTGTCGTCGGGGTCGTCGGTGCGGCTCTCGTGCCGGCCCGTGGAGAACGACACCGCGGGCGAGTCGAGGTGGGTGAGCACCGCGTGCACGCCGTCGAGGGCGAGCGCCGCGGAGGTGTCGATCGAGAGGATGCGCGCGTGCGGGTGCGGGCTGCCGAGCACGGCGAGGTGCGCGAGCCCCGTGGTGCGGGTGTCGAGTGTGTACGGCTCGGTGCCCGTGACCACGCGCATTGCGGCGGGCGGGGCGACCGAGCGGCCTGCCGCATCGCCGCTGGGGGCGACCTCGGTGTTGGCGACCCCGCAGATCGCGTCGCCGATCGCCCGGTACCCGGTGCAGCGGCACAGGTTACCTTTCAGCAACCGCGGCAGGTCGGAGGCCTCGTGCTCGGGGAACCCGGCGGCCGTCACCACCATGCCCGCGGTGCAGAAACCGCACTGGAACCCGCTGGCCCTCGCGAAGGCCTCCTGCACGGGATGCGGCTGCTCGACGCTCCCGAGGCCCGCCACCGTCGTCACCTGCGCCCCGTCCAGCCGGTGCACGGGCACCAGGCAGGAGTGGACCGGCGTGCCGTCGAGCAGCACGGAGCACGCGCCGCAGTCACCCGCGTCGCAGCCCTTCTTCACCTCGAAGTGGTCGAGGTCGCGCAGCAGGGTGCGCAGCACCTGGCCGGGTCGCGGCTCGACCTCGGCGGGTGTGCCGTTGATCTCGAACCTCACGACAGCTCCTCCAGGATCTCGAGGGCGAAACGACGGCTCATCGCGTGCCGCCAGTCGGCGCCGCCGTGCGCATCCGTGAACCAGGCGTCGATGCCGTCGACGGCCGCCTCCACCTGGGCGGCGGTGGGCAGCGCCGGGAACCGGAGTTGCTGCGGGCGGGTGGTGCCGCCTGTCACCGTGATGATGGTCAGCCCCGAGGCATCCCGACGCCCGATCACCAATGTCCCCGTGCGGCCGAGCGGCGAGAGCGCGATCCGCCGGAACGCCGTGCGGTGCAGGGAGGCCAGCGGCAGCTCGACCGCGCGCAGCAGTTCGCCTGGTGCGAGGGCCGTGCTGCGGATGCCCGTGACGAACTCGGCGACGGGCATCCGGCGTTCGGTGTCCGCCGTCCAGATCACGGCGGTGCCGTCGAGGGCCGCCGCGAGTGAGGTCATCGGGCCTGCGGGGAGGGCGGTGGCGATGTTGCCGCCGACAGTGGCGATGTTCTGGATCTTCCACGAGGCCAGCAGCGAGTCGGCGCACTGCCGGAACAGTGGTGAGTCGGGCAGGTCGCGGAGGGTCGCGACGGGGCAGGTCGCGGCGATCACGAGGGTGTCATTGCTGCGCGTGACCGGTTTCCAGCCCATCGCCGTGAGGTCGACAAGAGTGCGCAGCTCCGGCTGCGGCTCGGAGTACAACCAGGTGCCCCCGCCCAGCACGCGCTCGCCGGGGGCGAGCCTGAGCTCCGCACGGCTGCTCGGAACCCGCACGCCGGTGACGGTAATCAGATCCATAGTGGGTCGAGTCAACCCCATCGATGTGACGCGCGTGTAACGCTGTTCACCCGACACGCCCCCGGTAGTTGGGTGTCGTTCACGTGCGGGCGGGATGGTTGCCGCGTGTTCCGGGCCCCGCTTGCTCTCCTGTTCGTTCCTGTTCTCGCGATCGGCGGAGTGCTCGTTCCCGCCACAGCGGCTGCCGCGGCGCCGCAGGCGAGCATCCTGATCAATGAACTGGCCAACGGCGGCCCTGATTCAGACACCGAGAGCTTCTTCGAGCTGCGCAACTGGGGTGACGAGGCCGTCGACCTCACCGGCTGGCAGGTGTTCCGGTGCAGTGCGCAGGGCCTCCGCAGCAACCTCGGTCGCACCGAAGCCGACCTCACCGGGGTGATCCTGGAGCCCGGGGAGATCTTCACCGTCTCGAAGGTCGGTATGGAGGGCGACGCCCACATCACCCAGCCGTTCGCGATTACCGGTTTCGGCCTGTACCTGCAGTCGCCGGATGCCCGGCTCGCCGACGCCGTCGGTGTCTACCCCAACGAACCCTGGCCGACGCAGAGTGAGTGCACCGTGGGGCGCAACCTGGCCAACAGCCTCGACTTCGCTGCGGGGGAGAGTTGGCAGCGGGTCTCGCCGACGAGCTTCGTCGCAGCGCCCGCCACCCTCGGCGCACAGAACCGCAGCTCGGCGCCGAGCCGGGCATCCAGCGGCGTGCTGATCTCAGAGCTCGCGGGCGCCGGGCCGTCGGGCAACACCGACGACTTCGTTGAGCTGGTCAACCAGGGCACCCGTGCCGAAGACATCGGCGGCTGGCAGCTGTACCGCTGCACCGCGGGCGGTCGCCTGCGCACCAACACTCTCGAGGTGACGGTCCCGTCGGGCACCATGCTCGACCCCGGGCAGCGCTGGGTGGCCGCGGGTAGCGGGTTCACGGGGGAGTCGGATGCCCGCCTGGCCGGGTCGTTGGGGAACGTTGAGTTCGGGGTCCTCGTGCGCTCCGCCGAGGGCCAGCTCGTCGACCGGGTAGCCGTTTCGCACTACGGCGACAGCGCCTGCCAGGAGGGCGACGAGAAGCTGCCCGCCGTGCTCGACCCCGTCTCCGCCGAGTCGTACCAGCGCACGAGCGCCGGGTTCGTCATCGCCGAGCGCACTCCGGGGGCGAGCAACCGCACCGTCGACACGAGCCTGTTCGACCTGGCGTTCGAGTATCCGGACTCCCCGGCCGTCGCCTTCAGCGAGCTCGCCACCGACCCGACGACCGAGGGGATGCCAGCGGGCAGCGTGCAGCGCAACTTCATCGAGCTCGGTAACTACGGCGCCGAAGCCGTCGACATCGGCGGCTGGACGGTGCGGCGCTGCGAGGTCACCGGCCAGCGCAGCCCCGAGCTGCAGTTCACGGTGCCGGAGGGCACCACGCTCGAGCCGGGTGAGGTGTTCCTCGGCGCGCGCGAAGGCACGGAGGCCGCCGCCGAGGCTGACGCGAGCTATGCGACATCCCTCAACTTCCTGGGTACCGGCGTCTGGCTGGCGGATGCCCGGGGTCGCCGCATCGACAGCGTCGGGGTGTTCGCGGCGAACGAGATGGACTCAAGCAACGTGACGCCGAGCCCCTGCACCCTCGGGATGGCGCTGACCACCTACCAGCCCGACCGGCTTCTCGGCGAGACGTTCCAGCGCACCCGGTTCACGGGCTCGAACGCCGACGACTTCGTCGCCCGGCAGCAGACCCCCGGCGTGATCGACGAGGTGCCCTGGTCTGACCCGACCGAGCGAGTGGTGAGCCCTGCGCCCGCCGTCCTCGATTCGCCGGTGCGGCAGGGCTCCGCGCATCGCAGGCTGGCGAGCGCCCCCGCCGTGATCCTGGAAGCCTGGTCTGGCGTCACCGACGGCGCCCCGTTGCTGGAGCGTGCAGGGCAGGCCGAGACGGCACTGGATGCCTCGGCCCCCGCCCCCGCGAGCGACGAGGCCTACGGCTACCCGTACCACCGCTTCGTGCTCGACGCGGCGGGCCTCGCGGCTGGCGATCCGGTGAGCTGGAGTGGTTCAACCACCTCCCGCAACGAGCTGCAGTTCTCCGTGTGGGGCGACGACGGGTGGCGGTTGCTGCAGGCAGGGGTGGGCGAGGGTCTCGTGCTGTCGGGGAAGCTCACGGCAGGCGACATCCAGGGCGGCACGGTCACGGTGCTCGTGCAGGACGGTCCGCGCACGATCCCCACCCTGTCGACCGTGCGCGACGGAGCCCTCGAAGACCCCGACGACTACGACTTCGCGATCACCCACATCACCGACACGCAGTACCTCTCCGAGAGCTACCCCGAGGTGTATGCGCAGCTCACCAGCTGGGTCGCCGACAACGCCGAGGGGCGCAAGATCGAGTTCGCGAGCCACACAGGCGACCTCATCCAGAACTGGGTCGACCCCAACCAGGGCGAAGATCGGGCGCGGGTCGAGTTCGAGCGGGCATCCGCGATCCAGTCGATCCTCGATGAGGCGGGGGTACCCAACAGCGTGCTGCCCGGCAACCACGACAATAAGCGCGGCATCGACGACTCACTGTTCAACGAGTACTTTCCGCCGAGCCGATACGAGGGCACCGCCTGGTACGGCGGCTCGATTGCCGAGGACGACAACAGTGCCAGCTTCTCCACCTTCGAGCACGAAGGCTCCCGCTTCCTGATGCTCTCGCTGCCGTACGCCTACGACGAGGCGGATATTGCCTGGGCCGAGCGGATCGTTGCCGCCCACCCCGACCACAACGTGATCGTGTCGACGCACGAGCACGTGATGCCGAAGACGCTCGAAGTGTCTGCAATGCGGTCCACGAACTCGCGCTGGCTGTCGCGCGGCCAGCAGTTGTGGGACAGGGTGATCGGCCCGAACCGCAACGTGGTGGCGGTGCTCTCGGGCCACTTCCACGGGCTCGGTCAACTGGTCACCGAGAACGCGGGCGGCATCCCCGGCCACACGGTTGTCGAACTGCTCGCCGACTACCAGGAGTTCCGCACCCACACCGGTGAGCGCGCGACCGGATTCTTCAGGATGCTCCAGCTCGACCTCGACGCGGAGCAGATCGCCGTCGACACCCGGTCGATGCGCCTCGCCGCCAGCTACAGCCTCGACTACGACTACCGCCAGTTCGTGCCCGATAACGGCATGACCAACTCGCCCTCCAACGCTCGCCCCTGGAGGATCGTCGAGGCCGGGGTGCAGGGGCGCTACAGCGAAGAGGACGATGAGTTCACGACATCATCCGTCGTTTTCCAGCACCCCAAGTCGGTCGTGACCTCGGCACTCGCCGCGGGCACCGGGAACGATTGACCCGGTGCCCGCGGGGGCTATGCGTTTCGGCGGCGGGCGACCGTGACCGCGCCAATCCCCAGCAGGAGCAGCATTATCGCCCCGAAGACGGTGGGCATCACCTCGACTCCCGTCACGGCCAGACCGCTGATCGGCCCGCTGTATGAGATTGCGCCGATGGTGCCGTCCGCGCGCAGGCTGAACCAGGCCTCTGCGCTCATCGGCGTGCCGTCAGCGGCGATACCGGTCAGCAGGAGACGGTGTGACCCGGCCGGGGTGTCGGCGGGCAGGGAGACCACCCAGGTGAATCCGCCCGAGCCGCCGATCGTCCCGGTGTAGAGCACACGCGGGGTCGAGAACATCGTCAGGGTGTAGGTCGAGCCGACCTGCAGCCCGTCAGCCGAAATCGTGGAGGCCGCGTCTTCGATAGACGTGCCGGCCGCGAAGTCGAGCACCAGGTTCAGCACCGGGGCCGCGGCGACGTCCCCTTCGAAGTCGGCGGTGATGCTGCCGAAGTCATTTTCTGCGGTGATGGTGAACTCGTATGGCCCGGCCGTGGTCGGTGTGCCGGTGAGCGCGCCCGTCGATGAATCGAGGGTCAGTCCTGCCGGCAATGTTCCGCCGCTGACGGAGTAGACGATGGTCGGGTCACCCTCCGCGAGCACGCTGTCATCGACCGCGACGCCAACCTGGAAGTCAACGAGCTCGTCATCCTCCCAGGTTGGGCCGACACCCGCGGGCAGCAGGGTGCCGGTGAACTGCTTGCTCACCGAGCCGTACCCGTTGTCGGCTTTGATGGTGAAGTCGTAGTCGCAGCTGGGCAGCGACATCCCGCGGAACGGGAAGGGAGTCTGCCCGTCGGAGCAGGCGTCGGGCTCGCCCGTGATTGCGCCGGTTGCCGCGTCGAGGCTGAGCCCGGCGGGCAGGTCGCCGGCGTCGACGCTGTAGGTGACGGCGTTCTGGCTCGTCGCCGACACGGCATCGGAGTATGCGCCTCCAACCCGTGGGGTCGCGAGGGTGCTGTCATCCCAGACGGGCGCTGTGCGGCGCTCGATCGTGACCGCCTCATCCCAGTTGCTCGGGCCGACCTGGGTGGCGTCATCGAGGTCTGTGACGTTCCACTCGCCGGTTGCGTAGTACAGCACGGTGGAGTCGGGGTATGTGACCTGGAGGAAGTACTCGGCGGTGGCCGCTCCGCTGGTCGTGATCGCGCCGGGGCTCAGCGTGAACGCGCCGTTGGCCAGGGTCATCGCGGTGTCGATGGCGACCTCGCGATCCACATCGGAGGCCTCGAAGAGCTCGACCACGGCGTCCTCGACGAGTTCGCCGTTCCACAGCACCATGCCGCTGACCGTCGGTGCGTAGATGAGCGTGCTTGAGCCGGTCGAGGTCGAGGTCTTGTAAGCGTCGTCGCCGAGATACTTGGCGGTGACGACGACCGCCTGCCCGATGGCGGAGAGGCTCAGGTCGCCGGTTGCGGTCGCAACACCGTCCGTGATGACGCCCGAGCCGAGCAACGTCGTTCCGTCGGCGTAGAACTCGACCGTTCCGGAGGGCGGCGAGCCAACCACGGGATTGCCGTCGACGGTCGCCGACAACGGGATGCTGTCGTACGGGGCCACGGTCGGCGCGGTGAGCGTGGTCACTGTCGGCGACTTGGCCGATTCGATCGCCCCGGAGAACGCGAGGTAGTAGACGGTCTCGTTGGCGGAGTCTGCCAACCGTACCGTGAACTCGAAGTCCCCGGGCTCGGGGGTTCCCGAGAATGTCGCGTACGGGGCGCACTGGTTGCTCGGGGTGCTCATCGAGATCCCGCCAGGCAGGCTGCCGCTGTCAATGCTCCAGCACCAAGCCATATTGGGAATGAACTGCGGGCCGCTGATGGTGTCGCTGTAGGCCACGCCATCCGTCATCAGGTCGAGAGTGCGGTCCCCGCTGTTGTTGTCGAAGGTGGCGGCGTCGTCGCTGGCGCCCAGGTACCCGGTAGGCACGCCAGCGGCTGCGGCGAGCGTCCCAGCGAAGGGGATTGCCGCCAAGAGGACGACGGCGCTCAGTGCCGCGAGAAATCGCGAGCGACGCGTCCCCGAACGGCGTGGTGCTGCAATGGTCATGGTCGTTGCTCTTTCTCGTATCGTGCCGACGCCCCCGCGCCGACTCGTCAACGCTAGTGACATCTCGAGATTCGACGGCAGCCCCCCTCCGGGGGTGCAGCGCTCGCGGCCGGATCCGGCGAGAATGAAGCGGTGAGCCGAGACACAAGCTGGTACGGGCGCCTCGACCGGCCTCTGATCGTGGATGCAGCGCTGCGCATCGCGGCTCGCCCCGGCGCCCAGGAGGTGGGTTTCCGCGCGCTCGGAAACGAACTCGGTGCCGACCCGACGGCGGTCTACCGGCACTTCCGCAACAAGGCCCAACTGATGTCGGCCCTTATCGACCGACTGATGGATGACGTCGCCCAGTCCCTTCCCGTCGGAGCGGACTGGCGTGACGTGCTGCACGCCATGGCCTCCTCGACGCTCGACACCTTTGTGGCGCACCCGGCGATCGGCGCGCGCCTCGCGGACTCACGCCCGGTCGGCCCGGGTGAACTTGCCCTGGTGGAGGTCAGCATGCGGGCTTTCCAGGAGGCGGGCCTGGCCGGCGACGTGCTCGTGAAGTACTACGGCGCGTTCAGCGGCATGCTCCTGTCGTTTGTCGCGATGGCCTGCCGGGAGCTCGTG